>JANRLX010000001.1:0-8231 GCA_033762115.1 Verrucomicrobiota bacterium
AAAACACCACACCCTCACCTCAATGGGCTGCGGCAAGAACCAACCACCCCAACCCAATCGACTGTAACAGCGGATTCCAAAATCTCGAATCCCTCTCCTGAAATCAAAACAGTCGCAAAACCCACTGCCCCAACCCAATCGACTGCGGCCGCCACCAAGGAATCCATCGCACTCCTCAGAAAGGAAATTCATGAGAAAGCCCTGCTCCTCGGACTCCGATTCGAAAACGGAAAAGTCCGCTACTGCCCCGCACCTTAAAACATGCAAACGCACCGGGCGGACAAGTTGCAGCACTGGCTGACGCAAACACGGCCAATCACCAGTTCTGCAATTCAATGGAGAGAAGTTCCACAGGCAGCCCCACCACGTTGCTGTAGGACCCATCGATCTTTAAAACAAGGTCATCCCCCTTTTCCTGGATGGCATATCCGCCAGCTTTATCAAGGGTGGTCACCGTGGCCAGATACCGGTCGATCTCCTCTTCAGACAATGGCTTGAAAGTGACACGCGTCGTATCAAAGAAAATTTTCTCCCGTTGCTCATGAACATGCATCAGGCAAACGCCAGTGACGACTTCATGCGTCGTGCTTTGCAGCTCTGCAAGCATGCGCCGGGCATCTGCCGAATCTGCCGGTTTCCCATACAATCGCGTGCCATGATACACCAATGTATCAGCCCCAATCACCAGGTGGTTCGGATGCCGTATCGCCACCGCTCTCGCCTTGCGATAGGCGTTCAATTGGCAAATCTCCCGCGCGGTCAATGCTTCATGATGCGCCTCAATCGCATCACTCGGCACCACCTCGAATGGAATGCCCAGTTCACTCAACAACTCCGAGCGGCGCGGCGAAACACTCGCGAGGATGATCGGTGGAAGGTTCCTGTTCTGGATGCGTCTCACTGCCATATCAGTTTTTCAGGATCGAGCGAATCTCATCCAGTCTCCTTGAAAATTCTCCATCCGGGATCACCGCAGATGAACCCTCAGTTTCAATCGGCTCAGCCAGTTCGATCCAGGACTTGCAACCGCCATACTCCGGTAACATCGGGATCACCACACCTCGCGGCAGCTTGTGAACACGCAGCAGCAGGCAATGAATGCTCTGTTCACGCCCCCACTCAAATCGTTGCCCAATGACTTCTTCACGCCAGATATGTTGATTGCCCAGCCTTTTGGCCATTTGCAAATCCCGGATCTGGATCGCATCAGCGACTTCCGCCCAGGAATGGATGCTCAACTGCTGGTCGTGAAACAAGGGACTGATCCTGTCAAACCGTTCCTGGGCTTCGGGCAGCACCGATTCACGCTGTTGATGGAAGCGGGTTGGAAAAAAGAGGAACTGCGAATGCTCCGGTTTGAATCCACCCTTTCCCTCATGAATTCCCCCCTTCCGAAAAATCAGGATCTGCTCCCCACGCTCCAGGGCATCCACCACCACAGCCCATTCTTTAAATGCAGTCCGCATATCCAATATCCTATGCAAAAGAAAACGGTTCAGCCAGAGCCGAGAAGGCACCCCTTGAATGGACAACTGGCGAATTGCTACGGACTTTATCGGGATGCGAGGAGCAACGCAGCACTCGGCCAAAATCCCGGCAGGGCGCTGCCTGGACATTTATCAATGGCTTCCTGCCTCAAAGGGAAAAACCGGTCAACCCTCGGGTGACCTGGAATTGCATCTCCGGCGCATTGCTCGTCGCTGCCAGAAACCGGCGCAATTCCTCCCCTGCCCGCACAACCCAATCTTGCCCACTCCCGGATTCACCCACTGGAATCACCGGCACAATCGGAGTGGTTAACACGTTTTCCCCTTCCAGCGTGACGATGATTTGCGCGCCTGCTGCCGCCAGGCCGGTCAGAATTTCTGCGGAGGTTTCTGTGGGACACTCCATCACATGCAAACCTTCCTCACGAATTTGCCCGGCAAATGGAAGTGTCGGCTGGAGCGGAACGCTGAACAACCTTTCAAGGGAATGCAGAAAAACCGTTGGATGCTGCGGAACAATCACACTCCCGCCCGACCGCATCACTGAATGAATCAGCGCCATCAACGATTGCGAATCTCCACTCAACCGCCTTTGGGAATAAACGGCAATCCGGAGCGGAACAGCAACTTCCCCCGTTCCGTCCGGATGGTTCCCTGCAAACCATGAAACCACCTTCTCCTCCACCCGCTCAATCCCTCCATCAAGCTGGATACTCGCAAAACCATATCTGCTGGGATCGATCCTTTCCGCCGTCAGAAAGTTTCGCAGTGCATCATTGTGCGTTTTCTCACACCCGTGCTCAAGCAACAGCCCGCGCCGGATATAGGGATGCGTCAGGACGCCAGTGAGAATCCTCAACAGAAGCGTCTCAGAATGCCCCCCTGAAACCCCGCAACCCTCCGTGTGCGGGACTGTAATAAATCGGGAAACCTCTCCACCCGCAAACTGGTTCAGCCGGGAAGCGATCCGCCCGGCGATTTGCCCGGAGCACAAGCTCGTGGGAACAATCAACCCCAGCGAAGCTGATCGAGCATTGATCAACCTCCTTAAATCCAATTCCTCGTTTCCCTTAATTGGAATCGGTTTCCCATCCGGCTCCGTCAAATTGAGTTGAGCAGGTTGACCACGCTGCCTCCATTCCCGCCAGATTTGTACCTGTGAATGCTTTGCCTTTTCACCCACACTCAGTTTTCCGCCAGCCACATCCACCATGTAATTGAAAGCTTCCAAACCCAGCTTCTCGAACGATTCACCATCCTGGTAACGTCCCGCATTGAAATCCATGTCCCGCGACAGCAATTGAAAACGGCGGGTCGTGGTCATGACCTTGATCGTCGGGACGAAAGGAAAATTGGTGATGGAACCGTTGCCGGTCGCAAAAAGAATCATGTTGCAACCCGCCGCCACCTGCCCCGCGATACTTTCCAAATCATTGCCCGGGCTATCCATGAAATAAAATCCGGGATCGATCATCGCTTCCCCATATTCAGTGACAAAATCAATCCGCACATCGGGGGCTTTTTTCATGGCTGCCCCGATCGATTTGATCGCGATATTGTAAAGGCCGCGCAACATATTCCCGCCCGAGGGATTTCCCTCGGCGCTGTGCCCATGCCACCCGGCGATTTCCTGAAACCGGTCGATCTTTCTTAAAAACTCCTTCGCCACTTCGTCGTTGCGGACCCGGGCAAGCACATAGCTTTCCGCCCCAATCAACTCATCGGTTTCCGCCAGGCTGGCGCTTCCTCCATGACTGACCAGTTCACGGCTCATCCAGCCGAGCAACGGGTTTCCTGAAACTCCGGAAAAGGCATCGGAGCCGCCGCACTGCAATCCCACCTTCAATCCGGCCAAAGGTTGAATTGTGCGAGTGCAGCCATTGGCGATCTCCAGTAATTCCCTGACCAGGGGCAATGCCTGCGCTGCGGCCTGGGCGAATGAACCGGAGCGGGAAAAATATCGCATTTCCGGACGGTACTTCCCAAGTGGATGAGCTTCCAAGGCTGCCTGCAAGGCCCGGTTGTTGATCGGCTCACCACCAAGGTCCACCGCAAGGACCGCTGCCACGTTCGGATTCAGGACAAATCCCGCCAGCGTTCTTAAAACAAGGGAATGATTGTTTCCAGGAAACGGGCCTGCGCCCTCCGTGTGAGCCACAGGAACGATCCCTGTCACTTGAGGGTAGCCAGGCAATAAATTCTGGAGCTGCGCTGCCAGTGTTGTGACGAACGGCCCGGTATGACCGCTGGTGCCAAGAAGCAGCACATAATTCCGCGTCCCGACACCTCTGCCGACCCGAAGGTAGCCTTGAAAAGTTCCTCGATTTGCGTGGAGAGGCACCTGCTCACATGGCGAAAACTGTTCCTCTGAAATTGAAAGAGGAAGCCTGTAATCTTCGAAATTTGGCCTGGCAGGAAGCGTAATGGATAGCTGCCGTTGAGTGAGCGCGCCGAGCATTTTGGAATTGGCCAAATACTCACCTGCCGGGATTTCACGGAGGGTCCTGCCGAAGGGCAAACCCCAGGAAAGCAGCAGCTCACCCTGCCTGAGTGTTCGCACGGCAAATCGGTGCCCCTCCAACACGGTAAATGGAACAGCCATTTCATTTCGATCAAGCAAAAGCGTCGATCCGGCGGGAATGTCGCGGGTGGCAATGGCTGCGTTATCCCCACTGGACGGCAGCAATGCGCAATCTTTGAAATAGAGCGGGTCCAAGATGTTCAGCCCGAAAATCAGCGGGCGAAAGAATAGTTCTGTGAACCGGAACCGCTGTCAAACCAAGGAACGCGCTCAGGCTGGATGCAGGATGCGGTGAAGCTTGATGAGTATCTGCTCGGTGGTGAACGGTTTTCCAAGGAACTCGACCTGCCCAAGGTCCCGGATTTCAGCGAGCTTGTCATTTTCCATCAGGCCGCTGACGGCCATGAAGCGGGCTTTGGGGTCAAGCTTGCGCAAAGCCCGCATGGTCGCGGGCCCATCCATGTAAGGCATGGCAATATCGGCGATAACCAGGTTGATCTCCGATTTTTTTTCAGCAAAAAGGGCCACCGCCTCGGTCCCATCTCCGGCGGTGATGACGCGGTAACCATTTCCTTCAAGGGTGACCTTGATGATTTCACGGATCGGTTCTTCATCATCGACCACGAGGATAAGTTCATTGCTGCCGCGCGGCAGTTCCGTTTTTTCCTGCACGAGGGTATTGTCCCAACTGCTTTCCGCCGCGGGAAAATGGACTTTGAACGAGGTGCCCTTCCCCATTTCACTGTAAACTGTGAGGAACCCATTGTGGGATTTGACAATGCCCAGGGCGGTTGAAAGACCCAGGCCGGTTCCTTTGCCGACTTCCTTGGTGGTGAAGAACGGTTCAAAAATTTTCGGCAGCAATCCAGGTGGAATCCCGGTCCCGGTGTCTGCGACAGTGATCACCACGTAAGGCCCGGCTTTGGCATCCGGCTGCATGCGCGCATAACTCTCGTCAATGAAAGTGTTTTGAGCATCGAGTTGAAGCCTGCCCCCATGCGGCATGGCATCCCTGGCGTTGACCAGGAGGTTCATGAAGATTTGATGCACCTGGGTGGGATCTCCCAGGACAGGCCAAAGCTCCTTGTCAATGCGGCTTTGCAACATGATATGCTGCGGAAAAGTATCGCGGGCGATTTTCAGGACTTCATTGAGCGGGTGGCGCAACTGGAAAACCGCTTTTTCCCCTTCCACTCCCCGGGCGAAGGAAAGAACCTGCTGGACGATGCTGGCACCGCGATGAGCGCTGGTTTCGAGAGTATCGAGAATGTCATGTCCTGTGCCGGGAGGCAGTTCATCCCGGAGCATTTTAATGGACATAATTATCGGCGTGAGAACGTTATTCAGGTCATGGGCGATGCCGCCTGCGAGAGTGCCGATGCTTTCCATCCTTTGGGCGCGGAGGAAATGGGCCTGAAGTTTTTTTTCCTCGGTGATGTCCGTATTGATGATGAGGAATGATTTTGCCTGCGCATCGTGTGACTTGACCAGGGACCATCGACTTTCGACAAGGATCGCTTTTCCCTCCCTTGTGACCTGATGCAATTCGCCATGCCATTCCTCCTGGGCAAGAGTGGAGGCGCGCAAATCAACTGGCTCAACCTTGTCCGCAAAAAGCAATTGATCGTGGGTTTTTTCAGAGACCTCATCGGCTTTCCATCCGTAAAGGTTTTCAGCGCTTTGGTTCCAGAAAAGAAAGCGCCCGGAGAGATCGATGACCATGATGGCATCACGCGCTTTATTGAGCAGCGCGGCCTGTTCACGAATCTGTTCTTCAGCCCGTTTCCGTTCGGTGATGTCCCGGGTATTCACGACGATGCCGCTGACCCCCTGGGTTTTCAGCAGGTTGGTCCCAATACTTTCAAGATGCCGCCAGGAACCGTTGGCATGCCTGAAACGGTATTCGAGCGGTTTACCGATGACACGATCCCGGAGGTAATCCAGGCCGCGATTGACGAGTTGCTGATCGGCTGGATGCACGAGATCCTCGACATTCCGGCCGATGACCTGCTCGGGGGTATAGCCGAGCGCCCGTTCGAGGGAGGGACTGACATATTGAATGACTCGCGCCTCGTTCAGGATGGTGATGATGTCGGAGCTGTTTTCGATGAGAGCACGAAATTGTTCCTCCCTGCGGCGCAACGCGGCCTCCGCCTCAGCTCGTTCCCGTTCGGCCTGTCGGGTTTTGAGGGCACCGACAATGGCGTTGGGCAATCGGCGAAGGCTTGATTTCAGGATGTAATCGTCCGCCCCTTCCTTGATGCATTCCGCTGCGACCTCTTCTGATTGCGATCCGGTCACAAGGATGAAAGGAACGCTGACGCGGTGCGATTTGAGAAGATGCAGGGCATCGAGGGCATTGAACTGGGGGAGTGAATAGTCTGAAATGATCAGGTCCGGAGTTTCCTCACGGAGAGCACGGAGAAAGGCGCGCTTGCTGTCCACACATTTGGCCGAGAAATGGATTTCGGCCTTTTTTAACTCATAACGGATCAGTTCAGCATCGGCTTCGACATCCTCGACCAGGAGAATACGAAGTGGATTCTGGTTTGGCGCGTTCACCGGTGAATATGTATCGCAAGTCCTCCCAACTCAAGTCACTCAGTGCGAACTGGATCAAAAATTTCAGGGTAAAGCCTCCTGACACACTCAGGGCAAAAACTATGTGTAAAATTGGCCTGTGAATGTTCCTGGATGTAAATCTCGATCTGGTTCCAGTACCCTTTGTCATCGCGGATTTTCTTGCAGGAGGAGCAGATCGGCAGTAACCCGCTCAAAGTCCTAACCCTGCTGGCGGTTTGCTGAAGCTGCTGGATCAATCGCTCCCGTTCCCGCTGGGCGCGGGTGCGTTCGCTGATATCCTCGATGCTGCCTTCATAGACGATTTGCATGGTGACAGGGTCCCGCAATGCCCGGGCATTGATCTCGACCCAGATTTGCCGGCCATCCAGCGAAATTAAAGGTGTTTCATAGTAGGCCACTGTGCCATCACGCTCGAGTGTTTCACGCCAGCGAATGTGTGCTTCAGGATCGACGCAACGTTCAGGGAAAAAGCTTTTCAACAAGGCCGAGCGGTCGGTTGCGCCGAGCATTTTGACCAGGGCAGGATTGGCGTCGAGGAATTGACCGGCAGGAGTCATGCGAAACAAACCCACAGGAACAGTCTCGAAAAGGGAACTGAAGCGGGTTTCCGCAGCTTTCAATTCCCGTTTTTGACTGCTCAGCTTGAGCACCATGTGAACGGCAGAGGGCAGGCGGGCGAAGTGGCGGGGTGATTTCAGGACATATTCATCCAATCCTGCCTTCATGGCTTCAACAGCCACTTCTTCACTGCCTGTGCCAGTGAACATGATTACGGGAATGTCGGGGCATTGGGCCTTTACCTTTTTTAGGACGGTCAGACCATCGCTGAAACGCAACTGGTAATCGGTAATCACGATATCGAAATCAGCTGCGTCGAGTGCGGCGAGGAGAGAGGATTCATCAATGATCTGCCTGACCTGCAGGGAATGGAACTCCTTTTTCAATTCACGCATGACCAGGGAACGGTCATCCGGGTTATCGTCGATCAATAAAAGCTTCAAAGGAGTTGTCATAATGTTGTGCCCAAAAACCGGTTGGTTCTGGCCGGTTGCACAATGCTTTTGGCACTCCTGTTAGTAACTCAGGAGAGGGATAAATTAAATCGGGCGGGGAAGGGAGCGTGACTTAGGGGAAGACAGTAAAAGAAAGGGATCAGGCGACGGGAAGTTCAAGGGTGAAGACGCTGCCTTTGCCGACTTCCGATTCGAGAGAGATGCGACCGCCCATTCGTTCGAGACCTTTCCGGACAATGGCCAATCCCACGCCAGTGCCAGGGTATTCATCGATTGAATGGAGACGTTCAAAAACACGGAAAATACGTGGCTGATCTTCGGAGGCAATGCCTATGCCGTTATCGGCAATGGCGATACGGGCGGTTTGCTTATTTGTTTCCGAAGCGATCCGGACTTTTGGAATGGTTCCTTTGCCGACGAATTTTGTCCCGTTGGAAATGAGATTGGTGAAGACCTGCTGTAATGTGGTGCGGTGACCGAGGACACAAGGCAGCGGCGCAACAATTTCAATTTCGGCTTTGCGTTCCTTGAGTTCCGGCCCCAGTTGGAAGAGCGTTTCCCGGACCAATTCATCGAGGGTAATCGGGGCGATATCGAGTGTGGTATGGCCGAGGCGACTGTAGATCA
>JANRLX010000002.1:0-41491 GCA_033762115.1 Verrucomicrobiota bacterium
TCTTCACCAGCGACTTCATCGAAATGTGGGTCAGCCACAAGCGGAAGGAACATGACGCCCTCCGCCTCCGCCCCCATCCATACGAATTCTTCCTCTACTACGACGTCTAGTCCACCGCAGGGAAGAAAAGGTTAAACCCCTTTCCAACAGAACCGGCGCCTCACCAGCGCCGGTTTTTTTATTCCTGAAAAAGAAATTTGAACCTGACACTGCCCTGGTATTGTGATAAAGCGAACGAATGCGCCCCCTGGTATTGCTTCTCACGTTCTTTATTGCATGGAACGTATTCGGCCAAATCACAACCAACGGTGTTCGACTGATCCAAAAAACCGATCGGGTCACAGTGGAAATCGATGGGAAATTGTTTACAGAATACTGTTACAGCAATACTTCACGGCCGTATCTTTTCCCAATGTTGGCCCCCGGCCAAATTTCAATGACCCGTCATTGGCCGATGCAAAACCCTCCCGGTGAAGAGCATGATCATCCACATCACCGCGCCTGGTGGTACGCCCATGGAAATGTGAACGGGCACGACTTCTGGATGGAAGGAGCCCAGGCTGGCAAAACGGTTCATCATCAATTTCTTGATATTAAATCAGGTCCGAATGAAGGAATCCTCAAAACTTCCACAAAGTGGATGACTGCAAAGGGAGAGTCATTGATGACGGATGAACGTATTTATCGCTTCAGTCGTGAAGGGGAAGACCGGGTGCTTGATTTTCAAATTACGTTGATCGCTTCAGAAACTGACCTGGTTTTTGGCGATACAAAGGAAGGAACGATGGCCATGCGCGTGGCGGAAAGCATGCGAGTCAAGGGGGAGCATGCAACAGGTCATATCCTGAACAGCGAAGGAATGATCGATGGAAACACCTGGGGTAAGCGCGCCAGGTGGTGCGCTTATTATGGTAAATCGGAAGATAAAGCGGTGGGGGTGGCTATTTTCGATCATCCTTCCAATTTTCGTCATCCCACCTGGTGGCATGTGCGTGATTATGGGCTTTTTGCAGCGAATCCATTCGGAATTCACGATTTTGAAAAACAGCCGGGCAAACCGGGAGAAATGCCCTTAAAGAAGGGTGAAAGGAAAACTTTCAAATATCGTTTTCTCTTTTATCAGGGGGAACGTTCCAGAGAACAACTGGATAAATCGTTTACGCTTTTTGCTCAGTAACTCTACACTTTTACCTGTTTCCAATCCCCTTTTCGAAACAGGTAAATACTGATGAACGCCATGAGCGAAAAGGCGACTGATTGCGAAATGTAAACGCCAGTAGTCCCAAGATTAAAATAACGGGAGAGCACCCATGCCAGGGGAAGCTGCACCACCCAAAAGCAGATAAAATTCATCAACGTGGGTGTTTTCGTGTCCCCCGCCCCGTTAAACGATTGGCTGATGACCATTCCGTAAGCAAAAAAGATATACCCCAGGCAAATGATTCTCAGGCAGTAAACGCCATTTCTGACCGCGTCCGGATCATGCGTGAAGAGATGGAGAATTGGATAGGCGAAGGTTATGAAAATGATCGAGACGCAGGTCAAAAAGATCATGTTATAAAAGGCGGCGGTCCAAACTGACTTCTCAGCACGATCCGGTTGCCGGGCACCAAGGTTTTGCCCCACCAATGTCGCTGCGGCATTGGACAATCCCCAGGAAGGCAGGATCGTGAACACGATAATCCGAATTGCGATTGTGTAGCCTGCCACCGCGCTGCTCCCAAAGGTCGCCAGGATCCGCATCAAGACAATCCAGCTCGCCGAGTGCAGGAGAAACTGGCTCATTCCACCAATGGCCACCTTGAACATCTCCAGAATCGTGCCTGAATTGAGTCCCCAATTTTCAGCCAGGATACGAATCAATGACTTGCTGCTGGTGAGCATGCGGAATTGGTAAAGCACTGCGATACCGCGTCCCAGGGTTGTGGCCACGGCTGCTCCTGTCACTCCCAGTTCAGGAAACGGCCCCAGGCCAAAAATAAAGAATGGCCCGAGCACCATGTTTAAAATATTCGCCAGCCAGAGCACGCGCATGGCAATGGCAGCATCCCCGGCACCGCGGAAAATTGCGTTATTCAAAAAGAGAAACATGATGATCACATTTGCTCCCAGTTCGATTCGCATGAAATTGCTGCCAATGCTGACCACTGAATCGGAAGCGCCCATCAATTTCATGATCTGCGGCGCAAAGAAAATCCCTGCGATGCTCAACGGAATTGAAATGAAAAATGCCAGGTAAATTGCCTGGACCGCGTTCTTTGCCGCCTCATCAAACTTCTTCTCCCCCGCGCGGCGGGCCACAAACGCAGTCGCCGCCATGCTCAGGCCGACTGCAATGGCGTAGATAATCATCATGACTGATTCCGTGATCCCCACCGTTGCCACTGCATCCACGCCAATGCGGCTGACATAGAACACATCCACGACCGCGAACAGCGATTCCATCACCATTTCCAGGATCATCGGCACGGCCAGCATAAAGAGCGCGCGTTTGATTGTTCCCTGGGTGAAATCTTTTTCATCGCCACGAATGGCGGCCTTGAAAGATGCAAAAAATCCCTGCTCCGTTGTTTCCTGGGTTTTCACAATGATCCTCCCGCACTCCTGGCGAGGAATGGAAGGTGCATGAAAGTTGGTTTCTGAACAAGCCGATCTTCAAACCTCCAGCTTAAGCAAACAAACGCAGAAGCTGCTCCCGCCGAAAATCGAAGATTTTAACAAGATCCGGTTTTACAATCAGGCAATCGATCCACCTGCCTCCGGGTGCGGAATAGGTAATGTGGTCCAGGCAGCGCGTCCCGCCATTTTCCTCGATGAAGGTGTGTTCATGAATCCATTTGCGATAAGGCCCCGCCAACTGCTCATCTACAAAGCGCACAGGAGGTTCCCATACGGTGATCTTGGTCCGCCATCTGATGGGAAAACCATGCAGGTGAATCCTGTAATCGATCAAAGTCCCTTCCACAATCGAATCGGGAACAGGCGGTAAAATTTCAAAATGAAGAAATGACGGGGTGATGATTTCCAGGTTCCTGGCCTCGGAAAAGAATTGGAACAGCTTTTCACGGCTTCGCGGAAGAAACAGCTCACATTGAAAATAACGGTCCATTCTACGCCCTTGTTTGCATGCTATCGATCCGAGAAAATACTCGCCATTACCACTTCCTTGATTTTCCAGATCAGGGTCATGGTCATTGCCATTGGCAGCAGGATCATGAAAATCAACAACCATTGACGGGTGATTTCCAATGCCTGCATCATCATTCGAAGCGCGTCAGGAATTTCGCGCATTTGCCGTACCGTGACATACCCGGTGATCAGGATCAGAATACCGCACAACAAATAAAGGTTCATGCTTCCAAAAAAGCGGGTTTCCATTCGCAACGTTTCATCCGGCAGCATGGCTGCAAGCCGTTGAAGTGATTGGTTCAGGTTAAAAAGGAACAGCAGCCCTGACAGCATCAACAGAAGAACCGAAAAAAAGTAAAAATTATTGCTTGGGACACGGTTCCACCAAAAAATGAAAGGGGCGAGCCCCACATTGATCAAGGCCAGCAGCTTGGTTCGATCCAGTGCGTGCCGCCAAACCCGTTCCTGCGGATGGAAGTAGGCCAACTGCGTCAGGCCGTAATAAACCAATCCTGTTGCAATCAGGGGTGGAAATATCCCCAGGGGGCGCAAATAATCGCTGACCGCTGTTTTGACGCAGACGAGCAATGCCAGGGGCAAGCCCCAGAAAAGCGCGGAAAGCCCCCTGACCAATCGGCCCAAAGAACGGAGTAGATCAGCTTTCGCTGCAATTTCAGGCACGCGTCAGAAATTAAGGTAAGTGTACTCGCGCAACCCTTTTTCATAGTCGTCGAGCAATCGCATTCCCTCAGAAGGCTTTAACCGGTCCCTTTTGATCGCTTCATCGATCTGTGCTTTCATCTGCCGCTTCAATTCATTCTCATCGTACTGCACCGCTCCCAGCGCCTGGACAATGGTGTTCCCCTCAATGATTTCCTCCACGTAGTACCCACTGGGTTCGTCAGGATCCAGAAAAACATGGACTTCATTCACTCTCCCGAAAAGGTTATGCAAATCACCCATGATGTCCTGGTAAGCCCCCATGAGAAAAAAACCGAGGTAATACGGTTCGGTAGTTCCGTTGCCATTTTGCGAGGTCAGTGCATGCAGCGGGAGGGTGTCACGCACGTCTCTCAAATCGATAAATTTATTGATCTGCCCGTCAGAATCACAGGTGATATCCACCAGCGTGGCTTCACGCGTGGGTTGCTGGTTCAAACGACTGATCGGCATGATCGGAAACAGCTGACCCAAGGCCCAATGGTCCAGCAATGATTGAAACACGGAAAAATTACAAAGGTACTGGTCACCAAGGCTGTCTTCCAATTTCCGGATTTCCTCAGGAATGTAGGCCTGCCCCTTGAAACTCGCCACCACATCCTCGCTGATTTGCCAATAAAGATTCTCGATCTTGGCTTTGTCAGGCAACTCCATCAGCCCCAGGGTGAACATATTATGCGCATCCTCCTTCCGTTCAAGCGCATCATGGTAAGCTTCCAGCTTGTTCAGCTTGGCAAAATTTTTGCGAATATCCAACAACTCGCGAACCAATGGATGTTCCGTTTCACCGAAGTTGTCGTTGGATTCAGGCCGTGTTTTTCCAATTGCGCCGAACACTTCCACGATTAAAACGCTGTGATGCGCAACGATTGCGCGGCCACTTTCGCTGACGATGTCTGGATGCGGCACCTTCTCCGCGTTACAGACATCCGCAACATAATAAACAACGTCATTTGTATATTCCTGCAATGTGTAATTGGTCGAGCTGTCAAAAGCGGACCGGCTGCCATCGTAATCCACCCCAAGACCACCCCCGACATCAAGGAACTCAATCTGGAATCCCATCTTGTAAAGCTTGGCGTAGAAACGCGCCGCCTCCTGGACTGCTTTCTTGATCGTGAGGATATCCGGTACCTGTGAGCCAATATGAAAATGAAGGAGCTTAAATGATTGGGTAAGGTTTTCAGCCTTCAACAATTCCGTTGCTTCCAACAATTCGCTCGTGCTCAACCCGAACTTTGCATTTTCCCCGCCGCTTTCGGCCCATTTGCCTGCGCCTTTGCTTGAGAGCCGCGCCCGGATCCCTACCATCGGCTCCACTCCCACCTGCTTGGAAAGCCCGATGATCTGCTTTAGTTCGGAAAGCTTCTCGACCACCATGATGACTTTTCGCCCGAGCTTCGTCCCCATCAACGCCATTTTGATAAATGTCGCATCCTTGTATCCGTTGCAGATAATCAACCCGCCGCTCTGGTTCTGTAAGGCCAGCCCTGCAAACAGTTCCGGCTTGCTGCCAACCTCGAGGCCAAACTGAAACGGCTTGCCCGCATCCAAAATCTCCTCCACCACCTCCCGAAGCTGGTTGACCTTGATCGGAAAAACCCCTCGATACTTCCCATTGTAATTGAATTCGACCATCGAGTTGCGAAAAGCAGTGTTGATCGATTCCACCCGGTGGCGAAGAATATCCTGGAAACGAATCAGTAGCGGAAAGCGCAGGTTACGCGCTTTGGCTTCCTCCACCACATCGGTAATATCAACTGTCGCTCCACCATCCTGCAAGGGTGTGGCAACCACATGCCCTTCTTCATTGATGTCGAAATAACGGGCTCCCCACCGATCAATATTATAAAGAGTCCGCGCTGTTTGCGTGCTCCAGGTTTTTGCCGGGTCTGACAAATCACTCATCTTTATTACTCGCCGAACGCAAACGTTTCACCACCGCTCCACCGTTAATCTTTTGGGATTGCAAGCGTTCAGACTGATTGAGCGCGACTATAGGACGCTCTCTACAGAACGCAACAAGTGTCATGAAAATTTTCCGTCACGGACTTCTCCCCCCGTTTTCGGAGCCGGGTTCACTTGAACCCTGCCTTTCCGGGCGTTCTCCGCGATTTTTACCCGGCGACGCCTTGCTCCCTCTGCCAAAGTATCAGATGGTGAGGATTCATTAGTTGCTTCCGCAGCAATTTCAGTTATGAAACTGATCGGTTCCGGCGAGTTGTAACCTTCCTTGGGCATACATCATGATGCACCACGATGACCCGATTTCCAACCCCTGCGGGAGAGATTTGCCAAGTTGCCCTCCTCACGTTAATTAGAGTGAAGACATGGCAGCGTTTGCAAATGGTCCAGCCGATGGGGAGGTGCCTCAACCTCACCAGTTTGGACCTTATTTCCTTCATGAGCTGATCAATCGTGGCGGAATGGCGGAAATCTGGCTGGCCACGGATGAAAGCAAGCAAACCTGCGCTGTCCGTCGTCTTCATTCCGTGGGGACCTTCGATTTTACAACCAAGAAGCGCTTTTTTCGCGGATGCGAGGTACTGTCCAAAATCTCCCATCACCCTTTGGTCATCAGTTATCTGAACCATGGGAAAATCAACGGCACTCCTTATTGTGCCATGGAGTACATTGAAGGAAACAATCTAAAGCTGCTTTTCGCCGAGGGCGACCCTCTGCTCCAGGAAAACATCGGGGAAATTCTTTTGGACATGGCTTCAGCCCTGGAACATGTCCATGACAGCGGGTTCATGCACCTCGATTACAAACCGGAAAATGTTATCGTCAGCCGAAATGCCAGCCTGCGCCTGGTTGATTTTGATCTCGCCCTCGAAAAACCGGAGAAACCGATCAAACTCAAGAGCAACCCCGGCACTCCTGCCTACATGGCACCTGAGCAACTGCTCCGGCAGCCTTTGGATGCCCGCGTGGACATCTTTGCTTTTGGGGTCTCAGCCTACGAGTTGCTGACCAACGAAAAACCATTTCCCGGAGAAACCCCTGACGAAATCCTCAGAAAACAATTGCAACGCTCCGATTTCAAGCGGCCCCGCGAATTGAACCCTGATATTCCCGTAAAGCTCGAAGCCGTTATCCTTAAATGCATCGAAACCGACATGGATCAACGCTACCCTTACATGAGTGTGTTGATAAGGGATTTACAACAAGCGCTTTACGTTTAGAGCAAATCAGGAACGACCCCGCTGCCGGAGAGAGGAAAGTTACGCTGCCAGCGGCGGAACATCCAGCGAGACAAGCATCTTATCGGTATCTGAAAAATCCCCAATAATACGGCGGGAAGGCTTCGGGACTTTGCGCACCAGCGTGGGAATGGCCAATACCTGGTCAAGGCACCCCATATCAGGAGTTTTTACGAGATCAATGACTTCCAGGAAATAACGCCCAGGCAAATGCTCTTCGCAGATTCGCTTCAAATTACTGTAGGCAACCGTGCATTTGACGCTGTTGCTCATGATGTAGAGCTTTAAATCCCACACTTCTGCACTGCCAGCGTTATTGGAGGGAGGGATTTTCATGAGTACAGTTCGGTCAATGGCCAAGGTAACCCGCATACATCAGCGGAGCAAATAAAAAACGCCAGGCATTTCATTGAATTCCTCAGGAAGGTGGTTAGCATCCGGGCCGAATGGAAGCTATTAAAACACTCATCGACTTTATTCTGCATATGCAGAATCACCTCGATAACATGGTTCAAACCCTTGGTCCCTGGGTTTATGTGATTTTGTTTCTGATCATTTTTTGTGAAACCGGGCTGGTTGTGACTCCCTTTCTGCCGGGCGATTCTCTCCTCTTCGCTGTCGGTGCGATTGCGGCCAGACCAAACACAATTGATATTACCCTTGTGATCGTGCTTCTTTGCGTGGCAGCCATTCTGGGAGATACCTTGAACTACTGGATCGGGCATTTCTTTGGCCCGAAGGTGTTCAAATCAAACACTCGCTTCCTCAACAAAGATCATTTGATTCGAACCCATGAATTCTACGAACGTTACGGCGGCAAAACCATCATCATTGCCCGTTTTGTTCCGATTATCCGAACCTTTGCGCCATTCGTGGCGGGAATCGGCAGGATGACCTATTCCCGTTTCATGATGTTCAATGTGGTCGGCGGACTCCTCTGGATCTGTTCCCTGACTCTTGCAGGATATTTTTTCGGGAATTTTGAAGTGGTGAAGAAAAATTTCGGCCTCGTCATCATCATGATCATTATTTTGTCCGTCCTCCCGGCCGTCGTTGAATTCTACCGGGAACGAAGCCGTATCCGCAAGCAGGGTCCAAAAGCATGACCGAAACGCTGGTTGTCAATGAAGTTTATCTCAGTCTCCAGGGGGAAAGCACCTTTGCGGGCCTTCCCTGTGTCTTTGTCCGGTTGACTGCCTGCAATCTGCGCTGCTCCTACTGCGATACCGCCTACGCTTTCACGGAAGGAACCAAACAGACGATTGTCGAGGTGATTTCGAAAATCGAACTTCTCGCCGAACCCTATCAAGAATTCAAGCAGCATAAACTTCCTTTGGTGGAACTCACCGGGGGAGAACCTCTCCTCCAGCCCAATTCCCTCCTGCTCATGAAGCAACTGGCTGACGCAGGATTCACTGTGCTGATCGAAACCAGCGGTGCGCATGACATCTCGAAAATCGATCCACGGGTCCACCGGATCATGGATTTGAAATGCCCCTCCAGCGGCGAAGTCGCCCGCAATCATTTCGAAAATATTCTCCACCTGAAAAAAACGGATGAAATAAAATTCGTGATCGGCACCTTCCAGGATTATCAGTGGGCAAAAGAACAGTTACTGCGCTGGAATCTGCCGGAAATTTGTCCGGTGCTTTTTTCCTGGGTTTCGCCACTCCTGGAGCATCAGCGAAACAAGGTCCTCAAACCCGTTCCCGAAGGTCATACCCCTTTGGACCGTCGCCAGCTCGTGGAACAAATCATTGCAGATGCATTGCCTGTTCGCTTCCAGCTCCAGATGCATAAATTTATCTGGCCACCGGATGAACGGGGTGTCTGACGGCACATGACTTCCACGCAAAAAAATCTCGCCCTGCTGAAGGAATTCGAGTGCCCCAACATCACCTATATGCCAGAGGATAACTCCTGGCCAATTGTTTGGGAACGCGCTTCCGGGGTCTCAGTTTGGGATGTTGAAAAGCGCCATTACCTTGATCTCACCGCTGCCTTTGGCGTCGCCGCTTGTGGTCATGCCAATCGCGCCATTGTCCGGGCAGGACAAGCCCAGATGAAACGGCTCCTTCATGCGATGGGGGATGTCCATCCTCACCCACTCAAAGGAGAGCTTGCGAAGGAACTGAGCCGCATCACTTTTGAAAAATGGAGCCGGACTGGGCGAAAGGCCGGTAAAGGGAAAACAATTTTCTGCAATTCCGGGTTTGAAGCAGTCGAGGCAGCTTTGAAAACCGCGCAGTTTGCCACCGGGAAACCGGGTGTGATTGCCTTCAAAAGCGCGTATCACGGCCTCGGCTATGGCGCCCTGGTCGCCACAGACCGGCCACATTTCAAGAAGCCTTTCACCCGGCAACTGGCCCATTTTGTCCAGTCCGTTGAGTTTCCCCTGAGCGAACCCGCCCTCGCGCAAACGTTGAAAGCCATCCAGCAAATTCTTGAAGAGGGAAAAACCGGCGCTGTCCTGGTCGAACCAATTCAAGCTCGCGGCGGGATCAATGTTCCGCCGGAACATTTCCTTCGAAATTTGCGTCGGCTCTGTGACCAGCATTCAGCGCTGCTGGTCCTGGATGAAATCTATACCGGTTTTGGCCGAACTGGAGAATGGTTTGCCTGTGAACGCGAGCATGTCGTTCCGGACCTGATCTGTTTGGGAAAAGCCATGACTGGCGGGTTTCCCCTGTCCGCATGCGTTGGCCGCGCAGAAATCATGGACGCATGGCCCATCTCCTCCGGCGAGGCGATTCATACCAGCACATTTTTGGGACATCCTGTGGGATGCGCCATGGCCCTTGCTCAAATCCATGAACTTGAGCACCGCAATTACGTGAAGAACTCCCGTGACCTCGGGAAATATGTGTTGGAACTGTTGAACAGCTTTCCTGATTTCATCCATTTCCGATGCAAGGCCCGCGGGCGCGGCTTGATGATTGGCCTCGAATTGCTTCTGAAAAATGGAAAACCGGCCACCCGGATTTCTCTGACAGCCATCGCACGCTTGCTGCAACGCGGTTTTATCTTTTTGCCGGAAGGGGAGCATTCAAACATTATTGCGATGACGCCGCCGCTTACCATCAAGGAAAAGCAGCTGGAGCGGGCAACTCGCGCGTTAAAGCAGATTCTACAGGAGTTGGATCAATGAAGCTGAATGAAATGCGATCCATCCTGGTCGCAGAGCAGATTCAACTCACCAAATCTCTCGGACAAAATTTTCTCCATGATGCCAATCAACTCAGTCGCATCGTGGATGCAGGACAAGTCGGCAGCAAGGACAGGATATTGGAAATTGGCCCCGGCCTGGGACCGTTGACTGAGTTGCTGCTGGAACGATCCGGAGAGGTGCTTGCCATTGAAAAAGACCAGCGTCTCGTCAGGTTTTTGGAAAAAAGATTTGTGCAGGCGAAAAATTTCAAATTACTGCACGCTGACGCCTTCGTTTGGTTAAAATCCGAAGCCCGTGACTGGACCGGTTGGAAACTGGTCGCCAATCTCCCCTATTCGGTCGCCTCTCCTATTCTCGTCGAACTAAGTGAAGCTGAGCAGCCCCCTGACAGAATGGTTGCAACCCTGCAACATGAAGTCGTCCAGCGTATCGTGGCACGCCCGGGAACTTCGCAGTACGGATTGCTGTCGCTGCTTTTACAACTCGAATACCGTGATGAAGGTTCCTTCAAAATTCCCGCCGGTTCCTTTTTTCCACCGCCGGATGTTGATTCCGCCTGCGTCACTCTCCTTAGGAGATCTGAAACACTCCTGACCGGGACTCAACGTGCATTGTACAAGGCCCTGGTTAAAAAAAGTTTTAGTGAACGCCGGAAAATGATGCTCAAACTCCTGAAATCCGAGCACAACGAATCTGCACTTCGATCCGCATTTCAAGTCAGTGGAATCCCTGAAACAGCTCGCGCCGAAACTGTCTCGATGGAACAGTTCGTCAGCCTGACAAAACAATTAAGCAACCATGAGTGACGAAATATTCGATCTGGTCGATGAGCAGGACCAGGTCATCGGACAACAGTCACGCCGCGAAGTGCATCGTCTCGGTCTTCGTCATCGAGCTGTGCATATCCTCGTCCTGAGCAGCAAGGGAGAGCTTTTTCTCCAGAAACGTTCTTTGCTCAAGGATAAGCATCCCGGGGTTTGGGACTCCTCTTCCTCCGGTCATCTTGATTCCGGCGAGGATTATGATGCCTGCGCTGTTCGCGAATTGCGGGAGGAACTGGCCTGTGCCCCGGTCCATCCCCCTGTCCGGCTTTTCAAGTTGGATGCCTGCCCCGAAACAGGGCAGGAGTTCGTCTGGGTTTACAAGGCGTTTGCCGATGGCCCCTTCTCATTACATCCTGAAGAAATTTCTGAAGGGAACTGGTTCACGCTGGAACGAATCACCGCCTGGATCAGTGAGCGGCCTCAGGATTTCGCCCCCGCATTTGTTTACCTTTGGCCTCGCGCCCTGTCATTTCTCAGGAACTAACCATGTCCTGCGGATGAAAGTTCAACTGAGCTTCCGCACCATGCCATCTTTTCCCATCACTGCTGCAAAATCGAAAATGTCCCGTTGAAGCGAAAAGGCTACATCATCCCGAAGTTCAGGAATTTCCAGCAGCCGTCGCCCATTCCGCGCTGACTTCATCGCTCCAAATAAATCGCTCGCGTGCCGCTCATAAACCTGGGCAGCGAGGTGCGTGGAATCACTCCATTCATGCACCCCCTCCCCAATTAAATGGGCCAGCGCTCCAGCAGCAAGAGTGTCTTCAAAAGAAGCCTCCTCATAAGTCCCGCCGCAGACCAGAAGGATGGATTTATTTTTAAAGCCGTTTAATACCTTCGCGGTCGCACCCAGGTTCAAAAACGAAGCCACGAATGTTTGCTCAGCACCCATGCACGCGCGGAGCGCACGGGTACCATTGGTCGTCGTGGTCACGATCGTGCGTCCATTCACCTTTTCCATCGTAAATTCCCGGGGCGAATTTCCCAAATCGAAGCTGATCTTCCCTGCCGTGATTTTAAAGCCATGCCGTTCCCCGGCAAGCAGTGGGTCCGCGTACTTTCCTGTCGCCGCGATTGCCTCTTCGATCTCCACCACCGGCAATATCGCGCGCGCTCCGTTCGCCAGCGCCACTGTCATCGCACTGGTGGCGCGCAGAACATCAAAAACCACGCAGATCGAACTCGAAAGGTCACGTTTCGGCAATTGCCCGAACTCCGCAGGCACAAGAATTGTCTCAAGGGAAGGTTTGTTCATGAACGTTTTGTCCTCATGTAATGAAACAGATACTGCTGCGCGTAACCGGCGTTTGGCCCAAAATAATTTTGCGTGAATCGGAGCAACCGTCCAGGCGTCGGTTTTCTTCGTGGAAAATATAATTGCCGCAACGCCTTCAGGACCCAGACATCCACCGGGAACGCCTGCTGGAAACCGTAGGCAAACAGCAGGACGCAATCGGCGATCTTGCGTCCCACCCCCGGAAATTTCATCAATTCTTCCCGCGCCCGTTCCAACTCCAGCTTCGAAATCGCATCAAGGTTCACCTCGTTCTGGACCATCCGGGCCGTCCTGGCAAGGTAGGGCGCCCTAAATCCCATCTTGCAATCCCGCAACTCCTGTTCCGATAAAGCTGCCAAACCTGCCGCAGTCGGAAAAGCGAATGCTGCCGAACCAGCTGCGGAAGCAATCGGCTCCCCATAGCGGGCGCAGAGCAATTCCACGATTTGCTGGATTTGCACGATCTGTTTGGTCGAGGAGAGGATGAAAGAAGCCAGGCACTCCCACGGTTCCTGGCGCAGTAATCGCAATCCTTTGCAGGTCGACACTGCCTCTCCCAAATGAGGATCTTTGGGAAATGTTTGGATCACCGTGGAAATATCACAATCCAATTGCAGATACTGGATAAGCCAATCCCACTCCTCCACCGCCTTGGCAACTCTCGCATCGATCCCGTCAATTCGCTGGGTTAATGCGATCCACCTGCCATGAATCACCCCTTCCCATGATTCACCTCTTGGCTTCCAACGAAATGCCTGCCCCGAACTCAAGGTAGCCGCAAGGTCGTACTCCTCCACCTTGAAACTTCGTTCAAACGAACGCACCCGGTCTAGTATGTAAGGATCGAACGCACCGGCACCCCCTCCAGCTTCTTCCTTCCATTCAGGAACTCAAGTTCGATCAGGAAAGCCACTTCCAATAAATTGGCCCCTACTTTTTGCAATAATGAAACCGCTGCTGCCGCCGTCCCCCCAGTCGCCAGCAAATCATCCACCAGCAGGACCCGGCTGTTGGTCCGCACTGCGTCAATATGAATGGCCACGGTGTTGGAACCATACTCCAATGCATAATTCTCCTCATGCGTTTTGTAAGGAAGCTTTCCCTTTTTCCGCACCGGAATAAATCCCGCTCCCAGCCGCAACGCCACCGCAGCCGCAAAAATAAAACCTCGAGCATCGATTCCCACCACGCTGTCCACCATCCCCGGTTTGAACCGTCCCGCCAGCATCTCCACCGCCCCGGCGAAAAGACGCGGGTCCGCCAATAATGGGGTGATATCCTTGAATTGAATTCCCTTGGATGGAAAATCCGGGATGTTCCGAATCGCAGAGTAAAGTTCTGTTTGCGTGGCAGACAAATAATGATCGCTCATGTTTGGTTGCCGCCACCGGGAATGGCTGCTGGTAATGACACCAGCAGCCGCTTCGATTACCGCTGAACGGCTTCGAGCTTTTCTATCATTTTGCGAAGTTTTGCCAGCGCAATATTTTGGATCTGCCGCACGCGCTCCCGAGTGACCCCGAATTTTTGCCCCACTTCCTCAAGGGTCTTTTCCGAACCGCCATCCAGGCCAAAACGATACTTCAGAATCGTCGCTTCCCGTGGGTCCAATGTTTTGATCATCTCCTGAAGCATTTTGGTGACGGTTTTGTCCTCAAGCTGCTCATAGGGAGTGTCCGCGTTTTCATCCTGGACCACTTCCGCAAAGTTGTTCGAGTCATCATCCCCAATCGGTGCATCAAGCGACGCTGGCCGGATTGCTGCCGTTCGCAGTTGCGATACCCGCGATGCGGAAATCCCGAGTTCTTCACCCAACTCATCATCGGTAGGCTCCCGACCGAACTCCTCCTGCAAACGCATGGCTGTCCGCCGCATCTTGGAAATTTTATCCACCAGGTGCACCGGCAACCGGATCGTCTTCGATTGATTCGCCAGGGCTCGTTTGATCGATTGCTTGATCCACCACGATCCATAAGTGGAAAGTTTACCACCCTTTGCCGGGTCAAACCGTTCCACTGCTTTCATCAATCCGATATTGCCCTCATTAATCAAATCAAGGAGTGGCAAACCAAGCCCTTCATAATCATGGGCGATTTTCACCACCAGGCGAAGATTCGCTTTGATCATCAATTCGCGCGCGGCTTTGTCCCCTTTCTTGATCAATGCCGCCAGTTCGATCTCCTGGGCGGGAGTCAGCAGCTTGACCAACCCGATTTCCCTCAGGTACAGCTTGATCGCTGTGTCCCCATCATAGGAAGAACGTTCCTTTTGTGGAATTCCCGCCTCCGCGTCTCGAGGAACAGAAGGCTCATCCGTGGAAGCAAGCTTCTGCTCCACTTCCTGCTCTTCCTTTTGGAGATCCTCCGCCGAGGGCTCCTCTTTCTCCTCATCCACCTCTTCAGCCGGTTCCACTGCTGCTGGTGGTTCTATGACGCTGGGGATTACGAAAGCTTTTTCCTCCATCTCACGAGGTTCCACTTCCTGCTTCCGGCTTTTCTTTTCCTTGGCAGGTTTTGCTTTGGGCAGGTCGAAATCCTCCTCAGATTGGTTGCCCGCCTTGCTTTTCGCCGGTTGCATCCCTCTGCCTGAAACTTTCACTGGCTTTGTTCTGATCGCCATAAATTACTTTCCGTTACAACGCGTTTCAGCCCTGTCAGCTCCCTTGCAACTCCAGGACTTTAATCCTGATAACACGTTAAAAAACCGGTCAGGCAGTGACAAGACGAGGTTGCCTGAAATGCCCTCGGGGGAAAACCCCACACTCTTCCTACGCTGAACAGCCACAAGAGTGAACAGCGCAGAACTGGTTGAACTGGAATCAGTGACGATCATTACTTCTGTAAATCATGATGAAGTGAAGCAGCGTCATGGCTACCTGCACCATCGCAGCAACATACGTTAAAGCAGCGGCATTCAATACCTTGCTCACACCGGCGGCCTCCGCTTCACCCCGGACTATACCAAGCCGCACCAGCTGCTGCTTGGCGCGACGGCTCGCATCATATTCCACCGGCAAGGTGATCAATTGGAACGCCGCAAGAATTGCGTAAACCACAACACCGATCAGTGCCAGCTTCCCGATCGCAAGGAACGCCCCAACCAAAAACAATCCCATCGCGATATGCGAGGCAATGCTCGTTAGCGGCACCATTGCCATTCTCAATTGCAATGGAGCATACGCAGCCTGGTGTTGCAGAGCGTGCCCGGCTTCATGTGCCGCCACTCCCACTGCCGCAATCGAATTGCCATGATAGTTGGCGGATGAAAGAAAAAGCGCTTTTTTAAGCGGATCATAATGATCCGACAGATGGCCAGCCACTTCGTTCACTGGCATCGAATGGAGCCCCGCATTATCAAGAATTTCCCGGGCCGCTTCCGCTCCACTCATTCCGGCCAGAGTCCCTACCTGGCTGTAGCGGGAATAGGTACCGCTTAATTTAAACTGCGCCCACAACCCCAGCAACAAACCGGGAAGCGCAAACAGGAAGTAATGTCCCATTGTGATCTCAGCAAGCATTGCAGTCATATTTCCTTATTTTCGATCTTCCATCATTGATAAGCGTAAGCAGTGCCAACGCTCTTTCCTGATCGTTAGACGCAATAACCTAGGTTTTCATTGCTGATTTTCAATGGATCGAAGGTGGAAAGTATTCGATAGAGACAGAACGACTCTTGATCGTGTGACAAAGAGCTCCCCTGCTCCCCCTTTACGTCTCACTTTTACCTCGGCCCAAGGTTAGACTTGAGGTGAGCGCTCCTTTCACGGTAAGCAAAGGAACCTGTATGTGGAGTCGTGGGATGATAAAGCTGCCGGGTGCTGGGACGCCGAAAGGAGATGTTTTCCCCATCCTTTCCAGGGACCGACTTCCCCTCTTTATGCGTAACACTCTTAAAATCAAAAGGCTGCATCATGCACTCCTTGGCTTTATGGCTTTTCAAAAACATTTTAAGCAACTCTCAAGCCAGCCAATTCTCCCCTTTCTATCGGCGTTTTCCTTTTTTTTCTGCAGCTGCATGGGGATTGAACATACAGGGCGCATGCCTAATCAGGTCATCACACCTTTCCCCTTTGCCGGATGGAACCAGTCGCTTCGCCTTACCAACTCCCTGGTCGAAGTCATCATCGTTCCCGAAGTTGGCCGGGTGATGGATTTCCGTTGGTCTGGATCGTCTGAAGGTCCTTTCTGGATTAATCCTTTGCTGCTTGGGAAAGCACCCAATCCGGATTCCACCGAATGGGGCAATTTTGGCGGTGATAAAACATGGCCTGCCCCTCAATCGGCATGGCAACAACTCACCGGGCGCGGATGGCCCCCTCCCAGGGCATTTGATTCCATGGCGGTCATGGCCAAAATCGAGGACAATGCGGTCATTCTTACCTCTCCGGTTGACCCACATTTCGGAATCCAGACCCAACGACGCATCTGGCTGGACCCGGACCAGCCGGTCATGAAAATTGTGACGAGATACATTAAAATTTCTGGTGCTCCCAGCCGCGTCGGCATCTGGATCATCACTCAACTGGATGAGCCGGTGCAGGTGTATGCTCCCATTGCCAAACCATCCCTCTACCCGGAAGGATACAACAAACAAACAGACGATCTCCCGCTAAATTTCAGGAAAACCGGTGCTTTCCTGGCCATGACACGAAACCCGCGCACAGGCGCTAAAATCGGCACCGATGGCACTTCTTTACTTTGGGTTGGCCAAACCGATTGTGTCCGCATCGATTCACCCCGGATCGCGGGCCTTGAGTATCCCGACAACAACAGCTCAGCGGAAATCTGGACCAACCCTGACCCGCTCCCCTACATCGAACTTGAACTGCTTGGTCCCCTTCACACGCTCCAACCCGGCGACCAGATCACCCAGACCAATGTTTATACCTTGATTAAGCGTGTCGAATCCGATCCTGACCGCGAAGCCGCCCGAATTTACAACCAGCAGTAATATCATGAATAAAACCAAAATCGCCCTCCTCGGGGCCGGATTCATCGCGGACATCCACATGGAATCGTACCACCGCTTTGTTCCCGATGCCGAGGTGGTTGCTGTCTATACCCGCAGCAGGGACAAGGCAGCGGCATTCGCAAAGAAGCATCACATCGCAAATAGCTATGACTCCCTGGAAGCTGCCATTGAACAATCCGGCTGTGATGTCGTCGATATTTGCATCCCGAATTTTCTTCATCACCGCGCCACCCTCGCTGCTGCCAAAGCCGGAAAACATGTCATTATTGAAAAACCGTTCGCCATGACTCTGGAGCAAGCGGACGAGATGATCGCGGCCTGCCGAACCGCTGGCAAAAAACTCATGTACGCTGAGGAACTTTGTTTCGCTCCAAAGTATGAACGGGTTCGCAAACTCGTTGGCGAAGGCGCTGTCGGTTCCGTTTACATGATGAAGCAGAGCGAAAAGCATTCCGGCCCTCACAGCGATTGGTTCTACGATATTAACCAATCCGGTGGTGGCGTCCTGATGGATATGGGCTGCCACGGCCTGGCCTGGTTTCGTTGGATGCTTGGTGGAAATCCCAAAATCATCAGCGTTTTCTCCACCATGAACACGTTTCTTCACAAGGGAAGGACCAGGGGAGAGGACCATTCCGTCACCATTGTCGAATTTGAAGGAGGCATCCTCGGCATTGCGGAAAACAGCTGGGCCAAACATGGCGGAATGGATGACCGCGTCGAGGTCTACGGGGATGGTGGCGTCACTTATGCCGACCTTTTCATGGGCAATTCGGCCCTGACCTACAGCGAAAAAGGTTACGGTTATGCGCTGGAAAAGGCAGGCACCACGCAAGGTTGGACTTTCACCATTTTCGAGGAGGCATTCAATCAGGGTTATCCGCAGGAACTCGCACATTTCATTGATTGTGTTCGGAATAACAAGCAGCCTCTTGTGACGGGTGAAGATGGCAGGGCTGTCCTGGAAATGATGTATGCCGCCTATCAGTCAGCTCGCACAGGGCAAAAAGTCCAGATGCCGTTCAGCGCAAAAGTAACCAAGCCAATTGATCTTTGGCTCGATTCCAAATGAATATTCTGAAATTTGATCAGGAATCCACCTGGGTGGAAGGTATCGTCACCTTTTGGCGTGACCGCCTCCTGCACAATCCCGCCCTCAAAATGTGCCTTCCCACCGGACTCACGCCAAACCAGGCTTATGCCGAAATGGCACGCTGCTGCAAAAAAGGACAACTCTCCTTTTCCAAAACCAGCATTTACCTCCTCGATGAGTATGGCGGCCTTTCTGCCACTGACCCTGGCAAATCCTTCAACATGCTCAAGGAACGCCTTATCAATCACATCGATTTGCCGAAGGACAAATTTCATTTCCTCAATACCGAAGCCACCAAACTTGATGAGGAATGTAAAGGTTACGAAACTGCCATCGGCGGGCGTTTTGACCTCGTTTTATTGGGCATTGGATTAAACGGGCACCTGGGGCTTAACGAGCCTGGCTCAGAAATCGAAAGTGGCGTTCGCAAGGTCCGTCTCGCTCCCAGTTCCCGCGAATCCTGCCAACGTTACCTCAAACATAACCAGCTTCCAGAATGGGGATTGACCATCGGCCTCAAACAGTTGCTCGCCGCCAAAGAGGTCTGGCTGCTGGCGAACGGTGGCAAAAAAGCTGAAATCATTGAACGAACCGTCAGGGGTGAAATCAGCAACCAACTTCCCGCCTCACTTTTGCGGAACCATCCCAAATGCTTCCTCTTTGTCGATGGTGAGGCAGGCAGCAGGTTGTAAGGCTACCGCGGAAAACGAATGGTCGCCTTTGTCGTTCCCGGCGGCAGAATAAAATCCCCTTCTCCCGGAACTTCCTTTCCTCCTGTTTCGACCGTTGCGTTCAGCTCCGGAGGTAATCGCAACAAAAATCCTTCGCTCGGCTTTGCTCTCCCTCCCAACTTCAGGACAGCCTCTCCATTTTCTCCCGCATATTCCAGGTTCAACATGCCAAAATAAGTCGGAAACTGGTTAAGCAGGATTGGCCCGCCACTTCTTAAAGTACCTGGTGAAACCCCCGCAAACAGCACCAGCCGGTTCCCATTTTCAAACAGCAACGAATCACGCATTAACAAATGCAGTTCCGCAATCGCCCATCCATGTGGCATCGCGACACTCTCTTTTCCCTGCTGCCATTTTGTGAGTGCCCGGTTCCACCCTCCCGTTCCTGAAGGTCCTCCCTCGTCAAACGCATACCATCCCAGCATCTGCTCATGCGCCAGGTGAATATCCAGAGTCTCAAACCCTGCCGCGCGGTTCCCCGCCAGCAACCCCTGATGCGCCCGCGCCAATGGAAAATATCTCCAATCCGTCGGCTGCTGCGCTCCAAATTTTTTAAACTGCTCCCATCCCTTCCCCTCCTCCAGCGGATACAACCGGCAAGGCCACAACACAGAATAACTTCCATATTCCCTTGGCAGGTCTTTGCCGAACCGCACATCGTAACTCAACATCAACTGGTCAGCCAGGCTCTCCCACTCCCGCGCTTCAGCGCTTTTTTCCAGCGCCCGTGCCAGCAACGCAGCCGCCCGCAATCCGGCAATATCAAACGCTTCCGTGTATTCCGGATGAAACCCGTCGCAACTTCCCGGCTTTAATATCTGCCGCGCTTCGGGTAACACCGCCTCTCCATAATTCAGGCTCTGCGAATCCACATAATGCGGTCCCGGTGTGGTGCGATAATACCGGATCATCCCTGCAATCTGCCGCGCTGCCGGATAAATCCTTTCCGCCCATTTTTTATTTCGCGTAAACAGCCAATGCTCTCCCATGATCCAGAGAATCTGCCCAGGGTTATCCGCTTCAGGCTCCACCCGCCCGTTAAACGGATGCTTGATGAAATAATCGATTGCCTTCTCCGCCAGTTCGAAATGCCCCGCCTTCTGAAAAATATTCGCGATGTAAACTCCGTCCCGATTGAACACATTGTAATTGATGACCGAAACATCCGGCGCTCCCTCGTTCATGTTCATTGCCACATGTCCAATCATCGCGCTGAATGCTTCAGTCCAGCGCGGGTCGGGAAATGAAAATCGCGTCCGCCCCGTCAGATCTGCCCAGTAAGCCCGCGCTTTAGTAAACAATGAATCCACATTCAACTTCGCATAAAAGCTTTCAGGAGGGTTCCCCTGCAATTGGCCGCCGCTCTCAACAAACAACGGCGCTTCATCGAACTGCGCCCATTTGCTTTTTCCGTCCCACTGATGTCCAGTCACACGTCTCCCTGGATGCACCGGTGAAACAAACCCGAAGGTTCGCGTTTCATTGGCCTTCAGGGTCACCTGGAATTGCAGCACCGCACTGTCAGCCCCGGGCACAGTTCCATTCTGCGGCGACATCAATTGCTCACTAAAACTGCTGTCCTTGAGCAGAAGCACCTGGTTTGGTGGCGAAACCGAATACAACCCCACCCGGTCGTTCACCATCACAAACCGGGGATCACTCCCGCTCCTGATATTCGTGATCGCATTTCCCGCAGCCCCCACGGGGCGGATTGCCACCAGCAAATCGATATGCTGTGTGGAACGGCTCTCATTACGCAGGAAAACCCGTGATCCAACCAGTTGCAGGTTGGGCTGCTGCTCCACCTGGCAAACCTCCGAACGAAAATAAATTTCCCCTGCTGACCATTCAGTCCAGGGAATTAGGTACCCTTCCGGGGTGAGCCCGTGCGAACTCGGCACATTAGTCATCGTCGGCGCAAGCAACAGCCCGGAAGTGGCATGCCGTGAAAGAAAATAAACGCCGAAGGAACCGAACCCCGGAGAATAATTACCCTCTGCCTCCACGAAGGTTTTCAGGGTATCAACTGAATTGGCGATCCCGATGGGAATATGCTTCCTGCCGCGTGGCGCGAACTCATCCGCAAACATCACAGCACAGCCGAAGAGGAAAATAATCAGGCGAAGGAACATCCGTACAATCTGCCTCTCCAAAAACCGCGCGCAATTCTTTTCAACTCACCATCGCATCCGGCATTTTCCATTAATTCCCATGAGAAATGACGCTCCCTCGATGATTGGGTTTTTAAATCTTAACCTTGAACTCCTCCCCTTTCTTCAACGAAAGGGCAAAGGCCGCCATCAGCTCGGGTATTTGTTGAAGATCCTTCAAATTCACCATTTCAACCGGGGAATGCATGTAACGATTCGGCAAGCTGATCAAAGCGCTCGGAATTCCTCCACGTGTCCAGAAAATCACGTCGGTATCCGTTCCACTGGAGGCGGACATCGCTTCATGCTGTAAATCAATCTTTTTTTCCTTGGCGACTTTCTCCAGTCGTTCCACCACCACAGGATGATTGCAACCGCCATGTGTTAATGCAGGCCCTTTTCCCAGTTCGATATCCCCATGCTGACATTGGTTCACCGTCGGATAATCGGTTGCGTGCGTCACGTCCACAACCAACGCAATGTTGGGATGAATCGAATAAGCGATCTGCCGCGCACCCAGCAATCCCACTTCCTCCTGGATGTTCGACACCGCCGAAACTTCCGCTTTCAGCTTCTCTTTTTGCGAGGAAAGAATGCGTAATGTTTCCGCCACCGCCCAGGTCCCGATTCGATTGTCAAACGCCCTCGCCACCGCCAGATCACCACGCAATAGTTCAAACTGATCAGCCAGGGTGATGGGGTCACCGATCTGCACCAGCTTCAACGCTTCTTTCCTGGAAGAAACACCAATATCGATGAACAAATCCTCCATCTTTGGCGCTTTCCTCTCTCCTTCCATTTTCGTCAGGTGCGGTGCCACATTTCCCACCACCCCCGCCACCGGACCCTTTCGGGAATGAATCACAATCCGTTGCGCCTTGGTGATCGCCGGATCAATCCCTCCGAGTTTGCGTACATAAATAAATCCATCCTTGTTGATGAAATTCACCGTCATCCCGATTTCATCCGCGTGCCCGCAGATCATCAATCGTGGCGAACCTCCCTTGTTCAGGATCGCCACTGCATTACCATAGGCATCCGTGTAGGTCTCATCCGAAAACTCAGAAACATAATTCAGCCATACCCGCTGCCCTTTTGCTTCATGCCCGGAGGGGCTTGGCGTGTTGATCAGGGTCTCAAGAAATTTCAAGGATGTGTCGCGCATCTGTCCGGAATATAGGGATGCCTTCAACTTTGCCAAGCAACCTCGTTATTAAGTTTTTTCCTGATGCCTTTTTAGGTATAACTCAAATTGGCAATTCCGTACCTCCTCGCCTATGTTACGGAAGCGTGACATTCGGGTGCAGTTGCCATACTCCCCGGACACGATCGGGCGACTCTGCTTCGTGGGGCCGCCTTTTTCTTTTTCTCCTTCCATGGAATTGCTTGACGGCTCTTTCCCTCTTTGCACATTTATGCACCAATCCAACAAGGAACATTATGCCGATGACGCGTCGAAATTTTATTAAAAACTCAGCTCTTGCCAGCACCGCATTCAGTGCTCTTCCCATTCTTGGTCAAAAATCGGACGGCAAATACACAGTTGCGCTCGTCGGCACCGGTTGGTGGGGAATGAATATTTTACGGGAAGCGGTTGCCTCCGGGATTTGCAAAGTGGTTGGCATGTGTGACGTCGATCAAAAGCAGCTCGAACGCGGCATGATCGAGCTGGAAAAGCTGACTTCAGACAAACCGAAGCGGTATTCCGATTTCCGCGAGTTGCTCGAGGAAAAGCAACCGGAGATTGTCATTGTCGCCACGCCGGACCATTGGCATCCCCTGATCACCATTGAAGCAGTGAAAAATGGCGCTCATGTCTATGTGGAGAAACCAGTCGGCCACACTGTTCGCGAAGGCCGCGCCATGGTCAATGCCGCCCGTAAGTATGACCGGGTCGTGCAGGTCGGCACTCACCGCCGTGTCAGCCCCCACAATGTCTCCGGAATGAAATTTCTGAAAGAGGGCAAGGCCGGGAAAATCGGAATGGTCCGCGCTTTCGTGCATTATCCTGGCGGACCAGGTGAGTGGGTTGAAAACAGTGAAACACCTGCCGGCCTTGATTGGGATATGTGGTGTGGACCCGCCCCGCTCCGTCCATACAACAAGATGATTCACCCAAAAGGGTTCCGCAATTTTCTGGATTACGCCAACGGCACCCTGGGCGATTGGGGAATTCATTGGATGGACCAAATCCTCTGGTGGACCGAGGAAAAATATCCCAAACGCATCTTCTCCACCGGCGGTCGGCACATTAAAATCGATAATACAGACGCTCCCGACACCCAGGTCGCTTCATTTGAATTCGAGTCCTTCACCGCTGTCTGGGAACATCGCCAGTACGCCGCCAACAATGCTGAAAAGACCCATCCCAATCAACCGGTCGGATGTTATTTTTACGGCACCGAAGGGACTTTCCACATGGGCTGGCTCGATGGCTGGACTTTCTACCCTTCCAACAGGAACAAGCCAGTCATTCATGAAGATGCAAAATTGAATGAGCCCGACCAGCAGAACATCAAGGAACTGTGGGCCGATTTCATCCAGGCGATTCGAACCGGCACCCAGCCTGTTTGCGATATTGAAATTGGACATCGCTCCACCAACATGAGCCTGCTCGCGATGATCTCCCTCAAGGCTGGCCGCAGCATTGAATGGGATGGCAGCAAGGAGAAGATCATCGGTGATGATTACGCGAATTCCCTGCTGCAACGGGAATATCGTGGACCCTGGATTTATCCCAAAATCTAGCTGATCCCAGGCAACAAACCCGCGGCGTTATTTCTGCCCGGGTTTGTTGAATTTAAATGCCGCACGGATCACTTGTTTGGCTCGTTCCAGCGGCAACTCCGTGCTTTCATACGGAACCACTGCGGAAACGATTTCCGTGGCGGACCGCCCTTTGTCATAGAGCGAAAGCTTGGATTTGACAGAGGCAAAATCGAGGTAGTTGATTTTGGTATTTCCCTGGATCGGTGATCCATTCCGCCATGCGCCCCAAAGCTGAAGAACAGTCACGCCACTGGGATGCTTGAATGGAAAAGCCTTCCACTGTGTCACAGTTCCATCAAACTCCAGTTCAACAGGCATCGGTTCACCGTTCTGCACCCAGCCTGCGCCAGTCATGCAGATTTCAGGGTTGTGCCAGACAATATTGAAATTGTCCCGTTTCGGTTCCCAGAAAAAATAATAGCAATCCGCCCGCCCACTCGGAAGGTCCGTAGCAAGATGACGGAGGTACCCGCCGCTGTTATATTTCAAGGCTTCAATGATCGGTTTGGGAACGGGCATTTCCTGGTTGGGCACACCGTTCCCCAGGATCGGCGTAAAATAAGGGGCTTTCTGCCCTTCTGTTGTCATGGCTTCGTAAGCAAGCCAGCCATGCGCGGGTAATACTGCCAGCACACCAAGGATCGCAACTCCTGCCATTCCTGGCAGCGCCGCCAGTTTACCAGGCAGCCATGAACCAATCGGCGTGGGCTTGACCAGTTTCGCCGAATCAGCGGACATCAGCAATTTGCCAAAACCCCACACAAGCAGCGGCAACACCAGCGAAATGCCGATCCCGACCTGGTCATGCAATTTTTCCAGGACTGCCATTCCTTTCAGTTCTACTGCATAGCAGAGAATGAACGTGCGAATCAGGTTAAGGATAAAAGCGGCGATCACCGTCAGTAAAAAGAGACCCACCCGACGGCCCCCGCTCAAATAAAACAGTTCCCCCACCGCCAGTGAGTACATAATGCCGGATTGCAGCGAACGAATGCCGCTGCACGCCTCCTCGATCCCGAGCAGGCCTGCGTTTAACCGAATGACTGTTCCCTGCGCCACTGCTTCCACTCCCATAAAATGAAGCACTTCCGTGATGATTACAGTGACGTTCTTCATCAAACCCATCGTCACGTTATTCTCGAATGAGGAAACCCAGGGAATGGCGGAGAGGAAAAAGAGAGTGGGAAATAAAATGCGGCGAAGCAGCGCCATGCCGCCAATCTGGAATGCAATCAATAATGTGATCGCCACGCCATTCAGGGCGATTGCCCAGATGATCACCCGGGAAGTAGGGAGAGCAATCCGCAAATATTCCAGGGGCAAAATTAGAAGGCAGAGCAGGTAAAGCCCGGTCATGCCGGATTTTTCCGGGAGAAAAGATTCAACGGGAGGGTTCTCAGTCAGCTTGCGCCAGACAAAGTACGCCGCCAGAAAAGGAACGAAATAGCCGTAGGAATATTGCTCGAGGTCACGCCAGAACGGCAAACAGGCATTGCAGACCCACAACCAGGTCCCGGCCAGAATCCAAAGCGGAATCGATGCCGCCGAAACCAGGGAAAAGTTTGAGCTTGCAGGCAGGGTTTGCGCTGGCGCCGTGGAGATCATTCAATCCAGAGGAATTAATTCCGTGCCTCGTTTGCAGGAAGCCACCGTTTGACCAGTTCCTTTTCCTCAGGCTTTAAATCAGTCGTCTGGAGCGTTTTGACAATTTGTTGAGCATCCTTTTCCCGGTTATTCAGGGCAAGGGTTGCCGCGTAGACCGCTTTGCAGCCGGGCGGGAACTGGGCCACATTGTATGTGTTGGTCGCGCCAAACACCGCATAGGCAGCAGCCGGATTTTTTTCGCGCAGGTAAGCCAGCGCCAAAGTTGTCTTGAAACCAAGATCTTCCGGTTTCTGCGCGTGTAACTGTTCGGCCACGGCTTTGGATTGGGCAACATTTTCCCCAAGCAGAATGTTCAGATAAGCATGATAATTTTGCAGGCTGGTATCGAAACGAGTCTTGGAAGACATTTTTTTGATCAATTCCCGCATGCCACGCGTGTCACCGGACTGATGCAATAAACGCAGCATCGCGCGATTGGCGTTATTGGCAAGGTTCGGCACCTCCATCATTTTCGAATAGGCAGTGATGGCTTCCTCACGTGAATCGGACCGCTCGGCCAGTTCAGCCACGATCCGCAATTTTTCCGGCTGCTCTGAAGCGAGGGTCATGGCTTTGCTCCAATGTATTTTCGCCAGATCCTCCTTTTTGATCTTGCGGGCGGAAGAGCCGCGCATGGCTTCGTGAAAGACCGGTTCCAACCCCAGGTCCTCGCGAGCCAGGGTTTTATAAACATCATCCCAACGTTCGAGACCAGCGAGAGATTCGATATAAATCAGGGAGAGTTGAGGGTTTTTCAAACCCTGTTCAGGGGGGAGCGATTGCGCGGTTTCAGCAAATTTCCCCTGCGAATTGAGCCATGTGCCCAAAGCCACTCGTTCTTCGGCCTTGCCCGTGCGGAATTTGGCAACTGCCTGGGCGATCAGCTTTTGCGCGGAGGAAGGATCGAGTTTTTTCATCAGATCCAGCCCGAGAAAATATTCGTCCAGGGAAGGATTGCTGTTCTCCCGCACCATTTGAAGCAAGCGTTCCACCTCAGGTTTGGGCAGATCAGTCCGGGCGAGGCGATACATCGCCGAAACGCGCAATGTGTCATTGGTCTTGGAAATGACATTAGCCAGCCGTTTCTTGGCCTCGGTTTGGTCTGTGGGGGATTGTGAGGAAAGAAGGAGACTCCCAAGCATCAGCTCACTGGGACGATGGGTGGTGTCCTTTTCCAGTGCGGAGCGCAAAAACTGGATGGCACGAGGAGTGTCACGGCGTGACTGGGCAATCTGCGCTGCCATGAAATAAGTTTTGGCGGAAACCGGTTCCTTGGTCAGCAACTGGCCAACCATTGATTCAGCGGCTTCAACCCGATTCGCCATCATGAGAAATTCGGCATAATTTTCCCGATCCTGCTGGGTGGCCTGTGGATGATAGATCAGGTTATTCCAGAGATTTGGAGCAATGGGAGCGCGCACCCTGGTGGCGACGTCGGCGGTCAACCGAATGACTTCAATGTCATCCGGTTTCATTTGCAAAGCGGCATTGGCCTTTTGAAAAGCCTGCTGGTATTCCTTTTTCTCCAGCAATTCCTTTGCGGTTTCGGCAAATTGACGAGCCCGCCACGCCTTGACCTGCCGGTAAGCAGGCCGTGCAAACACTCCTCCCAGCAGCAGGAGAACTGCAACGACTCCCAGCAGAATATAAGTGCGTTTTTTATTTGCGCGGCGCTCCGGCCGGGCACTTGGATTAACAACTTCCTGTTGCATGTTTTGAATGTATCGGCCCACTGGACGCCTTCATTAACGACATTTCGATAACGGCAGTGTTGAGATGACAATTCAGCCGTTCCCTGATCCAGTTTCAGGCCGGAACCTAGCTCCTGCTCCAACTCCTGTCCATAGCGAAATGACTGAATCAGCATGCATGGATTGGGATTTGGGTATAAAACTGGGAAAAAGTGGGAATTAAAAGGACTGAACCCCCGCTCCAGCGGCTAAACTCGCATGAGGGAATTCCACACTGATTGGGAAGTGAAGTGGGAATAAGTGGGAAATGGTGGTCTCATCAGGATTTGAACTCGCTTTGTCAGAAGGAGGTAAGAGACATATTGACACTTTGCCTTCTCCTGATTTTGAGCAGAAATAATCAGAGTCGAATTGACTCAGGCGGCTCACGGGATTTATGCATCGTTGATGAGGGATTCACCCCGTTCCAGTCTTGCGTTTTTTCCTGAAGCAATCCCTCGGGGAGGGAAGAGTTAAAAGTCATCCCTTCGCTGATTTGCCGGAACCCGGTCCAGGGTTAGGTTCGTTCCCGTGACTGCTGATATTTCAATTATTGTGCCGGTGTTCAACGAAGAAGAGAACATCAAACCGCTGGTGGCGGAAATCACCGCGGCCTTTGCCAGCCTCGACCGTGATTATGAAATTGTGCTGGTGGATGACGCCAGCAACGATGGGACCTGGGCAGAGATCCAAAAATCGCATGAAGTAAATCCGCGAGTGCGGGGGCTGCGGCATACGAGAAACGCCGGGCAAAGCGCCGCCTTATGGACAGGGTTCCAGGCGACAAGCAGCCCGATCATTGCGACGCTGGATGGGGATTTGCAGAATGATCCAGCCGACCTGGTGCGATTGATCGCGGAATTGCGTGATGCGGATTTGATCTGTGGCGTGCGGACGAAGCGGAATGATTCATGGTTGCGGCGGGTCTCTTCAAAAGTTGCGAGGCATGCCCGAAAGCTGGCGTTGCGGGTGGATTATTGCGACACCGGCTGCGCGTTGCGGGTGTTTCGCCGAAAAACCCTGGCGGGCCTTTTTCCGTTTAACGGGTTGCACCGGTTCATGCCGATCCTGGTGGATGCAGGAGGGTGGCGGGTGAAGGAAGTGCCGATCAATCACCGTGCGCGGGTGGCGGGTGTGTCAAAATATGGGGTGTGGAATCGCCTGTGGCGTGGCGTGTTCGACCTGTTCGCCATTGCCTGGTACCAGCGCCGCCGGGTGGGAAGCCAGCCGTACATTGACACCGATGAGGAGTTGAAAACACGCACGCACCCGGAATACGCGAGGGCGGCGTAAACTGGCGGATAGAGAACAGGGCTGATTAAGGCCGACCGGAACCGATGGAAGAACCGGCGGGACCAACGATCGGTTTGCCATCAACGGTGACGTAATCGTAATCCTTCATTGGCAACGGCCCCTGGTAGGAGGTGACGGAATAATCGGTGATATTCGCACATCCGCTCAACCCGAAACAAAAAACAGTCAGGACACAGACCACAGCAGACTTAACCACAACACGATTCATAACTTTCATCAAGGGCATGTGGCAATGTGCTGAAGAGAAGCGCGGCAGGCAAGAAAGAAGAAAGCTGTTCCCCATATCAGAGCTTTCCTGATTCAGGAAAAAGCAAAATATTTCGAAGAACAAAGAAGTTTTTTTCCCTTGCGTAAAAAGGCAATCTGACGGAGTTTCCGCGCTCGAAAAATAAAAGTGAAGAATCGGGGCTTGACGGGTTTGGACACGTCCCTTAGACACACTGAAAACGAAGAACGGAGAAATCATGGCTGCTGAAAAATCCATAGAACAAAAGATCAAAGACATTATTGTCGAGCAACTCGGGGTGAACGCGGACCAGGTCACGCCCGAGGCGAAGTTCATCGAGGATTTGGGCGCCGATTCGCTGGACACGGTGGAACTCGTGATGGCGTTGGAAGAAGAGTTCGGACAGGAAATTCCGGATGAAGAAGCTGAAAAGTTGCAAAGCGTCGGTGATGTGATCAAATACATCGAGGACACGCAGCAGAAGTAAGCTGGAGAATTGATTTCCGGGGCAGCAGTGCGCTTTTTCTCGCAAGCTGCCCCTTTTGGTTTTATGGCAAGTTCAGATCGTCGAGTCGTGATCACTGGTTTGGGTCTCGTCACCCCGTTGGGGAATGAGATTGAAACGGTGTGGAACAACCTCCTCGCGGGGCAATGCGGAATCGACAAAATCAGTTTGTTCGATGCGTCCGCGTATGATTGCCAGATTGCAGGGGAAGTGAAAAATTTTGATCCCACCCCTTCATTCCCCTCTCCCAAGGAAGTGCGACGCACCGACCGTTTCACCCAATTCGCGGTGGTGGCGGGGCACAGGGCATTGGTTGATTCCGGACTGGAGCTGGATAAATGCAACCGGGATGAGATCGGTGTTTTTATTGGATCAGGCATTGGCGGACTGGACACGACGGAAGAGCAACATAAAGTTTTGCTGGCGAAAGGTCCGGGCCGAATTTCCCCGTTCATGATCCCGATGTTGATCCTGAACATGGGTTCAGGGTTGTTCTCGATGTATTACAAATTGCGAGGGCCAAACGTGGCGACCTGCTCTGCCTGCGCAACGGCAAATCACGCGATCGGTGAAGCGTGGCGGACAATCAAGATGGGTGATGCCCAAGTGATGTTTGCCGGAGGGACAGAAGCGACCATTGTGCCGCTGGGGATAGGCGGGTTTTGCGCGATGCGGGCGATGAGCACCCGAAACGCGGAGCCAAAACGCGCTTCGCGCCCATTCGACAAGGAACGGGACGGTTTTATCATGGGTGAAGGCGCAGGGGTGCTGGTGCTGGAGGAGCTGGAACATGCGAAAGCGCGCGGCGCACGAATTTATTGTGAATTGGCCGGTTACGGAAACACAGCGGACGCAAACCATATGACCGCTCCATCACCGCATGGTGAAGGGGCCGCGCGCTGCATGAGAATGGCGTTGCGCTCAGCTGGATTAAACCCGGAGCAGATCAGTTACGTGAATGCGCATGGAACATCGACCCCCACGGGTGATGTGTGCGAGACGGAAGCGATCAAAACCGTTTTTGGCGATCACGCGCGGAAACTGCCGGTCAGTTCGACGAAGGGAGCGACCGGACACATGCTGGGCGCGGCAGGAGCGGTTGAACTGGCGTTTTGCGCGAAAGCCATCCAGACAGGGATCATTCCGCCGACGATCAACTACGAAAATCCAGATCCTGAGTGTGACCTGGATTATGTGCCGAACAAGGCGCGCGAACAGAAAGTCATTGCTGCGGTGAACAACTCCTTCGGGTTCGGGGGACATAACGCCACGACGATTGTCAAAGCGTTCGCGGGGTGAGGTTTACTTCCCGAGCAGGTGTTCGATGATGAGTTGGTCAAGCGCCTGGTAATCGCGCTGGGCAATCATTTGTTTGGCCTGGGCTTCATCAAAGGTCTGAACTTTTTCCAGCAGACGAAGGAAAGTCCGGCGACTGTTATCGAGATGGGCGAGGGTGTGTTCGATTTTCGTGGAACGGAACGGATGCACATCAAAGCAAATGAATTCACCGTTGCTGCCATATTTGTTGCGTTCCAAAACCCTGACCTGGTTAAAGGCGCTGCGGAGATTTGAACTTCCAAACGGTTTGTCCTGGTCGAACTTCAATCCGTTTTGATCATTGAGATGAAGTGACCAGAGTTTTTTGAAACTCATGGCAAAATCGATCTCATCCGCGGGATCGAGTCCTGCAAGAATGGCGTGGGCAGTCTCGATGACAGTGCCGACCCGTTTGGAATCGCGTGTGAGTTGAGCAATGGCGAGCGCGTGACCGATGGTGGGAATGTAGGCATGGTCCATCGGTTCATTGGGCTTCGGTTCGATGGCCAGGCGCGCTTTTCTGTCGTGCGCGAGCATGGCATCAAACGCATGGACGAGAAGTTCCACACTTCGTCTGCCACTTTTTGATTCACGCAGGTAGGTGCCTTCCCGGGCGAGCCAGAGGACAATCAGATCGGTGCCGAGGATATTGGCGATGTCAATGGAACGGAGGGAGCGATCAATGGCGTACTGGCGCTGTTTTGGATCATTGCTGGTATATCCACCATCAATTGTCATGGGGCTGAACCAAAGGCGGGGAGCGACCATTTCGGCGACAAGGCCGAGGTCATCAAGTTTCTTTCGCAACTCTTTGGCTTCCCTGCGGATTTGCGGTTCGGACTTGTTGTCGATGTCCGGCACCGCGTCATCATCATGGAACATCATGGCGTCAAAGCCCATTTTCTTGAGCTGCGCCAATTTCCATTCAAAGGTTTGCGGTGGCCGGGTCGTGGGGCCGTAAGGGTCCTGTCCCTCGCTGATATTCCAAGGACCAAAGCAAAAACGGTAGCGGTTGTTCCTGGCCATAAATTTGGGGTGAGGCTAGCGGGTTCGGAGCGGGGGGAAAGTCGAAAATTCAATTTGGAAGTGGGACCTGCCCTGGGCGTCCGAGATAATAAATCAGGTCACGGATTTCCTGTTGACCAAGTGCCTGCAACAACCCCTCGGGCATCATCGAAATATCGCTTTGCTGAATCGAGAGGATTTCATTCCGGGGAATGATGATGGTTTCATTTGCAGTGGCAATCGTGACAGATTTTTCATTCTGCTGCTTGAGAATGCCGGTGATGATCCGCTCATCCCTGGTTTCGATGGTGGAACTGCGATAGTCATTGGGAATGACGGCGTTTGGATCGACCATGTTTTCGAGGATGTAATTGAGGTCCGCCCGCGCCGAGCCGGTGAGATCAGGGCCGACCTTTCCACCAGTGTCAAAGAGGGTATGGCATTGCTGACAGACCCTGTTGAAAACGGCGCGTCCACGGGAGGCATCGCCCGGCTGGGAACCACCTGCCCAATAAATTTTTTTATACTGTTCGATCTGGGCCTTGCGGTCGGCGCTGGTTTCGCGAAAGGCACCCCAGATTTTTTCGACACTGGAGTTGATTTCTTCATTCTTGAGGGAGCGCAACTGCCGGACGATTTCAGCAGTCAATTCCTTGTGGGAAATTGTTTCGGTTGAGACAGCTTGCATTAATTCTTTGGCATAGCTCGCGCGTGACGAAAGGGTGTTAAGGGCATCCTTTTTTTCGCCCGGTTTTAATGAAGGATAAACAGCGAGGATGGCTGAGGGAGCATCAGCGATTTCCTCCGATGCAAGACCGCGCAAAGCCACAGATCGCAACCCTTCCTCATTCAACAAGGCCAGGAGGAGTTTTGGCAGTTCGGGGTCCCGGGTGGAAAGCAGGGCATCCAATGCCGCACGACGGGCAGTGAGTTCTGCGCCGCGATTGGCGAGCGTTTCGCGCAACGACTTCAACGCGCGAGGGCTGCCAAATTTCAAGGACAGGGTCTGGACGAGCGTCTGCACCTGGGCATTGCCGCTCTCGCCCAGTTTTTGTTCAACCATGCTCCATGAGGGAGGCATTTTGGCAGAGCGGCGTCCTTCGAGGCCCCTGGCCATGCCGTTGAGGATGTCCAGTTGCAATGAGGTATCGCTGCTGCGGGCGAGAAGCTGAACCAAAAGGTCGCCATCCTGCGCAAGGGCGGTTGATTTCCCGCAGAGCAGAAGAATAGCGATAAAAAAAGCGACCGCCGCCTTATGAAAAATGGATGACATGATGATTATTCCGTGATGGCGAAGGTTTTGCTTTCGCTGGTGATTCTTCGCGCGATCCATTCCCGCACTTTCGGGATTTTGGCTGACTCGAGGAGTTTGATTCCTTTGACATGGTCTGCGGCCACGGGTGGTTCTGCTGCGTACCAATACATCAGGGGCAGGTTGTGGTCTGCGGCATCTTCACCATGGGCGAGCAGCGCGGTCAGAATCCCCCAACGTTTTTCCGGGGCAGTGCGTTGCATGGCGGCAGCCAGATAGAGGCGAACCACCGGCGAGGGATCGGTCTTTGCGAGTTGCTCAAACTGTTCCAATGCTTTGGCGGAGGGGTTGTGATCTTCACAGAGAAGCTGGATGGTCCAGGCACGAACATACTCGTGGCTGTTTTTAAGGAGTTGAAGCGCGGTGGCTTCATTGAGTCCGCCAGTGGCGTGCAGGGCCCAAAGTGCGCGCAATTTTTTGGTTGGCAATTGCTGTTCTTCGATCAGCCGTTGCAGGGCAGCATGTGTTTCCTTTTTTGGGCCGCGCTCCATGAGCAACCGGCGCGCATGGCGGACGTACCATTCATTTTCGTGCAGTTGGAAGGCGACGAGATCAGCGTCCGATTTGGCTGCGAGATCCACCTTGCTGGTTTTTTGGTTATTATAGACGAGCTTGAAAATTCGTCCGTTCGAGCGGTCATGCCCGGCCGCGTTGCCATGGTGACATTGGTTTTGGTCGTACCAATCGATCAGGTAAACTGAGCCGTCCTGGTCATACGTAAAATTCAGGACCTGGGACCATTTGTCCTGGAAGTTAATGAAGTCAGGCCCATGCCTGGCGACATAGCCGGAACCTTTTCGTTCGAGGATATCCATGTTCAAGCGTTGCCCATGGATATTGTTCATAAAAACTTTGCCGCGGTATTCAGCGGGCCAGCTCCCCCCCAAATAAATCATGAGCCCGGCATGCGCGTGCCCGCCCCCTGCGGAATCGGAGCGGTTATTTCCCGCGTGCGGTCCTTTATCGCCAGCGTAATGAACGTGATCAGCGATGGTGAGAATGTCTTCGTAAATGTGAGGGTTAAAATGCTGTCCTGCCTGGCGTTGATAACGGCCGCCCTGGATCATGTGAAAGAAATGCGGGATCACACAGGCTTCGATATGGCATTGGCCATATTCATCAAAATCGATTCCCCAGGGATTGCTGGTGCCTTCGGAAAATAATTCAAACCGATGCTTTAACGGATGGTACCGCCAAATGCCGGCATTGATGCGGGTGCGTTCGGAATCCTTTGCCCCCGGTTTTCCAACATTGGAGTGAGTGAACACTCCATGACATCCATAAAGCCAGCCGTCCGGGCCCCAGGTGAACGTGTTCAAGGTTTCGTGTGTGTCCTGCCAGGCCCAGCCATCCAGCATGATTTGCGGCGGTCCGTCCGGCTGGTCATCACCATTCCGGTCCGGGATAAACATCAGGTAGGGAGCTGCGCCAACCCAGACGCCGCCAAAACCGACTTCCATGCCACTGACGAGATTGAGGTTTTCCGCGAAAACTTTTCGCTGGTCGAATTTTCCATCCCCGTTGCTGTCCTCAAAAATGAGGATGCGGTCCTTTCCCTGCCCCTCCTCGGCGCGATGAGGATAGGTATACGCTTCGGCCACCCACATTCTGCCACGGTCATCAAGGGCAAAGGCGATGGGCTGTTTGACATCCGGCTCGGCGGCGAAGACCTGCAATTTGAAACCATCAGGACCGGTCGCTTCGCGCGCGGCATCCTCGGCTGACAACCCGGCGAACTTAACTGTGTCCGCCGCAGGAGCGGCGGAAGGCTTGCGGCCGTTGAATTCATTTGGAAATTGCGGACGCACAGCGTGGAATCGAAAATCATCAAAGTTGATATGGCCCCAATGCCCCTCCTGTGCGTCAACGATCCGGATAAAAATTTCCTTTCCCTGGTGAGGCTTTAAATCGACGACGACCGGGCGCAGGTTTTCACTTTCATCACCGGTCACTTCCATGAACGGTTGCTTGTTTTCAGCCAGCACCAGTTCGACACGGGTATTGGCGTGGCGTCCACCAGCTACGAGAAAACTTGCGAACGGATGAGTGACCTTGAAGGGCACGGAGGTCATCGTGCCCATGGCGTTGTCACCATGGATTTCGAAAGTGCCCAGCCAGAATTCCCCATCGTGATTGCTTTGCATGTCGCCGCGCCGGGAAGCCACGGTGTCACCTTTAATGGGTTGCTGGTCAAAGGCCATGCCGCTGGCGGTCCAATCTTTCAGGTCGCCAGTTTCAAATCCGAGGTTGAGCGGTTTGCCTTCCTTGCCAAGAGGCTGGATGCCGTCCCTGTCAGCGGCGAGGGAACCTTCATGGTTCAAGGCCAAAGCAGTCAGGAACAAGAAGGAAGCTCGCAACGGAAACCATTGATACAGGTGGCGAGAAAAGCAGGCGCGAACCATTTTCATACTCGAATTGGATGGCTCGAGCGAAACAAAAAGCCGGGAGGAAGACGAGAAAATTCCAATTTGTTCAGACAGCGCCTTTCAATCAAATTGGTTTGCTCCGGCGGTCAGTAAACAGTTAACGTGAGCGGGTCACCATCAGGACTGCCGATGAGAGAAAAATCCTTTGCACCAAACCTTCTCATGGGTCTTTGCCTGCTGGGAATCAGTGGGCGGGTCACCCTTCCCGCAGAGGCGGGGTTTGAAACAATCCGGCCCATCCTGGAGAAATATTGCCTGACCTGTCATTCGACAGAAAAGCAAAAAGGTGAGCTTGACCTGGAACAATTTTCCTCGTTGGAAGAAGTCAGGAAACAGCCCAAAATCTGGCAAAGCATCGTCGAACAGATTTCGCTCGGCGAGATGCCGCCGAAGGATAAATCGCAACTCGCCACGGCAGATCGTGATCTGTTGCTGAAGTGGATCGAGGGGACACTCAATCAGATCGCCTTGGAAAACGCGGGTGATCCAGGCCCGGTGGTGCTCCGTAGGCTTTCAAACGCAGAGTATACTTACACGATCCGGGATTTGACCGGTGTGGATTCCCTCGACCCTGCACGGGAATTCCCGGTGGATGGCGCAGCAGGCGAAGGGTTCATGAATGTGGGTAACTCCCTTGTCATGTCCCCCTCGCTGGTGACGAAATATCTGGATGCAGCAAAGTCGGTCGCCAGTCATGCAATGCTCCTGCCGCATGGAATCCGTTTTTCCGCAAGCAACACCCGGCGGGACTGGACCGAGGAGATCATGGGAGAGATCCGGGGGGTTTATGGAAAGTACAGCGTGCCTGGAGGAGGGACCTCGGTAAACCTTCAAGGAATCAAGTTCGATACCAGGGATGGCGGGGTGATTCCAATGGAGAAATATATTGCCGCTTTGATCCAGGCACGGGAGGGAAAACCCATTGATCCTGAACAGATCGGATTGAGCGCTCGTTATTTTAAAATTTTGCAGGATGCGTTCAACAATCCAGGCAAATCGCTCCTGCTGGATTCCATTCGCACGCAGTGGCTTTCGTTGAAGACGGAGGATGCCCCTGCGCTGGCGGAGGAAATTTTCAGGTGGCAAAAGGCATTGTGGAAATTCAGCAGCGTGGGACATATTGGAAAAGCAGGCGGACCAAAAGCATGGTTGGAGCCGTTCAGTCCCCTTTCATCCCAGCAAGAATTCAAGCAAAAGCTATCCAGCCCGGTCGGTGACGAATTCATTATTTACCTCGCTGCCGGCGATGCAGGGGATGGAGTGGAAAACGATATCGTTCAATGGAAGGAACCACGATTGGTGGCCCCGGATGGGAAAATCATACCGCTGCGTTCCGTTTGGAATGGAAGCAAGTGGGGTGTTGATCCTGAATTATTCGGGAAGCGCCCGGACGGTTCGACGGGTGACCCGGAAAGCCTTTATGTGAAGACCCCCTCGGTGTTGGAAATTCGACTCCCGGCGAGCCTGGCGTTGATGACTGATTTTGTCGTGACCGGTCTTCTGGATGAAAAAACAGGAGCGGAAGGTTCTGTCCAGCTTCAGGCGCTCACGAACAAGCCGGTTGGAATTTCCGGATTACGACCTACCGGAGTCAATGTAAGCGAAGCGGATGGCCCCTGGTACTCCAATAACCAGAAAGCAGCCGCAGAAACCCCGATTATTGTCCGGCAGGGGAGTGCGACAGCCCGGCGATTCGAGGCGGAGATCGAGGAATTTCGCAATCTGTTCCCGGCGGCGCTTTGTTACACGAAAATTGTGCCTGTCGATGAAGTTGTCACGCTGACTCTTTTCCATCGTGAGGACCAGCACCTTGCCAGATTAATGTTGACCGATTCAGAACGAACAAAACTGGATCGCCTTTGGGCTGAATTGCGCTTCGTCAGTGAAGATGCGCTGACGCTCGTGGATGTGTTCGACCAACTCTGGCAGTACGCAACCCAGGATGCTGATCCCGGAGTATTCGAACCAATGCGGCAGCCGATCAGGGAACGCGCCGTTTCCTTCCGGAAATTACAGGAAGCAACTGAACCAGTTCATTTGGCGGCGGTGCTGAAATTTGCCAATGATGCATATCGCCGTCCATTGAACGATCTCGAACAATCAGAACTGCGAACTTTTTATCAGCAGTTAAGAAAACAGGAGTTGCCACATGACGAGGCGATCCGACTCTCGCTCGCACGAGTCCTTACTTCACCTTCATTCCTTTACCGTGCGGAAAAGCCAGGCCCGGGAAGGAAGGCAGGCCCGGTGACTTCCTGGGAAATGGCCAACCGCCTCAGTTTCTTCCTCTGGTCCTCAGCGCCAGACCTGGAGTTGCGGACCCTCGCTGCCAACGGAAAATTACAGGATCCGGAAATGCTGAAAAAGCAGGCACGACGGATGTTGAAGGACTGGCGCATTCGCCGATTGGCAACCGAGTTCGCCTGTGCCTGGCTCCACATTTACGATTTTGATGAACTTAATGAAAAGAGCGACCGCCATTTTCCAACATTCCTGGAAATTCGCAGCGCTCTTTACGAAGAGCCTATTCGCTTTTTTACCGATCTATTTCAAAATGACCGCCCTGTGCGGGAAATTTTGGATGCCGATTACAGCTACTTGAATGAACCGCTCGCCAGGCATTATGGAATTCCTGGAATCAAAGGGAAGGAATGGCAACGAGTGGATGGAATGAAGCGCTTCTCGCGCGGCGGCATCCTTGGTCAGGCCGCTATCCTCGCCAAACAATCCGGGGCTTCGCGCACGAGCCCGATCCTCCGGGGGAATTGGGTCAGCGAAGTGCTGATCGGTGAAAAACTACCCCGTCCACCAAAGGATGTACCGCAATTGCCTGAAGAGGAAGGGACCGAAGGATTGACCATGCGGCAGCTGACTGAGAAACATACAACTGATCCTCGATGTGCCGGATGCCATGCACGAATCGATGCCTTTGGATTCGCCCTGGAACATTACGATGCAATAGGCCGCTGGAGAGAGACGGAGGTGGGCGATCGCGCCATTAACACAAAAGCGAGGGCAATGGATGGGACGGATTTTGAGGGGCTTGAAGGATTGAGAAATTATTTGTTGAACCAGCGTGGGGATGCCTTTCTTAAGCAATTTTGCCGAAAGCTTCTTGGCTATGCCCTGGGGCGCTCAGTCCAGCTTTCAGATGGCCCGTTGCTTGATGAGATGATCTCACGCCTTAAAGTCAATGAATATCGTGTCAGTGTCGCAGTCGAAACCATTGTCCTGAGCAGGCAGTTCCGGGAAATTCGCGGACGTGAAACTGCTGATGAAATCACTAGCATCCAGAACTGAAATTATGAGTACCCATCGCTTTTCCAGACGGACATTTCTTCGCGGTGTCGGGGTCACGATGGCCCTGCCCTGGATGGAGTCGGCCACTGTCTGGGGTGACCTGCCCCACGCGGCCAAGCCGGCAAGCGAAGCGCCGGTGCGGCTGGGGGTGCTCTTTGCCGGGAATGGATTTCACAGCAAGGAATGGTGGGCCACAGGTGAAGGCAGACAGATGGAACTGGGCAAAGTATTGGAACCGCTGACCCAATTTCGCGAAAAAATGGTTTTCGTGCGCGGGCTTTATAATGAAGAGGCGTTGAAGGGAAATATTCACAGTTCACAAACCGGAAACCTGCTTTCCGGCGCGCCCCTCGCGGCAGGAGGAGAAATCCGCTCCGGCACGAGTATCGATCAACTGCTCGCGCAACGATACGGCCATTCCACCAAAGTCCCCAGCCCGGTGCTCGGTTGTGAGAAATCGAATCCATCGGTGCATAAAAATTATTCGATGCTCTACAGCTCGCATATTTCCTGGAGTTCCCCCACAACACCCACCCCATTGGAAATCTACCCTGCACTGGCCTTCGACCGATTGTTCAAGGATGAAGTCCAGCGCGGGGACAAAAGTGTGCTGGATGCCGTGCTAAACGATGCGAAGGACCTGCGACGACAGATCAGCGCCAACGATCAACGCAAACTTGACGAATATCTCGATTCCGTCAGGGACGTTGAACAACGAATTGAAAACGCCGGAAAAAAAGGGGAACTGCAGGGGTGGCGCCCAACCCTGGAAAAACCGAACATGCCCCGCCCTGCCGACGGCATCCCGCAGGATATTTCAGAGCACATGCGGCTGATGAGCGACATCATGGTGCTCGGGTTTCAAACTGATACCACCCGCATTTGCACCCTGAAATTGAATAACGATCACTCCTCTCTACGATTTCCCCATCTGGGAGTGGATTACATGATTCATCATCTGTTATCGCACAATGACACTGCGGACTGGCTGAAAGTGAACCGGTTTTTCCTCGAACAGGTCGCTTACATTGCCCGCAAGCTGGATGCAATCCAGGAGGGGGAACGCACCGCGCTGGATAATACGATGCTGATGTTTTGTTCCAGCATGCTCAACGGAAATCATGATGCCAGCCAACTCCCGGTTGTGCTGCTCGGCGGCGCAGGAGGGCGGATCAAGGGGGGACGGGTGCTGGATTATAACGGCAAACCGGAACGACAAATGTGCCGTCTGTACCTTTCGATGATGGATAAGATGAATGTGAGGCTGCCGCAGTTTGGCGACGCTTCCAAACCGTTGGAAGAAATTTAATTCAGGACCAATTCACTCCGCAGGGTTTGGGGGGAATTTTCCGCACGACTTGGCCTGATCTGAAGTAGCTGAATAATTTGGGCAGCCGCTTCCTCGATTGTTGCTGCGAAATAATCGCTGCCGGAGCTTTCGTTTAATTTCCGGAGCTTCTCCTCGGTATAGGTATTTCCCCAGCGAACCATGCAAATCTTGACCCCGGGAATTTTTTCACGAAGCCGTTTGGCAAGATACTTTGCCGGACCAATCCGGTGCGGGGCCATCGAACCGATGCAAACGACTTCCGGAGGCGCGGACACTGCTTTTTCGATCATTTCTCCCGAGAGCGCATTGGCTGAAAGCACCTCCACATGACAAAGATTTTTTCCCAGCCGATGCCCGAGCATGGTCAGGGCAATCTCCTCGAATTTGCCCGAAGCAGGCAGGCAAAGGACCACCCCTTTTGAATCGCAGTTCTGGTCTACTGCTGAATTTACCGACTGCTGCTCATCCGGCAGGCTGTCAATAATTTCCTGGGATGCCTTGAGAATGAATTCCTCATCTTCATCCGAAAGCTTCTTTTGTTGCAGATCCCTATTTGCATACACCAGGGAAGGAATCAAAATATTGTCGTAAATCGTTTCAGGTTTGGATTTTTTCAGATACTTCCGGACAATTTCCCTGGCTTCAGCAAGATCCATTGCCAGCAGACGCTGGTAATAAATCATTCTCCCCTCCATCACCGGCTCGTCACCCATGAGCATGCCGAGGAAGGAAAGCCCCGGAATATGTTTTGCAAACACCACGAGGCAAACGGTCAATGGCGCGGCAAGGGCCAGCCCAATCGCTCCCCAAACCCAGGTCCAGAATGCGACCGCAAGGATCAGCGCCACCTCCGACACTCCCACGGTGGGACCATAGAGGAGCGGTTCCATGAACATGTTGCTGAGAAGCTCTATCGCAACGAAAAGCCCTATAACCAGCAACGGGCTAAGCCAGCCGGGAAATACAGCCAATGCCAGGCTGATCGGCAACAAGGCTCCCAGCCACGGCCCCACATACGGAATGAAACGAACCATTGCCGCGAGAAATCCCCAGAGCAGGGCGTAAGGCAGACCGATGAAATAGAGCCCGATCCCAATCGCCACACCATACGTACTGTTCACCAGCGTTTGCATCAGGATATAGCGGCTGATTCGATTGGCCGCTTCATCAATTGCCTTTGTGGTGGTTGGCAATCGCGCATAACCCACCACCCGGATGAGCCGATTGCGCAACTCGAGGCGGCGCAGCAAAATGAAAATAACGAGCACCACCACAAGACCGGCAGTGGCGAGAATTTCGACCAGCGGACCCAGTGCGCCTTGTAGTGAAACCGGCGCTGCATCTTCC
>JANRLX010000003.1:0-25459 GCA_033762115.1 Verrucomicrobiota bacterium
CCGTTGCTCTTTGGAATTGCGGCGACATGGTGCGGTTTTGCTCTCCCGGGAACGGCATTTCTCTTGGCGGCCCTCTTTCCCCTGTTCCTGCTTATCGCGCAGGAATTGTTATGGCGAGTGGAGGAGCGTTCCCGCAAAAAGGGTTTTCTTTGGTTGAGCATCGGCATGAACCTGCTGGTTTTAGTTTTTTTTAAATATTTCAATTTTTTTGCCGAGAATTTCGAAAAAGTCTGGAGAGGGATCGCCGGGGGAGAAGGTTGGCAACTTCCCGCCATTGTCCTGCCGGTCGCTATTTCGTTTTACACTTTTCAATCGATTGCCTACGCGGTCGACATCTATCGTGGCAAAGCGACTCCATTAAAAGAATTCAGCACTTTCGCTGCTTACCTGGCTTTTTTTCCGCAGCTTGTTGCCGGGCCGATTGAACGACCGGGCCGCTTCCTGCCGCAATTTGAGGTGAAGAGGGAATGGAACCCGGAGTTGTTCCGGAGCGCGGCGGCTCTGCTGCTGAGCGGATATTTCAAAAAAGTGTTCGTTGCCGATAACTGCGCGCTGCTGGTGAATTATGCTTTTGATCCCGCTACACCACTGAATGCTGCCTGGGCAGGGCTGGGAGTTGTGGCGTTTGCATTTCAGATTTATGGGGATTTTTCCGGCTACACAGATATTGCGCGTGGCTCGGCCCGGTTGATGGGGATTGAGTTGAGTCGAAATTTTATTTTTCCCTACCTGGCGCGGAGTCCTTCCGATTTCTGGCAGCGGTGGCATATCACCTTATCAACATGGTTCAGGGATTATGTTTATATCCCGCTGGGGGGAAACCGTTCCGGGGCCTGGATGACGGCAAGAAACCTTGCGATTACGATGCTGCTGGCGGGGTTGTGGCATGGAGCGAACTGGACGTTTCTGGCGTGGGGAGCGTTTCATGCGGTGATCCTGGTTTTGTTTCATTTTTCCAAGAGGTGGCAACAGTTGGCGACTGCGCCGGGATGGTTTGCCCGATTCAGTTCGGTAACGCTAATGTTTGTCCTCACATGCGTTGGCTGGGCAATTTTTCGCAGCGAAAATATGCAACAGTTGGTTCGCTGGATGGCGGCATTCACCAACTGGAATGAGGCGTCGGCGGCATTGAAACCGTTTTACTGGTTCCTCCTGCACACCATTCCTCTCCTGCTTTTGCAATGGGCGGCGTTTAAATCGGGTGATGAAGCCGAACCAGCACTTCCCTGGGGAATGCGTGGAGCGGTGTATGCGGTCATGACCCTCTGTATTGCGTCATCGATTTCCACGGAGCAGGAATTCATCTATTTCCAGTTTTGAAACTACTTTCAAAAGCGTTTCTCGTTTGTGTGGCAGTGCTGATCGCTGCGGAGGTGGGGGCGCGTTTTGGGTTCACCCGGAGTTTCGAGGGACGTTTTGAATACGGTTATCATCCGACCGCCGGGTTCCGGGAACGAAATGGAATGATCGAGCTTTTTCGGGCAGGCGGGCGCAAGTTTCATCAGCAACAGTATCCGATTGTCAAACCGAAGGAGCTGTTTCGTGTGATGGTGGTGGGAGATTCAGTGCCGCGAGGGCCAAGCCTTGATTCAGCATACCCGGCCCAACTGGCAGCAGAGTTAAAAAAGCGCGGCTTTCAGGCCGAAGGCTGGAACCTGTGCCTGCCGGGATATGGGGCGAGACGAAAGCAGATCGTTGCGGATGCAGCGGTGAAGTACCAGCCTGATTTACTCATCCTGCATGTGGGCAATTCCAATGAGTATGAGGATGAACGGGAATGGAACCGAAGCCGGGATTTTCAGGGGTGGCATCCGCGAAACTGGTTGATGAAAAGCCGGATTGTTCGGCGGTTGTATGAAGCAAAAACAGAAAAATTGTTTTGGCGCTGGTTGCCGCAGGAGATTCGCCAAAAGGGAGCGATCAATGATGCTGATGCCGAACTGCAGGCGGGATTGAACGCGGTTAAAATTGCTGAATGGGAGGAGCGGGTGGCTGAATCGACACGTAAAGTGGTCCAACTGTGCCGTGAAAAGGAGATACCAATCCTGTTGCTACAGCAGGGCTATCGAAAAGTGGCCTCGAACGGCAAAGCCAGCATCGAAACTCCGAACATGGAGCCGTGGATCAGCAGGCTCAAAGGTTCAGGAGTGATTGTGATGTCGATGCAAGAAATCCTGGAGAAGGAAAATCTGGAAACCATTTTTTCTGATTCTTCCCACCTGCAAGCGGAAGGTCATGCTTTTGTTGCCAGGGCAATTGCGGAGCGCATTACGGAGGAAGGACTGCTTTCCAAAGCTTTTGCCAAAGCGCAAAACCGGCCTGATTAAAACAGGGTGCATGAACAGGCAAACTGATGCCAGGCATTGCGTTAATAATTTATTCTCGGTGAAGGAGCATTCCTATGCTACGATGGTTGTGTGGAGAACGTTAGAAGCCCTTTCATCAATGTCAGGCAGCGTTTTGCCGAGATTTTGGCGCGCCGCTTCGTTGTTCCACAGTCACAGATTGCTGGGATGTATTCCTTAGTCGCACCTCGCATCTGGCTAAAAATCCCTGGCAATTCGCAATTTTTTCATTCATGAGATGACTTCTACGCTGCCAGCGAATGAAACAGCTTCCACCCGGCGCACGTATCATCCGAGCCTGGCCCAGCGGTACCTGAGTTGGATTGGGCTGATCATTGTCCGGCTGCTTCAGACAATTCATGGGCTCGGAGCGTTTGCCTTGATCACGATGGGTGTGACTCTGACGAAATTTTACGAGTCATCAAAGGTCATACATCCGCTGATTTCGTCACAGATTCATCGGGCCGGGCTGCGCCTGTTGCCGATGGTCACCTTCCTCGGATTTGCGCTGGGGTTTGTTATCATCGGTCAAACGGTTGCGCTGCTTTCCAGGGTGGGTGCCCAGAATTATGCGGGAATTGTGATGGTGACGGTGGTGGTGCGTGAACTCGGCCCGATGGTCGCGGCGCTATTGGTTTTGGCGCGGGTGGGCACCGCGATCGTGATTGAATTAAGCACCAACCGGGCTTTGGGGGAAGTGGAGGCGCTGGAAGCATTGGGGATCGATCCGATTCATTATCTTGTCATGCCGAGGGTCCTGGGTCTGGCAATTTCAATTTTTTCGCTCACGGTTTATTTGATCATTGTGGCGCTGGTGGGTGGATACCTGTTTGCGTTCATTCAGGATGTGCCGCTGCGTCCCGGGGATTACTTCAATCAATTGGTAGGTTCATTGAGATGGGAGGATTTCCTCCTGCTGGCATTGAAAACATTCAGCTTTGGGGTGGTGATTGCGGTGGTCACCTGTTACCAGGGTTTGGCTCGGCCGGTTCGCCTGGAGGATGTCTCTGCCGTAACGACCGGAGCCGTTGTCCAAAGCGTGATCGCGTGCATCCTGCTCGATGCCGTTTTTATAGTGGTTTATCTTCTTCTGTGATGAGCGGACCTGAAGCAGTGCAGGAATTGATCCGGTTACAGGATGTGACCGTGACCGGCTCTGAACTGCAGCATAACATGGTGCGTGTGCAGCAGGTGAACTGGAGCATTCGGCGCGGAGATTACTGGGTGGTCACAGGAGCGCCGGGTTCCGGAAAGAGTGATCTCCTCAGCACGGCGGCGGGTCTTCAGAAACCGGGGAAGGGAACGCACCTGATTTTTGGGAAACCGATCCAGCAGTTGAATGAGGAGGAACTGATCCGTGAGCGGATGAAGATCGGTTATGTGTTCCAGGGGGGAGGGCGGCTGTTCAATCAACTGTCAGTGCAGGAAAATATCGGGTTGCCGATTTGTTATCACCAGGATTGTCCCTTGAGTGAGGCCCAGGAGAAAATCCACACAGTGCTGAACCTGGTGGAGATTACCTCATTGGCGCGGCGAAGGCCTTCTGAAATTACCCGCAACCTTCATCCGCGGATCAGCCTGGCGCGGGCCCTGGCATTGCAACCGGAAGTGCTTTTTATCGATAATCCTTTGCTGGGAACAGACCCGAATGAAACGGCCTGGTGGCTGAAATTTTTGGAAAAGGCATCCACAACTCCCCTGATTGAGGGGCGCAAATTAACGCTGGTGATTGCCGCGGATGATTTACGCCCGTGGCGTTCGCAGGGAAAACAGTTTGCGGTGATCCATGAGGAAAACTGGGTTGAAATAGGAGATGCCAGGGGACTTGGAGGGAAATCGCTGGAATTGCTGAACCGCTTTAGCGGGGTGAATTACAATCAGGCATGAATCAGGCAGATGATCTATCGAATTCGATTTTATGATGACTTCAAAGGAGAGGATTGTTTAACTAGGGAGCAAGGATGCCTGTCCAGGATTTAACACCGCAGTTGCGTACCCGACTGAGCCGCGTTGAACGAGCTGTGGGTATTTTCGTGAGTGTGGCCACCATTTTTCTGCTGGCTGGATTTGGCTATTACATTTACCACACAGCGCAACGCAAGGGATGGTTTCTGCTGAAAGTGCCGTACCACACTTTCATGGATAGCGTGGAGGGAATCCGAATCGGCGATCCTGTAAAACTTTACGGTTTTGATGCAGGAGCGGTGACGGAGATCACCGCGATGGAACCTTTCAATGCCTATGGAAATGTTTATATCCAATTCGAGATCAGGCATCCGTATTACGGATATATCTGGGATGATTCCAAGGTGAAGGTGGGAGGAGATTTTCTGGGCAAACGATATCTGGAAGTGACTGAAGGCGGGCTCTACCGACAAACGAACCTGCATGCGTCTTATAAAATCGAGAACGGCAAAGTGCTTGGAATCTGGGACGACAAAGAGGGGGAGTATCTTCCCTTTGAAGGAGAGAAAAAAATCAAGGGTTACACGTTGCTGACGGAGGCTGCTCCACCCATCACGGCTCGATTGGAGGCTGTGGCAAACCAGGTGGAGGAGGCGCTTCCGGGAATTCTTGCCTTAACAAACCGGTTGAATGGGGTGCTGGCCAACCTGGAAATGGTGAGCAGCAATGCGAATAGTTTGCTGGTTGATGCGCGTCCGACCTTGACGAACCTGGCGGTGATCACCGGGAATATCAAGGACCCGAACGGTTCCCTGGGCCAATGGCTGATTCCAACCAATCTCAGCCTGCAACTCACGCAAACTCTTGCTTCGGCGCGGACATTGATCACCAATGCGAACCAAACTGTAGAAAACAGCGACAAGAATGTGACGATGCTCGCGATCAGCCTGGAAGAAACATTGGTCAACCTCGCCAGTATCACGAGTAATCTGAATGAGCAGGTTGAGGCGAACACCAATCTCATCAGCAATATTTCCACCACGATCTCGAACGCAAACACGATGGTGCAGGGTTTGAAAACGCATTGGCTGTTGCGGTCCGCTTTCAAGGAGAAAAAGCCGGAGAAAAAGTCCCGGCCTTACGGGCGTTAACCAGCCCGGAAATTCGCGCCCCAACTTCTTTCCATCGGCGGGATTCATTCCGCACTTGAGTCCTTTTCTGCAAATTCCTGCATTCCCCTAAAATTCTTAAAGGCTTCCGGCAGTGCTGCCGATAAGTCTCCCAGCGTCGATGGGCAAATTGTCATTCGGCCATATTTAACAACCAAAGTTATAGCTATGCAGACAAACGCATGCACATTCAGCGAGGGACCCCGCCAGGTCACCCTGAAATATCCAATAAGTGCGACGGCCATATTCATGGCGTCGCTGATGTTTATGGCGCTGGCACTCATTTCCCCGATGCAGGTCCTGGCCGCGTCCTTCTTTTTGGATGGTCCGGTGGGGCAGCAAAATGTGGAGGAGACCAACGCTTTTGATGTGGGCCCCAATGCGCCATACCTCCGAAGCCGAACGGCGCGGATCGACACCAGCCTGCTGGCCGGGCCGAATTCGCTGATCAACGGGACGCCGGTGGGAGCGGATGGTGGCGGAGGGCTGATCCTCAATTTATTTCCTGACCGGGAGCATGAAGTCACGATCACCCGCACTGTCAGGAAAGGGGACAAAGATTACCTGGCCTATGGAAAAGTCACCGACTCGCCCGAGAGCCAGGTGATATTCAGTGTTTCCGGAGATGTTGTGGCGGCGACAGTTTTCGTTCCGGGATACAGCACTGCTCAAATTCTTTACGGCGGCAATGGCACTCATCGAATCACAGAAATCAACCCAGCGGCAATTCCTGGTTGCGATGCTCACCGTCCGCAGGCAGGGAATGTTATTTTTGGTGCGAATGTGGTCGGCGCAACTCCGCCCGTGGCTGCAAGCGGACTGACAACTATTGACCTGATGGTGGTTTACACCGCAGCGGCACGAGCGGGCGCGGGCAGCGTGTCTGCAATGAACGCTTTGATTGACCTGGCAGTTGCCGAAGCAAATGAAGCTTACGCCAACAGCGGGGTGGATATTGAATTGCGCCTGGTTTACCGCGGGGAGGTCAGCTATTCCGAAAGCGGCAACGCAAGCACCGACCTGGGCCGCCTTCAATCAACGAGCGACAGCTACCTGACAACCGTGCCGACCCTTCGCAGCACCTACGGTGCGGACGTGGTCACGTTGATTACTGAAAGCATGGCGACCTATGCCGGCCTCGGATATGTCATGTCGCCTGCGACCAATACATTTTCTCCGTACGCCTACAACGTGGTGAAACGGCAGTATGCAGTGGGAAGTTACGTCCTGGCACATGAGCTGGGGCATAACATGGGATGCATGCATGACCGGGACAATTCGTCCGGTAGCGGAGCTTACAGTTATTCTTATGGGCATCGTTTCACAACAACGAATGGTGTTCAACGGACTGTGATGGCTTACGCCCCTGGAACACGCATTCCATATTTTTCAAATCCTTCGGTGACATTTGAGGGTGTCGCAACAGGGATTGATGAAAACGCCACCAATTCTGCGAATAACGCGCTTTCGTTGAATAATGTGGCGAGCATCGTGGCAGGTTTTGCCGATGAAGCGGTTTTTGTGGAGTTCGACTCTGCCTCAACAGTGGTTGATGAAGATGATGGCACTGTAACTTTGACGGTAATTCGCACCGGAGACACCTCGACGAATTCAACCGTCCAGTATGCGACCCAGGGAGGGACCGCAAGCGCGGGTACGGATTACACCACCACGAGCGGGACAATTACATTTGCAGTGGGTGAGACGAACAAGACTTTCAACGTCAGCATCATTAATAACAGCGTGGTTGAAACGAACGAAACCTTCAGCGTGGTGCTGAGCAATCCGGTGCGGGCGGTGCTTGGCGTTGCGAGCACAAAAGTCCTGACGATCCAGGATGAGGATGTGGGAGTGCGATTCAGCGCGTCGACAGCTTCGGTGGATGAAGATGCGACGAACGTGGTTTTGACGGTGAACAGGACGGGGAAAACCAATACGAGCTTTACAGTAGATTTCAAAATGACGGATTTGACCGCTGTTTCCGGTTCCGATTACACGGGAACGAACGATTCATTGAGCTTCAGCTCGGGTGACACATCCAAAACGATTACCATCCCGATCACCAATGACAGCGCGATTGAAAGCAACGAGACTTTCCGTGTGGCGCTGACCAATGCCTCGGGAGCAACGATCATTGCTTCATCGAACGTGGTTGTGACGATCGCGGAAGATGATGTTTCGGTCGCCTTCAGCACAAATGCAGTTGCGGTGATCGAAAACGCTTCGAGCATCACTGTTTCCGTGACCCGTTCGGGCGGGACCAATTCGACGGTCTCGGTTGATTTTGCGACCGAGGATGATACCGCCGGATCAGGTGATTACACCTCGACCAATGCCACTCTGACATTCACGCCGGGGCAGACCACAAAAACAATCACAGTCCCGCTGTCGAATGACAGCAGCATTGAAGGGAATGAAGCGTTCAGCATCGGTTTGACCAATGTGACCGGTGGCGTCTTAGGAACACACAGCAACCTGGTCGTCACGATCCGGGACAACGACAGTGAATTTGAGTTTTCCACGAATGCAGTGACTCTCAATGAAAGCACTGCTTCAGTGACGTTGACTGTCCTCCGCACCGGGGGAACGGTTGGGGCGGCAACGGTTCGCTATGCGACAACAAATGGGACGGCAAGCGCCGCAAGTGATTATACCGCAGTCAGTGGAACCCTCTCCTTTGCCGCGGGTGAAACCAATAAAACTGTCCGGCTTACCATCCTGAATGATACTGCGGTGGAAACAAACGAGACTTTCTCGATTGTGCTCAGTAATCCCACAGGTGAAGGAAGCGTGGGAGCGGTGGACAGCACTGATGTGACCATTACAGATAACGACAGTTTGATTGCCCTGGATGATGCCACGATCACAGTTGCCGAGGATGATGGCACCGCCACGATTTCAGTGACCCGAAGCGGGACCCTGACCCTGACGAATACAATCAAGTATGCCTTCAAAGCTGGAAGCGCGACGGCGTCCGATTACACCGCGACAAACGGCACCCTGACTTTTGCGCCCAACGAAACGAACAAAACCATCGTGGTGGCGATTGCAGATGATTCAGTCATTGAAACCAACGAAACGTTCACGTTGACCTTGAGCACACCTACCGGTGGTGCAGCGATCAGCGGCACGAACATCGCCGTGATCACGATTGAGGAGAATGATGTGGGTGTTGGTTTCGCCCTGGCCACTTATGCGGTGGCGGAAGATGGAACCAACGTTGTCCTGACAATCAATCGAACCGGTGACACCAATGCTTCCGTGTCAGTGGATTATGATACTGAAGATATCGGCGCCACAGCAGGGGATGATTATACCGCGACCAATGGAACGATCTCCTTCTCGGCAGGTGTTAATACAGCAACTCTCACGATTCCGATTGCCAATGATTCGAGCGACGAAACGAATGAGACATTCCGGGTGACCCTGAGCAATCCCACCAACACAGTGGTTTCCGCTTATTCCAGCACCGTGGTTACGATCCGTGAGGATGACAGCACGATTGAACTGACAACCAACGCCGTGTCGGTGGTGGAAGGTACGGCCAGTGTGACTTTGACCCTGGTTCGCAACGGAGGGACCAACACAGTGGCGACGGTGGACGTTTTCACTGAGGATGGAACCGCAGGCAGTTCTGATTATGCTTCGACAAATGCAACGGTGACATTCAACCCAGGCCAGCGCACCCGTTCGGTGGTGATTGCCTTGAGCAATGACAATTCCGTGGAAGGGGACGAAACGTTCGATTTTGGAATCACCAATGTGGTTGGTGGTTCTCTTGGGACAGTGACCAACGTGGTCGTTACCGTAAGGGATAACGACAGTATCTTCAATTTAACCACGAACGCGGTGGAGATTGCTGAAACGGTCGGGACTTTTGATGTCAGCATCACGCGAACCGGAGGCGTAGCCGCCGCATCGAGCGTTCGTTATACCACGACGACAAATACAGCTGACAAACTTGATTTCAAGGTGGTGACAGCTGTTTTGAGCTTTGCTGCAGGTGAGACCAATAAAACTGTCCGTATCAGTGTGCTGAACGATACAGCCGTGGAGACGGAAGAAGATTTCACCTTCACCTTGAGCTCGCCAACCGGGGAAGCTGCCCTCGGCAGCGTGACCAGCCTGACTGCCACGATTGTGGATAATGACAGCAATATCAGTTTTGCGGACAGCACCATCAGCGTGGATGAAGATGCGGGGACGGCAACGCTGACCCTGGAACGAACCGGATCGCTCGAGTACACCAACACGATCAAATATGCCTTGAAGGCTGGCAGCGCAACGGCGGCGGATTTCTCGCTCACAAATGGCGTTGTCACATTCGAGCCAACGGACACCAATGCCACGATCACAATCAATATCACCGATGATTTGCTTGTTGAAACGAACGAAAGCTTCACCGTCACATTGAGCTCGCCAACGGGTGGAGCCTTGATCAGCGGCACCAATACTGCCCGGGTGACGATTGTGGAAACGGACACTGGGGTTGGTTTTGCGACGGCGACGGGAGCAGTGGCAGAGGGTGCAACAAATATCACTTTGACTTTGAACCGCACCGGTGACACGAACGGGACGGTCTCCGTTGATTACGCAACGGAGGACATTTCCGCCGTGAGTGCGTCAGACTACACCGCAACGAACGGGACTGTTTCATTTGCAGCCGGTGTCACCAGCGCAACGATCACAATCCCGATCACCGCAGATAGCGATATCGAAACGAACCAGACGTTCCGAGTTTCCCTGAGCAATCCCACGAACACCCTGATTGCGAGCTTCACGAACAGTGTCGTCACGATCCAGGAAGATGATGCTTCAATCGAGCTGAGCACGAATGCAATTACTGTTTTGGAAAGCGCCACGAACGTGGTGATCACGCTGGTGCGAACCGGTGGAACCAATACCTCGATGACAGTCGATTATTCCACTGCTGACGGCAGCGCAACGAATGCCCTGGATTACACCAGCACCAGTGGCACATTGACATTCAACGCAGGCGAGTCCCGCAAGACGGTTAACGTGCCATTGCTTACCGACACTCTCATCGATGGGGATGAAACCTTCAGTTTCGGCATTACAAATGCCGCTGGCGGCGCAGTGCTCGGATCCATCACCAATGTCACTGTGACAATCCGCGATAACGACAGTGAATTTGCCTTCAGCACCAATGCAGTCACGGTCAGCGAAACCGGTGGACGTATCGTCCTGACAGTGACCCGCACCGGTGGCGTGGCTGGAACGGCAACCGTCCGTTACCACACCACAAATGACACAGCCACGGCAGGTTCGGATTATACCACTGCCTCCGGGATGCTGACATTCAAGGCGGGAGAAACCAATAAAACCATTAATATCACCGTTGCGAATGATGGTGCGATTGAAACGAACGAAACATTTGAAGTGGTGTTAAGCAGTCCGACTGGCGAAGGAACCGTTGCCACTCCGGACAGCGCTACGGTTACTTTGACGGATAATGACAGCCAATTAAGCCTGGATGAAAGCAGCATCACGGTGGATGAGGATGCAGGCTCTGTCACAATCACTGTCAACCGCACCGGGACATTGACCCTGACGAATACAGTCAAGTATGCCTTCAAGGCCGGCAGCGCAACCAGTGCGGATTACACAGCCACGAACGGCACGCTTACTTTTGAGCCGAATGCAACCAATGCAACCATCGTCGTCGGCATCGTGGACGACACACTCGTTGAAACGAACGAGTCGTTTACAATGACTTTAACGACTCCGACGGGCGGCGCTGTAATTTCCGGGACAAACACCGCAAGAATCACCATCAATGAGACTGATACGGGCGTCGGTTTTGCCTTGGCCAGCTACTCGGTGGGTGAAAGCGCGACCAATGTCACGATCACTCTGATCCGTACCGGCGCCACAAATGATCTCGCCTCCGTGGATTATGCCACCGAAGCGGTCGGCGCAACAGCAGGGGACGATTACGTTTCCACCAACGGAACGGTGGTGTTTGCCGCTGGTGAAACAAACGCAACGATTACAGTGGATATTGAGCCGGACACTGTTTTGGAAACCAACGAAACGTTCCGGATTGTCCTGAGCAACCCGACCAATTCCCTGGTCACTATTTATACCAATACTGTGGTTCGCATCCTTGAAGATGACAGCTCGTTCGCATTAAGCACCAATGCAGTGTCTGTCCTTGAAAGCGCGACCAACGTTACCGTCACAGTGATCCGCACCGGCGGGACCAACGATACCGTTACCCTGGATTTCAGCACTGAAGATGATAGCGCGACCGATGGCGCGGATTATACCGCCACCAATGGCACCCTAAGCTTCGGTCCTGGTGTGACGAGTAAAACGATTTCGATTCCGCTGTCCAACGACACTTCCTATGAAGGCGACGAAACGTTCCGCCTGAGCATTACCAATGCAAGCAGCGGAGTGCTCGGCGCCTTTACCAACGTGGTTGTCACGATCCGGGACAACGACAGCACATTTGACCTCGCATCCACATCCTTAACGAAAGCGGAAACCGCAGGCAGCTTCACCCTCGCGGTCACACGCACTGGCGGTGTTGCCGCCGCAGCGAGCGTGCGTTACAGCGCGACCAACGGATCGGCGACTGCAAGCACGGATTTCACGGTGGCGACTGGTGTGCTCACCTTCGCCGCAGGTGAAACGAACAAACTGATCACTGTCACCATTGTGAACGACACGGCTGTGGAAACAAACGAAACCTTCACAATCGGATTGAGCAGTCCAACGGGTGACGCAACCATCGGTTCGGCAAATGTCGCCACGATCACAATCACAAGTGATGACAGCCGGTTGAGTTTTGAAGAGGACAGCATCAGCGTGGATGAGGATGATGGAAACGCGAGCCTGGTGATTAACCGGACCGGGGCCACGAACACGACGAATACCGTGACCTACACATTCAAGACCGGGAGTGCCACGAGCGCAGATTTCACAGGTGCCGCTGGCGTCCTGACCTTCAGCCCTGGTGACACGAACAAGACGATTACCATCCCAATCATCAACGACACCCTCGTGGAAAGTAACGAGGCATTTACCTTGACCATCAGCAAACCAACCGGTGGGGCGTTGCTTTCCGGAACCAATATCGCAACCATCACCATCGTCGAAACCGACTCGGGCGTCAGCTTCTCGGCAGCTTCCTACAGCGCGGCTGAGGATGGCACCAATGTAACGCTGACAGTCCGCCGAACCGGCGCGACCAACAGCACTGTTGATGTCGATTATGTGATGACTGATTTGAGCGCTGTGGATGGTGATGATTACACCGCCACGAATGATACGGTTTCGTTCAGCCCTGGTGTGACCACTCAAACCATCGTCATCCCGATCACAGATGACAGCGTGATCGAAACGAATGAAATCTTCCGCGTCAGCTTAACCAATGCGACCAGCGCGTTGATCGTGGCATCAAGCAATGCTGTGGTCACCATCCTGGAGGATGACAGCTCAATCGCCTTGAGCACGAATGCCATCAGTTTTGCTGAAAGCGCCACGACCGCGACGATCACGGTCATCAGGACGGGTGGGACAAACACGACCGCGACTGTCGATTTCCTGACCGAAGATGGCAGTGCCAGCGCAGGTTCGGATTACACCGCAACCAATGGCACGTTGACCTTCTCGCCTGGACAGGCCAGCAAGACAATCACAATTCCAATCACCAATGACAGCAGTGTGGAAGGTGACCAGGATTTTGAAATCTCGATCACAAATGTGGTGGGTTCAATCCTCGGCAGCTACACGAATGCGGTGGCAACAATCAGGGACAACGACAGCGTCTTCAGCGTCCTGACCAATGCGATCACCGTTGCTGAAAATGAACGCACAGCCACGATCACCATCCGCCGCACAGGCGGAGTCATCGGAGCGGCCACGGTTCGTTATTCCAGCACCAATGGGACCGCTGTTTCCGGCACGGATTATACCGCGCTGAACAGCACCTTGAAATTTGCCGCAGGTGAAACGAACAAAACCTTTACCGTTGCAATCAAGAATGACACCACGGTTGAAACGAATGAAACCTTCACCATCGGACTGAACACGCCCACAGGCGAAGCGACCCTGAGCACTAATGTTGTTGTCACGCTCACCATCACGGATAACGATTCTGCGGATGGAGACCGCCAGGTGGATCTCAGCTACAATGCGCTGACACTGGTTGCCTTTGAACTCACTTCAGAGGGGACTCCGGTTCTGATTGTTGGCGGACCTTTGGATTCCGCGGTGGCAATCGAAAGTTCCAGCGACCTCAACACCTGGACGCGTGAAATGGAAACCACTCTGACAACAGGTTTGTTGGAATGGAGCGATCCGAACGCTTCTGGAGAAGATGTCCGGTTCTACCGCGTGGTTGTTCCCGCGCAAGAGTAAGCGCTCTTCAAGCTATCGAACCGCCGGATGGAATTTCCTCCGGCGGTTTTGCTTTTCCCGGAAGGATTACAAAGTTGTAATGTTCGGGTAAGGGTCCTGTCAGGGGAGAGTGGAAGAGTGTGGCATCTATGAAACAACAAATTGCCAAACTCGCTTCCAAAGCTCGTCTCGCATTGTTGGCCGGGATCCTTATGGCAGGGGCGGCGCATTTTGCCCTGGATTACGCCTACGCGCGGGAAGAGACCAAAACGCCACCTGTAAAGCTTCAGGTGGATCAAACCCCTGTCAAACGAGAGGGGAAATATACCACCAGCTTTTCGCCTGTCGTGAAACGAGTTTCACCCAGCGTCGTAAAAGTTTTTACCAGCAGCAAACCGAAGGCAAACCCGTATGCCGGGACACCTTTTGAAGACCCGATGTTCCGCCGGTTTTTCGGTGACCAGCTCCCGGGTGGCCCCAACGGACAGATGCCGCGGCAGCATGGTCTTGGTTCCGGGGTCATTGTGACTGAAGATGGTTATATTTTAACGAATAACCATGTAATTGATAATGCGGACGAAATTAAAATCGCCCTTGATAATGGGGACGAATATTACGCCAAGGTTGTTGGAAAGGACCCAAAAACCGATATCGCGGTGTTGAAAGTCGAAGCGACTCAATTGCCGTATATCACCGTTGGTGACAGCGACCAGATCGAGGTGGGAGACATCGTCCTGGCGGTTGGCAACCCCTTTGGCATCGGGCAGACCGTTACCATGGGAATGGTCAGCGCAATGGGCCGGGGAAACATGGGAATCGATTACGAGGACTTCATTCAAACGGATGCTGCAATCAATCCAGGCAATTCAGGCGGCGCTCTGGTGGATGCGGAAGGGCGATTGATCGGCATCAATACAGCGATCCTCAGCCGTTCCGGAGGCAACCAGGGAATTGGGTTTGCCGTGCCGGTAAACCTTGCAAAGCATGTCATGGACAACCTTGTCGAGCATGGCCGCGTGATCCGTGGCTTCATGGGCGTGAACATCCAGGATGTCACTCGTGACCTAGCGAAGGAATTCGACATTGAAGAACGTGGCGGAGCCCTGGTGGCAGATGTCACCTCCAAAAGCCCGGCCGAAAAAGCCGGTTTGAAAACTGGTGACGTGATCACCTCCTTTAATGGCAAGCCGGTCAAGGACAGCCGCCATTTGCGAATCCAGGTGTCTCAAACCAATCCAGGCGAATCCATCCCACTTAAAGTATCGCGAGGAGGTCGCGAAATGGAATTGAAAGTCACGTTGCAGGAAATGCCGAATAATGACCTTGCCAGCAATGATCGCAGCAGTCGGCCCGGGCGCGAGTTCGATGCGCTGGAGGGTGTGACAGTTGCCGACATGGACACTGAAACCCGGCGACAGATGCGGCTTCCCCGCTCTGTTCAAGGGGTGGTGGTGACTGAAATTCAGCCCAGCTCGCCTGCGTATGAAGCGGGATTGCGAAACGGTGACGTGATCCAGGAAATCAATCGCAAAGCCGTCACAAACGCTGAAGAAGCAGTCGAGTTGAGCGAGAACCTTAAGGGTAAATCCATCCTCCTGCGGGTCTGGAGCAGGGGTGGCAGTCGCTACATGGTGGTAGACGAGGACAAGGCCGGGTAAGCGGCAGGTTCTTCAAGTAATAGATTAGGGGTCCGTCCGGTTGGCATGTTTGGTGGTTTATGGGCTCCACCAGCATGTGGACGGGCCTTCTTTTTTTGTCAGAAAAGAGCTGGTCAAGGAGCCTTTGAGGGCTGGCAAGCCTTTTGCTTTTCCCAGGAATAGGATTTATGAATCGCTATCGAACATCCGGATTTACCTTGGTTGAGTTGATGATTGTCGTGGCGATTATCGGATTGCTGGCAAGCATGGCAATGGCTTCTCTCAGCAAGGCGCGGGTTCGCTCGCAGAATACGATTTTTATCAACGATGTAAGGGTGTTTAGCGGCGATTTTGAGCGTTATGCGCTTGAAAACAGAACCTATCCACCGGACACCACACCCACTGTGGTTCCCGCCGGGATGGATGGTTACCTGAAAGTGAAACGATGGCAGGGAGTAACCCCGATCGGAGGGAGTTGGGATTGGGATTACAATCAGTTTGGGGTGAAGGCGGGTGTGTCGGTTTATCAACCGGGCGCACGGACTGAGCGAATGCAGGACATCGATCGCATGATCGATGACGGTGATCTTGATAACGGTTCCTTCCGCCAGCGAAGCAGCGGGTACATCAGCATTCTGGAATTTTAATCACCCATTCTTTTCCTCGTGACAGATCATATCAATGATCACCACGCAGGAGAGAATCAGGATGGGATCGATTCCTTCCTGGATATCGATGCCATAGCTGTCAGTCAGCGCGATCCACTCTTTTGATATTCGCGCAGCCACTTTGCCATTGAGCGAGAAGGAATAGTTATGTTCCCAGAAGCTTCCCACTGCCTCGAGATCATTCGGGCCGGGCAGATCGACTGTAAATTTCGCTTTGAACAGGGTAAACAGATGTTTTCGGATCGTTGCCATTTCCCTTCCATCCCGGAGTAGCTCGTAGGTGGGGCCCCAGGCCAGCAAACGCTGGCGTATGAAGGCCAGTTCGTTGCCGTTCATATCCTGGAAGGAAAGCTTTTTGCCGATGCTGAATGCGCGGCCATCGACAAAATAAACCTGCTGTCCTGCTTCATTGAAAATGGCAAAATCATCTCCCCAGGCCAGCCATTTCTCTTTCATGACATATCGCATGTTTCCTTTTTAACACTCCGGCGAAGGGTGTCGATTACAGGAAGCGGCGAATAATGTAACCAGTCAAAGAACGCATGAACAAAAGCATTGTCGAATGTGCGCTCTGGCTGGTAACGTATTTAAAACCGAATCTGCAGCGTGCGATCGAATGAATCGCTGTACCCCATCCAACTTGCTGGATAATTACCCTGGGGAGCTTTACTCCTTACGAATTTTCGCCGCTGCTCCCGATTACCTTTTTAGCGCCTATGAGTTTTACTCTTCGTCCTCTGCCATTGCCTGGAATTTTGCCCGGCAGTGGTGACGCGCCAAAAAACATACCAGACACCAGCCGAAGCGCGGCCTGGCTCCAGGGAGGAATGGCGGTCCTCGACGCGGAGGAGAAAATCGTTCAGATCAACGAACACCTGGCATTATGGCTTGGGGTCAAGGCGGAAGAAGCAATAGGCCAACTGGCAGAGCTGCTTCTGCAAAAGCGTGATATTGCCTGCGCTTTGAAATTCAAGGAGCTCTGGAATAGGGGTGCGTTTGCCGAAGCGGATTTTTCCTCTTCCAGCCAGCAATCACAGGAATGGTTTACGATGGAGGTGGCCAGGCATGCGGGAGGTGGTTACCTGCGCCTGAATTCTTCATTGCCTCCGCTTTTTGAACTCGAAGAGTCAGCCTGGGATGAGCACCTGGGTAACAATGCGGCCCGTCGGCAGATGTTCATTCGCCTGCTTCGCGCAGAAGCGCAATTGAACAATCTGATTCATCGGTGGCCGGGAGTGATTTTTACCCAGCGTGCTGATTTCAGTTTTTTGTTTGTCAGCGAGCGGATTGCTGAGTTGACCGGGGTGGATTCCATGGAATGGCGCGCCCAGCCAACTCTTTTTTGGCAGGCAGTTCATGAAGCCGACGCGGAGGAGTTGCAGCAGCAGTTCAAAAAGCTTTCCCCACGGAATGATCGCCACTCCGGCACCTATCGAATTCGCCATGCGCAAACGGGCAGGATTACGTATGTGTATGAACATCGGGAGGCGATCTTCAGCAGCAACGGCCTGCTGCTTGGATATGAAGGAGTCTGGCTTGATGTGACCCGCCAGACCATTGCTGAAAAACGCCTCTCTTCCGCAGCCTGGAAGGAAACGCTGGCAATCCTGACGATGGGCTTGGCTCATGATTTCAGCAATATCATGGCGGGGATACTTTCTCTCAGTGAAGCGTTCCAGGCCCAGGTGGACAAACAGCACCCATTTCAGGAGGGGCTGGCATTAATCAAGCGTAACTCAATGCAGGCCAGCCAGTTGGTGCAGCGGATCCTCAACCTCCACCAGGGGAAAGTGGGAGAGCGGAATTATCACAGCTTGAATGATCTCGTGGCCGATACCGTGGAAGTGGTGCGCAAGATCATCCCCCGGAGAATTGAATTGAGCACTGAGTATTCAAGTGAGCAATTGCCCCTTTACGTTGATCCGGTTGAATTTCGCCAGGTTTTGATCAATCTGACTTTGAACGCAGTGGATGCAATGCCTCAAAGCGGACACCTGATATTTAAAACATCCCGCTGCCAGGAGTATCCGGTTTTAAATCATGTGCAGGGTACATTGCCTCGCACCCCTGCGATCTGCCTGACAGTCGAGGATAATGGAGTGGGAATTCCTGAAAAGCTCCTGAAAACGATTTTCGATCCGTTTTTCACGACCAAGGCCATGAACAAAGGAAACGGATTGGGGCTATATAATGCGCGGTTGTTTGCCGATAAGCATCATGGAGCCATTTCTGTGCAATCCACTGAAAAGGTGGGGACGACATTTCAGGTCTGGCTGCCGGAAGCCGATTTTAGTGAGAATGAACGTTTTGATGAAGAGGAAACGCAGCAGCGACACACGTTGCTGCTGGTGGGCGAAGCGCCTCGTGATATCGAGGGCTGCGCAAAGTTCCTCCGTCAAAACGGCTATTATGTGGTTGTTCCCGGACCGGACCAGCGCGCTTCCGATGTCCTTAGTTCGCCGGACTATCAATTTGCCGGGGTCATGTTATTGCACACCCGGGAGGCAACGGAGACTTCAACAGCATTGGACCAAATTACATCGGTGAATTCAAAATTGAAAAAAATCCTGCAAATCGTCGGATGCAACCAGGATGAGTTGGACACTCAGATATTGAGCAAGGCCGACCTTGTGATCTCATCGGATGTGCCGCAGCCGGAAGTTTTACTGCGCCTGACCTCGCTGCTTAAATGATATGACTCCTGCTGCAAACGCACCAACTTCTCCGCATAAAATCCTCATCGTTGATGATGAGGAGATCGTGATGGTTGCCCTTCGGGAGACCCTGGTCAGGGCTGGCTACCAGGTTGCCACTGCGCCGAATCCCATTCCGGCGCTGGACCTGTTAAAAACAGACACTTTTGCGGTGGTTATTTCAGATCAGCAAATGCCGCGGATGAACGGTCTGGATTTCCTTGCGAATGTGAAGCAGATCCAGCCTGACGCTTCACGGATCCTGATTACCGCAGTGTTAAGCCTCGATACGGTGATTGATGCGATCAATAAAGGGGAGATTTATCGTTTTATCGTCAAGCCCTGGTTACGGGAAGAACTGCTGGCCACAGTCAAAAACGCCGTCCAGCGGTATGAACTGATCTGCCGGAATTCCTTGTTGCAGGCAACGACCCTTTCGATGAACGAGAAGCTGACGCAGCTGAATCAATCGTTGGAGGAACAGGTCAAGCGGGTGGCAGAACAAAACCAGCAACTTGCCCGGTTGAACGATGCGTTGGAGCAGAACCTCAACCGTTCAGTGGAACTTTGCCTGCAAACGATGCAAACCTTTTATCCGACCCTGGGAAGCCAGGCAAAAAGGGTTTATGAAATTTGCAAAACGATGGCCGAACAGCTCAGCCTTCCCGCTGAGCAAAGGCAGACGCTGGAGATTGCGGCGTGGCTTCATGACATCGGCCTGGTTGGAGTCCCAAGACACATTATCAGGCGCTGGCAGCAGGACAAAAACTCCCTCGAGGAGGCTGAGCGGATGTTAATCGAGCATCACCCCATCCTGGGGCAGGAGCTTGCCAGTTTCGCTCATCATCTCAAGGAAGTCGGGACAACCATCCGGTCGCATCATGAACGTTTTGACGGGACCGGTTACCCGGACAAACTGGCCGGGGAAGCCATTCCCTGGCTGGGAAGGCTGCTTGCAGTGGCCGTTCATTTCTCGGAAAGCCCGCAGGACCATCAGGTGGTTCTCGATGAAATCAAATTAAGCAGCGGCTCCGCTTTTGATCCTGAGGCAGTCCGCGCCTTCCTTCGCGCCTTGCCCAGGGCCTCGATGCCACGCAAGGAGCGGGAGGTGCTCCTCTCCGAATTACGCCCGGGAATGGTGCTGGCCAAGGGAATTTATACCGCCAATGGGTTGCTGCTGATGCCTGAAGGCCAGCAATTAAGTGCCCCTTACATTGACAAGCTGCTTAACCACAACCGAATTAATCCGATAAATCAGTCATTGATCGTTTATTGCTGAGACAGTCGATATCGGGGGGAAATGTTCCCAATGTGGCTATGCCTGCCGCTACTTTCATGAGCCGGATGGAAACAGATACTTCGCGCCTCGAATCCCGCGCGGGGTGGTGGCAATGCGTCTTTGATTCTTCCGACGATGCCCAGCTCGTCTGTTTCAAATCAGGTGAGGTCCGGGAATTGAATCGCCGGGCGATTGCATTGCTTGAATTCAGCAGTTCCAAACCTCCCGAAGGTTTTTTTATTTTTGAACTGCTCAGCCCTTCCGTTTCGAAAAAATTAAGTGACCTGTTTGCCAATCCCAATACGAAGCAGGAAACATTGAGCGCAGTCACTCTCGTTTTCGGCGGGGCCATCCGCCAGATCATCGATCTTCAGGCGACGCCGTTGAGTCCGGATTACTGGCTCGTGTCGATTCGTGATGCCAGCCGCCGGTGGCGAATGGAATCGCATGTGCAACGGTTGATCACAGCTCTGGATGCCACACCGGATGTCTTCTTCCTCACCGATTCTGATTACCGCCTCACCTTCGTCAACGCAGCCTTTCAGAATGTCACCGGACATACCATCGAGGATGCCCTTGGGCGGACTGCCCATTTCTTAAGAACGCCCAGTGAAGCCGCAAGGATCGAAGAGTATGTGGAATCAGTGAAGCAGGGAAAAGATTGGGTGGGAGAACTGACCAATATCCGTGCGGATGGCTCCACTTACCCGGTTGAAGCGGTGATCTCCCCAATTTTCGACCGGAACGGAAAGTTGCTCGGTTACGTTTCCTGTGAGCGGGATATTACCGTAAAAAAAGCGCTCCAGAGCGGCATTTTACGGGAACAAAATTATGTCCGCAGCATCCTCAACTCCATTGATTCAGTCATTTACACCCTGGACCGCTCTTTCTGCATCACTCATGTCAACGAGCATTGGAAGGAACTTCCTCCCGAACATGGCTGGGTGAAACTCAAGGGGGAACCTGCGATTGGTGACAATTTTACATCCTATCTTGCGGATGAGGAAAAGGTTAAGGAATTCCGCAAATTATTTGAGCAGGTCCTTGCAACGGGAACACCGCACGAATTTCATTGGAGCAGCGAAAATGGCCGCCACTGGATCATTAATATAAGCCCCTGGACCCATGAAAATGAGGTCGCTGGAATCATCTATCGCGTTGCGGACAGCACCAAGTTTCATGAATTGCAGAACCAGCTTTACCAGGCGCAAAAGATGGAAACCATCGGTGCGCTCGCCGCTGGGATTGCCCATGATTTCAATAATTTGCTGCAGGTGATTCGGGGAAACATCACGCTGCTGCTGCAGGAGGAGCATGCCAGGAAAACTCCGCATGATCTTCGACTGCAACAGATCGAGCAAGCTGCCGCCCGAGCGTCCAATATCACGGAACAATTGCTGACATTCAGCCGTGCTTCGGATGAAAAAGTCACCGTATTTGATTTCAACAAGGTGGTGCTTGAAGTAGGGCAGCTGGTGCAACGTTCATCGAAAGGGAACATTCAATTTAAAGTCGAATCCCCGGCCGCTCCGATCAAGGTGCGGATGGATGCCACCCGCGCCCATCAGCTGTTGCTCAATCTTTGTGTGAACGCGCAGGATGCCATGCCGCAGGGGGGGACAATCACGATTTCCAACAAGCAATTTGCCCTGCCCTCCGACCTGGCGGAAAAAATCCAGTGTGCTCCAGGCTCAGAATTCCTCTGTTGCAGCGTTAGTGATACCGGCACTGGAATTCCTCCTGAAATTATCAGCCGTATTTTTGACCCATTTTTCACCACCAAGGAAACGGGGAAGGGAACGGGCCTTGGGCTCTCGATTGTTCATAGCGTGGTTGCGCAGGCTGGCGGATTTCTGGAAGTCAAAAGCAAGCCGGGCCACGGGACGACGTTTTTTATTTACCTGCCGGTGGTCGATTCTGCGATCCACTCAGAAGTAAAACCAATTCACAACGCCCTGCCCAGGGGTGTGGGAAGGTTGCTGATTGTTGAAGACCTTGATCTGGTGCGTGATTTTACCCAGACTTTTCTCCGTTCGGCAGGCTTTGAAGTGCTCGTGGCAACGAATGGGCCGGAAGCTCTGGAAATTCTGAAGAACCTGGAGCAGCCTGTTGATCTGGTCCTGACCGATTTCAACATGCCAGGAATGAATGGCCTTGAGTTGATGAGTGAAATCGCCCATCTGCATCCCGGCATGAAATTTGTCCTGGCATCCGGTTACCTGGATGAAACGGAGCGGGATCGCATTCTCACCGAGCACAAAGCCAAGATTCTCAAAAAGCCGTATAATGTCAGGGAAGCCACCAATCTCATTCTTGAGATGTTGGAAACCTGACCCGCTTCACTCTTCCCGGGCAGGGCGCAAATTCACGATGGTTGCGCCCAATCCTCCATAAAGCGCGCTTGCGTCCGAAAAGCTCGCCACGTACTCCAGTCGGGAAAGGATGGCATGCACACTTTTTCTGATGTTTCCCACCCCTTTGCCGTGAATCACTCGCACCTGCAGGATCCCACGGGCGCGACATTCGGAAAGATAGTCAGGCACAAGGGCTGAAAGGTCGGTCGGACGAAAAGTATGCAAGTCCAGGGTGTCTGTGATTGGCAGTTTGACTGGTTCCTCGTCGTTCATTTCTCCAGAAATCATCCTGTAATTCGCAAGTTGTCCATTTAAGAGATGACTTCCAATTCTTTTTGACACAAGTGTGGCTTTGGTTACGCTCGCTTCGCATACCATATGAGAATTGGCATCAACACATTTTTATTCACATCTCCCTTCACCAACGAGAGCACCAAATTGTTCCCGAAATTCAAAAAGTGGGGATTTGATACTGTGGAGATACCAGTCGAAGATCCATCACACATTGACCCGCAACATGTCAAAGCGGAGTTGGACAAAAATGGTCTTGTTTGCGGATCGGTCTGCGCCTGCATGGGCGGTGGACGGGACCTGCGCGGCACTCCTGAGCAGCAAAAAAATGCCTTTGATTACATGACCACCCTTCTCGACCAGATGGTCGCGCTTGATTGCCCAAGTCTGATCGGGCCGGTCTATTCTGAAGTCGGTCGGGCTGACGCCGTTCCTGAGAAAGAATACAAGCAGCAATGGAAAACGGTGGTGAAACACCTCAAACAGTTGAGCAAGTATGCGGAGAAGCGTGGACGGCAGATCTGCCTTGAGCCGTTGAACCGTTTTGAAACGGATTTCATCAATACGGCTGACCAGGCATTGCAGATGATTGCCGATGTGGGAAGTCCCGCCCTCAAAATTCACCTGGACACGTTTCACATGAACATCGAAGAGAAGGATCAGGCCAGGGCGATCAAGAAGGTCGGCAAACTGCTCGGTCATTTTCACGCCTGCGGCAGTGATCGTGGCACTCCCGGAAACGATCATATCGATTGGGTCCCGATTGTTGCCGCCCTCAAAAGCGTCAAATACAAGGGAGATATCGTCATCGAATCATTCACCACCGATGTCAAAGTCATTGCCCGTGCTGCCGCGATCTGGAGAAGAATGGAACCAACCACGGAAGAGATTGCAGTCAAAGGAATTAAATTCCTCAAAAAAGCGCTCGCTTGAGCTGATGCATGATCAGGAGGGTCCTAAGTTTGAATCAAAGCTGGAGGAATTCCGTCACAATATTAAATCTCATGAAATATCTGGCTGTTATTCAGACGCTCTTTTTGGGCCTTGGCCTTGCCGCGTTTTCAATCCCACTTAATGCGGCTGAAGAGTCCGGTTTCAAATCGATTTTTAATGGCAAGGATTTGTCCGGATGGGATGGGAACCCCAAATTCTGGTCTGTCAAGGATGGAGCAATCAACGGGACGACAACAAAGGAAAATCCGACGAGCGGAAACACATTCCTGATCTGGCGTGATGGAACGGTGGATGATTTTGTCCTTCGTCTTAAGTTCAAAATTGTCGGTGGCAACTCCGGTATTCAGTACCGGAGCAAGGATTTTGGAAACTGGGTGGTCGGTGGGTACCAGGCGGATTTTGAAGCTGGTGAAACTTTTTCAGGCATTCTTTATGAGGAGCGGATGGAGCGTGGTATTATGGCCCAGCGTGGTGAAAAAGTGCTCTGGAATGAAGAAGGCAAAAAGGAAGTGACCGGTTCCGTGGGCGACTCGAAGGAAATCCAGGCAGCCATCAAAAAAGAGGATTGGAACGATTACGAAATCATCGCTCAAGGCAGCCATTTGGTCCATAAAATCAATGGCAAGACGACAGTCGAAGTCCTGGACAAGGATAAAAAGCGACAGGTTTTTTCGGGGATTCTAGCCTTGCAACTGCATGCGGGCCCTCCCATGAACGTCCAGTTCAAGGATATTCAACTCAAACGCACCAGATTGGCTGAGGATAAAAAAAAAATCGTGATGGTAGCGGGCAGCCCTAGCCATGGAAAAGGGGACCATGAGTTTAATGCCGGGGTGCAGTTGCTGTCACAATGCCTGAAATCTCATCCTAAAATTATTTCCAGTTTTTACCTGAGCGGTTGGCCAAAAGATCCGACGGCATTTGATAATGCAGATACGATCCTGTTTTTTGCCGATGGCGGGGGAGGGCATCCGGCGATTCAGGGAGAGCGGCTCAAAGTTTTGGAATCCGTGCTCAGCAAGGGAGTGGGAATGGCAGCCGTTCATTATGGGGTGGAAGTCCCCAAGGAAAAGGGGGGGGCTGAATTCCTGAAATGGATCGGCGGCTATTTTGAAACCCATTGGTCAGTCAATCCACATTGGACCGCTGATTTTAAAACGATTCCCCAACATCCGGTAACTTCCGGGGTGAAACCGTTCAAGATCAAGGATGAGTGGTATTACCACATGCGGTTCCAACCTGAGATGAATGGCGTTACCCCGTTGCTCAGCGCAGTCCCGCCGGAGGAGACGCGCATGGGAGCGGATGGTCCTCATTCCGGCAATCCTCATGTCCGTGCGCGTAAAGGTGAGGCGGAGGTGGTTTCCTGGGTTTATGAGCGCCCGAATGGCGGACGAGGTTTCGGCTTTACGGGAGCGCATCATCACCGCAACTGGGGTGAAGAAAATTTTCGTAAGTTGGTGCTGAATGCCCTTGTCTGGACTGCTGGCGCGGAGGTCCCGGAGAATGGGGTTCAATGTGAAGTCACCCCGGAAGAGCTGGAGAAAAATCTGGATCCAAAATGAAAATCAAAGCATTCATCGCAATTATCTTCGCTACTTTTCTGGCCATCCCTTCTGAAGCCGCGAACAGAAAACTCGTGATGGTTGCAGGCAGCCCAAGTCATCCACCTGGGATGCATGAATTTACTGCCGGTTCCATCCTGCTAAAAAAGCGGCTGGAGCAGGTGAAGGGGCTCACGGTGACGTTTCACACCAATGGCTGGCCTGCTGATCCACAGGCTTTTGAAGGGGCAGA
>JANRLX010000004.1:0-2424 GCA_033762115.1 Verrucomicrobiota bacterium
CCCAGCAGCGTCGCCAGGACGTCCAGAATCGCCACATCCATGTGCCGGATGTCCGGGATATGCCAGGCAAAATGAAAATGTCCCAACTCCACAGGCGATTCTTCAATCACTTCCCGTGGTGCCGTCTGCACCGGTTCGATTGGCAACACTGATGGTGCCAGCGGTTTTGCCTTTACCCCCTTGAACGCATCCCGGATCTGGGTCTCAACCTCCACCGCGTTCACATCTCCCACGATCACAAAGAAAATATTGTTCGGCGTGTACTTCTCCCGGTAATAAGCGACCACATCCTCCCGCTGGATCTCATTGAAAATATCCGGGTACCCAATCACCGTGTAACGGTACGGACTTCGAACATACGCCGTCTCGAACAATCTCCGGCTCGCCCGCCGCGCCGGGTCATCCTGGTTCATGTCCATTTCCCGCAGAATGACCTGCTTTTCCTTTTCAATTTCCTCAGCTGGCAGCGTGGCGTGCTGCATGATATCGCACAGAATATCCACCGCCACCTTTGCCCCTGTGTTTGGCACATTGATCCAGTACACAGTTCTGTCAAAGGATGTATAGGCGTTCATGTAACCGCCCGCATCCTGCACCTCCTGGTCGATTTTTCCCGCTGGCCGCGACTTCGTTCCCTTGAAGAGCATGTGCTCCAGCATGTGGGAAATCCCTCCCCCCAGCCATTTCCCTTCATCAATGCTTCCCGCTTTGCACCACGCCTGGATTGATGCCACCGGCGCGCTTGGGTCTTCCCGCAAAATAATGGTCAACCCATTCTCGAGTGTGGTCAGCCGGGTGCCTGCTGGCATTGCCGGGACTTCCGTCAATGGCTGCCCTGAAGATAATTGGGCACGGTCAATGATCATGCTTGCCTTCCAACTTCCTCCGGTCCGGACGGTTTTCGGCTTGCGCTTGGCAGGAACGGTGCGCGAAATGCCTCTTCAAAATCATATCCCCCCTCAAAATCTGCGCGATTGTCCTGTTCCGTTTTGCTTAATAGTTGATGCTCAACCATGTTGAACACAATGTCGCCAATATGCTCGCATTTCTGAATGCCCCACTCATTAAGCACCATCAAGGCCATTGGCCCATACTGATTCAGGGCATATTCTCGTACTCCATTCAGCAACTCTTTTCCTGTAATATGCCTCAGCTCAGCGGTCCGGGAAGCCTTCGCCAGCATTTTTTGCGTATGGTCCAACGCCTCCCTTAAAAAGTAGTATGCCTCTCGTTGATAGCGCCCATCCTTGATGATGATCTGCTCTAGTACCTCTTCAAAATTAATTGGTTGCATGCATTTTTATGGGCGGGCTTGCCAATGGCCGCGAGGCTCTATACTGCTTCACCGCAGCCCCAATGATCAGCAGCGACAGAATTGCCAGGGCAACCCGCCGTTCCTGCTCAGTCAATCGCCACATTGTCCTTCATACTACCGAAACCCTCCCAACGCGCAACCGGGGGAATTCCTGATCAACCGCTCCTCTCTCTCAAATTCGTTTCTCGTCCGCGTCAATATAATCAACCATCGTTTCGATCTCCACCCGATGGGACAACCCCGCCGCCTCTTTCCGGCTTTCAAGCCGGGCCTTTGCCTCAGGGCCATCCTTCCCTCGATTCAGGATATATGAATTGAACGCCAGCTTCTCCGCCTCCGGCACCTTCACATGCCGCCGCACCCAATCACAAACCTGCCCATCTGTGATCGTTCCTTTCACCACATTAATAAAATCTTCACCGCTGACACCCGCGCTTTTCAGCCAGGAACCATCGAACCCCGCCAAAAAATTTTCCCGGTAATCCGGCGCAAGCTGCCCTGCCAGATGCAGTCGAATCTTGTCCACAAATCGTGGCAGGTACACCCACCCATCCATCATCTCCCGCGGGCTTCTCGGATAAATCACTGTTTCCATCCCTCGATTCAGTGAGCCTTGACTCCCCCTGTCAAAGCAAAACTCTTCCATGCGACCCCCTACTCCACAGGATTGACGCTCCCCCTTCCAAACAGTACGTTCTGAATGCCATGATCAGTAAACCCCAGAATACCGCTCCTGCCACACCCCAGTTCCGGGTCGGTGATGAAAGACTGATCAAAGTCACCCCCAGCGCCGCTGCCAAAGTCTCCGGCTTGCTCACCCGCCAGGGTCGCCCCTCCGGTGTCCTCCGCGTTGCTGTCATCGGCGGTGGCTGCTCCGGACTCCAGTACAAAATGGACCTTCAGGATGGCCCTGCCAACCGCGATATCCTCGTGGAAAGTGCTGGAATCAAAGTCGTCGTCGATCCCAAAAGCGCTCTCTACGTCACCGGTTCCGAACTCGATTTTATCGATGCCTTGCAGGAAGGGGGGTTCAAGGTCAAAAACCCCAACGCCGCCACCAGTTGCTCCTGTGGCGAAAGCTTCAGCGCTTGAAAAACCATTTTCGCCTG
>JANRLX010000005.1:0-15263 GCA_033762115.1 Verrucomicrobiota bacterium
ATCAGCAGTCCCGGACTCAATGGGCTGTGGCCCACTTGTTCCCATTTCATCTCAACCGTCTCAACCCCTCCCAGCGGCCAACCCCCTCAGCCGATGAGTCATGAATTCCCACCAGATCCCACTTCCTCCCGCCTCATCAAATTTTGAATGCTCCGCAAACATAAGCACAACAATGACTTATAAAAATATCAATGGGAATTCCCACCCCTCCTTGATACTCGATCCTGTTTCACTTTCACCTCCCCAATCACCCGTTCCCCTTCCCAATTCCCACTCAACTGGGATTCGGGCTTGCGCGAACAAAACCTCGGTACATACTTGTTCCTCAATCGTGCCCGGGCGCGCTTAGCTCAGTGGTAGAGCATTACCTTCACACGGTAGGGGTCGCAGGTTCGAAACCTGCAGCGCGCACCATCCCCCCTCACATTGCCAAAATCACCCCCCCTTTCGTGCCAGCCCCCCGGATTGACGCCTCCCTCCCGGAAGCGTAAAAACGGGTGACTCACACCTATGAAAAAAATCGAAGCGATCATCAAACCCTTCAAACTCAACGAAGTGAAGGATGCCCTCAACGAAATCGGCATCCAGGGAATGAGCGTTTCCGAAGTCAAAGGCTTTGGCAGGCAAAAGGGACACACCGAAATCTACCGCGGCAGCGAATACACCGTCGACTTCCTTCCAAAAATCAAGATGGAGATCGTCCTCCCGGACAGCATGGTCCCCGCCGCTGTTGACGCCATCATGAAATCCGCCCGCACCGGCAAAATCGGGGATGGAAAAGTCTTCGTCACCCCCGTCGAGGAAGTCGTCCGCATCCGCACCGAAGAACGTGGCGAAAAAGCGGTCTGATTCCCTTACCACACCGATTTCATCGACCAGAAATCCAGCTTGCGCGGCTTCACCCCCTGCTCCTCAAGAACAACCTCCAGTTCCGGGTCAGCCAGGTCCGGAAAAACCATCGTCACTGCATTCCGCTCATTCACGAAAACCTCCAGCACCGACCGGTCCCAAAACAGCCGCACCTTCGCCCTTTTTTCATCTGCTCCCAGCGGGATGCTCCTGTCCCCGACCTGCACCCCTCCCTCCGTAGCCTGGATCGCCACCCGCATTTTGTCTGAACGCACCGTAAACCCCTCCTTCTTCCGGCGATCCAGTTCACTCATCACCTCGAACGAATTTCCCTTCATCGCGCCATTCCGTTTTCCACGCAACTTCTCCAATTCCCTGGCCGGCTTTTGAATCAAGGTCCCATCCCGCTTCACCTCCAGCACACGCGGAACGCTCAAACACCCATTCCATCCCCTCCCCTTAGGCCAGCCGCGCACCCAACCCCATAAAACCCGGCGGTTTCTTCCATCAACCAACGAATTCGGCGCATAAAAATTTCCACTAACATCCAGCAAGCCACTTTTTTCGGAGCGGAACGTTTCACCATCGAACGAACCCACAAAATATTCCACTTCGCGATGCGGGGAAATGATCAGCACCCATTTTCCATCCAATTCAAAAAAGTTAGGGCATTCAATATTCACCACTTTCGGATCAGGATGCCGGAAAATAATCCCTTTGTACTCCCACGCGGTCAGTTCCTTGTTTTTAGCTTTGTAATGAAGCACCACCGCCTCCCCGCCCTTTCGTTTATTTAAATTTCCACCCAGCACCATGTGCTTCTCGCCTTTGAAATCAAAAATGAACGGGTCGCGCCAATCCGACACTTTCAAGTCCCCATGCAAATCCAGCGAAAGCACCGGATTATTCGTAAGCTTGCTCCACGTCATCAATTGCGGATCACCCACCGCGGCCCATTGCTCGGCATACTCCATGTCCGATTTTCCATGGCCAATGCTGGTGTAGAACAACATCGGCTGGCCGTTCCCATTGATCGCTGCGCATCCTGAATAAACGTGGTTCTCCCCCAGTTCCTTGCTTGGGGCCAGCGCATGCGGGTAATGCACCCAGTGCAATAAATCCTTGCTGACAGCATGACCCCAATGCAGGTTGCCCCAATCATCATGGGTCGGGTTATGCTGGTAGAACATGTGGTAACGCCCTTGATGATAGATCGGTCCGTTCGGATCGTTCATCCAGTTCGCCATCGCGCGAAAATGAAAAACAGGCCGGGTCTGGTCCGCCTGGATTTTTGCGGCAGCGATCCTGTCGCTCGCCATCGCCTGTTCAATCGCCTCAGCGTGAGACTCCGCCGCATGGATGGAGGAAAGCTGAAGCAGCAACAGAACGACCCAGAAACCAATCCACTGTTTTGGCATGGAAATCATGCCGTTATATAAATGGATGAATCGTTAAAAATCGATTGCGAAAAGCCGGAAACCTTTTGGTCGTTCCGAACGGATTTCAGTGACCATGTTTTCCTGGGGGCGTTTTTTGTTCACCGGTTGCCGCAGGCTGAACTGTCCCGCAGGTTTCTCTGTTGCCATCAAATCGAAAAAGAAGCCGCTCATCTGGTACGGTCGCTCCAGATCACGAACAGGTCCCAGCTGGGAGGCTTTCCTGCCTTTGCGTTGCTCCACTGGCGTGGGTCTTGAGCTTTCCGCATCGAACCCCTTTTGCTTTTCCTGGGCAGAAGCGGATGCCACCAGCAGAAATGACAAGAGGGCGAAGTAACGAACAGCTTTCATGCGCCTTCAAAAATGAACTCTTCCGATTGGCTGTCAAGTGATCAGCATTCCAGCCAGTTGCTGGCAATTCCAATATCCACCTCCACAGGAACACTCAAGGGAAGCGCCTGTTCCATTTCACGTTTTACCAGCGTGGTAACGGTCTCCTGCTCGGGAATATAAAGATCAAAAACCAATTCATCATGCACCTGCAACAACATCCGTGTCCGCAATCCCAAATCTTCCAGTTGCGCATGCACACCCACCATCGCCAGCTTGATCATGTCCGCTGCGCTTCCCTGAATCGGGGCATTGATTGCATTCCGTTCCGCTGCCGACCGGATCGTTGCATTCGAGGAATTGATATCGCGCAAATAGCGACGCCGTCCGCTCAACGTTTCTGCGTAACCGTGCTTCCTGGCGAAATCAACCGTGTCGCACATGTAGGCGCGAATCGCGGGAAATTGCGTAAAGTAATTCTCAATGATTTCCGCCGCTTCCTTCCGGGGAATATTCAGTCGCTGGGCGAGGCCAAATGCTGAAATCCCGTAGGCGATCCCGTAATTGACCATTTTCGCCTTCCCTCTCATTTCCGGAGTGACTGCCTCAATCGCCACGCCATACACCTTTGCGGCAGTCGCGGTATGCACATCCGCATTGGTCCTGAAAGCCTCGCTGAGCGCTGGTTCCCCACAGATTGAAGCGATGATGCGCAATTCGATCTGGGAATAATCAGCAGCCAGGAGCAAATGATCCTTGTCGCGGGAAACGAAGGCCCGCCGGATTTCCTTCCCGAGGTCTGTCCGGATGGGAATATTTTGAAGGTTCGGATTCTGCGATTGCAATCGCCCGGTCGAGGTGAGGGCCTGGCCGAATGTCGTGTGGACTCGGTTTGTTTTCGGCCAGATCGCCAACGGCAGTGTCTCGGCATAGGTGGATTTCAGTTTGTTCGCCGCCCTCCAATCCAGGAGCTTTCCGACCATCGGATGCACTTTTGACAAACTCAACAATGTCTGTTCATCCGTTGCGTACTGGCCGGTCTTGGTTTTCTTTGGCTTCTCTATCAGCTTCAGGACATCGAAGAGAATTTCTCCGAGCTTTTTTGGAGAATTGATGTTGAACTCACATCCGGCCATCTGGTGAATTTCCTTCTCCCACCCGGCCATCTGGGAAGAAAGCTGCTGTGAAAATTCCACCAGGGCATTGGAATCAATTTTGATTCCTTCGAATTCCATTTCCACCAGCACCGGAACCAGCGGCCCCTCGATTCTAAAATAAACCTGCTCCTGTCCCTTCTCTTTTAATTGCGGGGCAAGCTTTTCCCAAAACTGAAGGGCGGCGTCAGCCCCTTCGATGCACTGCCGGAATAAATTTTCATCCTGCGCGGGAGCCAGATCCAATTCGCCAGTCAAGGTTTGGCTGGCCGGAGCGCTCAATGTGCAGCCCAGCACAGTTTCTGAAAGATAGTCAATCGTGTGCTTTACATCCGGTTCCAGAAGGCAGTGGGCCAGTTGTGTATCGTAACATTTTCTTTGGACTTTTTGTCCATGCCACCGGAGCACGCCCAACTGATATTTCAAATCATGCCCGATCAAAACCTTGCTGCGGTCCTGCAACACCGGGGCGAGGCGTTCAAGTAATCCCTCGACATTTGGAAAGTAGTAACCGGTCCCCTTTGCCCTCGAAAAGGCCACACCGCGAATTCTGGCCTGGCGAGACTCAATGTGTGTGGCATCCACCGCAATTGCCAGTTCTCCGGCTTGCTTCAACTGCTGCACCAGGCTTTCCTGCTCCGCGATGCTGTTGCAAATCCGATAATCCTTTTCTCCTTCTGCAAAGGGCCGCAATTCACGCGCAGGGGTGGACGTTTGCACTTGATCACTGGCCGGTTCATCAGCTTCAGCCTCGGCTTCGACAGTTTTTCCGCTTCGTGTTGCGCGAAAATCCTCCCCGAAAAGGCGCCTCCCAATCGTATTGAATTCAAACTCAAGGCATAAGCTCTTAACCTTTTCCGAATCCATCGGCTTTAACTGCAGTGACTCAATATCCAGGAGACAGGGGGCGTCACAAAGAATTGTCGCCAGCTTTTTCGATAACAACGCCTGCTCCCGATGCGTTTCCAAACTTTCCTTCAGCTTTCCTTTCAGTTCATGCGTATGAGCGAGGAGGTTTTCAATCGACCCGTACTGGGTAATGAGCTTGCTCGCGGTTTTTTCTCCAATGCCAGGCACTCCGGGGATGTTATCGATGGAATCACCCCACAAGCCCAGGATATCCACCACTTGCGAAACCTGGTTCACGCCCCATTTTTGCAGCACTTCAGTGATCCCCAATAACTCCACCGCATCACCCATCCTGGATGGTTTGTAGATAAAAATCCTTTCGGAAACCAACTGGCAGAAATCCTTGTCAGGAGTGACCATGTAGGTCGTGAACCCTTCCCTCTCAGCTGCACATGCCAGCGTTCCAATCACATCATCCGCTTCATACCCATCGCAGGTAATCACCGGGATGTTGAACCCTTCGATCATGCGGAAGACATGCGGCATCGCCGCGCTAAGGTCCTCCGGCATCGATTGTCGTTCACTTTTGTAATCCGCAAAATCCTTATGTCGCTGCGTTGGTTTGTCGGTATCGAAGACCACCCCGATATGGGTGGGTTTTTGCTTGTTAAGAATGTCGAGCAAAGTCTGGGTGAACCCATATAACGCAGAAGTGTTCATCCCTTTTGAGTTAAAAATCGGTTTTGCTGCGAGCGCAAAGTGCGCCCGGTAAACCAATGCCATTCCATCCAGCAAAAACAACCGTTTTTCCATCGCCTGAGAGTAATCTCTACGAACCCATCCAGAAAGAGGGAAACTTACTCCTGCGGTTCATTCGATTTCCGCGGAGCCTGCAACGCCGCTCCTTTGATCAACCGACAAAACTCCTTTTTTGAGACATGATGATGGGTCCCATCCCTGCTGCCCGGATCGGCCATCTGCTTGTATTTCACTTCCAATCGTTCCAGATGGACGATCCGCAGATAATACTCTGAGGTTTTCCAAACCTGCCCTTGCTGCAATTTCATTGGAACTGAACCTACCCCATGCAACGGTTGCAGGACACTGGAATTGCGAAGCAGTTTGCAATTTGCTGGTGAGGCTTGCATCCTTCTTTATACTGCACTTGATGAATCATGTTGGGATTGGGTATGATGTGCATCGACTGGTGAACGGTCGAAAGCTGATTCTCGGAGGCGTGGAAATCGAGCATGTGACCGGGCTTGAGGGCCATTCCGATGCGGACGTTCTCATGCACGCTGTTTGTGATGCCGTCCTTGGGGCCCTGGGAGAGAGGGACATAGGAACATTTTTTCCGAATACCGACCCCCGTTGGAAGAATGCTGCATCCAGCCTCTTTTTGCATGAAGCCGCTTCTCAGGTTATCTTTCGCAATGGGAGGATTATCAACATTGATGCAACAATTATTGCTCAAAGACCCAAAATTGCCGCATATGTGGGCTTGATGAAGGAGAACATTGCCGCAGCTTTGAAGATCAGCATGAATAAAGTGGGCGTTAAAGCCACCACCAACGAACATTTGGGCTTCCTTGGTCGTGAAGAGGGAATTGCAGCCATGGCAGTCGCCAGTATTGAGTTACCGGAATAAAAATGGCCAAGGGGGAAATCAGCTGGAAGACCAAAGTCGAAGGTGTTCGCCGGGAGGTTTATGCCCACCATGTAGGGAATCGCTGGGTTTTCTTCGTTCGCGAACGAAAATTCGATGAATGGCAAAAACTGGACAATCCTCCAATCGAAGATTGGATGGAACTCCTGGATGGCGTGAAACGCCGCATTGCCCGCAGGCTCCTTCGCCCTGAAGAAGAAGTTCGTGTTAAAGAATTGATCCTTGAACGTTTTCCGGAGGCGAGCCTTTGATGACCACAGCCCCTTTGATCCTGACTGCGCCGAGCACCCTCAAAAAAGGGTCCGAGTTCTACGATTACTCAATTGATCTTTCTGATGCCTATCTCCAGGCCATCCTGTCTGCAGGCGGGATGCCGTGGATTTCTCCCTGTGCTCCGACCAATGATTTTATCATTGAAGCGGTCCGACGGGCCGACGGAGTTTTTCTGACGGGCGGCGATGATATCCAGCCGTCTCTCTATGCCACAAAAATACCGGAGCAAGTCCTGAAAACCTGCGGTGAACATGATCCAAAACGGGACCTTTTCGAACTGATGCTCATCCAGGAGACCTTCAAGCAGCGCAAACCGTTGCTGGCGATCTGCCGCGGTTTCCAGATACTTAACGTTGCCCTTGGCGGGTCCCTTTTTACCGATATCCCGCTTCAGGCACCTGGCCCGATCCAGCATAGCCGGATGGATCTCAAGCATAAAGCGGTGCATGAAATCCGTATTGAGCCGGACTCAATTCTTGGACGTGCGATCAATCGCCCCCGCCTTGGGGTCAACAGTACTCATCACCAGGGGATTCGTGAGCTGGGGAAAGGGCTGAGAGTGGTCGCTTCCGCTGATGATGGGATCATCGAAGCGATTGAACTAAAAGCGGAGGATTCCCACCTCATGCCATTTTTGCTCGGGGTCCAGTTTCACCCGGAACGCCTGATTTACCTGGATTCGGTTTATGCTGAAATATTCAACAGTTTTATAGCAAGTTGCGCGTTGAACCGGGTAGAGGAACGTCAAAGTCTGGTATCATCATAGGAATTTATGAGCGCTCTGATAATGGTTGTTGATGACGAAGCTCCAATACGGTCGCTTGTCAGCACCGTGCTCGCCAAGGCCGGATTCAAGCCGGTTGAAATTGCCGACGGCGCTGCCTTGAAGGAAGCCTTTGCCGGCCCTGTGCCGGAGGTGGTGCTGCTGGATCTCAAGCTGCCGGATGCGGATGGAATGGATCTGCTGCCACAACTTAAAAAGACCTGGCCCACCACTGAAGTCATTGTGCTGACCGGTTTCGCCACGATTGATGCTGCGGTCGGAGCCACCAAGCTGGGCGCTTACGATTTCCAGAAAAAACCTTTCGATCACAAATCGCTCCTCCTCTCGATTGAACGCGCTCTGGAGCACAAGCAGTTGACGGAACAAACCAGTTCCCTGCGCCAGGCCCTCGTCGCAATGAGTGGTGGCGCCTCGCCGATTTTTCAGAGCCCCGCCATGAAAACGGTCGTCCGCACTGTCGAGCGGGTGGCCCCGAGTGATGTCTCCATCCTCATTACCGGAGAAAGCGGCACTGGAAAAGAGGTCATTGCTGACCTGATCCACACGCTCAGTCCGCGGTCAAAAGGGGCGTTCATCAAAGTCAATTGCGCTGCATTGCCCCGCGAGTTGATTGAAAGCGAACTTTTTGGTTCGGTCAAAGGCGCCTTTACCGGGGCACAATCTGATCGGGAGGGATTATTCCGGCAGGCTGAAGGAGGCACTCTGCTGCTGGATGAACTGGCGGAAATGCCGGTGGATACCCAAACCAAACTTCTCCGCGTGCTTCAGGAAAAGGAATTCCGCCCTGTGGGTGGCCGGACCAGTTATAAATCCGATGTCCGGATCATCGCCTCCACAAATCTTGAAGTGGACGTGGCGATCCGGGCCGGAAAATTGCGCGAGGATCTTTATTATCGTATCAGCGCCATTTCCCTGAACCTGCCTCCATTGCGCGAACGTCGTGAGGATATTCTTCCCCTCGCAAACAGCTTTTTGAAACGGTTTGCCGCCCAGGCCGGAAGAAGCGTTGGTGGCTTTACTCCACCTGCCGCAGAGCTGATCAGAAAATATGATTGGCCGGGAAATGTGCGCCAGCTGCAAAATGAGATACAGCGCGCTCTTCTCATGACCGAAAATCAATTGATCGATACCACCGATCTTTCAATCAAGGAAAACAGCGCCGACCTCCCGGATGACACCGATCTCACCCTGCTTGAGGGAATGGAAAAAAATACCATCATGCAGATGCTCAAGGAAACCAACGGGAACAAACTTGAAACCGCTCGCCGCCTGGGTATCGGTCGTCAAACGCTCTACAACAAAATCAAAGCCTACGGCATCAGTGCCTAACCGCTATTGCTGTTGGAGCCGGTAATACGCCTCTTCCGAATCAAGTGTCATCGGCTCTGTGATGGAGATTGTTCCTGTCGTGGAGGAAACTGGTCGAACGACAATCCAGTCCACGAGATTTGTCGATTTCTCCAGGATGTAATTCTGGCTCGGTTCCACAAACACAGTAAAAGCAACTTCTCCATTGCCTGCTGATTCGCCAAAGAACCTTAACCCCGGATCTTCGCCCTGGCCCAGTTTAAAAATATACGCATTATCACCAGCCACTACTATGTTCGTGCCCACAGAGACCGCTGCAAAGATGGGATAATCACTTACTGGCAGCACATCCGCGTTCCAGCGACGTCCGTCAAAGGATGTGAGATGAACGCCAGCATCACCAAAGACATGGAAACGATCGATAGAAAAGACCACGGTTCGAAGGTGGTTTGTTGTCCCGGAAAAGGTCGATGACCAAGCAATTCCATTGGTGGAAAAAAGGATCTTTCCGTATTCACCCACAGCCACAGCTACATTTGCTCCAGATGTGACGTCCAAAAGAGTGCCAGTCACAAGTGGGGTCGTCGAATTGCTCCATGTCACACCATCTGAAGAGTAAACGGCGCCTTGATAACCTACCGCAATAAGTTTCCCGAAAGCTTCAGTGATTCCATGGAGATTCCGTGTCGTTCCAGACACTTGTTGATTCCATTCATCATCTCCCTCAGTAGAGGTTAAAATCACTCCAGAATAACCAACGCCGTAAAAGCTACTTTTGGCATGTATGATATCATATAAGAAAGCGGATGCGAGCGGATGGGAAACCACGTCCCAATCTATCCCATTGGTGGAAAACATTGCCGGGCCAGTCCCACCTACCCCAACAAACTTACCGTCGCCAAATGCCAAGCCGCGTACAGCGTAGTACCTGAAAGGAGTGTTAAGATTTGTGTGGACGACCCCAGTAAAAGTTTGTCCGTTAGTCGAGTAGGCTAGACCCGCTTCTCCTCCAACAACAATAGTGCCGTTGGTGGACGCTGCAATTGAATAAAAGTTCCGGTAGTACGGTTCCACTCTTTGAATAATCGTCCAGTTGGTCAAGTTGGTGCTGGATCCAATCACTCCATCTGTTCCCACAGCAATGACTTTCCCCATTCCGACGGTGAGACCGTGGAAATTGAAAGTGGTATCTCCAACCAATTCCATATCATTGGTGCTTCGTCGAATTAAGAATGGCAAGGGAGCATCATAACGCGAAAGATAAAGCGTGGAATTTTCAAAATGAACATTATCCGTAAATGGCGAGAGACTTTGAGGAGATACAGGTGATGGTTGGGGAATAGTTACACGTGTCCAGTTTTGACCATCCACAGAGGAATATTCCGCATGAAAGGGGGCAATCAATTTTCCTGGAAAAACCTTTGAAGCAAATCCTTCAAACATAAAAGTTTCTCCATCGAAGCTGAGCGCTACAATCCAAAACCCGCCAAAGTGAGACTCAGCTGGGGGTGCAGGATAATGCCATTCCCAGTTAATTCCATCATTCGAATAAACTATGACACAATGTGCCATGCCAAAAATATCCATAGTTCCACCGACAACAGCTCCCACAAATCGTCCATTGCCGTAGGTCAACATAGGCAATTGTGGATTACGTAAGCCAATAATGCCTTCGATGCCCATGCTCACTTCCATCCAATCAACACCATTACTCGACACCAGTGCCGTGCCGATGGATGTGCCTAAAACAAATCTCCCTTCAGCGTAAACACCAGAAAGAAGGTTATTCGTTGTGCCGCTCTGGACAGGCACCCAACTTTCTCCGTTGGTTGACGTTAAAAGGGAACCCCTCACTCCGTACGCTACAAAGAGCCCGTCGCCATACACAATACCTGGCTCCGCAAGCAGCGCCTCGCCTGGATTGAGACGTGGATCACCGAGAAGTTCCGGCACAGAAAATTGTTCCCAATCTGTTCCATTGGTGGAAACAACACTGATTGAATGCCCTACCGCGACAAACCGATCATTCCCAAAGACCACACCTGTTAATGGGATATTTTCCGGTCGCGGGTTTAAAACCTCAAAACTGGACGCCCATGAATGGGATAATAAGACCGTTAAGAACACCACCCAAGAGAGCGCCTTCATTGGGGAAGCGTGGCAGCATTTCCCTGTTTGTCAATGATTCTTCCCGAGACCGGAGTTGACAGCTCTAAAGCGCTTTCAAATCTTCCATGAGGAATTGCGTGACTTCCTTGAATTTCGGGATGTTGGCGGGGTTCACCGCCATCAATATCTGGTGTGCTTCCAGGCAGGTGCGGGAAATCTCAACCTTGCTTGGGGCGGGCTGGGAACTGGAGGCGGGCTGGAACAGGTTTGTGCATGGATTCTCTTCATTTAGAACCTTGAAGAGATGGCCTACGCCAAGGTTTTCGAGAAGATCGACGATTCGTGCATTCGGGTTCAGCAACTCAAGCCGCGGCTTCGGCCCGGACTGTTCCTCCATTCGCAGCACGATCCCTGCAAGCACGCCCAGAAAAGTGCTGTCCATGGTAAGGCAATCAGCAAGGTCGAGCACGAAATGCTGATACCCCCTGGCCAGCAGTTCGGTAACGATATTCTTGAATTCAACGCTGGAATTGAAACTGGCCCGCCCTGAAATCTTCAGGAACACAGTCTTTTCCAGGATCGCCACAAGAATCGGTTGGCTGGGCTTCGTCATATCACGCAGCTTTGGCCGCCTCCTCTTTTTGGATGATTTGAATCAAGGTTTGTTGCAACAGCATTCCAACGTCGAGTCCACTTGAAATCATTTTCAGATTGCATTCAAGGAACAGCTCCATCGCCCGCACCAGCTCCCCCAAACCATAGTTGTTTACATGCTTTAAGGAATAGCCCAGTGCAAAATGATTCATCTTCGCGGGATTATACTTGGGATCGGCCGGCAAAGCTTCCGATGGTACTGTTTCCAATTTTCGTTTAAGGTCAAAAGGAGAGGTGTCTGCCTTGATCCAGCCTGCCCGGATCATTTCTTTCAGCAGGATCAATGTGCGCACCTTGCTGATCAACCCGTAGAGCAGCGCAATTTCGTTCTTTTGCGAATCCCCCTTCATCGCCCAGAGTTCCTCATCAAGCACTTTCAAGGTTTGTCCCAGGCGCCGTTCTCCCAGCGCTTCTCCCAGGGCAAATCCTCGTGACAATTTGTTTCGGCTGATGATCGCTTCCACATCCGCCACCTCGATTGCTCGACGCTCTCCCATATATAGCGCCAGTTTTTCAATCTCGCTACTGAGCTGGCGGTTATTTGGCCCTACTCGTTGGATCAGGTTAACCAGTGCGGAGTCACTGATTGATTTACCTAAGGCCTCGATTTGTCGCTCGGCAACCTGGCTCGCCTGCTCCGCCCAATCCTTGTCATCGAGCGACCACCCTTCATGGAGTTCCACCTTTCCCAGCTTGTCGAGTGCCTTGTAAAAACTTTTACGGCGATCCACTTTCCCCGCGCTGATCAATAATCGCACCTTGTCCCAATCGAATTTTTTCAACTGGTCGGCAAGAGCAGCGAGCGCTTCAGTCACTGCTACTGATGAAGCTGCCCGCTCATCGCCGAGAAAGTTCACATCTTTCAGCCAGATGACTTTGGCCCCGCCAAAAAAGGGTAATGTTTGAAGAGCTTCAGTAAGTTTTGCCAGGGCCTTGATTGCCTCACCGGTATTCGAGGCGGTGCCATCGATCATCTCATGATCGAATCCTCCGGCCTCTTCGCACCATTGGGTATAAACCTGCCGGGCCCTTTGCTTGACGGCAAAATCGTCCTCTCCCGCGATAAACCACAATGAAGCGGTTTGATTGACAACCTTCGGCGGCATCTCAGTTACTCGTTCGGATTCTCGTCGTTGTTCTCGTTGATCCGCTCGAGCACTTCTGACATATCCTCCACCTGTTCAAAAAGTTGTTGCGACACGTAAATGGGTTTTTTCTGTGCAGCGGCCAGGGCCAGGCAATCACTTGGCCGCGCATCAATTTCCACGATTTTTCGGCCAAGCTCATTCTGCTGTTGAAGAATCAATCGCGCGAAATAGGTGGAATTTTTTAATTCAGTAATCACCACACGTTCCACCGAGATGTTAAAGCCTTTGAAGATGTTGGCGATGAGATCATGTGTGAGGGGCCGTTCCTTTGGGGTATCTCGAAGAAACATGCCGATGATCGCCCCCATGTTATGCTCAACCTGGATCACAAACACTTTATCATCATTGCCTACGAAAATGGCGCATCCGCTATTCGCTGGCAAAATGCCTCGGATTGCCACAGGCAACACATCTTTCTTCATAAGCACAGTGTAGAGGGCGACTGTCAAAAAACAAGTCTCCCCCTGATAAGACAGTTCAGGCGATACTTATCGGGCAAAAGATTCATGCAAGCTTTTCATTCAGCATTATCATTTGATCATCAATGACTTACGAAACAAGCAGCAATCATTCTTCCACCTGCGCTCATTTCGCACATTCGCGAATGGCACACCAGATGCATTAGAGGGATTTAATGAAGTCAGGATTACAACGTGCAGCATTGGTCGCTTATCTCTTTTTAAGCGTCTATCTGCTCGCGCAGACCACCCCTGAAAAGGTCCTCACCATTACCCAGACACTTGATAAAACTGGTGCGACCACAGAGCCGAAGGTTTTTTCAGTCGCTTTGGGAAAGGCGTTGAAAATTGAGCCAGACACCATTCAACTTGCACTTGAAAAGCATGGGCAAAAGCCAAGCGCCCTGGCCTGTGCCCAATTGATCGCCACGAAGAAAAATGAACCCTTTGAAGAGGTTCTGCCAAAATGTCGAAAAGAGTTCGATCCGATCAATACCTTGACTGAAAGCAGAATTCCCCTTGATGACGCCCTCGATTACCTCCTCAGCGTGGAAGCTCAAGTCAGTTCCGCCCTTTCCGGTTCCCATGATCGCAACAATCCCTCCAAGCCAAACTCCTCCATGGTCAGCCTTGGCCAGTAAGCTCACAGACTCATTATCCGTTTGACGAGGTTGGTGGTCGATTTTCCAGGGAGATGCGCGAGTATGACCACCCTGCCACCGATTGATTCCACGTATCTCCGTTCCTCCTGCACAATCGTATCGATCGTATAATCTCCACCTTTGACGTAAATCTCTGGTTGCACAATTTTCAAAAATTCGGTCGCTGTCAGTTGCGGGAAAATTGTCACCGCCGAGACGCTTTCCAATCCCGCCAGCACAACCGCCCGATCCTCTTCCTGGTTCACCGGGCGACCCTCTCCCTTCAACTGCCGCACCGTTGCATCGGCATTGATTCCCACCAGGAGTAAATCCCCCTCATTTCTTGCCGCCTGCAAATAGATGACATGACCCGGGTGTAGAAGGTCAAAGCAGCCGTTCGTCACCACCACCCGTTTGCCTGTTTTGCGGACTCCCTCACGCCATTCCGGAAGCTTCTCGATCGGGATAATCTTCTCTTTTAAATCCAGCTTCATTTGGAGGAAAGCCTGCGAATGCGAATTTTTCGATAACTCACCTCATCATGATGATCAGTCAGCACAATATGCCCTTCAATCCTGCTTCCAAACGGTTTGGTCTCCTTGAACTTGCTCTTCGCAATCGCGCTTTTTAACTCAGGGCTGTCCAACTCATACTGAAGCACTCGCTTTCCATTCAACCAGTGAGTCACCTGATTTCCCTGCACCCGGATTCGTGATTTATTCCATTCCCCAATTTTCTTGGCTCTGGCGCCCTGGACTGGCGGAAGCACATCATAAAATGAACCGGTGGCATGTTTTCGTTGATCGACCGTTGTGTCATCGATCATTTGATATTCATGACCAATCGCCCCCCGCTCCTCGATCACGAAATATTTTAAGCCGTTGTTTCCTTTTGCACCGATCCTCCATTCCCATTCCAGGTCGAACTCCGAATATTTATCAACGCTGATCAGGTTCCCACCGTCTGATTTTGGTTCAAGCCTGAGCACGCCATTTGTAATCACCCATCCTTTGGCCGGGAAGATCGGTTTTCCCAGGGCTCGCCATTTGTCAGTTGATTTGCCATCAAACAGAGATTCCCACTTTGAAAAAGGTCCCGCGGCAACTGAGAAAGAAACCGCCAGTGTAAAGACGGCCAAAAGCAATCGTTTCATATTATTGTGGGGTCACTGGCGCGGGCATTTCCTTTCCCATTCGTAAATATTGCCAGATCGCTTCACGTGTTTTCTCTCCATCACCCTCATAAATATCCGTTAACGGGCTCTTCCCCTGTTCGTCAAAATAAACGGGCATCTTCGAGGTGGGATCAATGGCGATTGGATTCAGCAGCCAGCGATGGTAAAACGGTTTAAGCAATCGTTCCCCGCTGTAGGCCAGGTTGATTCCAGCGCTTTCAAACACCTGGGTCGCCCCGAAATCTCCCACTGCATGGCAGGCCACACATGAAAATCCGCCATCGGCTGAAACGAGTTTTTGCCCGATCTTTGCCGCTTCCCTGTCAATCGCTCCCTCCTCTGGAGTGGACGCTGGATACCCGTGCAATTTTGCCAATCCTTTGGCCATCGGCGCTGCATACTTTGGAAATGCAGGCATTTGCGCTTCAAT
>JANRLX010000006.1:0-41256 GCA_033762115.1 Verrucomicrobiota bacterium
GCGCCATGTAATGATGAATCCCCCGCAGCAGCCATCCCCCCGCCATTTCATGCTGAATGTAGTAAACACTCTCCCACGCCGTACTCGCGCTTGGATTATACGCCATCCAGAGGAAAATCCCCGTAATGAACTGCACCACCAGCGCAAAAGTCAGCGTACTGCCCCACACATACCGCCATCGTGCTCCCCCCGGGATATTTTCGTACAACGCCTCATGGGTGAGCTTCTTCACCCCGGTGCGATGATCCAGCCAATCCAGCAATTTTTTCATGTGACGGGGATTTTTTCCGCTGTTCCCGTATGAAAATTCTGGAATTTCACCCACACCTCGTTCCCGTTTCGAATTTCCACCTCCAGTTCATCCAATCCTCGCGGGCTCGGGCTGCTCGCATCCTGGATTTTTCCATCCAGCCCAAACGAACTGTTATGGCACGGGCAAAAAAAATGTTTCGCCGCCGCCCTGAAATCCACAAAACAGCCCGCGTGCGGGCACACCACATTCAACGCCTGCACCTTGTCCCCACTTTTTCGCAGGTAAATCGCCCCGATCGGGGCATTCGGATAACGGTTCCAGGCATCTGTCCGCGAGGCCAGGATCGAGAACTTTTGCGGAATGCCATCTCCCGGCAATGATTCAAGGGTCGTCACACGCACTGCGTTGGCCTCTCCGCTCCCCCGCCGCAACGGGTCGGTCAACACCACAAACCCCGCTCCGGCTGGAATCAGTGTGGCGATTCCTCCAATCACCACCGCTCCCGCCTTTTTCATGAAATCTCTCCGCCCCGGTTGATTCGGATCCTTCTCTTCCATATCTGGATTGGTCAGCCTCTCATCTGGAACAGCAACCACTCTAACCAACCTTTGATCTTCGGACAGCCAAAAAGCTCATGCCAAAGACCGTTGCCTTCACATCACCCCGGAAAAAACAAAATCTCGAGCAGCGATCAACGCCGCTCGAGGGTTTATCCAGACTCCACCGAGTTGTGGATTGCGATCTCTTACGAGAGCAACCGCAACGCGGATTGTGGAGTGGCATTTGCCTGTGCCAACATCGCCGTGCCTGCCTGAACGAGGATGTTGTACCGGGCAAAGTTTGTGCTTTCGGACGCCACATCCACATCTTTGATGCGGCTGTTAGCGGCTCCGAGGTTGTCTTTCAGGACTGCAAGACCTTCACTTGTTGAATTCAAGCGGGAGATGTTTGCACCAATGTTCGCGCGGTCTGTCGCGAGCTGTTCAATGGCAGCTTTCACGTTGGTCAACGCGGTTTGCGAATTCGCCACGCTGTCCACAGTTGCTCCGGTTGCATCCGTGTAGGCGGCTGCACCCAGGTCCACTCCGGACATGCTGAAGGTGTTCGCATCGCTGTCTGTGGTCACGTCCAGGGCTGTCCCGTCGAACAATGCCACACCATTGAAGTCCTTCGTCGCCACATCATCGATGTATGCTCCGAGGGTTGTGAATTCCGCGTTGTAGAGCGCGCGGTCATCATCATCCTTGGTCACGTCCTGCGAGAGAACGGCCAATTCGCTCATACGGTCCAGCGCTTTGCCAACTTTCTTCAGGAAACCATCCTGGGTCTGGTTGAACGAAATCGCATTGCTCACGTTGTTGCTGGCAGCGTTGATGCGGTTGATTTGCGCATCGAACCGGGTCGAAACTGCCAATCCAGCAGCATCATCTTCGGGAGAAACGATTTTTGAACCAGAGGACAAGCGAGCAAGTGATTTGCTCAGCATTGCGGAGGATTCCCCGAGCAAGCGGGCGCTGCTCTGGGCCGACGTATTTGTATTAATAACCATAACTGGACTCCTTCCATGAGTCACCCCGCGTTACCGGGGGTTTGTTTCACGACATCCTGCCGTGTGATGAACGTTTCTAGAGGCTTTCACCGTTTCCTCGTTGGCCCTTTGTGGCTGCCAACCGCCTGTCTTGCGACAAACAAGCTATCGGCATCTCCACAAAACTCTTTACCCCTCCCGAAACTCTTTCTGAACACTCACTCTCCCCCTCTTCGAACATCGAACCTCCCTGGAAAAAAACAAAAGCGCCCTCCTCTGGAAGGCGCTTTGCGCGACAGACTTAACTCAAATTATACTCTCGACAACCGCTCCTTAAAACAAACTGTTCACCGCAATCCCCAGCACACTCAACGGGCCCTGGTCCTCAATCCCTTCGGTCGCCTTGTCCACTTTTTGCAACGTCAGCTTCGCGTTATTCAGGAATGTGTCATCATTCACCAGTTTACCCACTGTGCCCTGTCCCTGGTTGATCTTTTGTAAAATCTCCCTCAGGTTCAGCATCGCCGTCGTTGTTTCCCGGTAAAGCGCCTCATCCTTGATCAATTTCCCCAGCGTTCCTTGCCCCGCATTCACCTGCGCCACCATATTCTGCGCCTGGTCCAGGGTCAACCGCGCCTGCCCCAGCAACGGCCGGATGTCTGCCGTTGCGGCATTCAGGTTGGAAACCGTGTTCAGTGACGAAGCATAAAGGGTGTCCTCATAAATCAGTTTCCCCACTGTTCCCTCCCCCTTCGCAATCTGCGTGCTGATCGCCTGCAGGTTTCCCAGGATCGCGGAAAGCCGCGGGTTATTTTCCTTCAGGAAATCCGTAAACGGCCCCAGCAGGTTGCTGAAATTCTCCCCGCTGAAATTCTTCGTCAACCCCTCCACTCCGCTCGCCACGCTCTCCAGCTTCACCATCAAAGAATTCAGGTCAGCCTGCTCTTTCGTTTCCAGCAACGCATTGGGGCTCACCAGCGGCGCTGTCGGGCTCCCAAAATCCACGGCCACATAATTCTGCCCCAGCAACCCCACAAATTTGATTGAAGCCGCGCTGTCCGTATGCACCTGCGCCCCCTGGTTCAGCTTCATCGTCACCTCCACCTTCCCTTCCACAAGCTGGATATTCTCCACCCGCCCGATCTCCACCCCGGCCATCTTCACCGGGTCCCCAATGTTCAGTTCCTGCACATTGCTGAACCGTGCCCGGATCGGGAACCCCTTCTTGAACCAGTCCCTTCCTCCCACCATTTCCAGCAGGATCACTGCTGCGATAAAAGCCAGCGCCACAAAGATACCCAGCCTCGTTTCCAACGTGTTCTTCATACAAATGCGTTTTCCTTCCGAAAATCTGCTGTAATAAATCGTTTAATCAATGGATTGGTATGCGCCTGCACCTCCGCAGGCTTCCCAATAAAAAGAATCTCCCCCTCATGGATGATCGCAATCCGATGCGCTATCCCGAAGGCCAGGTCTCGATCATGCGTCACCACAATCGAAGTCACCCCGATCCGCTCATTCAAATGCAGAATTTCCTCGCTGATCGTCACCGCCATCAACGGGTCAAGCTCACTCGTCGGCTCATCATACAAAATCAACTGCGGCTCGATCACCAGCGCCCGCGCTATCGCCACACGCTTTTTCATCCCTCCCGAAAGCTCCCCCGGGGAACGTCCCTCCACCCCCTTCAATCCCACCAGTTCCAGCTTTTCAGCCACGATCCGTGCGATCTCCTCCGCCGTCCCACGCTCATGCTCCGTCAGGTAAAGACCCACATTTTCACCCACCGTCAATGAATTCAGCAACGCCGCCGACTGAAACACCATCGCCAGCCGAAACCGCTCCATCACATTCGTTTCATGCGTCGGCTCCCCCCCAATCCGGATTTCCCCCTCATCCGGCTTCTCCAGCCCGATGATCTGCTTCAGCAACACACTCTTGCCGCTGCCGCTTGGGCCCATGATCACGAAAATCTCCCCCGGCTCCACCTTGAATTGAATCCCCTTCAGCACCGGGACACCCCCGAAACTTTTCCGCAGGTTGCAAACCTCCACGCTGATCCCGTTCTTTTGCGGAGCTTTGTTCATCTAAAAATCAAAATTCATCAGGAACCGTGTCAGGAAATAATCCAGGATCAAAATCAGCACGATTGAATTGACCACCGCCTTTGTCACCGAACGCCCAATCCCCCGCGGCCCTCCAATCGTTTCCAACCCCTGGTGGCACGACACAATCCCGATCACCACCGCAAAAACAAAGCTTTTCACCAACCCATTCAGAATATCAGACAAACCCACCACCTGCCGCAAATTATTGAAAAATGTTTCGAACCCCAGCGAAATGTCGCTGTTGAACGCCGAAACCATCGCCCCTCCCATCCAACCCACCAAAATCGAAAAAATCACCAGCAGCGGCAACGCCACGCTGATCGCCAGCATCCGCGGCAGCACCAGGTAATGCACCGGGTTGATATTCATCGTCTTCAGCGCATCTATTTCCTGGTAAACCGCCATCGAGCCGATCTCGGCCGCCATGGCCGACCCGATCCTTCCCGCAATCAACACCGCCATCATCACAGGCGCCAGCTCCTTGCATAACGCCAGCCCCACCAATCCTCCCAGCACGCTCGAAAGCCCCCGTTCCCGCAATACCGGGCCGCTCTGCAACGCAATCACCCCTCCAATAAACAGCGAAAGAATGCACGCCATCAACAAACTCGCATTCCCGATCTCGAACAATTGATCAAAAACCTTCTTCCGATGCTTCATCGCCTGCGGCAATGACTCAAGGGTGCGCCAGAACAAAAGAAGGATTTGCCCAATATTATGAAACATACTCAGGCAATCTGCCCCGCGGAAAAAGGGGCCATTGCCGCACAATGGCAATCATACCCGCACCAGGCTCTTGAAATAGCGGAAAGCACAAGGATTGAATATACCGCCTGAAGCATTCGGGCAAGTCGCCAGAAAACTGACAATGGAGGATTGTGCCATTGAATCATGGGGCCGTAAGGCTGGACAGCCAGAAAACCCAACCTATATTGTGATTGACGATCAAGGAGTCTTAAATACCCTGAGCATGATTGAACGAAATCAGTTTTGAGTGTTAAATTATTTGACTGGCAGGCGTTTTGCTGCAATTTAACTATTGGCGGAATGAACGACAGATTTAAAACAGATTTCCTTTGCACTTCGTCATCCTTTTTGGCGGGTTTCGGGAGTGTTATATCTCTTGATGGCGATCTTTATCACTATAATACATCCGAAAACCCCGACGAAATTGCTGTCTCTCAAGATTGGTTGATGGTGGGCCAAGATATCGAAGATGCCTTGAACAAGGGGGTATCAGGCGGTATTACAGGTGCCAATGAGCGACAACAAGCCACCTGAATCAGCCCAAACAAGTCCGCTCCACGTCCAACCACAAAAAGAACCTCAGCCGAGAACTCTTGAACAGATAATTCAAGAAAAGGCTCCAGATGTTCTTAAAGCCATTCCCGGAAACAAACGCCAGGATTTGGCATCTATCCAAATTGAGGAACATCGCATAGAAATGCGTGCCTCCCCACTGCCTCATCCAGCAGAGCTGGCAGCATATGATCAAATCATCCCAAATGGCGCGGATCGAATAATGAAAATGGCCGAGAATCAGGCTGCTCACAGGATCGCCATCGAAAATAAAGTTATCTCCAGCCAACAGAGCCAAGCATTTTTTGGACAAGTCTGTGGTTTGGTGATTGGCCTTTCTGGGCTTGCTATGGCGACATTTGCGGCGGTCAGTGGGCAACCAGTATTTGGTGGTGTAATTGGAGGCACTACGCTGGTAAGTCTTGTGGGCACTTTCGTTTACTCCCGCAAAACCCAGCAAAGGGAACTGGCGCAGAAAAAACAACAAATGGAAACACGTTCCGCGCCGAACATCAAAAAAAAGAAGGATAGGCTATAATCTCAAACTGAGCCACTACCGAAAAACTCACCCCTTTAATGCAAAAAAAAAACAACGCAGGTGATGCAGCCTGCGTTGCGTTATGGTGAGCGAGAACGAAAAACTTAGAAACTAATTGTTCGCCTCCGCCAAAGTCTCATTCAAGGTGCTGACAAGGTTCGAAATCGCAAATGGCTTGCTCAGGAACCGGTCGCTCTTCTCAGGCATCTGGTTGATCAAATCCTGATCCACCACACCGCTGATCACAATCGACTTAATATCAGGCCGTGTCGAACGAACCTTCGAAATCAAATCCAGCCCGTTCATTTCCTGCATGCAAAAATCGGTCAGCAACATCCTCGGGCGGGAATCAGTGTGGGCCAGGTCTTCCAGCGCCTCTTCAGGATTGGTAAATGGATGCACGTCAAATCCTTCTGCAACCAGCACCTCTTTGATCAGGTTCAGGATGTCCGGATCATCATCCACCACATAAATCGTTTCACCTGCATGGCTCCGCCGGCTGCTCCGGCTGGAAATGATCGTTTGCAGGCGATTGGCCACCGTTTCACGCACTCCGTTCGGCTCTTCCGCAAGATCCAGCGCCGGGTTGGAAAATTGAAAATCCGCTCCCGTCGTTTCAACCGCATATCGGTTATTGGCCGCCGCCATTGCCAGCGAGAAAACAAAAAGCACCAGCCATCCGCATCCGAGGATTAGTAGTAGTTGCATACGATTTTAGTTAGCATCGGCTGTGCCAGCACTTTATTAAGGGGTTCCCCCATAAAATCCATCATGTCTGTCACAATTTTGACACAATCTGTCCCATTTCAAGACAACTCACCAGACTGGGTCATAATTACCTGCGTCAGCTTCACTCAGGGGATAATAACACACGCTCACCCACTCGTCCTTACACTTAAGGACCATCCCATTTGTTTCCCACCTTGCCACCGCGCTTCATTTGCAGAAAACTCAACTCATTGATATGAAGTCAGCCAAGTCACTCTCCATTTCCAAAAAAACAGCTCCCTCACTCCACCGCCTTCATTCCTCACAGGTCGTTGATGGTGCAGACCGCGCCGCCAGCCGCGCCATGCTGCACGCTGTCGGTTTCAGCACGGATGACTTCAAAAAATCACAGATCGGCATCGCCTCCACCTGGAGCATGGTCACCCCATGCAACATGCACATCGACAAACTGGCCATCGAAGCCGCCACCGGCGTCAACCAGGCCAGGGGCAAAGCCGTCATTTTCAACACCATCACCATCTCCGATGGCATCTCAATGGGCACCGAAGGAATGAAATACTCCCTCGTCTCCCGCGAAGTCATCGCCGACTCCATCGAAACCGTTGCCGGTTGCGAAGGCTTTGACGGCCTCGTCGCCATCGGCGGTTGCGACAAAAACATGCCCGGCTGCATCATGGCCCTTGCCCGCTTGAACCGCCCCTCCGTCTTTGTTTACGGCGGCACCATCCTTCCCGGCTGCTTCCAAAAGCGGAATGTTGATATCGTTTCCGTCTTCGAAGCGGTTGGCAAACATGCCAAGGGAGAAATGAGCGATCGCGACCTCGCCGGGATCGAAAGCTGCGCCATCCCCGGCCCCGGTTCCTGTGGTGGCATGTACACCGCCAATACCATGGCCAGCGCGATTGAAGCCCTCGGCATGAGCTTGCCCAACAGTTCCGCCCAGGACGCCATCTCCAAGGCCAAGGTCCAGGATTGCCATCGCGCCGGTGCCGCTGTCATGAACCTCCTCGACCTCGGCATTTGTCCCCTCGACATCATGACCCGCAAGGCCTTCGAAAACGCCATCACCGTTGTCATTGCGCTCGGCGGCTCCACCAACGCCGTCCTTCACCTCCTTGCCATGGCCCATGCGGCCCGCGTCAGGCTTTCGATTGATGACTTCACCAAAATTGGCAAACGCGTCCCCGTCCTTGCCGATCTCAAACCAAGCGGGCGCTTCATGATGGCTGAACTCGTCGCCATCGGCGGTTTGCTCCCTTTGATGAAACGGTTGCTCGACCAGGGCCTCCTTCATGGCGATTGCATCACCGTCACCGGAAAAACCATCGCCGAAAATCTTCGCAACGCTCCTGACTATCCCGCTGGCCAGGAAATCATCCGCCCCTTCGATAACCCGATCAAAAAGGATAGCCACCTGGTCGTCCTTTACGGAAACCTCGCTCCCACCGGCGCAGTCGCCAAAATCAGCGGCAAGGAAGGCCTGCAATTCGAGGGACGCGCCAAAGTCTTCAATTCCGAGGAACTCGCCATGGAAAGCATTCTCAGCGGCGGCATCAGCAAAGGGGATGTCATCGTCGTTCGTTATGAAGGGCCGCGCGGCGGGCCAGGCATGCGTGAAATGCTCGGCCCCACAGCCGCTGTCATGGGCCGCGGCCTCGGCAAGGATGTCGCTTTCCTCACGGATGGACGCTTCTCCGGCGGCAGCCACGGCTTTGTCGTCGGCCATATCTCACCAGAAGCTTATGCCGGTGGGCCGCTCGCCATCGTCAAAAACGGTGATTCCATCCGGATCGATGCCGAAAAACGCACCATCGATCTCCTTATTTCCCCCGCTGAAATCAAACGCCGCATGGCCGCATGGAAAGCCCCCAAGCCACGCTACACACGCGGCGTCCTCGCCAAATACGCCCGCGCTGTCAACTCTGCTCACCTCGGCGCCGTCACGGATGCGGACCATATCGTTTAATTCCGCTGCCAATCTTTGAATCCATTTTGTCATGAACGAATTTGATCTGGTTGTCATCGGCGCCGGGCCCGGTGGATATGTCGCCGCCATCCGCGCCGCCCAGCTTGGGTTGAAAGTTGCCTGCATCGAAAAGGAACCCACCCTCGGCGGCACCTGCCTCCGCATCGGTTGCATTCCCAGCAAAGCCCTTCTCGAATCCAGTGAACTCTTCGAACAGGCTCGCAAACATTTCAGCCAGCACGGGATCAGGCTTGATGGCACCAAACTCGACCTGCCTGCCATGCTCAAACGAAAGGAGCAGGTAGTCTCCGCCCTCACAAAAGGGGTCGAGGCGCTGTTGAAGAAAAACAAAATCACCCGTTTTTTCGGGCATGGAAAAATCGCCGCTCCCGGCACAGTCCAGGTCCAGTCCAACGAAGGGACCCAGGAACTCCGGACAAAAAAAATCATCATTGCCACCGGCAGCAAACCCAGCACCTTGCCCGGCGTGCAGTTTAATCACGATAAAATCGGCAGCAGCACCGAAGCGCTTTCCTACCCGGAAGTCCCGCAACACCTGATCGTCATTGGGGCCGGTTATATCGGCCTTGAACTCGGTTCTGTCTGGCTCCGTCTCGGTGCCAGAGTCACCGTCATCGAATATCTTGACCGCATCCTCCCCGGGATGGATACCGAAATTGCCGCCGATGCCCGGAAACTTTTCGAACGCCAGGGCTTCCAGTTCAACCTCGGCAAAAAAGTCAACTCCGCCAAATTCAATGGCACAGAGTGCCTCGTTGAATGCGAAGGGGAACAGCCACTGGTTGCCGACCGCGTCCTCGTTGCCGTGGGCCGCGTTCCAAACACCGAAAACCTCGGCTTGGAAAATGTTGACATTACCCCCGACCCGCGCGGGCGCATCCCCGTCGATGCCCATTTCGCCACCAAGGCTCCCGGCATCCACGCCATTGGCGATGTCATTCCCGGCCCCATGCTCGCGCACAAAGCCGAGGAGGAAGGAGTCGCCTGTGTCGAGCAAATGGTCAAAGGGTTCGGCCATGTGAATTACGATGTAATCCCCGGCGTCTGCTACACCCACCCTGAAATTGCCTCAGTGGGGAAAACCGAGGAACAATTGAAGGAAGCTGGCATCCCCTATCGCAAAGGCAGCTTCCCATTCCGCGGCAACGGTCGCGCCCACAGCCTCGCCTCACTGGATGGAAAGGTCAAAATCCTGGCTGATGAAAAAACCGACCGCGTCCTGGGCGTTCATATCATCGGCCCACGCGCAGGCGATTTGATCGCTGAAGCCGCCGTTGCCATGAACTTTCATGCCAGCAGTGAAGATATCGCCCGCTGCTGCCATGCTCATCCCACATTGCCTGAGGCGCTCAAGGAAGCAGCCCTCGCCGTCGATGGCCGCGCCATTCACATGTGAATGCGGCAGGTTGGCTACTCCGCTGCAATCACCACATCACGGTCTGGGTCAAGCTTTCGCAGCACATGCGCCGCAGTCGAGCGCATGAAAATATCATCCGCTGTCAGGCAACTCTCCAACGCGGTAAACACAAACTGCTTTCTGATCCCGATCTGCCCCAGCGCCAGCGCCGCCGCTTCACGCAACTCCGTGGATTTGTGTGCCAGAAACGGTTTCAACGCCTCTTCCGCACCCGCCGCATCCGGGCCCAGGTTTCCCAACGTTAAAATCGCCGAAAGCTGCACCGGTGCCGATGAATGCCTCAACAATTCCATCAACGGTCCCACCGCCGCTTTCCCCATTTTCCCCAGCGCAAAAGCCGAGCTCGGCAGCGACCGAAACGGCCGCGGCACCTGTTCCCTTTCCAGTGCGCTGATCAATCCCGGGATCGCCCGTGCCGCTTCCGGCCCAAGTTCCGCGATAAAATATGCCCCCTTCCAGTCTGCTTCCGTGTCCAGGCACTCGATTAATTCCGACAATGCACCCTCATGCCCAGGCTCCAGCAAGCGGATGCTTCGTGCCGCTTCAAATCGCACCTCGCACGAGTTGTCTCCGAACGCTTCCACCAATGCCCCGCTCGACGTGATATAACCAAGGTTCCCTAATGCCCGTGCCGCTCGCGCTCGCACCACCGCCTCTTTCGCGCCAAGCGCTTTTAACAACAACTGCTCTGTTCCACTCTCCGGCCCAGCCGCTTCCAACGCCCCAATCGCCTCCACCCGCACCCTGGCTGACCGGTCGCGCAATCCTTTCTCCACCACTTCCCGCACTGCCCGCTCTCCGGAATGCCCGGCCAGCAGCCTCACTGAACTGCTCCGCACCTGCTCATCATAATGGCTTGCTCCCCTCAACAACTCCGCTACAGCCAGCCTTCCCATCCGGCTCAGCGCACTTTCCGCCTCTTTTTGCGCCTCCACATTTTTCTCCCCCAGGGCTCTCACCAGTTCCCGGCCTGCTCCCGACGCGTTGGTTCCCAATTCAGCCAATGCTTCCAGGGCGTGCAGCTTCAGCAACGTTCGTTCAGTCGGATTTTTTTCAAAAAACGGAAGATGCCTCCGCGCCCGCTTCAGCCATTCATCACCGGCAAACGGTCGCACCGCCAGATACGGCCTCAGATGTGCCACTGCCTCCGGACCGATCATCACCAGCGCTTCCCGACCCTCACGCCTTCTCACATAATCTGTGGACAAGGCATCCTGCACCCACTGCGAAACTGCCTTCCCCCCATGCGCCCGATCAGGCAGTTCTGCCGGTCGCCATGAAAGGAACAACGCAAAGGTCAGGATCATCACCCCTGCAAGGACGCCCCAGCGCGTTTTCATCCCTTCACGCTAATCCGTTATTTAATCAATCGCATTAAGAATCGCATCGGTGGGATGCGATTTGAACGCAGCCGGATCAGTGGACATCATCTGGAAATCGCCTCGCAGGATTTTCAACGCAAACCGTTCCCGATCAATCTCCCTCCGCGTTCTCACTCCAAATCGCCGAAGCAACGGCAACGGTGGGCACCACCCCTTCACCGCATGCATCAATAAAAATCCCAGCACCCCTCCTGTCACCAGCAACCATTTCCGGTTCACCGTCATTCCCATCAACAAACCGGCAATCGCAATCGACGAGGCATTCGTCTCCAGAAATCGTTCAATGTCCCACTCCCGGTCCAGCTCAACAATCCGCCTGGAAATCACCTCGCGCGGCTGGGCCGCGTAATATCGGATGTTCGCTTCAATCTCCCGGTCAATCTCACGCAACACTTGCGGTTGCGTTCTCGCCCGCACCCGGTCCGCATCAGCGCCTTTGAACTTTAAAGTCATGATACTCCTTTCTCCCCTCATGAGAACCTGCCTTCACTTCCCCCTGTCCGCAAGGTACCCACCCAAAACAATCTCCATCCAACCCATCCACACGGTGCCATTCAAAAAAAATCATTGTGGAAACTATAAATACTGATAAAGTTTCCTTGGTTATGCGCAAACCCGCTCCAACCTCAACCCGTGACACAGCCGCCGACGACCGCACTCGCATCCTCTCCGGCGCTCAATCCCATTTCCTCACCCACGGTTTCCGCAACGTCACCATGGACGAACTCGCCACCGAACTCGGCATGAGCAAAAAAACTCTCTATGTGCATTTCCAAAGCAAAACCGAACTGCTCGAGGCCATGCTCGATTTCAAATTGCAGCATCTCCAGTCCGACCTGGAGAAATTGATGGCCATTCCCGGGATTCCCTTTGCCGAACGTTTGCAACGCTTGCTTTCCGGGATGCGCGCCCACATGGAGGAAATTCAACCCGCCTTCATCCGCGATGTGCAACGAGGCGACCCCAAACTGTTCCTTCGCATCCAGCAGGCCCGCAAGCGACTGATTCACTCCTGCTTCGGGCAGTTGCTTGAGGAGGGTCGCAAGGCAGGCGCTGTCCGGGCCGATATTCCCGTCAGGCTCCTGATCGAAATGCTCGTCGGCGCGGTTGATTCCATGGTGCAGCCAGCGCGCATCGATGAACTGGGGATCACGCCAAAAACTGCTTACGCCCAGATTGTATCCGTATTTTTGGAAGGGGCTCTGGTCAGAAAGGAAATGACAAAATGAGGACACGATTACTTTTACTCCTCTCCTTGATTCCACTTGCCATCGGGCAGGCAGGCTGCAGGCAGGCGAGGGAGGACCGCCTCCAGGGCTATGTGGAAGCCGAGTTTATCCACGTCTCCTCCCCAATTGCAGGGGAGTTAAAAGCCCTTCCCCTCCTGCGCGGCATGGAAGTAAAAAAAGGTGCCTTGCTCTTCTCCCTCGAAACCACCTCCGAACTCATCGCACGGGAGGAAGCCCTTCGGCGACTGGAGGAAGGGCGCGCCAGGCTCGCCGATGCCAAAAAAGGTTTGCGCTCCTCGGAAATCAGGGCCCTCGAAGCCCGCTTGAACCAGGCCAGGGCCTCGCTCGATTTTTCAGAAAAAGACCTCGCCCGGTTGACCGGTCTGACGCAAGCTCGCGCCGCTTCCGTCCAGGACCTCGACAGGGCACGCACCGCTCGTGACGAGGACGCCAACCGCGTCGCGCAACTGGAAGCCGAACTGGAAACCGCCCGCTCCGGCTCCCGGGCTGATCTCATCGCCGCAGCCGAAGCCAACGTCAAGGCACTGGAAGCTGCCTGCGCCCTCGCGGAATGGAACCTCGCCAGGAAAGAACCCAAAGCCGTGGAGGAAGGATTGGTTTTTGACACTCTCTATGAACCTGGCGAATGGGTCCCCGCAGGGCGCCCGGTCCTTTCTCTCCTCCCCCCCGCCAATATCAAAGTCCGCGCATTTGTCCCGGAAAAGCAGATCGCTTCAGTGAAACTCGGCCAAACTGTCCGCGTCACTGTGGATGGACTCCCGCAACCGCTGGAAGGAAAAGTCAGTTTCATCTCTCCCCAGGCCGAGTACACCCCGCCCGTCATTTACAGCCAGGACAGCCGGGAAAAACTGGTCTTCATGATCGAGGTCCGCTTTGAACCCGATCTTGCGCAAAAACTCCATCCCGGCCAGCCCATCGATCTCCAGCTTTGATCTGCAACTTTAATCTATGAATGGAGAGCTTGCGATCGATGTTCAAGGCATGACCAAACGGTTTGGCGACCGCACCGTCGTCGATCAGATCGCCCTCCAGGTCCGCACCGGGGAAATTTACGGTTTTCTCGGGCCAAACGGAAGCGGCAAGACAACCTTCATCCGGATGCTCTGCGGATTGTTGCGGGCCGATGGCGGCAGTGGCCGCGTCCTGGGCCATGATGTGATCCGGGAAAGCGAATTGATCAAACGCCATGTCGGTTACATGACCCAGAGATTCAGCTTTTGGGAAGACCTGACCATCGCCGAAAACCTCCATTTTGTCGCACGAATGTACGATGTGAAAAACCGCCGCGCAATCGTCGCCAAAAGCATCGAACGGCTCGGTCTGAACGCACGGCAGCATCAGCTTGCCGGACAGCTTTCCGGCGGATGGAAACAACGCCTCGCCCTCGCCGCATGCCTGCTTCATGAACCCCGGCTCTTGCTTTTGGATGAGCCCACCGCCGGGGTCGATCCCAAGGCCCGTCGCGATTTTTGGGAACAAATCCACCAACTTGCAGCGGAGGGGCTGACCTTCCTGATCACCACCCACTACATGGATGAAGCCGAACGCTGCCATCGGCTCGCTTACCTCTCCTATGGAAAATTGCTCGCCGATGGAACCGTTGACCAGGTGATCCGCCAGGCCAGGCTCACCACATGGGCCGTATCCGGACCCAACCTGATCGAACTGGCCAATCAACTCCGCTCACAACCCGGCGTCAAACAGGCAGTCGCATTCGGCGCCTCCCTGCATGTCAGCAGTGATGACCAGGACGCACTGTCAGCGGCCATCTCCCCATTCCAGCGCCACCCATACGTTTGGACTCCCATACAACCGGGGTTGGAGGATGTCTTTATTCACCTGATGGGATCCTCCAGGGACAATTTCGCCACATGAGTTCCCCACGACATTTTTCTCTGAGCCGACTCTTCGGGATCATCACCAAGGAGTTTACCCAAATGCGGCGTGATCGCCTCACCTTTGCGATGATGCTTGGGATTCCATTGCTGCAATTACTCCTCTTCGGTTACGCAATTAATTCAGATCCAAGGCATCTCTCCACCGCTGTCCTCCTTGCTGATTCCGGTCCCCAGGGCCGCACCATCCTTCACGCCATGCAAAACAGCACCTACTTCAAATTTGTCCGGCAGGTTCGCTCGGAAACCGAAGGTCGCGATCTCCTCGCCCGTGGCAAGGTTCAGTTCGTCGTGAATATCCCCCAGGATTTCTCCCGCGAACTCCTGCGCGGCAAACGTCCCGTGCTCCTCGTCGAGGCGGACGCCACCGATCCCGCCGCCACCGGCCCCGCCTTGGGATCCCTCAGCACCCTTCTCCGGAACGCCTTGCAGAACGACCTCAAAGGTCCCCTCGAATTTCTCAATGGCACTCCCGATCCCGTCGATGTCCGCGTCCATGCCCTTTACAACCCCGAGAACAACACCCACTTCAACATTGTCCCCGGCCTCATGGGAGTGATCCTCACGATGACAATGATCATGATCACCGGCCTGGCAATCACCCGCGAAAGGGAACGCGGCACCATGGAAAACCTCCTCGCCATGCCTACCCGCCCCAGTGAAGTCCTCGTTGGAAAAATCGCCCCTTACATCTTGATCGGTTACATCCAGGTCGCGGTCATTCTCCTCGCCGCCCGCTTTTTATTCAACGTCCCGATGCATGGCAGCATTCCGTTGCTTCTGGGAGTCGCGCTGGTTTTTATTGCCGCAAACCTCGCCATGGGCATCACCTTTTCCACCGTCGCCAAAAACCAGCTCCAGGCCATGCAAATGACCTTCTTTGTCTTTCTCCCATCCATCCTCCTCTCCGGCTTCATGTTCCCCTTTCGCGGCATGCCCGGCTGGGCCCAGCAAATCGGCGAACTCCTCCCTTTGACCCATTTCCTGCGGATTGTCCGTGGAATACTGCTCAAGGGAAATGGAATCGCCGATGTCTGGGGAGAACTCTGGCCAATCCTCCTCTTCGCCACAATCATGATGATCATCGGCATCAAACGATACCGCCAAACCCTCGACTAAACCCGGGCACCGCTTTTTTTCAGGAGAAACCTCCAACCTTCGGACCTCCATTGGTCCTCAAACGCCACGCCAGACCCCACACTTTGTGTATTCGGCTAATCCCCTAAATTGACAAGCCGTAACCCGCACGTTTACTGTCACTTCAAGCAACTTCCGGAGGGTGCTGCTGCGGTTTTCGGACAACGGGACAACATCATGATTTTAACGACTGAGGAATTGGAAAGCCTGGTTCAGGTCCAGCATCGTTCACCACATCAATTGCTCGGCATGCACCCCCTCGGAGATGGTTCCGGTGTCGTGGTCCGTGCTCTCATTCCTGATGCGGACGAGGTCGAGATCATCCCCACTCACGAAAAATCGAAACCCTCCATCAAACTTTCCAAAATCCATCCCACCGGTCTTTTCGAAGGCATCAGCACAAAAGCCCGGCAGGTCTATGCCTACGACCTCCTCATTCGCACCGGTAGCAACCAGGAACGCCGCACCCGCGATCCCTACTCCTTTCTCCCCTCCCTCGGCGAGATGGACCTCTACCTCTTCGGCCAGGGCAACGAACATCGCCTCTACGACAAACTCGGCGCCCAATTCCGCGAAATGGATGGCGTCCACGGCGTCAGTTTTGCCCTGTGGGCTCCCAATGCCCAGCGCGTCAGCGTCGTGGGAAGCTTTAACCATTGGGATGGCCGATACCATCCCATGCGCTCCCTCGGCCCCTCCGGCGTGTGGGAACTCTTTATTCCTGGCATCAGGGAAGGCGACCATTACAAATTCGAGATCAGGGAAATCAGCGGCAACATCGCCCTGAAAACAGACCCCTTCGCCGCCTTCTGCGAAGCCCCTCCGAAAAACGCCTCCATCGTCTGGAACACCCGCAAACACCAATGGACCGATCAGGAATGGATGGAAAGCCGCGCCAAACGCGACCTCCTCAAGTCCCCCATGAGCATCTATGAAGTCCACCTCGGCTCATGGCAGAAGAAAGGCGTCTTCGAAGGGCCCGGCTACCGCGAACTCGCTGCACAGCTCATCGATTATCTCCAGCGAATGCGCTTCACCCATGTCGAGTTTCTTCCCGTGGCCGAACATGCCTTCTATCCCAGCTGGGGCTATCAGGTCACCGGATTCTATGCCCCATCCCATCGCTACGGCACTCCGGATGATTTCCAATACCTCGTCAACGAACTCCACCGCGCCGGGATCGGTGTCATTGTCGATTGGGTCCCCGCCCATTTCCCTCGTGACACCTGGGCCCTCGCTCAATACGACGGCACCGCCCTTTACGAACATGAAGATCCCCGCAAAGGCGCTCATCAGGACTGGGGCACCCTCATCTTCAATTACGGCCGTCACGAAGTCCGCAACTTCCTCACCGCCAATGCCCTCTTCTGGTGCGACCGCTATCACATCGATGGCCTCCGCGTGGACGCCGTCGCTTCCATGCTTTACCTCGATTACTCCCGCAAGGAAGGTGAATGGATCCCCAACCAGTACGGGGGACGGGAAAATCTCGAAGCCGTCGAATTCCTTCGTCAAGCCAACCACCTCGTCCACACCCAATTTCCCGGTGTCGCCACCATCGCCGAAGAATCCACCGCCTGGCCTATGGTTACCCGCCCACCTTACATTGGCGGCCTCGGCTTCAACCTCAAATGGAACATGGGCTGGATGCACGATACCCTCAATTACTTCAAGCGCAACCCCATCCATCGCAAGTTCCATCAGAACGACCTCACCTTTGCGATGCTTTACCACTTCAACGAAAATTTCGTCCTCCCCCTCTCCCATGATGAAGTGGTCCATGGCAAAGGCAGCCTCCTCGGGCGCATGCCAGGTGACGATTGGCAACGCTTTGCCAACCTCCGCACCCTCCTCGCCTATCAATGGCTTTTCCCCGGTAAAAAACTCCTCTTCATGGGATGCGAATTCGGCCAGAGCGCCGAATGGAACGCCAACACCGCCCTCGATTGGTGGCTCCTCGGTGCCCGCCCCTACCACAAGGGAGTTCAGCAACTCGTCGCTGACCTCAATAACCTCTACCTCCAGGAACGCGGCCTCTGGGAAAGCGATTACGACCACGCCGGCTTCTATTGGATCGATTGCAACGATAGCGAAAGCAGCACCATCTCTTTCGTCAGACAACTGCCGGATGGCTCCGCTGCCCTCGCCGTCATCTTGAACCTCACCCCTGTCCTGAGAACTAACTATAAAATAGGCCTCCCCAAATCTGGCCGCTGGCAGGAACGCTTAAATACCGATTCAGCCCGCTACGGCGGCAGCAATCAGGGCAACATGGGCGCGGTCCAAGCCACCGCCACACCTCACCACAACCAGCAATCCTCCGCCATCATTACCCTTCCTCCCCTCGCCATCCTCGTCCTCAAGGCGGAATAATTCACTATACCATTAACAGCGGTATAATGACTATATTGGATCGCTTCCACTGTAGTGGAACGCTACTCCAAACTGATTCCCGCCACCAACCCATCCAGGTTCTGTTTCATTTGCTTGAGCCGGTAAACTCGGTCTTTCGTCGTCTCCCGTTTCTGATGGTCAGGGCAGGGGAGCCGCATAGTGATCGGCACAATCGGGACTTTTCGCTTCACCGCCCTCCCAAAAAGGTAAGGTCGCCAGCCCCAGCCGAACGGTTCCGGCACTTCATGCAGTTCCGCGGCCAGCCACGCCGGGAACAGGAAAGGTCCGTAAGTATAATCCGCCTTTATCCCGAGAAGTTCACTTGTCACCTCGTTCGTGAAACGTTCCGCCTTCTGCTGCATTTCCGGGAATGACATGAAACCCGCGTTGTCCCGCGCCGCCAGGAAAAGACCAGCCCCTTTTTTTGAAGCCATTTTCAGGAAAGGAAGCAACTGCCCCTCAAAGAAAAGTTCCTTGTCCGGCTCCGTGTAAAAAATCCATTCCCCTTCATTCGCCGCCAGTCTCAGGCTCCTCAACACCTGCCCCACCAGGCCCCCGCTCTCCGGCGGCGATTCCAATTGCACTCCCAGCGACCGGACCGATTTCACAAACGTCGCGGGAGAGCCCCCATCCGTGGCGATCACCTTGAAACCGCTGTTCACCAGCAACCGCAGCGACCGCAACAGCAGCCGCTCCTCCATTTTCGAGCGCGCCAATGTCATCGTGGCGATCACCATTCTCGGGAATATCTCCTCTGTCACCACCTGAGCTTACCCGTCACCAGCCTCAATACAAGAACCCTCACGTATTCCCGGTACAAATCATCCTGGCAACAACGTCAACAAATTCAGTTCTGCAGAAGTGTTAAGGATCTGCCACCGTTCATTCACAGGCACCTCCCCACCTCCTTCCGGGATTTGCGACAAACTGATCCGCCTGATATTTCGCGGAAGCCACTCCCGGACGATCTTCGCCAGATTCTTCCCCCCCAAACTGTCCAGGATAAAACCCAGCCTTTGTGCGATGGTAATTTCATTTTCAGTTTCCAGGACCCTTTTAAGTTCCTCAGGTCTCAACAAACCCAATAGCGGGGCAATCGTTTCCGCTGCCCGTTCAATCCCGCCAATGCTGGAGGCATAGCGAATCAGGTCAAACACGGTTGCCTCCGCTGTGCTGACCCGTAAGGGCGCAACCGCCCCGCTTGGTTGTTGCGTGGCCGTTCGACGAATCCCCCTCTTCACGAAGAACCTCACCTGAATCCGCCCAACGCTGATTTCACGTCGAGGACTGTCAGTCATGACCTGCGTCACCTGCAACGCCTGTGGATTCGAGCCAAACACGCTCGCAGCAGATTGAAGCGCCAGATAATAAGGACGCTCAAGCCAGTCAAAATACTCCTGCAACCACCAGGTCGCTGGCGGGGCTCCAAACGACCGATGCTCAGGAGAAACAATCAAATAAAAGGATTGCCGCTCCGAAATTTTAACCACCTTTGGACCAAGCCGGGAAAGCTGGCGATTTGCCGCAATTTTAGATAACCCGGTTTCCCCAATCAAATGCGACAGGGGAAACGCAACTCGCCCCACGGCCAATTGGGATTCAATAAACATCTCCGCCGCACCCATCCGCCGAACCACTCTGGGACTCTCCGCCCTTCTAATCATTTACGCATCATACCGTAATACGGTTCAATATGCAAACGATTTGACGATCGATTTAAAAGTCGCTGATACAAACTCTACTGCTAACCCATATCCGCCGATAAGCATCCATGGCAGTTTGGGAGTTTACAGGCATCATTCCTTTAGTCCTTTTAGGGGCAGCTTTGATTTGCTGGAAACGCTATCGTGCCCATCGGAACGGGGAGAGCCCCGTCCAGGACTTTCTTCTCAGGCCACCTGGCGAGTCTCTCCGACATAAGGTTGATGATTTAAATGACCAGTTGCTTATCCCCATTCTTGCAATTAGCATCACATCGGTCTTACTCGGATCCTTTACCGCCAAACTTCTCAATTACCCCTCTAGTGAACCGCGCATGCAAATCTTGCTTGTAAGCTGGAGTGTTGGACTTGCCCTCACCATCCCTTTCACCTGGTGGCTTTTCACCATTATCCGAAAGCGGGACAATTACAACCTCGGCTTCAGCGGGGAACAAGCAGTCGGTGAAAAACTCAACCTGCTCATGCTCGATGGTTACCGCGTTTTTCATGACTTTCCCTGCCCCAGGTGGAATATCGACCATATCATCGTTGGGCCTTCCGGCGTTTATGCCGTCGAAACAAAAACCCGGCGAAAACGCAGGATCGCCGGGAAAAAAGCCCCCCAGATTTTTTTCGATGGCAAATCCTTGGATTTCGGCCAGGGAAAGGAAACCTCTCCCCTTGACCAGGCGGAAAGAAACGCCCGTTGGTTATCAGATACTCTCAGCAAAGCCCTGGCTGAGCCGATCCAGGTTCAGCCGGTTCTGACCTTTCCCGGCTGGTGGGTCGAGCGTCAAGGCCAAGGCAAAGTCCTCGTCCTGAACCACAAGGAATTTTACTTGATTCTCAAACGAAACGGCTCCGCACTCCTTTCCCAACAAACGATTGATCGCATCGTTCACCGCTTGGAAGAGAAATGCCGCAACGTGAAGTTCTGATTGAATACCGCTGCACGAGAGGGTTGCCGGCATCTTGGGAACAGGTGCGGTAACCCCACTGGATATAGCGTCTGACTACGGATCAGAAGGTTCCAGCTTCAACTTTCCTTTTAACCCATTCTCCTTCTGTGTTTTACACATTCAAAGCACATTAAATAATTATTAAAACATTTTTAGTTGACATCTGTTCCACCTTTTGTTCTACTCTGCTCATTACAACTTAACTTTATTTGTATATGAGCAAACGCAAACGTCTCCGTAAACTCCTCCAAAACCAGCAAAAAGCCGCTTCCATCGCTCCTGCACCAAAGGAATTCACTCCCACTTCAACCCCGCTTTCCGCTCCCCTCATCACCCCAAAAGAGACTTCTCCAGCAACCATCACCCCGGAATCTGTCATCGCCAAACTCTGGCAAATGTTGCATGACAGGTTGCACAAACCTTGTTCCCCGGACGATCTCCTCACCTGCGCCACTGCCATCGAAAAACTTCTCAAAGGGAAAATGGCCGAAAGAAAACAATCCTCTGTCGAACGAAAACTCACTCTTGCAGAACGCAAACAGGACCTGGCCGAAAAGAAATTTGCCCTCGCCGAACAGAAACGCCTCCTCAAATCCACCCAAACCGCCAGCCCCTCCCAATTGGCAAACGAGAAATCGACAAACCCGGAAATTCTAAACAATTCAAAAAATTCAACCGAAAACATCCTCACCCTCCCGTCACCTCTACCCAGCCCATCCGCTGCTGAAACCCCATCGCCGTCCGACCCACCCACCGCTCCAACTACCCAGCCATTAACCGAATCCCCATCCGAAACCGAGGAACAACCCGCTCCTTCCATCTCTAAAAATCCCAATTACACTTATCTCCCATTCGACACCATCCCGGTCCACCTCCTCGCATGAACAGCTGAGTTCATCACAAAAAATTATTTTTGCTCTTGCTGGCTTGCCTCCGCCAACAGCGCCGCGGCTTGCTTCACTGATGCTTCGGTCGCTTCTCCCTTGAATCGACCATGAATTTTTCCTTCACGATCCACGATCAGGATGTTGGCCACCCCCGGATCAACTCCCAGTTCCCGGGAAATCTCACCCGTCCAATCCATCATCACCGGATATTTAAACGATTCTTCAAACTTTTTTCGGATCGATCGATGCAGGAACCCCGGCGCACCCTCAATATTGGCGATCCCGCAAATCATCACTTCCTTCTGGCACTTTTTCTTGATCGCGCTGACCCATTCCTTCACTTGGCCTGAGCTTTTCCGGTCCGCTACTGTGAGAAAAATCGTATTCGTGCAGGGAAATCGTAAGACATGGTTGGTCCCGAACTGATCATGCAACTCAATCTTTGCCGGTGCGCGCGTTGCAAGCAGCGGTTCTTTTGCCAAAAGTTCAAAACCGGTCACAAGCGCGAACAGAACAATGAAATGCGAAAACCACATAACTAAATTTTCAGCGGGGCCACCCGACGCGAATCCCCATAACTGCGCCCTTTCCATTCGGACGGTTTTCCCAGCAGATGCCGCGCGAGCGCATGCCACTGAATCGTGAGCAGGGCCAGGATTGCCACCGGGTGCAGGAATGTAATCGAAAATGGTTGCTGAAATAAACGTGCCGCAACCCACCGTGGAAAAAGGGCGGCAAATGTCGCAAGCAGCGTCAGAATAAATCCCGTCTGGGACAATTGCTCCGGAATCGCAAGCAAAACAAAAGGCAAAACCTGTCCCGTGACCAACAGCATGCTCATCGGCAAAATCACCCCCGGCGCTGCCAGCCCTTCCACTGCATTTTTCCCAAGACCCCGCCATGTTTCTGCATCCGTCTGGTACATCCGGCAGGTTGCGATATCAGTCGCATCAAACAGGTCAGTGAAAAAACCGGCCTGGCGAAAGACCCGTGGCAGCTTGATCCCGTCATGCAGCGAATCACGCAACTTCGCATGCCCCCCGCACGCTTCATACGCCGCCCGTCGGGCGATGAACAACTGGCCGCACCCGGCCGACATCGACACCCAGCGCGTATGCCGCATTGCGTGCATCGACAAAAATCCAAGCAGGATAAAATGAATCAGCGGGAGAAGAAGTTTTTCGGAAACAGTCCCAAGCTCCTGCCGGGGAACGCCGCTGGCCAGGTCAGCCCCGCTTTGCTCCATAAATGCGCTCATCCTTGCCAGGGCATCCCTGTTCAAACGCACATCTGCATCCATGAAAACCAGCCACGGGTTCCGGGCCATTTTTGCCAGGACATGACAGGCATACTGTTTGCCGCACCACCCCGCTGGCAGCGGCGGCGCTGTTTCAAGCCGCACCCGCGAATCCTTCGCGGCAAATTCCCGCACAATTTCTGCCGTCCCGTCGCTCGAGGAATCATCCAGCACAATGATTTCGAATTCAGCCCCCGGATTTTGCAAAACCGATTCAAGGGTCTGACGAATGTTTTTCTCCTCGTTCCGGGCGGGGATCAATATCGACATGGCCTGGTCACTTCTCCCCTTTTTCGGCAGCGGGCGGTAAACCAGCAGATTCAGCAGGAACAACCCGGCTGGAATCATTGCCAGCGCCAGGGCCATTCCGGCGGGAAGATCAAGGTTCATGGTTTCCATGCTCCTTCCTGAACGGCTTGTTCAAAATGATTCCTTTCATCCAACGCCACCAGTCGTAAACGCCTCCCTGTCCCGCTCCCCCCTGCACCAGAGTTTGGAACTGGGCCGGGTCGCGCCGCTGCGATTCCAAAGCCAGCGCATCCTGGGCTCGTGCAAGATGCCCGTTAAAAAGCTGCATCAGGTCCTCCGCACTGCGTTCCTCATGCTCCGCGCGGATCGGTTTTCCGAAACGCACCAAAATTTCCGGGAGACGCTCATCCCAGAACACATACTCAATCGCCAGCGGCAAAAACAAGGTTCGCTCCACCCGCCGCGCCAGGTGGGCCAGTCCCGGCTTCAGGCGAACCGGGCGTTCCCTGGCATCTGCAAAACGGCCATGCGGAGTCACTGCCACCAGGTTGTTTTCGGATTGCAACAACTCTTCCGCAGTCCTGAGGAATTGCGCCGCGCCGCGTGCGGAGTGGGGATCGATTCCGAAAAAACCGAGGTGCCGGAAAAAACTGTACTTTTCCAGCATCGCAGCATCGATCGGCGCGTAGCCATTTCGTTCAGGGAAAAACTGCTGCTTCAGGAGCAGGCAGACCAATGGGTCCCACCAGGAGGCGTGGTTCGAATAAAGGAGCAGCGGCAAACCTTGCGTGTCCGGGGGAAGGCCTGTCCGCGAAACCCGCAGGCTGTGGAAATGCCGCTTCACATAATGGCGAGAATACCAGGTAAACCAGCGCAACAAAAACGGCGAAATCGCCGGAGTGTGGCGGCTTGCAACGAAATGACCACGCGCTCGCGATTCATCGCGCGGCAACGGAGCAACCAGTTTTCGTTCGGCAATCACGCGAATGAAACCTCAACCTGCGATTCCTTCGGTTCCACCACCGCATCCTGGTCCAGGCTGTCCGCCGCAATCCAGCCGCTCATCAGCACCATCGGCATTCCCGGGCCGGGATGGGCCGCCCCTCCCGCAAGATAAAACCCTTTCAGGTCAGGGGAACGGTTCCCCGGCTTGAACGCTCCCAGAAAACGTCCATGACTTGCCAAGCCATAAATTGCGCCGTTCAGGACATTGAAACGATCATTGATATCCTGCGGTGTGAGCGTGCGTTCAAAAACAATCCGCTCTTCAATGTCCGGCATTCCGCCGGTCCGTTTCAGTTTTTCAATGATCGTTTTCCGGTAGGCAGGCAGCATCTTTGTCCAGTTGTGATGCGGGCGCAGGTACGGGGTGTGCACCAGCACATAGAGTGATTCTCCCCCTTCAGGAGCTGATTCCGGTTCGGTGGAGGAAGTCGCCGCAAGGTAACAGGTCGGGTCAGGCGCTGGTTCACCCTTTTTATAAATGGCATCAAACTCCTCCTCCGGGTCGCGGCTGAAAACAAAATCGTGATGGGCGAGATGTTCGTATCGTTTGTTCAGGCCCAAATATAAAACCACCCCGGAACAGGCCGCCTCGTACTCCCTGCGACGTTCAAATTTTGCGCCCACCTGCCCGTTGATCAATTCACGATGCGTCCGCACCGAATCACAGTTGGAAATCACCGCCCGCACCGGAATTTCCTCGTTGCTCCCGGTTCGGACACCGGTCACACGCTTTCCATCATTCAGGATTTTTGTGATGGGAGTGTTCAACCGGATTTCGACCCCGAGCTGCCGGGCCAGCTTTTCCAACGCTTCCGGCACCGCCCGTGTCCCGCCGATCGGGTACCAGATTCCTTCGTCCGTTTGCATATGGGCAATGCCGCACAAGACCGCGGGAGAGCCATAGGGAGAGGAGCCAACGTACTGGGTGAAATGGTCGATCATCTGGGCGACACGCGGATCAGGAGTCATCGAGCGGACTGTTCCCGCCACACTCCGCCCCATCCTCATGGCGAGCAGATCCTTCAGCATCTTCGGATCAAACGCCGTGCTGAATTCGAACATGTCCTTCAACCCGCCAATCGATTTGTAAAAGAAATATTTGCGGGAGATTTCATTGAGTCGTTTGCTTAAATCGAGAAACCCGCTGTAGCTGTTGCCTGAATTTGTGTTCGGCGCAAAACGATCCAGGCTCTCCCGCATTTCTGAAACGTCCTGAAGGAGGTCCAGGCGGGAACCATCCTCGAAAAAACAGCGCCATTGCGGGTCGAGCCGCACCATCCGCAAATATTCCTCCATCCTCCGGCCCGATTCATGGAAGATTTTTTCCAGGACGGATGGGATTGTCACAATGGTCGGCCCGGCATCGAACCGGAACCCGCTGCCGGAAACGGTGGTGGCTTTTCCGCCGAGCCATTCGTTCCGCTCGAACAATGTCACCGCATATCCCCGCGCGGCCAGCGTGCATGCGGCGGCAAGCCCTCCGAGGCCGCCGCCGATGATTGCGATGCGATCATTTTTTGAATTTCTCATGTTCACTCCTCTCTTTTGGTCTCCCCGACAGTTTTTTCAAAAGCTCAACGAATGCCTGGCCGCGATTGATCCATCCTTCTCCATGCGCCGCGGTGATGTATGCCTGGAAAATTTGTTCATCACCCGGTTGTGCGGGAGCAAACGCGGGCCGGAAATTGCCGCCTGTCATGGTCACCACTTTCATTGTGGTCAGTTCCAGCAGCCCTTCCCCGCCGCGGGTGACGCCAAACCCGCTTCGTTTGCGCCCGCCAAAAGGAATGCGGGGATCGGCTGTAGGGATGATCATGTCATTAATGGTGACCACTCCGGCGTTCAGTTGCCGGGCAAGCCATTGCGCGTCCTGTTCATTGCGGGAAAAAATTGAGGCGGTCAGGGCATAGAATGAATCATTGGTGCGGTTCAACGCATCGAAATCGTTGCTCACCGTTTCGATCATTAAAACGGGGGCGAACAATTCCGCGCGATGGAGGCGTGCGCTGAGGGGAACATCCGCGAGAATGATCGGGCTGGCGATCAAGCCGTCATTCCGGTCGCGTCCAAAAACCAGGCGAGCGCCACGGGCGAGGGCATCATCCAGCAACGGTCGCAGTTTCTGGGCGACCTGTCGGGAAAGCGTTTCGGTTTTCCGCGATTGGGTCTGTCTCAACCGTTCCGAAAGAAGTTGTATAAAATGTTCCGCGATTTCCGCCGCGACAAATGCCCGGCGTGGGGCCATGCAGGTGGCGCCCTGGTTCAGGGTGAGGCCAAACGCCACGGCGCGGGATGCCAGGTCGAGATCGGCATCAGCGCGAATGATTGCGGCATCGCAACCGCTCAGTTCCATGGTGGCAGGGATCAGCCTGCCGGCGAGCTGGCTGAGGACGAGCGCCCCGGTGGCAGCGGAACCGGTGAAGATCACCTTGTCTGGCAGTTGCTCGATTGCATCCTGGGCTGCCGAGATGGATTCCGGCAGGATGGTGAGGAGGTTCCTGCGCAACCCGGCCTGGGCGAGCAGGCTGGCCAGAGTCGTGGCCGCAGTTGTTCCGCCAACACCTGGTTTGAGGAGGACCGCGTTCCCGGCCACCAGGGCCTGCACCACCTGGACACCGGGTAAAAAGAGCGGGTAATTGCCCGGCCCGATGATCAGAACGACACCAAGAGCGTCACGATGAATTTCGCTCCTTATACCGCCGAGCCATTTGGGCAATCCCCGCTTCCCGAGCCGCTTTGGCCGGAGAAGTTTCTCCGCCTCGCGCTCGAGAAATTCACACGCATCCAGCAGCGGCAGGATTTCCGCTGTGAGGAGTTCCGCCGCGGGCCTGGAACTGCTGCCGAGCACTGTTTTTGTCACTTCGGACAACTGCGTGACGACCAAGGAGCGGAAGTTTCGAATGACCGCGAGCCGTTTCGCCACCGCGAGTTTTCCCCAATCCTGCTGGGCCGTGCGCGCTTCGGTCATCACGGATGGGCTGAGGGGAAATGAGGAGACCACCCCACTGCCTTCCTTTTCATGACAGATTTCATTCATGGGGTGTCAGCATCCGCTCCGGCGAATCTTCCTTCCCACAGCCGGTTGCGATGTGCCCGGCGCTGGCGCCAAGGTCTTCGAGAAGGAGTTTGCTGCTGATCCGGGCGCTTTCAAAAATCACCGGCAGGCCGCTGCCGGGGTGGGTTCCCCCGCCCACGAGGTAGATTCCATCAAGATCCTCGAAGCGGTTGTGGGGGCGGAGGTGAAGCATCTGACCGAGTGTGTGTGCAAGATTGAAGGTGGCGCCCCGGTAGATTTCGTAGCGAGTGTCCCAATCCGCGGGGGTGATGACGCGCTCGAATTTGACCCGGGCGGGATCAATTTCGTAACCGGCTTTTTTGACCTCGCGAAGGAGGAGGTCCCGATAACGGGAGCGTTCGCGTGACCAATCGACGTTTGGATGCTGGTGAGTGACCGGCGCGAGGATGTACAAAGTGGAATGACCGCGCGGGGCGAGACCGGGATCGGTGACGCAGGCGTTCTGGACGTAAAAGCTCGGGTCTTCACTGAGGATATGGCGGTTTTCGATTTCGTCCAGGTTCTGCTGGTAATTTTCCGAGATGTGGATGGTGTGATGCGGCTGGTCGAAGGTCCCTTCAACCCCGAGGTAGATCATGAAGGTGGAGCAGGAGAATTTCTTCTTGGCGAGTTTGCGGTTGGTCCAGCGTTTGCGCAAATGGTCCGGCACCATCCGTTCCATGGCGCGCGCGAAATCGGCGTTCAATACGATGGCATCGGCATGATGGCAGGTGAGAGTGGTGCGCACGCCGATGGCTTTGCGGCGTGCGAAGAGAATTTCCTCAACCGGTTCGTTCAGGCAGATTTCAACTCCCATCCGCCGGGCGACGCGAGCCATTGCTTCGGTGACGGCAGCGCAGCCACCCATCGGATGCCAGACGCCGTACTCATATTCCAGGAAGCTGAGGATGCTGAAGAGGCTGGGGCAGCGGAAGGGGGACATGCCGAGATATTTTGATTGAAAGCAGAAGGCCAGCCGGACCCGTTCATCCTTGAAAAAGCGTTTGAGGTAAGTGTCCACCGATTGATGGGGACGGAGGGAGGGCAGCATTTTGAGCAATCGAAGCTGGATGAGATCACGCCAGCCGAGAAAGGGGGATTCCAGGCAGGGATGCATGAGGGTGAATTTTTCCCGGTTTTCCGAGAGGAAGCGGCGGAACCCTGGAACGTCCTGGGGAGATAAAGCGCCGATCTGCCGTTCCATTTCAGTGATTGCGGAGGTGCAATCGATTTTTCCCCCGGCACCGAACTGGATGCGGTACTGGGGGTCGAGCCGTTTCATGGGGAGTTCCTGGCTGAGGCTGGTGCCTGCGGCGGAAAAAATTTCTTCGAGGATTCTCGGGTATAAAAAGAAGGTGGGGCCGAGATCGAATTTGAAGCCCTCTGCCTGGATGCTGGAGGTGCGTCCACCGAGGACGGGAAGGCGCTCGATGATTTTGACGCGCATCCCCGCCGCAGCGAGTAAAATGGCTGAAGCCAACCCGCCCGGCCCCGCCCCGATAATCAGAATTTCTTTGCTCATGCTCGCTTGAGTTCTAGACAGTTTGTACATTTTGTCCTGTATTGTCAAATATTTGTCTAATATTTTTTAATCAGGGGTGAAAAAGGGGTTTTTGGCTGGTTTTCTTTGAATTTGAACGATTTATTAAAAGAAATCCTTGCGCTTTCCGTTTCATTTTGTTAAATATTTGTCTAATAAATGAGTGAAGCTCGTCATCCCATCAAAGTGGTGGCACGCCGGACCGGGTTGAGTCATCACGTGATCCGGGTGTGGGAGAAGCGTTACACGGCGGTGAATCCGCAGCGGACGGGGAGCAACCGGCGTCTTTACAGTGATGAGGAGATTGACCGGTTGACGTTGCTGCGGGAGATCACGGAGGGGGGGCACAATATCGGTGCGGTGGCGCAGCTCTCGACGGAACGGCTTCGCGCGCTGGCCGGTGAGGTCAAGCATGTCGCGCCTGTTCGGGCGTCCGCGGGGGATGTGGAAAGTAATCGTGCGGGGCGGTTTTTATCGGAATGCCTGCAGGCGGTGAAGGAGCTTGATTCGGGGAAGCTTGAAGCGGCGTTGAAACGGGGGAATGTGGAACTGGGTTCGCAGGGGTTGTTGCAGCGGGTGATCGCGCCGCTGGCGCAGTCGGTGGGGGATTTGTGGCGGGATGGAACGATCAGCGCGGCGCATGAGCATTTTGCCAGCGCGGTGATCCGGATTTTTTTGGGGCATGCGACGCAGTCGTTCGCAGGGGGAGCGAATGAGCCGGTGATCGTGATCGCGACGCCGTCCGGGCAGATTCATGAGCTTGGCGCGTTGCTGGCGGGTGCGGCGGCGGCGAACCTGGGATGGCGTGTGGTGTATCTGGGGGCAAGTCTTCCGGCGGCGGAGATTGCGGGGAGCGTATTGCAAAGCCGGGCGCGGGCGATTGCGCTGAGCCTGGTGTACCCGGAGGATGACCCGCGGCTGGGGAATGAATTGATGCGGCTGCGGGAGCATGTGGGGCCCGGGGTGCCGGTGCTGGTGGGTGGACGGGCGATGCCTGCCTATGAACGGGCGTTGAAAGAGGTGGGAGCGATCCCGATCAGGGATCTCGGGCATCTCTGCTCGACGTTGGAGAATCTTCGCAGGATGAATTGATATGAAAGGGCGTTTTCAACGGAATATTGATGGGAAAGGGCGTTTGTTCCGGGGGTTGCTGGCTGTGGGATTGCTGGTGGGAGGGGGGTTGGCGTGTCCGGTTTCGCGGGGGCGGGGTGTGGTGTTGCTTGGGTCGGCGGTGTTTGTGGGGTTCGAAGCGGTGCGGGGTTGGTGCGCGTTGCGAGCGTGCGGGATCAAGACGCGGTTGTGAGGGAGGCGATTGGGGCGGCTGGTGACGCTTGCGGAATGGGCTGGTTGTGTTTAACTCAAGGGGAGGAGCGCGCCGGTAGCTCAATTGGATAGAGCTTCTGACTTCGGATCAGAAGGTTGCAGGTTCAAGTCCTGCCCGGCGCACCAGTTTGACTTGCAAAAGCTGTGAGAGGGGCTGTCATTGCGGAAAGTGCGTTCAGGTTAATCTTCTAAGCAGGATGAAATTAAGTGGCTAAATGTACCAGACGCGAAGTATCAACAAACCGAAGGGGCAAGAAATTGCGATTATCGCACTCTTTTTCAATTGAACGTGACTCTGGAGGCTTCCGCCACCCGAGCTCAATCTCACAGGTTGACGAAGCAAAATGCTAAAAGGACACTGCTGAAATAAGTGCTTGGCGTCTCAAGGATTGAATCGAATCTTTCTTGGCGAGCCTTAACTAGGCCACCATACTCCCGAGGCGATTGATCATCAAACTCACCGTAGGCGAGATTGGAGAATTGTCAGAACTTGTCACTCGGAGTAAAGGCCGAGGCGGGTTTCAAAACCTTTTGCTGCACTTGTGGTATTGCTTGGATGAACAAACCGGTGAATTGGACTTGAACGACACTCTCGCCGACCGGATCAATCGCTACGCATTTCAATATAGAAATTCATATTGGCGCAAAACTCTGCGGAAACTTTTTCGCCGTACATTGGGAGCCAACCTTGATCGCCCATTTCGTTTTGCAGAATGAAAGACCCCCTGGCCGATTTTAAAATCGAGGTTTCTGATTGTGTAAAGGCGATGCGAAATTTGCCGAAGAACTCGGTGGATATTGTAGTTACGTCGCCTCCTTACAACCTCGGGATCAAATACAGCAACTATAATGACGCCCGGACTCGAAACGAATATTTGAATTGGTCGAGGGAATGGGCTGGCGAGGTGAAATCCGTTTTAAACGAAAACGGCTCGTTTTTTTTGAATTTGGGTTCCTCTCCTTCAAACCCGCTGATTCCTCACGAGCTGATCGTTGCGCTTAAAGAGTTGGGGTTTGTGCTGCAAAACACTTTTCATTGGATAAAATCAATTACAGTTGAAACGAAACAAGGAGAACAAGTTTCGGCCGGTCATTTCAAACCGATTCATTCCACCCGCTTCGTCAACGATTGTCACGAATACGTGTTCCATCTCACTAAAAATGGGCGAATCCCGCTTAACCGATTGGCAATTGGCGTTCCTTATTCGGACAAATCCAATATTAAGCGATGGGCACACACGCAAGGGAAAGACGTGCGATGCCGTGGCAACAATTGGTTTATTCCATACAAAACAATTCTGAGCCGGTCAAAAGAGCGTCCGCATCCGGCGACATTTCCAGTGGCCCTTGCCGTCAACTGCATCAAAGTTCACGGCTTCCGTCTGGATCTCGTAATGCTCGATCCTTTCTTGGGCATTGGCCATTCTGCGTTAGCTGCATTGGAATGCGGGATCCAAAGGTTTATCGGATTCGAAATTGATCCCGAGTACGTGCGGGTCGCAAATGATATGCTGAGAGCGGCGGTGAACGAACGGCACCGATAAAGAAAATAGTTTACAGGGCAGGACGGAAGTGGCTCCATTAGGTGAACTAATATGCAGAAAATAGCAGTCATCTTTGGGGAGGAATCGAAGGAACTGAATCCTGCTGAACTGGCGGATTTTTTGTTTCTCTTCCGGGCGATGAATCTTGCATTGGATCGCTTAGTTCCGGAATCGGAACGGAACGATTGGCGGATACCAACACAAATCGAAGCGAGCCATTACTTAAACAAAATGGCCGGATTTAATCCGCAGGAAATCAATTCATTTTTTAATGCTTCAAACAAACCCGACTTGCTCCAGATTGACGAGGTGTCCCGACACAGTCCACTTGAAATTCTGTATATCGGGTGCCCGCTGTTGATCACCTTGGCGGTAATTTTTTCCGGAGGGAAAATCTCGCTTAAAGTCGCCGGAACGGGCTTTGAAGCAAAAGTCAATTCGCTGGGCGATGGAATTAAAGGCCTCAGAGATGCATTCGGAATCGGGAGACGGTTAAGAGTCGGTTATGGTGTCAAAAGCGTCGTTGTGAAGCTGACGAATGACGAATATTCCGAATTGATGCGCCAGCCACCGGAATCAAAAAATAAAGGCGGGTTTCAGCATTTCCTAGTCGGGCTTCAAGACCGAGTCAACAAGCAAACCCGTGAAATTGAACTTACGGAACGGGATTTGGAACGAATTTTTCGCTTTAAGGCGAACCCGAGCAAGGGCGGGTGGCAAAGCCGATTCAAAAAAATATTCGGCAGGATTTTCAGTGAAGGAGGCACCCAAAAGAGTCTGCCTAATGTAGACGTGTCCGAAGTTCCACGAAAGGCATTATTATTGCCTCCCAAAAAAGATTTTGAATTAGAAAGAAGCGGGGAGGCGGACGATGTTGCGGAAACGCAACCCCTTCTGTCACGCCCGAAGCTTTCCCCCCGCAAGAGAGAGGCGTAGCTGAGGCAGAAGTGAGTGTCGAGGTGGGAAGGACCCGGATTGAACTCGAACATTCACGTGCTGAAGGCGCTTACGTGGGAAGGACGCGGCTGTATCCCGATGGGCGGGATGGAAGTGATTCATGGCGGGGCATCTTGTGGCGGTTGGGGTTGGGATATTTCACTTGCGGGTGGGGGGTGGTCTGGTGTGATGGCGCGGTGAGAAATCTTGTTTGCTTTTTGTGTGTCGCAGTGTGCCTGGCGGTTTCGCGCGCGGAGGGTGTCCGGGTTTATTTCGTGGGGAACAGTGTAACGGATACTGTTCGGTATGGAGGGTTGGCGAAACTTGCCGAGTCGCGCGGGATCAGGATGACGTGGGGGCGGCAGATGATTCCAGGCGCGCCGCTGGAGTGGTTGTATGGGCATCCGGAGGAGGGGTTCACGGAGGAGCCTTTCGGGGGATGGAAGAAAGCATTGAACGAGTTCGCGTGGGACCATGTGGTGCTGCAACCGTTCGACCGGCAGCTTCAGGGGAAAAATGAGAAGGGGGAAGAGGTGGGGGATGTGGCGTTGATCGTGATGATGGCCAAGCTCGCGGCGGCGAGGAATCCGGAGGTGCAGGTGTTTATTTATGCGCGCTGGCCGCGTGTGGCGGTGGGGGGGAAAGGAATTGCGTTCGACAAGAACGATTATGACCCGGGGAAACCGGGCAGTGGCAATGATCTCTCAAAGGTGGATGATTTCGAGGAGCGTTGGAACGGGAGGTTCACGGGTGGGTGGGATGCAACGAATGAAACGCGGGATTATTTTGAGAGGTTGCTTGTTGAGGCGCGCAAGCAAACGCCGGGGCTGCGCAAGCCGTTGCGGATTGTGCCGGTGGGGCATGTGATGGCGGAGATGCATCGTGAAATGAGGGCTGGGCGTGTGGCGGGTTGGACGAGTATTTATCAATTTTACAAGGATGGGATTCACCTGAATGAACCGGGAAGTTATCTGGTTGGGTGCACGTTCTTCGCGACGCTTTTTAATGAATCGCCGGTGGGGCTTGCGAGTGAACCGTATGGAAAGATCGCGCCTGAGCTTGCGAGGAAAATCCAGGAAGTTGCCTGGAAGGTTGTGGGGGAGAATCCGGCGGGTGTGAAAGAGTGATCGATTGTCAGTGAATTCGGTTTGGATGAGAGGTGTCAATTCTTGAAGTTAATGAACAAACAATTTTGGATTGTCGCAGTCCTGGCCGTGGGGATTCCTTTGGGAGGCGCGGAGGGGAATTTCAATTATGCGGAGGCGTTGCAGAAGACGCTTTATTTTTTTGAGGCGCAGCAGTCGGGGCGGTTGTCACCGAATAATCGAGTGGAGTGGCGTGGGCCATCGTGTTTGACGGATGGGCAGGATATTGGGCGGGATCTGGCGGGTGGGTGGTATGACGCGGGGGACCATTGGACGGCGAATTTAACGATGAGTTTCGCGGCAACGACGCTGGCGTGGTCCGCGATTGAGCATCCGCAGGGTTATGTGAAGAGCGGGCAGATGGATGAGTTGCTGGAGAGCCTGATTTACGTGAATCAATATTTCCTGAAGTGCGTGCTGAACCCGGACTGCAAAGACCCGGCGAATGACCTGCAGGTGGCGATTGGTTGCGGGGGGCTTTCGGGAATTGACGGGCCATCGGTGCACTCGATGTGGGCGCCAGCGGAGGTGGCGCACCTGATGACGATGCGTCCGACGTTTCGCGTGGATAAGGCGCATCCCGGTGGGGACATTCCAGCAGGGATGGCGGCATCAATGGCGGCGTCTTCGATGGTGATTCGCGATCATGCGGCTGCGTTGAAGGGGAAGCGCGGTTATGAGGATTTCGATGCGGGGAAGTTCGCGGAGAGGTTGCTGGAACAAGCGGAAAAGTTGGTTGTTTTCGCACAGGCGAATTGCGGCGAGGTGATCACGAACAACATGCCGGAGGCGCGGCAGCAGGAGATTCGGAAGAAACGTTCGCAGGCGGTCCGTGCGGACGGCAAAGTGGTTGAGCTTGGGTATCGAGCCGATCCATTTGATAAAATATTTGTCGCAGCGACTTTCCTGCAGCGGGCGCATGCGGCGCGGGACCCAAAGTTCGGCACGAAGTGGGTCGATTTTGCGAACGAGATTTACGAGGGACCTTACAAGGCGGAGTGGAACCAGGATTGGTGGAAGGATTTCAGCGCCGGGAATTTCGGGAAGCTCGGCGCGTATAACATGATGCGGCTTGCGCCGGCAGAGGAGAAGTTCCACGCGGAGCTGCAGTTCTATTGCGTGCAGTTTTGCAATTACAAGAAGACGCCGGGGGGGCTGCGGTTGCGCGAGTGGGATGCGCATGAGTACGGAAGTTTGCGCCACGCGAACAACGCTGCGGTGATCGCGATGTATTACAGCCAACAGGTGGAGCAGGCGCCGGAGCTGAAGGGGAACCTTTGGTGGAAGAAAGGGCAGTCGAACGCGGAGTTGCGGGAGATGTTTTTTCGAGAAGCCAGGCGCCAGGTGGATTACGCGCTGGGAGCGAATCCGTATGGGCGCAGCTTTTTGGTTGGGTTCGGGAACGAGCCGTTCAACCATGTCCATCATCGGGGCGCTTACGGGGCGTGGGCCGGGTTTGAGCATTTCATCAAGGGTAAAGCGGATGATCGAGCGACGGCGCGGCACATTTTGTATGGGGCGCTGGTGGCGGGGCCGGATCACAACGATGTTTTCCTGTGCGGCAAGGAGCAGCGGCCGTGGCTGCCGTCGCCGGATGGCAAAGGGTCGGAAACGTATTATAAATTCCCGAATCGCACCGAGCCGGTGCGCAAGGCGACGTATCAATTTGATCGAGCGGATCAACCGTTCCAGGATGTGATGGATTCGCAATTTAACGAGGTGGCGCTGGATTATAATGCGGGGTTTACAGCGAGCCTTGCTTTGTTGACGGCAAAGGGATTGAGCTCGGGGAGCGTGTTGCCGGATGCGCAATTTCCCCCGAAAGCGATGCGTGATGAGGGTGATGATTTGCTCAAGACGGATCGGGAATTTTTCGTTTCGGCGAAACGGATTGCCGAGTCAGCAACCGGGGCTGAGATCGAGGCGACGGTTTGGAATCGCAGCCGGTGGCCGGCAGTTGTCTCGACGAACCTGAGTTTTCGTTATTATTTCACGCTGGATGGAAGCGTGCGGGTGGAGGATGTGCGGGCGAAGGTGAACGGAGCGAAGGCCGCGGTAAAAGTGGCCCCGGCGGGTGGCGGCAGGGAGGCGTTTGTGGAGGTGGGGTTTCCGGGTGAGGCGATTTATCCGGGGAATTTGGAAACGGTGAAACGCACGTTGACATTGACGATTTCAGCGCCGGAGTGGAACGGGGGAAATGATTGGTCGCAGGCGGGAATGAGGGAGGAGACCCGGCTTCAAAGGAGAATCCCGGTTTACGAGGGCGGCAGGCGTGTTGGTGGGGAAGAACCGGGGAGATAGTTGGCCTGGTTCGGTGTGCGCCTTATGAAGGGAACGTGCAGGGTGGGACGAGATTGAAGGTTAGAATTGGGCTGTGAGTGCGAGGCGGGCCTGGATGGGTTCGACAGGGTGGAAATGGATTTCGGTGGCGGATGGATCGCCGGGGCGGACGCGTGATTCATAGGCATAATCGATGTCGTGATCACGGCGGTCGAGGATGTTGAAGATTTCTGCTGAAAGGGTCCAGGTTTTGTTGAGTTGGCAGCCGGTCTGGAGTGCGAGGAGAATGGTTTCACCGGAGCGAAAGGAGTTGTCCTCGATCAAGGGTCTTGGACCGAAGTAACGAAGGCGAAGTGTGCCAAAGAGGCCGTTGGGATGTTGAGCGGTGATCCCTGCGGAAAGGACTGTTTGGATGGAGCCGGGAATGTGGTTGCCAGCGGGGTCGTGGTCACGGAATTGGGCATGGGAGAGGGAAAAATCGGCATCGAGGGTGAGGGTTTTGGTGAGTGTGTAGTAGTTGGCAAATTCGATTCCGTATCTGCGACTGGGACGGCTGGGTTCGGTGGAGCCGGCATCGCCGACAAAAACCAGTTCGGAGTCAATATCGAGCCACCAGGCTGAAACAGAACTGTGGAGGCCGTGGATGGCGGTGGTGCGAAGGCCAATTTCTGCGGCATAGGTCTGAACGAGGGGGTCGGCCCTTTGAATGGGGTCGCCATTGGCATCGAGGGGGCTGCCGGTGATGGGATCGACGCGGGAAGTGACGCCTCGTCCGTCGTTGCTGTGAAACCCCAAACCGCCCTGGATGTAGAGTTCGGTCTGAGCCCAGGGGCCGAAAATCAGGGTTGCTTTGGGGCTGGCGATGGCATCGGTGCGGTTGGCTGAGTTTTCAGGGCGTGCGCTGGAGACGTCAAAGTTGAAAAGGTCGCCGCGAAGAGAGGCGACGGTGCGAAAGAGGGGTGTCCAAACGGTTTTGTTTTCGTAGTAAAGGCCGAGGCTTGTTTCGATGATGTCGTCCGAGCGGATTGTGGCGGGGATGGGGGCAAGGGTTGTGGAATCGATTTTATCGACGCGCAGGCGGCCCTGGGTGTTGTGCAAGCCGTTCTGGATGGCGTCGTTTTGGATCTGGAGTCCGAAGGTGTTTTCCGTTTCGTGTCCCAGGAGTTCGTTGAAAATTGTGTGGTGCGTGTTGAGCCCGGATGTTGCCCGTTTGTCAGTTTGTTCGAATTGATCGCCGCGATTGGTGTCCAGGAGGAAGTAGGTGAAGTTGGAGAATAAATCGAGATCGTAGTAGAAGGTGTAGAGGTTCATTTTGGTCAAGGAATGTCCGGTGTCCCGGTGCCATTCTCCTTGAAGGCTGTATCGTTGGGAGTCGCCGCCGGTGGTGTCATCGAGGGAGGCAAAAATGGGAAGGAGTCCGGAGGAGACGGCGCTTTCGGCAACCTGATCACTGGAATCCCAGGCGCCGTGGTAGCCGCGAAAGGTGAGGCTGAATCCCTGGGCATCATCGCCCTGGCTGTAGGCAAGGACGCCGTTGAACTTTTGAAAGTCATCGGGATTGCGCCATGGGCCATCGAAATGAGATGCCTCAAGGGCGTAGAGGAGGTTGCCGGGACCGAGTTTTGGGGAGGAGGCGAACATTGCGCGAGCGTAGCCGTACATGCCGCCTTCAAGGATAGCGAGGCTTTGGGGAAGTGTTTTGAAGCTTTCCAAATGGGCTGCGCCTGCGGAAGAAAAATCTCCGTTGGCGGCGTAGTAGGCTCCTTTTTCGTAATTCACGCGATGGATCAGCTCCGGGATGACGATGTTCATATCGGTGTAGCCCTGCCCGTGGCCATGAGAGCGGAGGTTGATGGGCATGCCATCGAGTTGGGTCAGGAAGTCGGTGCCGTGATCGAGGTTGAATCCGCGCAGGAAGTATTGGTTTGCTTTCCCTCCACCGGCATGCTGGGTGATGATGAGGCCAGGCACTGTTTCGAGAATCTCTCCGGTCCGCATTATCGGGCGAAGTTGGAGTTGAGACGCGCCGACTGTTCCCTGGGTGGCGGAATCGGCGATGCCAACGAGGCTGTCTGCGCGTCCCTGCACGATGATTTCCGGAAGGGGGACGGGAGTTTGCGGGTCGGTGGTTGCCGAAGAGGTCCGTTGTTCCTTGAGTTCAGCGGCGGTCATGGCGAAGGGGATGAAGGCCACAGGATGGGCCAGGGCCATGGGAGAGAGGCAAAGCGTTAAAGGAGTGATTGCGGCGAATATTTGGGAAGTTCTGGTGCTCATGATGCAATCAGGTTCAAGGATACTGGCGGATTGCCACCTGGATGAAAATCATTTTCATGAGGTGTGGGGAATTGGAAGAATGTGAGTGGCGGTGAGGGGCAGTGAAGAAAATTGACATGTGGTGGGAGTGGGATTAAAGGTTGGCGGGGTGCGTCAACGGATCCACATTATTTTTACGGCGTGGCTTTTAATCGTCTCGATTGGGGGGCGTTGGGAATTGTTGCAAACGGCCGCGTGGACAGGGATGTTGATCAGTTTCACGAAGACGGACAGTTTCGCGGTGGCGGTGGAGAAAACGTTTAAGGGTGATCGGCCCTGCCAATTGTGCAAGATTGTGAAGGAAGGGCGGGAATCGGAGCGGGAGCAGGAGCAATCAGTGGAGCAGGTGAAAATCGACTGGATGCTGGTTCAAGTGTCGCATGTGGTCTGGCCGTCCCGGGAGTTTTCCGCTCATCTGTCGTACAGTGAGCCGCACGATTTGTTTTTCAATTTTCCAGAGACTCCTCCGCCCCGGTTCGTCTAATCTTCAATTGGTTTCCATTCGTTCCTGATCAGGCTGATTGTTTATCATCAGCCAGTCGCCATCAGGAGGAAATTCCGAGTCATTTCAACGAGCAGGGCTGTGCCTTGCTTGTGGCAACCAACGATTTGGGCCACGGAGGGGCAGTTCAGTCAAACCCTTATTGTCCGGCCGAAGGCTGGAGAAGAAACTGGAATTTTAGTGAGTGAGTTTATCCGTCAATTTTCAAAGAAGTCAGCCCTGATCGCGCACTGCGTGAGAGGAAGGGGTTTTGCCGGAGGGTTTTTGTGGATGGCGCTGGTGGTGGCCTGCCAGGTGGGTTGTGTGGCGGAATCGGCAGGAAATTATTTCGAGGGAAGGCAAACGCACCCGATCGCGATCACGCCGAACGGGCAAAGGCTTCTTGCGCTGAATACGCCGGAGGGGCGGCTTTCGGTGTTCGATATTTCGAGTCATTCAACTTCGAATGGTGTTCGGGTCATTTTGACGGATGAAATTCGAGTGGGGCTGGAGCCGGTGTCTGTGGCGGCGCGGACGGATGATGAAATCTGGGTGGTGAATGAGGTGTCGGACAGTGTGTCGATCATTTCATTGAGGAAGCGAGGGATCATTGAGACGCTTGCCTGCCCGGATGAGCCGAGCGACATCGCTTTCGCGCAAGGGAAGGCGTTCGTGACCTGTGCGCGGAACGGGATGTTGAGGGTTTTTGATGTTGAAACGCGGAGGGAAGTGGGAACGATCCCGTTGAAAGGGGAGTATCCGCGGACGATTGCAGTTCATCCGAAGGGGGGATCGGTTTTCGTCACTTTTCATTTATCAGGAAATCAAACCACGATCCTCCCGGCGAATCTGGCGCCAGCTCCCCCGCCTCCAAGCAACCCGGCGCTGGCTCCTGCTCCGAAAACGGGGCTGATTGTTCCGGTGAGCGATCCGAGGGTGAAGTTCAAGGTGCTGGACCATGATGTTGCGGAGGTATCGGTTTCTGAGTTGCGCGTGGTGAATTATTTTTCGGGCGTTGGCACGGTGCTGTTTGACGCTGCGATCCGGCCGGGGACGGAGGAGTTGTGGGTGGCGAACACGGAGGCGTTGAACCTGATCCGGTTTGAACCGGAGTTGAAGGGGCATTTTATTGATAATCGGATCACGCAGTTAAACCTGACGAATGGGGCGGCGCATATCCGGGACCTGAACGGGGGGATTGATTACGGCCTGTTGCCGAATGAGGAGGCGTTAGCGACTTCGCTGGCGCAGCCGAGCGCGATTGTGTTTGCGTCTGACGGAACGCATGGCTGGGTGGCGGGGTTCGGCTCGGACCGGATCGCGAAAATATCGGCGGAAGGGGAATTTCTGCTGCGGGTGGATTTGCGAATTCTTGCCGGCGATGATTTGTCGATTGGGACGCGGCGGATGAGGGGCCCGCGCGGGTTTGCGCTGGATGAGGGGAGGGGGCGGCTGTTTGTTTTGAACAAGCTGGCGAACAGCATCACTGTGGTGAACGGGGATAGGGGAGTGGTGGAAGCGGAATTTCCGGTGGGGACGCATGATCCGATGGCAGCGTCTGTGAAGGAAGGGAGAGGGTTTCTTTTTGATGCGCGGCTTTCAGGGAATGGAACGGTCTCCTGCGCTTCCTGCCATATCGATGCTGATCGGGATGGGCTTTCGTGGGATTTGGGCGATCCGGGAGGTCACATGATCACGGTGACGGGGAGGAACCTGGCAGCGCATGACCCGCGGCCACGAGCGCGAGAGATGCATCCGATGAAGGGGCCGATGTTGACGCAGACGTTGCGCGGGCTGGCGAAAAATCAGTTGCTGCACTGGCGGGGAGATCGCGCGACGCTGCATGATTTTAACGCCACGTACCGGGATTTGATGGGAGGTTCGCTGGTGGAGGATGGAGATATTGAATCGTTGCAGGAGTATCTGGATACGTTGCGGCACCATCCGAACCCGAACCGAGGGTTGGATAATTCGATGGGGACCTTGAATGGAGGGGACCCGAATCGAGGGCGGACGCTGTTCACCACTCATGTCAATCATTGTGGTGTTTGCCACGTTTTGCCGACGGGAACGGACAATAATATCGATGACCTGCGGAATCTCGCGGAGTCGCAGCCGATGAAAACGCCGCCAATGCAAACGGTGTATCAGCGCGCCCTGCTCGATACGCGCGAGGGAGCGACGAACACGACCGGCTTCGGGATGTTGCATGATGGTTCAGGCGGGAAGCAGGGGCTCCCGACGGTCCATTTTTATGAGCTGGATTCGCTGGGAGGAAAGGATTTTGCCGATGTCGCGGCGTTTGTTCTTTCGTTCGAAACGGGCATTGTGCCGGCGGTGGGGTTCAACCGGACGGTCACGGCGGCAAACCGGGGAGATGAAGAGGTTTTGAGGTTGCTGGGCATTGTGGAGGCGCAAGCAGGCGCGGACTTGATTGCGGTGGGTTCGATCAATGGGCTGAAGCGACAGTTTTTGTATGACAAATCGGCGCTGAAATATCTTCCTGACAACAGTGGAGAGAGTTCGCTCACGCGAAGCGAGCTTCTGGGGATGATGGGAAGCTCTGACAGTCTGACATTTTTCGGCACTCCAGCGGGGGAAGGTCGGCGGGTGATCGACCGCAAC
>JANRLX010000007.1:0-8568 GCA_033762115.1 Verrucomicrobiota bacterium
CTGGTGATGGGAAATTTGATCAAAGCGTGATTCCTTCCCCCGTTGACCTTGAGGTGGGACGGGTCGATTTCCACCATATGACCTCCTTTGCCAATAAAATCCCTTCCCGGTCTGAGCTGGATTTGACACGTCAGTACCTCAACAAAAACCATGAATGGCGTCATGGAAGAATTCGCGTGAACCGAAAGGCGGTGATGGTGGACAACTTCGGGTTGCGCGGCACCAACGCCGTCGCCGCCAGCGGCTATCGAAATTTTGCTCCCTTTGTCGGCACTGAAAATATTCAGGACCTGGCTTTGGACACTTACTTTCCCACCATGCAATCTCAAAGCGCACTCTGGAGCTGGGGGGCTGGAGGAGGCAGTTACTATTACTCCTCTGGCATTGGCACTTCCGATGACTTTGCCACCAAGGACATCAAAGTCGTCTTTACCCTCTGGCTCGGCAGTTACTATGGAGACTGGAACAACGAGAGCAATTTTCTACGTGCTTCCCTTGGGTCAGGATATGTGTTAACCGCCATTTTCTCCGGCCTGCCTCATGTGTTTATCCATCACATGGGACTTGGCGAAACCATCGGTTACGGCACACGCCTCAGTCAAAACAACACTGCGGGTGACGAATACTTTCCCAATGGACAGGGCATGAGCGAAGTCCATCTCGCGTTAATGGGTGATCCCACACTTCGCATGCACCCGGTTCTTCCACCCTCCAACCTGATTGCCACCGCAAATAACAACGGCACGGTCAATCTCACCTGGAACTCTTCTCCTGACAGTGACATTCGGGGGTATCTCATTTACCGGGCAGCCTCCGCGAATGGTCCATTTACGAAAATCACTCCTGAGTTTGTCAGTTCATTGTCATTTGTCGATTCACCTGCGGCAGGCACTTACACTTATCTCCTCCGCGCTGTAAAGAACGAGCGCACACCTTCAGGAAATTATTTCAATCCCAGCATTGGTGTCACTGCCACTGCGACCGCTTCGGGTGTCACTCAGCCCACTATTCCGGCGGTCCCCGCCAACCTTCAGGCAACTGCCCAATCCGAAACTTCCATCCGCCTCACATGGAATGACGTGGCCGGGGAAAATGGTTATCGCCTGGAGGGCCGCATCGCTGCAGGAACCTTTGTCCAGCTCGCCGATCTTGCCGCCGGAGTGACTGTGTTTAACCACACTGGCCTCCTTGATGGAAAAACTTATTACTACCGGGTTCGTGCCTATAACGCTGCCGGCAATTCCGCCTGGAGCAGCGAAGCTGTCGCAACCACGCCTGCCTTTCCAATTCCTCTCGCTCCAGACCAGCTTGTTGCCACTGCGGAATCGCACCACACCGTTCTGCTCGGCTGGCGGGATAATTCAGCTAATGAAGCTGGTTTCAAAGTGGAGGTCCGAACTTCGAATGCCACCTTCCAGGAAATCGCTACGCTTTCGCCAAACACCACAACCTACCGGCATTCCGGGTTGTCCGGAAATACGCAATACACTTATCGTGTCCGCTCTTTCAACAATGTGGGGCATTCCGCTTTCACTTCCGAATTACCCGTAACCACACCAGCGACTCCTCAACCCGCAGCATCCCTCCTCTTCACTGGAGCAGATTCCACAAACGCTGGCAACTGGCCTGCCCGCTACGGTCGGGATGGGGCAATCATTGCAGCGCTCCCGCCTCGTCCTCCTGCATATGCGACTGTCAGCATCAGTAATTCCGATCAGTTCATTTGGCAGCCGAACTCGACTGACCCCCGCGCCACATTGATTGACACCAATGGCTCTTCCAGAATCTCTTCCGTTTATTATTCACCCAATGCAATTTCCATAACAATTTCACCATCCGATGCTCTGGAGCATCAAGTTGCGCTCTACTTCCTCGATTGGGATGGCCAGGGGAGAAAACAAAAAATTTCCGTGATTGACTCCGCCACAGGCGTTCTTCTCGATTCACGCACAATTGCTGCTTTTCAAAATGGACTTTATCTCACCTGGCAATTTTCTGGTGCCATTGAGTTCAGGCTGGAACGCCTGGAAGGACCCAATGCGTTAATTCAGGGAATTTTCTTTGGGCCCTCTGCAATTCCCGCTCCAATCAACGACCCTCTGACATTGCAAATCTCAAAAACTGCCGAATCGGACCTGACCCTTCGAATCACCGGGAGTTCAGGGCAGCAGTTCGTGATTGAAGCTGCCACTGAACTCAACAGCTGGGCTCCGATCAGCACCAACACCTTGTCAGGAGCCACATTCGATTTTACCACCAGTTCGAAATCGGCAACCTATCGGTTTTTCAGGGTTCGGAATCCTTGATGCTTTGGATTGGCGCTCTGAACAACGATTTTGCATTCTCCCCGTATGCGGGTTTTGTTCATTCTGCTGATCCTTTTCATCGGAATGGGTTGTAACGAGCCCGGGGTGAAACGAGAACATCGAACCATGACACAGCACACTCCAGTCAATCGCCTCGCGCGGGAAAAATCCCCCTATCTCCTCCAGCATCAGCATAATCCCGTCGATTGGTTTGCCTGGGGAGAGGAAGCCTTCCACAAAGCTCGCGCCGAGAACAAGCCCATCCTCCTCAGCATCGGCTATTCAACCTGCCACTGGTGCCATGTCATGGAGCGCGAATCGTTTGAAAATCCCACAATTGGCAATTACCTCAGCAACCATTTTGTCAGTATCAAAGTGGATCGTGAGGAACGTCCGGACGTGGACAAAATTTATATGACCGCTGCCCAGGCGATGAATATGGGCGGCGGCTGGCCGCTCAATGTTTTTCTCACCCCCGACCTGAAGCCTTTTTACGCGGGAACCTATTTTCCGCCGGAGCCGCGTTATGGTCGTCCCAGTTTTCTCCAGGTACTTCAACGCATTCAGGAGATTTGGTCCACTCGCCAGCAGGAGGTCCGTGAATCCGCAGCCGATCTCCACCGACAACTCATTTCCTTTACCGCCGCGGAGCAACAAAACGGAATCCTCCTCGCTCCAGAGGTGCTTCATCATGCGGCCAAAAAATTCAAGGCCGAGTACGATGCAGTCCATGGCGGCTTCGGTGGAGCGCCCAAGTTTCCCCGCCCCAGCCAGCCTGCTCTCCTCCTTCGTTACGGCGTACGCGTTAATGATCGTGAAGCGATCGAAATGGTCCTTCACACCTGCCGCAGCATGGCTGCCGGAGGCATGTATGATCAATTGGGTGGAGGCTTTGCCCGTTACTCCTTCGATGCCAAATGGCTCGTAACTCACTTCGAAAAAATACTCTATGACAACGCCCAGCTTGTGCACCTTTATCTTGATGCCTGGCTGGTCAGCAAAGATCCTTCATTTACAGAAGTCGCCCGCGACATTTTGCATTATGTCACCAGGGACATGACCCATCCTGATGGAGGATTCTTTTCGGCCGAAGATGCGGACAGCGAAGGAAAGGAAGGGAAATTCTATTCATGGACCAGGCAGGAACTCTCCCACCTGCTCACTCCGGAGGAATTTAATGTCACAATCCGCTACTTCGGGATCACCGAAGAGGGTAATTTTGTTGATCACAGTGATCCTGAACCACTCCTGAACCAAAATGTGCTGAGTGTCGTCGAACCTGATTTGCCCCCGGGAGACCGCCCGCTCCTTGCAAGTTCCAAACACAAAATGTTGGCCGCTCGCGCCAAACGGGTGCGCCCGCATCGTGATGATAAAGTGCTCTCTTCCTGGAACGGCATGATGCTTGGCGCTTTTGCCCGCGCCGGTATTGTCCTCAACGATCCCGGCTTCCTTGCAATTGCCGAACGCAATCTCGCCTTCATCAAAAAAGAGTTGTGGGATGCGAGCAGCAGGACTCTTTATCACCGCTGGAGGGAAGGGGAGCGTGACCATGTGCAATTGCTGGATGCCTACGCCAACATGCTCGCGGGCACATTGGAATTATATCAGGCGAATCTGGACCCTGCCTGTCTCGAATTTGCCGTCAACCTTGCGGAATCCATGATGACCCGTTTTTACGATTCCAACGAAGGCGGATTCTATCAGAGCGGCAGTGAATCATCCGATCTCATCCTCCGGCTCAAGGAAGATTATGACGGCGCGGAACCCTCCGGCAATTCAGTTGCCGTTCTCGCCTTGCTCAAACTGGCGGCCATCTCCGAACGTCCGGAATTTCGCCTTGCCGCGGAAAAGACATTACGCCTTTTCGCTGAACGGCTGCAAACCTTGCCCCAGGCTGTTCCATACCTCCTCACCGGATTGGATTACTTCCTGGAAGAACCGCGTCGCGTGGTTATAGCTGGTATTGATGCGAGCAACACGTTGCTCCATGCTGCCCATTCCGTATACCAACCCAACAAAGTGGTTCTTTCCACAACCGGCCCGGTTGAGCCGTTCGCCAAAACATTAAAGCCGGTCAACAACGCTCCCACTGCCTACGTTTGTACCGGTTCGGCCTGCCAGCCGCCAACCACTGACCCCAACCAGCTTTCAGCCCTTCTCAAGTAATTGTCGATATCCCTGAGACATTTTTCAGGGGTTTGCCATCCTGTTTTCCACACGCTCCTGCCGTAGATTATCCCTGCAAAACAGGGAACATTATGAATCTGATCAAATCTAAGGGTATATTCTCAGCGGCTATTGCAGGGATGGTTTTCTATAGCCTCTCCAGTTTCGCCGCCGAAACCGAATTAAAAGCGGATGTTGATGTGGATGATCGCGAAGCCAAAGTTGAGGCTGACGTGGATCGTGAAGATGACAAGGAAATCAATACCAGGCAATACCGTGATCGTGAGCCACGCGTGCGCAACAACGTTCTGCCCAGAAACAAGGCCAGCCGCGTCGTTGGAATGGAAATTCGCAACCGGGAAAATGAAAAACTCGGCGTGGTCAAGGACCTCGTGCTCGATCTTGAATCTCAGAAAATTTCCTATGTCGTCGTCGCCATAGGCGGGTTCCTCGGTGTCGGCGAAAAATTGCTCGCCGTGCCTCCCACTGCATTCTCCGAATCGACAAAAGATGACGGAATTCTGATTCTGGATGCCGACCGAGCTAAAATCCAGGCCGCTCCCGGCTTTGCTGCCACAAACTGGCCGGAAGTGGAAAATCCGGATCTCGATGCCCGGACCTTCTGGATGGATGATGCCAGTGATAATCGACCTGAACGCCGCGGGACGGCTGCAAGCTCCGAGGTTCGCTCCTCTTCAGACCGCAATCGCAAAGTTCAGGTGGATTCAGACTTGGATCGCGACTCCGGCAATGCATCAGTAACCGCTCGCTCTCAATATGAAGATGTCCGCACGATTCGCGGCAAAATTCAATCCGTCGATGTCGATGGTCGAAAAATCACCATTGAAACTGATAATGGAAACAGCAGGCAATTTCGGGTTGGGCGTGATGCAACACTGCTGCGTTCCAGAAACACCAATCCCGGCCTCATCGACTACCGCGTCGGTGAAACCGTCGAACTGAAGTATCATACCGAAAACGGTAAAACTGTCGTTCATCAAATCAGCCGTCGGTAAATACCTCCGCAGCATGATTCCGAGCGTCCATGATTGGACGCTCTTTTTTTTGCCAAAGGAGTTGCCGTTTTAATAAGGAACATTTTAATTGGGGCATGAGATACACGCGCCTTCTAGCCCTCGCGCTTTTTGCATTTACCGTTGCCACTTCATTTGCAGCGGGACGACAACTATCCGGCCAGCATGCCCCTGCCACCACTCCTGCGCTTTCGCCTGAGGAAGCTCAGAAAAAATTTACCGTCCCTGCCGGGTTCGAAGTCCGCTTGTTTGCGGCTGAACCGGATGTCATCAATCCCGTCGCCATGACCTGGGACGAGCGGGGACGGCTTTGGGTGGTCGAACTATATGAATACCCGCTTGGCGCCCCCGCAGGTGCCAAACCGCGGGACCGGGTCATCATTTTGGAAGACACCGATGGAGATGGGCGTTCCGACAAACGCACCGTCTTTGCCGATGGCTTGAACCTCGCCACCGGCATTCTGATCGGCAACGGAGGGGTCTATGTTGGTCAGGCACCCCACCTTTTATTTTTCAAGGACACCAACAATGATGATGTCGCTGATTCAAAGGAAATCCTCATGACCGGCTTCGGCTTGGAAGATCGTCATGAACTCTTGAACAGTTTTGCCTGGGGTCCGGATGGCTGGCTTTACATGACCCACGGCGTTTTTACCTTTTCCAAGGTAAAAAATCCTGAAGATCCAAATGACGATGGCGTCACCATGACCGCTGCCGTTGCCCGCTTTCATCCTCAAACCCGGAAATTCGAGGTTTTTGCAGAGGGCACCAGCAATCCCTGGGGGGTCGATTGGGATGCTGCTGGCAATGCTTTCGTCAGCGCCTGCGTCATCGACCACTTATTCCACATGGCCGCCGGTGGGATCTACGTTCGTCAGGCCGGAAATCCACCCTTCCCCTACAGTTACCAGCTGCTCCCTTCCATCGTTGACCATAAACATTTCCGCGCCGCCTATGCCGGGGTTCAGGTTTACCAGGGGAATCAATATCCCGCTGAATTTCAGGGAATGATTCTGATGGGTAATATCCATGATAGCTCCGTCCACCAGGATAAACTCACTCCCAAAGGTTCCAGTTTTGTCGCTTCATTCGTGCAGGATTTTGTTCGCGCCAACGATGGCTGGTTTCGACCGGTCAGTACCCAGGTTGGTCCCGACGGTGCCGTTTGGATTATGGACTGGTACGACAAGTATCCTTGTTACCAAAATGCAAATGCTGACCCGGAAGGGGTTGATCGGGAAAGGGGCCGTATCTGGCGCGTGGTTCACACAGGAAATGAACCGGGAAAGAAAATTCAGCCGCGACCTGCTGGCATGGACATGGCCCGGCTGAACACTGCTGAGCTGGTCAAGGCTTTGGGACACGAAAATGCCTGGCAGCGAAGGATGGCACAACGGATTCTCAACGAACGGCGCGACCCTGAATCAAAACCGCTCCTCCTCGAATTGCTCCGCTCCAACAATAAGAATGGGAGAATCGCAGCGTTTTGGACTCTTCACAGCGCAGGACTTCTGGATGAAGCCATTCTCGATCAATTTGCCCAGGACAAGGAGCCTGTCATCCGCACCTGGACAGCCCGCTTCACTGGTGAACGCGGGGTTCCTTCTCCTGAAGCATTGAGCAGGTTGGAAATGCTCGCCGCCGATCCGGAGCGCCCGGTTCAACTGGCTGTCGCAACCGCCGTCAGGCAGATGGTTTCCGGGTCACTGACGATTAACACCCCAACCGCCAACCAGCAGCAGGCCGATGTCGGTCCCATTCTCGCCACGCTCGCCATGCAACCTGATGTTGGTTACGACCCCATTATTCCTTTTATGATCTGGATGGCTTTGGAACCGCAGGTTTCCCGCGATCCGCAGCCAGCCTTGAGCTGGTTAATTGAAAATGGAATGAACTCCCGGCCCTTCAGCCAGGCTGTCATCCACAAAATCATGCGCCGTATTTGTGATGGCCAGTCAACGGAACAACTAAACCTCGCCGTCCAATTCATGGAAAATCTCGAACCGAACGCCTCACCACTCCTGATCGCCGGATTGGAAGGATTGATCGAAGGCCAAAAAGGTAAAATCATGGCCCCCTCCCGTTCCCCTTCAAATCTGATGGCGCGCCTCACCACCCATTCAGATGCGGAAGTCGCCGCACGGGCGCAACAACTGGGTGCCCTTTGGGGAGATGCCACCGCCCTTCGTTCCATGATTGCCCTGATCGAAAATGACTCCGCAACGGAGGCTGCCAGGCTCCGCGCCATCCAATCCGCCAGTCAACAAACATCACCGCAGGTCCGCGACGCATTGGTGAAATTATCCCAGTCTCAAGCTCCGGAAAACATTCTTCATGAAGGATTGCGGGCCCTTGGCAAGGTCGGCGGTGACAACGTCGCCGAACTGCTCCTCTCCGGCTGGAAAAAATATTCTCCAGCCACCCGCCGCGTGGTTGCGGAAGTGCTCTCCACTCGCCGCAATTGGACTGACGCTTTTCTTGCCGCCATCGAAAATAAATCAATCAATCCTTCTGAGATTGCCACCCCGGTCATTCGTTCTCTCCTTCAGTCCAGGGACGAGGCAATCAGCAAAAAATCAGGCGAACTGTTCGGAAGAGTGCGTGACGCTGATGCTGACAAACTGAAATTGATCGCGCAGAAAAAACAGATCGTCATGAATGGTCCTGTCGATCTGAAAGCGGGTTACGAAATCGCCAAAAAGACCTGCTTCACCTGTCATAAATTACATGGTGAAGGCGCCGAGGTTGGCCCTGATCTTGGTGGTGTCGGTCGATCCAGCCTGGATGCGCTTCTTGCAAATGTCATCGATCCAAACCAGATCATCGGGCGCGGCTACGAGAACGTTGAAATCGAAACAAAGGATGGTCGCAGCGTCAGTGGCCGTTTGGTGGAAGACACCGACACCCGGGTAAAATTGCTGGCAGCGGGTCCCAAAGAGGAAGTCGTCGCCAAATCCGAAATTAGCTCCATGCGCGTCAGTGAAATGTCAGTCATGCCCGAGGGGTTGGAACAGATGCCGGATGCTGAGTTTCGAAATATGATCTGGTACATTCTCAAT
>JANRLX010000008.1:0-2160 GCA_033762115.1 Verrucomicrobiota bacterium
CGACGCCACACGAATTTCATCGACTGCCGCCTCATGAAAGAGGCGGTTCGATCGTTTTTATCGCTCCTGCTGCTTCTGATTTGCATTGCTCAAATTTCTGCGGCCCAGAAACTTAAGGAGGAACGCCCCCGCTTTCGCGCCGACCGGATTCTCATCAAACCCCGCGAAAACGCCAACCTTCAGGAGATGCAGCAGGTGCATCGTCAGGGGCAGTCTTCCGTAAAAAAGCGTTTCGTCAGCGGCAAACTTGAACTGGTTGAACTTTCCGCAAATGAGACGGTTGAGGAAGCGATAGCCCGTTTTCAGGCTTCCGGTCTCGTCGAATTCGCGGAACCGGACTACCTTCTCCACACCTTCGTCACCCCCAACGACCCCTCCTTCAATACCCAATGGTCATTGAACAATACCGGTCAAAGCGGTGGCCTCGTTGATGGCGATTTGGATGCCCCGGAAGCATGGGACATCTTCAATTCTGCCTCCAATATCGTTGTTGCCGTCATTGATACAGGCGCAAGGCTCACTCACGAAGACCTTGCCCCAAATCTCTGGGTCAATATCTCGGAAATTCCAGGCAATGGCCTGGATGATGATTTAAACGGATTCATTGATGACATCCACGGTTTCAATTCCATCAATGATACCGGCTCCCCCCTGGATGATAACGGCCATGGGACCCACGTCGCTGGCATCATCGCCGCGGTTGGCAACAATGGAAAAGGGATCGCCGGGGTTTCCTGGCGCTCCAGCTTGATGATCCTCAAATTCATGGATGAAACCGGTTCCGGCAGCACCTCGGACGCCATCCAATGCATCGATTATGCCCGTCGCAAAGGGGCTCACATTATTAATTGCAGTTTCGGGAGCCCTACCTTTTCAGCCGCATTCGAATCCGCCCTGAGCGCTGCAAGATCTGTCGGGATTATCGTCGTTGCCGCTGCGGGCAATGAGTCGAACGACAATGATGCCAACCCTGTTTATCCTGCCTCCTACAGCTTCGATAATATTGTTGCAGTTGCCGGGACCAGTCGGAATGACCTCCTTGATCTGAGCTACTCGAACTTCGGCAAAACCACTGTCGATATCGCTGCGCCCGGCACCTTTATCCATTCCCTTGGCCACTCTGCGGATAATTCCTATGTCTATCAGTCTGGCACTTCCATGGCTGCCCCGCATGTCACCGGGGCCATCGCGCTGCTTAAGGCTTACTACCCTGACGAAAACGATCAACAGATCATCCGCCGCCTCTACGCTGCTGCTGATCCTCTCCCATCCCTTGAGGGGAAATGCACCACCGGCTCCCGTCTGAATCTCGCCAAAGCGCTCGCTCCTCTTTTCCTGGCCGATTTTGATCTTTCGATTACTTACGGTCCCACGCCGTTGTCAGTACAATTCACCAACACCTCTTTTGGAAACCCGGTTTCCATCCGCTGGGATTTCGGTGATGGCTTTGTCGACACCACCAGCGCCACACCCATCCACATTTTTACCCGCGACGGCACCTATGATGTCACCCTCACGATTACCGCCGAGGATGGAACCACCGTGACTCGCACAAAAACCATCACTGCGGTCGGAAATTACAGCATCGAGAATACCCTCTACTCATGGATTGACCCCACAAATCACACTCCTCTGACCCTGGCCAATGAAGGAACCAGCCTCCCTCAATCCATCCCATTCCCGTTCCAGTTTTACAGTCAGGAATACTCCTCCCTGTATGTTTCGGCCAATGGCGCCATTGGATTCAACACCGGAACCTTCTTTCCCGGCGGTAACGTTGATCTCCCATCAGCCGTCGCTCCGAACGCCGCCATTCTGCCTTACTGGGACGACCTGAACCCCGCCCTTGGAGGAACGGTTTCCATCGCCACCGTAGGTTCAGCTCCCGCCCGCAAGCTGGTAGTTACCTGGAACAATATTCGTCGCAGTTCCACTGCCACCACGCTTTCATTCCAGGCATTGCTTGAAGAGGGCAGTAATGAAATTATTTTTCAATACAAGGAAGTCGCCGCTTCGAGCATTCGCGGTGCGGGCAAATTGGCCACCATCGGCATTGAAAATCAAACCGGCCTCATTGGAGCCAAATACACATTCAACGGCTCCCCCAATCTCGTCGCCAACGGCCAGGCAATTCGTTTCGTGCCGCCGCCTCCTGCCATC
>JANRLX010000009.1:0-37801 GCA_033762115.1 Verrucomicrobiota bacterium
TTCCTTTTGAGTGTGATAGAGCCCTGGATCGACTGCATCACCGCCATCGCCACATCGAATCAACTCCGGCGTCGCGCAATTTTCCGGCGCGCCGCAAATCTCAGCCGGCTCGAAAATGCCGTTTCTTCAACAGGCTGATAGCTCGCGATTTCATCGGTCCAATCCGATCTTTCTTTTCTTACAGATTTAGAATCCTTTACAATGATTTGATGGGGTAAATATATTGTCTCTGCTCTGAGGGGTCCTGATGCGCTTTCTCTACAATATTTTGTTCACGTTTTTTTTCCTGATCGCCTCCCCTCATTATTTTCTGCGGATGTGGCGTCGGGGTAACTGGAGGGAAGGGTTCGGGCAACGCTTCGCTCAATATGATGCCAAACTGAAAATGGCACTGACGAATCGTCATGTCCTCTGGATTCATGCAGTCAGTGTTGGGGAGGTTAACATTGCCACACACCTGATTCGCGCGCTGGAGCTCAGGGCGCCAAACCTCAAAATTGTAGTTTCCACCACAACTTCAACCGGCATGGGGGAACTTAGAAGAAAACTGCCGTCTCACATTGCGAAGATCTATTATCCCATTGATCGCCGCAAGTTCGCCAGCCGAGCGTTGAGGGTGATCAATCCGGATGCCATTGTGCTCGTGGAAGCAGAGATCTGGCCCAATTTTCTCTGGCTTGCGCGAGATCGCCGCATCCCGGTCGTGCTTGTCAATGCCCGTTTATCACCACGGTCTTATCGCGGGTATCGGTTATTCGGCGTTCTGTTCCGAAAGGTTTTTCATTCCTTTGCAGCGGTGGGAGTGCAAAATGATGCAGACGCAGCAAAACTCATTGCTCTCGGCTGCCGTCCGGAAGCCGTTCACGTTGTGGGCAATCTCAAGTTCGACGCTGCACGGATCGAAGAACGGCCTGCCATGAACAGCAGGGTTCTCCTGCGGCAACTTGGAGTGGCGGACGATGCGCCTGTTATCGTGGCTGGAAGTACTCACGCGGGAGAGGAAGTTCTGCTGGCGCGGGTTGCTGAGCGTCTGAGACGAAGGTTTCCCAACCTGTTTCTCGTATTGGTGCCTCGTCATTTTGAGCGGGGCAATGAAGTGGGCAAACAGCTTGATTCAATGGGGGTTAAATTCGTGTTCCGAACTGAAATCAGCGCCTCTACCTTGATTGAAGCAGGAAAAACACAATGCCTGCTGGTCAATACCACGGGAGAGCTGGTTTACTTTTATGAAGTGGCTTCAGCCATTTTTGTAGGAAAAAGCCTGACTGCTGAGGGGGGGCAGAATCCCATTGAACCCGGTGTTCTTGGCAAACCGATGGTTTTTGGACCCCACATGGAAAACTTCCAGGCAATTACCGAGGCGCTCCTCGAAGGAAAGGGTGCGATTCAGGTAAATGACGAAGCGGGATTGGAGAAAGCTTTTGAATCACTTCTTTCCGATGAGCAAGCAGCGAATGAATTGGGACGAAATGCCCAGCAAGTCATCAAAAAAAATCAGGGATCGATCGAGCGCACAGTCAATCTGGTATTGAATCAGCTGAATGCTGAAGAAATCTATATCCGTAATCCAACCAGCTGACCCCTGTGCATAGCAAAAACCACTTTCGCTCACTTAAATATCTGATTTACTAGCAGGGCCTTATGAACACCGGCGTCAAATTAACGCTTTATGTGGTCCTGTCTCTCCTGCTGTTGATCTCCGGGTATTTCTTTTTTGCAGGATTTAAACAGGCAATGACCCGCAATGAAGCCAAAAATTCCACTCTCGAAGAAGTCGAACCTGCTCCAGTTTCAACCGAAATGGCCGTCACTAATCTGGTGGAAACAAATGCTCCAGTCTCCACAGCTAAGGTTAGCAACATCGTAGAAACAAATCTGCCTTTTGCCCTGACCAATGCCGCTGCCGTCACGGTCTCGAGTAACAGCAAAGCCTCACAGCCAGTGATAGTGCAAACCAACATGGAGCCAAAAGTTCCAAACGCCCTGGGAGGAACCGAATCGCCAGGAGTGGAGAAAAAGAAAAGCAGTTCAATGGGGCTATGGACGGGGCTGTTTTTGCTCTCAGTAATCGGCTTGGGGATCATGATAGCACTTGATCTCTCCAATTTCTTTGGGAATCGGGCTCTTAAAGTGATCTACAACGATGATTTGGAAGGGATCAAGGACCCGGAATATGAGCAGGCGGAGGAGGTTTGGACAAATGGGAACCATCTCGAAGCTATTCGCCTGATGCGTGAGTATTTAAACAAAAATCCTCGCGAACAGCATGTGGCCCTCCGAATAGCTGAGATTTACGAGAAGGATTTGAATAATTACCTCGCTGCCGCATTGGAGTATGAAGAAGTGCTAAAGAAAAAACTTCCGGCTGAACGGTGGGGATGGGCAGCGATCCACCTGTGCAATCTTTATTTCAAAATCAACCAGGAGCAGAAGGCTTTTGCATTGCTTCGACGAATTGAAAAGGAATATCCAAACACCGCAGCGGCGGAAAAAGCACGAAAACGTCTCTCTGATATAGAAGCAGAGAACCCAGGATCACTTCCTCCAGCAGAGGAAGATTCGAGCACCTCTTCCAGCGCTCCAGAGGAACCAAAATCGAACTTACCCCCTGGCTTTCGAAAAAAGAAATAGGAAAAACTGTTGCGGGCGCTTCGGGAACAGTGAATATTAGCGCCCCTTCGTCGGAGCGTAGCTCAGCCTGGTAGAGCACTTGGTTTGGGACCAAGACGTCGCAGGTTCGAATCCTGTCGCTCCGACCATTTTCCTTCCAGAATTACCGCTTCAATTTATTTGGTGGGCACCCAGCCTCTGCCGGGAATGAATTCCCGCGACCCGGAATTGCTTTGGCAACCGGTAACTCCGATTAAGAACGCGACCGTTATCAGCAGCAATAAATACTTCAGCATGAAAAGAATCTAATCCGGATTGTCAGGGCGGCAAGCTTGTAGCAGATTACCGGTGGTGGTGTATGGGCACGACTTTCAAGTCATTAAAAGGCCAATTGCTTCTGGACAGCGGCCAGCTTCGCGGATCATTTTTCAATCGTTCGGTCGTTTTGATCTGCCACCATGATGAAGAGGGAGCGTTCGGGCTGGTTCTCAATAATGAAAGTGAAGCCACACTGGGTGAAGTCATTCCGGAGGAAGCGCCTGAAAGCTTAAAGGAAAATGCGATCTTTCTTGGCGGCCCTGTCCAGACCAATACATTAAGTTATCTGCACACCTCGGAGTATCTGCTTTCCGGCAATGTGCTGCCGAATCTTAGCATTGGCCATTCGATGGAAGGTTTAAACGATTTGGGCGGGGCTTATTCAACGACGCAAAAAATCAGGCTTTTCGCTGGATATTCCGGATGGTCTGCGGGACAGCTAGAAACTGAAATGGAACGAAAGGCATGGCTTACTCACCCCGCGACCCTGGACCTTGTCTTTACCGCTCATCCGACAAAGCTTTGGCAAACGGTTCTTCATGAAATGGGCTGGCGTTACAAGCTTCTGGCCACCGCTCCTGATGATCTCTCATCAAATTGAAGAAGAGGCTTTACGTCCCTTGCGACCGCGCGGTTTTTGATAGCTAATCCTGCCCGGTTCATTCTGGACGTTCCCTGTGTGCTTTTTAAGCTCACGGATTTGATCCCGCAACAAGGCAGCTTTTTCGAACTCCAGGTTATTTGCAGCCTGGACCATTTCCTCTTCCAACTCCCTTAAGGTTTCGGTGACATCAAAGCTACCTCCGGCATCGTTGATGACAGAAGCGGCTTTGCCGTCATTCTTACGAATGGCCAGACTATCCTCGATGGCTCGATGAACACTCCTGGGAGTGATGCCGTGCTCTTGATTGTAAGCAATCTGCCGTTGCCGCCGGTAATCTGAAACTGCAAGAAACTTTTGAATGCTCTGAGTCATGATATCCGCATAAAGGATGACTTCGCCATTCAGGTGACGCGCGGCGCGACCAGCAGTTTGAATCAAGCTTGTCGCAGAACGAAGATAACCTTCTTTATCTGCATCGAGAATTGCCACCAGGGAAACTTCAGGCAAATCCAGACCTTCACGAAGCAGGTTGATCCCAACCAGCACATCAAACTCGCCCTTGCGCAATGACCGCAGAATTTCTACCCGCTCTATGGCATCAATTTCACTGTGCAGATAACGAACATTGATCCCGATATCGCGCAGGTAATCCGTTAATTCTTCAGCCGTGCGCTTGGTCAATGTGGTGACAAGCACCCGTTCCTTGATATCCACCCGCTTGCGGGCTTCGTTGATCAAATCATCGATTTGCCCTTTCAGCGGTCGAACGGTCACTTTGGGATCGATCAGGCCTGTGGGACGGACAATTTGTTCCACCACCCTGCCCTTGGACCATTCCAGTTCCAAAGGCCCCGGGGTTGCACTGACATAGAGAGTCTGCCCCTGAGTTGCCTGGAATTCTTCAAAATTGAGAGGACGATTATCCATCGCGCTGGGCAATCGAAATCCATGCTCGACCAGAACCGTTTTACGGGCGCGATCCCCCGCGAACATGCCACCAATCTGCGGAAGGGTGGCGTGGCTTTCATCGATCACAAGAAAATAGTCATCAGGAAAAAAATCGAACAATGTATAAGGACGCGAGCCTGGAGGCCGACCACTCAGATGCCGGGAATAATTCTCGATTCCTGAACAGAATCCCATTTCGAGCATCATCTCCAAATCGTACTCCGTGCGCATTTTAATTCGTTGCGCTTCGAGCAACTTCCCCTGTGCTTCAAACCAGGCAATCCGCTCTGTCAACTCAGCACGAATGGCGAGGGTGGCGCGCTTGAGCTTGTCCTGTGGGGTGGAAAATTGCTTGCTGGGATAGATCGTGGTGACGTTAAGAGTTTCAAGAGTATCACCGGTCAATGGATCGAAACGGGTGATCCGATCAATCTGGTCTCCAAAAAATTCGAACCGAAGTCCATCCTCCCTGGCAGCAGGGCGCAATTCGACAGTATCACCGCGAACGCGAAACTCACTTCGTTGGAATGCGATATCGTTCCTGGTGTATTGCAGGTCCACCAACTTGGAAAGGAATTGATCGCGCGTCATTTCCTGTCCCACTTTCAAAGGGATGATCAAAGCGGAGTAATCCTCTTTGCTCCCGATTCCGTATATGCAGGAGACACTCGCCACCACCACCACATCTCTCCTGGAAAATAGTGCGCTCATTGTGGACAGGCGCAATCTTTCGATCTCCTCGTTGATGCTTGAGTCCTTTTCGATAAAGGTATCAGTACGAGGAATGTAAGCCTCTGGTTGGTAATAATCGAAATAGCTGACAAAGTACTCGACGGAATTGTGGGGGAAGAATGTTTTAAATTCCGAGTATAACTGGGCGGCCAAAGTTTTATTGTGCGAGATAACCAGGGTCGGACGGTTGATGCTCTTGATGACGTTGGCAATGGAAAAAGTTTTTCCCGATCCGGTGACTCCCAACAACACCTGGTGCGGAGCATTACTGCGTATTCCTTCTACGAGAGACGCAATTGCTTTTGGCTGGTCTCCGGCAGGTTGATAAGGTGACACCAATTCGAACATGACCCGCAACCTAGAAGCTGGGGGATTGGCTGTCAAACTCACGGGAAGTTTCTGCGGGCTTTCAGAATCGTGGTTCCAAAATTTCTAAGGGTTTTTCCGACCAAGGCTCAGGCAACTCTCCTGAACGGGTATTTGAAGGATAACCCAATTGAGTCCAATTGCTTTCAGAACGAGGTTGCTCCCAATAAAAGACGCAAATACGCAGGGAAATTGTTCCCAGAAGCTAAGGAGAGATTATCAATATGAAAAAAGAATCAGTTATTATCGCTGCATTAATGATGACAGGTGGAGTTGTCCAGGCGGACCACCATAAAGAAAACTCCTCAGGTGAGCGTGGTTCTCACCAAAGTGAAATTCATGGGGATTCTTCCATGATGCAGGAGAACATGAAGCAAACAACCCACCCGGAAGCTGCATCCCTTCGAACTGACTGGACTTCTCCTACAGAACGAGGGACGCATCATCAGGCACAAATGGCCAAATTACGAGCCGAAATGGAGCGAAATCCTGACATTGCAAGGGATACCTGGGGGCGTCCATTGCATCATTTCCCCGGCCAGGACCATCTGGCTTCAGGCAGTTCAGCAGAAATGCAAACTGAATCGCGCGTCTATTATGATGAGCATGATGATCGATTAGCAGGAAGCGTTGAAACGGAAATGGATGTCGAGAGCCCTTCAGCGACAGTTCCAACTTCCACTCAACATGATCCCGCGCATGTCAGTACAGAATTTAACGCTGGGAATAATGTCCAAACCCGAATCGAAGGAACCTCGGAATCTGACGTAATGGATTCTGACGCGGCAAGTGTAAGCGGCCAACTCAACACAAGCACGCAGGAAGCGGATTCCACATTTGAGAGCGGGCGGAATTCTGATTCCACGGTTTCTTCTGGAAATAAATCATCGGCAGAAATATCGGGCTCCAACCAGGGGTTTGATTATGAACGCAGGAGCAAGACTGACCAGGCAAACAACAATGCTCATGGACTTAACCAGGGAGCGACTACTCCGCCAGATTATAGCGCAGGTGGAACTCTCCACGGGGCTCCTGCTCCAATTGATAATGAAGCTTCGGGCGCTTCGGGTGGAGCTCAGAGTGGTTCGAGTTCCAGCCAGACGGAGCCAAATTCCAACGGGTCTGACATTAATGGCACAACTGAAATCCTGGAGTCTCAGGAACAGACTGAAGTGGCACCGGCTGATAGCTCTGTGCGTGGTGGATCAGTCGAGAGCCGTTCTGCGGTGACCCAACGTAGTAGTGCAGAGAACCCGGTCCTGAGTGGCTCAGACAAATCCAGCACCTACCAGGCAGACAGTTCAATTCGGGGAGGGTCACGCGAAGCTCGCGGAAGCAGTGATGCGATTGGAACTGCGGCAGGGAGTGAGTCCAGAAGCGCTACAAATAATACTGACCGGGAGTTGACGAGAAAAGTTCAATCTCAACTGAGTCGCGATACTTCTGGAGTTCATGGCCCGCTGGCTTCCGAGGTACGAAATATCGAAGTCACTGCAAACCAGGGTAAAGTGACCTTGAAAGGGTCTGTCCGAAGTGAGCAGGACAAAAACATTGTTGAAACCCGAGTACGCGAAGTGCAAGGCGTTTCGTCAGTGGACAATCAATTGACAATCAGCAGCAAGGATCAACAATCCAAGTAATTATTTGTTGTTCGGCTACAAGCTCCCATCGAAAGAGGGAGCTTTTTTGCTGATCAAACTTTTGGGACCAAATTAAAAAGGGTTAATTCAGGACGGCAACAGAAGCGAACATTGGCAAAAAAATAGCCGATTCCGGCGTTTACATAAAGTGGGCCTTGAGGGGTCTTGTACATGCCCATATCATATTCACCCACTCCACTGGGAAGCAGAACAGCGCCGTAAAATGGAAGCCTGATCTGCCCCCCATGAGAATGACCAGCAAGGATAAGATCAAAGCGATGATTCATCAATCGACCTGGCCACGCAGGATAATGGCTTAGCAAAATATTGGATTTCAAATTATCCTTTGTAAGGGCAATCGCCGGTTTGGTTACACCTGTAACACCATGTAATTCACAGTCGTTCCAACTGGTGTTTTCGTCTTAACCATTTTCCACCCTGTTCATGAAATCGGTCTTTGATCATTTCAAAATCAACATCTGCCCAGTAATCATGATTTCCTGGAATCCCGAAAAGCGGCGCTTTAATTTTTATAAGCTGCTCAAGAGCAGGGGCCACGAAGTCCGCTTCCTCAACGAGATCGCCTGTAAAGCAAACCAAGTCAGGAGACAAACTGTTGATTCGATCGACAACTGTTGTGAGATAATCCAAATCTCCCTTGTAATGGAGATCAGTAAAATGAAGAAGCCTGATTGGTTTTGAAACGTTTGCCTCAAGAATGAATTCCCTGACTTTGATCCATTCCGGCTCCACGGCACAGGCGTTTACCACGGCAGCAGGAACCAACCCAGGGCAGCAGCAAGAAACTTCCTGCGATTCAGCTTTTTCATTGTTATTTGGACATTTCAAAGCTCAGGGTGTTTCAAGTTATTCCTGTCAGACTTCGCAAACCGCTTGAATCACAGCGGAGTGCGGGTACTATTCTATCCATTCGCGCTTTCCGGTTACGCTCCTTTCAGTGAGTGTCCCGGTAAGAAATGATCACAATATGCATTTAGCTGGGTCAGTTATATTAGTCACAGGTGGAACAGGGTCGTTCGGAAACCGAATTGCCACAAAGCTTTTTTCTGAGAAGCCCAGGGAAATCCGGATTTTTAGCCGTGATGAGAAAAAACAATGGGAAATGTCCAAAAGCTATCCCCATTTTCATTATATAATCGGGGACATCCGGGATCCGGAGCGCCTGAATGAAGCAATGAAAGGGGTCGATTACGTTTTCCATGCAGCGGCACTCAAGCAGGTTCCATCGTGTGAAACTTATCCTTATGAAGCGGTCAAAACGAACGTGGTCGGCTCCTATAATGCCTGCCTCGCTGCCAAGGCAAACAAGGTAAAAACGTTTGTCGCTTTGAGCACCGACAAAGCTGTGAAACCGGTGAATGCGATGGGAACAAGCAAAGCAATGATGGAGAAAATTGTTTGCACACAGAATCAATTCGGTGGAGAAACGATTTTTTGCTGTGTAAGGTATGGCAATGTGATGGGAAGCCGCGGCTCTGTTATCCCGCTTTTTCAAAAACAGATCGCTGAGGATCGTCCCCTGACGATAACAGTTCCTCACATGACCCGATTTTTGATGACTCTGGATCATTCGGTCAGTCTTGTGCTCCATGCCATGACCAAATCCAAAGGAGGAGAGATTTTTGTTCGCAAAGCTCCTGCATGCACAGTCGAAGCTTTAGCCGGAGCGATGCGGTTAAAATATAGTCCTCGTAAAGAGAAACACCCGATAGAAATTACCGGAATCAGGCCTGGGGAAAAAATTCACGAAATCCTCGTGAGTGAATATGAAATGCAGCGATGCACGGAATTAAATGAATATTTTACTATCCATCCTGAATACAACATTCCGGACAGCCTGACACCTCAAACGCTCGGCTCTGAGTACAGTTCCCAAAACACAAGGCAGATGACAACCACCGAGGAGATTGGTGCATTGCTTGATGAGATGGGCAACTTGCATCAGCTCACCTAAACATGAAGGTTTTTGTTTTAGGTCACCGGGGAATGCTGGGGCACGTGCTCACACGATACCTCCGAGAACAAGGTCATCAGGTACTCACTACCGAAGAGCGTTACCGAGGTGAGCCAAAGGACCCCTTTATTTCTGCGGTGATGCGATCCAACGCGGAGTGGGTGGTCAATGCAATTGGCAAAATTAAACAAAAATGCCTTGAACCCTCAGACCTGATGCTCGGAAATACCTTATTACCCATCCATCTAAAATCATTCCTGACTTCAGGACAAAGACTCATCCATGCCAGCACGGATTGTGTTTTTTCTGGAAAACGTGGGAGATACCAGGTTGATGACACGCGGGATGCAGAAGATGCCTATGGCTTATCAAAACTTTTGGGTGAAGTCATTGCTGAACGAGGTGTTTGCCAGATCATTCGAACTTCAATCATCGGACCAGAAACAGGAACGGGCTCGGGATTAATGGGATGGTTTCTTTCACAATCGAGACCTGTGAACGGATATACGAATCACTTCTGGAATGGAATCACAACATTGCAGTGGGCAAAAATTTGTGGGGGCATCATTGATGGTTCATTGATACCCGCAAAAGGAATTTTGCAACTGGCAAGTGATCGCCCCGTCAGCAAGCAGGAGTTGCTCAAGATTATCGCCGCTGTCTGGCCTCATTCGATCAGCATTAACGCAATGGAAGCACCCGAGCGTATTGATCGAACTTTGGAACCTGACCTGGCCTGCCCCTCGATTGAAGAGCAAATGGTGGAACTCCGGCAATGGTATTGAAAATGGCTGACTTAAAATTTCACCAACTCCTTGTGCCTGATACGGAAGTTTTTGTTCACCGGTTGCTTGCTCGTAACGAATGCCAGACTGCATTGGATATAGGGTGTGGCAAAAGCTCGTACCTGGCTCGATTCAGGCCCTCAATTCGCACTGTTGGATTGGATGCCTTTGAAGGGGCCATTCAAACTTCCAGGAAGTTAAACCTTCATGATGAGTACATTCTCGCGAATATTATTGAAACCCCGGTTTCAAAGATTTTGGAGTCACGAGAAGGCAAAAAATTCGATCTTGTGGCCATGTTTGACCTGATAGAGCACCTACCAAAACGGATGGGGTGGGAGTTGCTGGAAAAATGCGAGCAATTATCCGACAGATATATAGTTCTGCAAACCCCATATGGATTTCTGGAGCAGGGGCCGGAAGATTCAAACACTTACCAACGCCATCTTTCCGGCTGGTTTCCTCATGATTTCGAAGGTTTGGGGTATACTGTTGCAGGCACTGCAGGTACAAAATGTTTTCATGGCTACGCCGGTAAATTCAAATGGAATTTCCCTGGAGTTAAACTGCTTGATTACGCCCTTGGCTTTCTTCTGAATCTTGAGCGGAATCCTCGGTATGCCTTCAATATTGTCGCGTGGAAGGATCTGAACGGGGTGCCTGCCCGTTTGTAAGTAGTATGGCCGAAATCACTACTGTTATTCCGGTGTATAATGGAGAGAAGTACATTCTTCAAACTCTCGAAAGCCTTGCACAGCAAACACGACGACCGGATCGGATTGTGGCCGTGGATGATTGTTCCACGGATGCCACCCGTGAAATTGTGCAATCATTTCTGCCAATTCATTGCGAGTGGATCCCAAACCCAAAAAATCTCGGGCTGTTTGGCAATCACAATAGCGCTCTACGGTTTGCAGCCGAATCCTGCTATTTTCATATTCTTCACGCGAACGACCTGATCGCTCCTTCATTTTTTGAAAAGCTGATTCCCTTGATTGAAAATGCTCCAGATTATGCCATGGCGTTCAGCGGCCATGTTTTCATTCGTGAAAACGGGGAACGCACATCCCAGGAAGGAGGGGTTCTTGGCCGAACGGCGCAACAAATTTCATTGAAGAGATTTTTAGAGCAACAAACAGAGTTAAAAGCGATCCAACTGCATTCAGCTGTACTGAAAACCTCTTATAAAAAGAGTCCGGTGGAGTTCCGGTTGGATTTGCCACAACTGGGGGACATAGTTTTCCATTCGGAATTTGCCGCTCACTGCTCGCAAATCTGGGCTCATCCTGAAATCATGTCGTACGTGCGAATTCACACGGACAGTGCAACAAGCAAAAATATCAAAAATATAAATGCCTGGGTGCTGGATGAATGGAAGGCCATGCAGATCGTATTCAAATTGATGCAGGAACATGGGATTGCCAGTTGGACCCGGGGCGAAAAACTTCGGTTACTTTATGCGGCGCGTTGTATTGTGAAGATTCAGACCATTGCCCACACTGCCCCTGATTACGCCCAGAATATCAAAACAGCAACAAAGCCGTTGACCGGAAACTTTTCCTGGGCTATTGCCTCCGCCATAGTAAAGCTTCGAGATTTACTTCAACCGAAGCAGGATCAAACGAGTGACCGTTTGGGAACCAATGCCAAAGGTAAATATGCAAAATAAATCCTTGAAGAGCTTCGCGCTGCTTACCCTGACATTGATACTGTTGTTCGGTTTTTTATTTTCCAAGAGTTGCAATTCAGATCAGATCCTGTTTTCAAGCGATGGGCCCCTTGGAGCAATCAGCGCAAAATCCGCCAACATGTCTACAGCGTGGAGTGGAATCTGGCAGGACCTTAACTGGCTGGGAATCGAGAATCCAGCAGCCTTGCCTCACACCAGTTCTTTATTCTGGTTTATTCTTGGGGATGATCCGGTTAGTTTTTCCAAATATCATGTTCCAATTGCCCTTGTAGGCCTGGGGTTAAGTCTCTGGGTTTTAATGAGGCAGTTCGGGTTTCGCCATTCAGTTTGTGCATTGGCTGCCATTGCGGCAGCCCTCAACATGAATACTTTCTCCCACTCCACCTGGGGTTTGCCTTCCCGAGCCTGGACACTTGCTTCGACCTTTCTGGCAATTGCAGCCCTTCGCAGCGGGATGAATTCTCGTCCACTATTGAAAGCGCTTCTGGCGGGGATGGCTGTTTCAAATGGAATCATGGAAGGGTTCGATGTGGGGGCGATTTTCAGTTTATATGTAGGAGCCTTTGCACTTTTTATCGTCCTGAGTGAGCCAGGCCAATTCAGTGGTATAAAATTAGGGCGAGCGTTGCTTGGGTCCGGAGTGGTGGCTGTGTTCGCCGCCATCTGCGCAGCTGCTGCCCTATCAACACTTATCGGCACCCAAATCAAAGGGGTTGCAGGGATGGAACAAAATGAGGCTTCCCGTGAACAGCGGTGGGATTTCGCCACCATGTGGAGCCTTCCAAAAGCGGAAACAGCTCGTGTGCTGATTCCAGGGCTCTTTGGGTATCGGATGGACACCTCGGATGGAGGAAATTATTGGGGTTCTGTCGGACAAAGCCCAGGTTACCCGACAAGCAGGCATTCCGGTTCGGGTGAATATGCGGGGACTCTCGTCCTGCTGCTTGCCTGTTTCGCGGTGGCAAATGCGTTTCGAAAAAAGGAAAACCCTTATACAGATTTTGAACGTAAATGTGTTTTGTTCTTTGCCGGTGCCGCACTGGTTTCACTGCTGTTTGCGTGGGGACGTCATGCTCCATTTTACAAACTCGTCTATTCCCTCCCCTATTTTTCCACGATACGAAATCCAATCAAATTCATGCATCCCTTCCATATGGCGACGCTGATATTGTTTGGCTTCGGATTGGAAGCGTTGTTCCGCCTTTACGTCAAAGACGTCTCCGCAAAAGTTTCCGGTTTCAAGGAATCCCTGTCCCTTTGGTGGAAGAGTGCCTCGCCTTTTGAAAAACGATGGACCTGGGGATCCTTGCTGTTTACGGGTGTTTTTCTGCTCGGCTCTCTGATTTACATGTCATCACGGCGTGATCTGATGGCCTATCTGGCCAAAGTAGGGTTTTCTGAAACGGCTGGGGAACAGATTCTTGCATTCAGTTTTGGCGAAATTGGCTATGCGATGGTCTTTGTTTCCATAGCTGTCTTGCTGGTGATTGCAGCGTTGAGTGGTTGGTTCTCAGGAAAACGTGCTCGGTTGTTGGTGATTATTTTAGGCGTTTACCTGGCTTTTGATCTCGCGCGGGCCAATCAACCCTGGATCATTTACTATAATTATAAAGAGCGTTACGCCTCGAATCCGATCATCGATTTCCTGCGACAAGATCCCCACCTGCACCGCGTCACAGCTCGATTGGCTCCTTTCTCGGATCGACATTTCGCTGAAGGACCGACTGCCTTTTTTGCAGGCACAGCGAACACCTGGCTCCAGCACCATTTTCAATATTACAATATCCAATCACTTGAACCGGTGCAGATGCCCCGACCTCCAGAGCTGGATAAGCAGTTTTTTTCAGCCCTGGTACCTGCCGGGCAACGTTCCGCAAATGTGTTGGTGCGAATGTGGGAACTTTCAAACACCCGTTATTTGCTGGGTGATCGACAATTTCTCGCTTCAGTGCCCCAACAACTGGACCCTGGAAAAGATCGGTTTCGCATTGTTCAGACATTTGACATGTCTCCCAAACCAGTTGTGCCTGCGGAAAAGTTGACGCTCGATGACTTGCAATGGGGCTTGAAGGAGGATGGACGCTTTGCGCTTATGGAATTCACCGGGGCGCTCCCACGTTTCAAGCTTTATCCCACATGGACGATTGCCACGAATGATCAGGAAACCTTGAACCAGCTCGCCTCACCAACGTTCGACCCACACCAGAATGTTTTCATTCACAGCAACATTCCAGTCAGCCAGCAACCCGCCACAAATTTCAATGAGAACGTTGCGATTAAGAATTACTCCTCAAAAGAGATTGAACTCACCGTATCCAACAATATTCCAGCAGTGCTCTTGTACAACGACAAGTATGCCCCAAATTGGAAACTCCAGGTGAATGGCCAACCACAGGAATTGCTCCGCGCGAATTTCATCATGCGTGGGATATTTCTTCCTGTCGGAACCCATACCGTCGCCATGCGCTATTCCCAACCAATGACCGGACTTTACATTTCTATTCTTGGCATCAGCGCAGGAATCATTGTGCTGTTGTCACTGGTTTTTTCGCGCAAGTAAAAATCTTCTTCTCCGGAATCGATGGGGCGACCCCGATCTTGATGCACCGCAGGTTGCATATTAACCTGCGGAATGCCTGATGCGGTTTGGAAAAAAGCAATTACGAACAGTCCTGATAAGATTCGATCCGAACATTATTACAAACAATTAAGCCAGACAGCAGCCTCCTCCTTTCTGGCTTCAGCTTCCGATGACCAAGCCCGCATTCTGGTCCAGCTTTTTAGCGGCAGTGAAGCGTTAAGCGAACTTCTGTTAATCCATCCTGATTGGATAGAGCAGTTGACTCCTGAATCCCTCAGCTACCCACGAAAAATCCAGGGATTGAAACGAGAAGTTGATGAATGGCTGGTTCCGTCACTTAATTCCAAGGATTTTGAGAATGGTTTCCGGCAGATTCGCATGCTGAAACAACGCGAGATGCTTCGAATTGCTGCACGTGACCTGGCCCACATGGCACCCGTTCCGGAGATCATCAAGGAAATCTCAAATATCGCTGACATTTCGCTGGAAACTGTCCATCGGATTTGTTGGGAACAACTCACCGGACGATTTGGTGAGCCGTGGCACCGCGAAAGTGATGGCCCCTGGCAAAAAACAAAATTTTGCGTCCTCGGGATGGGCAAGCTGGGTGGTCAGGAGTTGAACTACAGCTCGGATGTTGACGTCCTGTTTGTTTACAGCGGGGAAGGATTTGCTTTTAAAACTCCACCAAAGAAAAATGATCAAGGCCGGGGGCTGGCCAATCACCATTTTTTCAAACAACTTGCAGAACAGTTCATCAATGAAGTCTCCCGCCTGGCTCCGGAAGGTGCCCTGTTCAGGATTGATTTGCGACTGAGGCCGGAGGGTAAAAGCAGCCCCCTGGCCCGCTCCCTGGGAAGTTATGAAAATTATTATTCGCAATGGGGGCAAACCTGGGAACGGATGATGTTGATCAAGGCCAGGTGTATAGCGGGAGATAGCAACCTCGCTGGCGAGTTTTTGGAAATGGTTCAGCCTTTTCGTTATCCACGCACTATTACCGACCAGCTTCCACATGAGGTGGCGGAGATGAAGCTTCGTATTGAAAATGAAGTTATCAAAGCGGGGGAACTTGAGCGGAACGTCAAATTGGGACGTGGTGGCATTCGTGAGATTGAATTTATTGTGCAGACATTGCAGGTATTGCATGGAGGACGTTACCCCTTTTTACAAAGCACCCAAACCCTGCCCACATTGTCCAAACTCGTGCAGTATGAACTTCTCGGCTCAGAGGAAGCGGCAAAGCTTTCTGAAGCTTACTGCTTCCTTCGTGCTGTGGAGCATCGCTTGCAGATGAATAATAATCGGCAAACTCATACCGTCCCCGCTGACCGGGTTTATCAGGAACGCCTCGCACGTTTAATGCAATTTGGATCCCTTGCAGCTTTCCAGAAAAAGCTCCACGAGGTTAACGATACGGTTCGCAGCAGTTATGATCGATTCATTAAAATGGACCCAAACAAGCCTGGGAATGCATTGCCTTACGGTTTTGAAGAAAATGAGGCCGCCTGGATTCAGCTGCTGGAAAGTCACTCGTTTATTGAGCCGCAACGCAGCCTGAAAATCCTTCAGGAATTCGTGAACGGTCCCGGGTTTGGCCATGTTTCCTCACGAACGTCCCAATCCGCCCGGGAATTGATAACCCGTTTTTTCTCAATGTGCCGGAAAAAGGGGGAAAAAGCCCCGAACGAACTTTTTCTGTCCGACCCTGACCGTGTCCTCGCCCGTGTTGCCAGCTTTGTCAGCGCGTATGGCGCAAGGGCGGTCCTTTATGAAACGTGGTTATCGAATCCCTCCCTTTTTAAACTGCTTCTTGTTTTGTTCGATCGATCAGAATTCCTTGCAGAGCTTGCGATTCGCACACCCGATTTAGTTGATGAAATCGAGCAAACAGGACAACTGCGCCGGCATAAATCTTCCATCATCAACCTGGAGGAATTGCGCCATGGCATGGATGATCCGGATCAACATTTCTGGGTCCGCCGCTATTTCCAAGCAGAACTGATGCGGATTGGCCTGCGGGACATTCTGGATTTGGCGAATCCTGAAGAGACCCAATCCGAACTGACCTCCCTTGCGGATGCATGTCTGACGTATGCAACCGAAGTCATTGTGAAGAAGCATGGGTTTCGAAAACCACCCTTTGCCATATTTGGTCTGGGAAAATTAGGCGGACAGGAACTGATCTACGGCTCGGACCTCGACATTTTTTTTGTGGCGCCGCCCAAAGTGCAGAATTTGCCAGCACTTCAAAAAGTGGCCATTGACATCATGGACCTGCTCACAAGGAGAACAGAGCATGGCACCACCTTCGAAACAGACGCACGCCTGCGCCCGGATGGTCTTAAGGGTTTGCTCGTCAATACGGTGGATGCCTATCAGGAATATTACCGCAAACGTGCCATGCTTTGGGAAATCCAGTCGTTGACTCGACTGCGCCCGATCACAGGGCACGCGGAAGTGCTTCAACAAATGTTAAAGCAAGCCGAGGAGTTGACTCGATGGGCCAAGGGTCGCAACGAACTTTCCGCCTATATACCCAACTGGCGTGAGGAAGTGCACCTCATGCGTTTGCGCATTCAGACTGAACGCACGCCAGCAGGCATGGACAAACTGGCAATTAAAACGGGGATCGGTGGGTTGGTCGATGTCGAGTTCATCGCACAGGTCTTGAGCCTCGCCTCGGACTGGCATGAGCCGAATACCTTGCGGGCTTTGAAGAAAGCGGCTGAATGTGGTCTTATCGAGACGAACGATGCTGCTCTGCTGAGCGAGCACTACAAGCAATTGATGCAGGTGGAACGGATACTTCGCCGCTGGAGCCTTGAGGCTGAATCATTGCTACCGAATGATCCCGCGCCTCTTTACAGAGTTGCTGCCCGCTGCGGTCATCCAACCAGTGATGCATTTCTGGCCGAGGTGAACCGATCTCGAAATATTATCCGCTCGATTTATAATAAGGTTTTCGCCGTGGAAAATGTTCGTGCAGACAAGGGACCTGCAAAATCGAATCGAAGTCATGGCAAAAGCAGCGTTTCACCCCGAAAGCAAAACGAAGGACTAAGACCTCTTCCAGACCATCCTTAATTAATGTTCTGCGTTGTCATCAACCATCTGAATGGTGTTACCTTTCTTTATGACGCAAAGCGAAGCGCTGCAAATTTTCAAAGAAACCGGGGCGTTGTTGGAAGGCCACTTCATTCTTCGAAGTGGTTTGCACAGCAGGCAATTTTTTCAATGCGCGCTGGCACTGCAGGAAATGCCAATTGTTGAGCGTTTGGGACAGGCATTGGCGGAGCAGGTGCGTTCCTTAAATGTTCGCACCGTAATCTCTCCTGCGATGGGAGGATTGGTCATCGGGCAGGAAATCGCCCGGCAACTTGGATCACGTTTTATTTTTGCGGAAAAGGAGAATGGGGTCCTTGTTCTCAGGCGCGGTTTTAAAATCAAGGAGGGTGAACGGCTGTTGGTTGTGGAGGATGTCGTCACCCAGGGAGGGAGGGTCAGGGAAACCATTGAAATTGTTCGCCATCATGGAGGAATTGTAGCGGGAGTGGCAATGATTGTGGATCGTTCTGATGGGTCTGTTGATCTCGGTTGCCCAACCTTCAGTCTGCTCAAATTAAAAGTCGAAGCTTTCCCGGCCGACCAGCTTCCACCAGACCTTGCCGCCACCGATGCAATCAAGCCAGGAAGCAAATAATGGCCTTTGAATCCTATAGCGATTTTATTGATAGGTTGGATCAGGCAGGAGATTTAATCCGGGTCAGACAACCGGTTGCCACCGAACTGGAAATCACTGAATGGGCTGATCGGGAAATGAAAAAACCGAATGGTGGCAAAGCTCTGCTTTTTGAAAAGCCCACCGTTAACGGAGTCGTTTCTCCTTTTCCTCTTGCAATCAATACCCTCGGATCAGAGAAACGAATGGCTCTTTCCCTAAACGCGGCCTCAGTCCAGGAGGTGGCGGATGAATTGGGCTCGTTGGTAAAAGCAAAACCTCCCACCTCACTTCGCGAAGCAATGGGACTGCTTGGCACTGCGTTGGAATTGCGGCATGCCCGTCCTAAAATGGTCAAATCCGCCCCATGCCAGGAGAATGTTCATCGATTCGATCCTGCTCCGACGGCAACTGAATGGCCCGACGCGATTACCGCCATTGGAAAACTGGCGAAAGTGCGAACCGGTAATGATAATCCCCAACTGCCTACATTGCTCAATTTACCCATTCAGCAATGCTGGCCACTTGATGGAGGACGCTTCATTACCCTTCCCTGTGTTGTGACTAAGGATCCTGATACAGGCGAACGCAATGTGGGCATGTATCGGATTCAAGTTTTTGATGAACGCTCCACAGGCATGCACTGGCAGTTGCAAAAAGTGGGGGCAAGACATGGCAGGCGTTATTATGAATCCGGGACCCGGATGCCCGTTTCCATTTTTATTGGAGGAGACCCAATCTTCCCATTTTGTGCCACTGCTCCCCTCCCGGATGGGTTGGATGAGATGCTACTGGCGGGATATCTCCGAAAAAAATCGGTCGAACTGGTCAAATGCGTGAGCAACGATCTGGAGGTCCCGGCAAACTCCGATTTTGTCATTGAAGGTTATGTTGATCCCAGGGAACCGCTCCGGATGGAAGGCCCCTTCGGCGATCACACCGGTTTTTATTCTCTCGCAGATCGTTACCCGGTTTTTCACGTGACGGCGATTACTCATCGCAACAACGCAGTTTATCCATGCACGATCGTGGGACAACCGCCGATGGAGGATTTTTACCTTGGCACAGCCAGCGTCAGGCTGTTCATGCCAATCATCAAGATGAACTTCCCTGAGATTGTGGATATCGCCCTGCCTGCTGAGGGGGTTTTTCATAATCTCGTTTTTGTGAGCATAAAAAAAACCTACCCAATGCAGGCTTTCAAAGTAATGCATGGTTTGTGGGGAATGGGGCAAATGATGTTTACAAAGTACTTTGTCATCGTGGACGAGGATGTGAATGTGCACGATACAAGCGAAGTCCTCTTCCGACTTTGTGCCAATACGGAACCTCAGCGTGATACCATTATGACCAAGGGCCCGGCTGACGTGCTCGATCACGCGACGACTGAGTTCGCCGTGGGAAGCAAAATGGGGTTTGATGCCACACGCAAGCTGCCGGGGGAAGGATTCAAGCGTGACTGGCCCCCATTGATCCAAATGCCTGATCGGATTAAACGGCGGGTTGACCAAATGATCCGCGGCCAGGCTGGTTAGGATGAGCAAGCGGCTACACCTCCGGATCACAGCTGCTGCGGAAGCTGCTGTTAAGGGTGGCCATCCCTGGATTTTCAACGAGAGCGTTCGAGAACAAAACAGATCAGGCAAGACAGGTGAGCTTGCCATCATTTTTGACCGTCAAAATCGCTTTCTGGGAGTTGGCCTTTTCGATAACGAATCACCTTTGCGCGTCCGTATTTTGCACAAAGGAACACCCGTTCAAATCGATCACTCCTGGTGGACTTCGCATTTGGACAAAGCTGTTATTTTTCGGGAAAAGCATTTTGCTTCGGACACTACTGGTTACCGGTTACTGCATGGTGAAAACGATGGCTGGCCGGGACTTGTTTTGGACCGCTACGGAGAAACGCTCTGCCTGAAATTATACACGGCAGCCTGGTTCCAATGGCTGCCCATGATCATATCGGTCCTAAGCAATCGCTTTCCTTCAAAAAGGATTGTTCTGCGCTTGAGCAGAAACATCATGTCCGCCGCACAGCAACATGATCTAACTGATGGGTCCATCATTTTTGGTGAAGAAATAGATGAGCCGGTGATCTTTTTGGAAAATGGACTTCAATTTTACTCTGAGGTCCAAAAGGGTCAGAAAACCGGGTTCTTCCTTGATCAAAGGGAGAATCGCCAACGTGTCCGGGAAATTTCAACAGGGCGTAAAATGTTGAATGTCTTCAGTTTTTCCGGGGGTTTTGCTTTAAATGCTGCAGCGGGGGGAGCCACACAAGCGACCGATCTGGATATTAGCGCTCACGCGCTGCACGCTGCCGAAAACAACTTTCGATTAAATGCGAACCATCCTCAAATTTCAAAATGCCTTCACCAAACGATTCAGGCAGACGCCTTTGAATTTCTCGCGGCATCAAGCAACCCTAAATACGATCTGATCGTCCTGGATCCTCCCTCCCTGGCGAAGCGTGAGAGCGAACGTGCTGAAGCGATAAAAGCTTACGCAGGCCTTGTGCGCGGCGCATTACGACAACTGCAAACACCGGGGTGCCTTGTGGCTGCTTCCTGTTCCGCTCACGTGAGCAGCGATGAGTTTTTCCAGATCGTTCGCGCTACCATTGCTGCCAGAAACATTTCCTTCCAGGAAATGGGAACGACCCTGCATCCAGTGGACCACCCTGCCCGATTCAAGGAAGCCCATTACCTTAAAGCCATTTATCTTGAGGTGAAGTGAGGCACGTTTACCAGAACTCCTTTACAAATCACGCTTTCTTCAACAAATTTGCGAACGATGCAATCAGTTTATACAGGTCCGGTCTTTGTAGTTCGAGATAACATTGATACTGACCAGATTATTCCCGCCCAGTATTTGAACCTCGTTCCCACGATCACTGAGGAATATATCAAGTTGGGGAGTTATGCCTTATGTGGACTGCCGGATTCTCTTTACCCCATTCCATTCGTAAAGGAGGGACAGGTAGACTCTGATTATCCGATTGTCATTGCGGGGCGTAATTTTGGCTGCGGCAGCAGCCGCGAGCATGCGCCTATTGCAATGGGTTCGGCAAATTCCAAAATTGTGGTGGCTGAAAGCTTTGCCCGCATCTTTTTCCGAAACTGCGTTGCCACTGGCGAGTTGTATCCCTGTGAGGCAAATGACCGGCTTTGCGATATATTAAAAACCGGTGATGTCGTGACTGTGGATCTTGAGAAGGCGACCCTGACTGTGAATTCCACTGGCAAGGTTTATCAACTCAAATCATTGGGGGATGTCAAACCAGTGGTTGATGCCGGGGGAATTTTTAATTATGCCCGTCAAACCGGCATGATGAAGAGCAAAGAATAATCGAAATAAAAAAGCAGCGGCCGGATGACCGCTGCTTCTGAGATCGAGTTAGAAATGGCTTGCTTGGGTCGTTCTGATCAGAGCGAGTGCCCTTCGATCGTGCACGTCGCATTCGTGCCAATGGCATTGAATTCGTACCGTCCGCCGCCATTACATTGTGGCATGGCTTTGATGTAGCTTGTAGGGCCTATCAAATCGGAGGTCTCCGGCACGTCCCCTTCCCTCTTTCCCTTGTCCAAGCCCCACATCTGTTTCGCGCTCTCGATTTGGCCGAGATTTTCGATACAGGCATGTTTGCGGGCATTGGTTCTGGATTTGAGAAAAGCTGGCATGGCCACAGCTAAAAGAACTCCAATAATTGCAACAACTATCAGAATTTCGACAAGCGTGAATGCGCGTGAGGTCGAAGCAAAACTTCTCGTTTTAGTCTTCATACCCAAATGAAACAGGCTTGAGGTATAATCCTCAAGCCTGTCTTGAAGATCAAGTGCGATTACTCGGACAGCGAGTGGCCTGCGACGTTGCAGGTTGGGTTCTCGCCAACGGTTTCGTAATCGTATGTTCCGCTGCTTGGGCAATTAGGAGTAACTTTGCCTTTCAGGTATTCGTTAACAGCAGCCTTGGAGGTGGCATCAGTTTCCACTGCAGTGCCCTGGGATTTCTTGTTTTCAAGAGCCCATTGTTCCTTGGCGCCATCGATCTGGCGAAGGTTGTTGATACAGGCATTTTTCTGCGCTGTGCCACGAGCTTTGACGAAGTTAGGGATCGCGATGGCTGCCAACAAACCAATGATCGCAACCACGATCATGATTTCAACCAGGGTGAACCCACTCTTGTTATTTGTATTGATACGCATACTTACATTGCGGTGCGAACTTGAAGCTGGTGGCGGGTTATTTAGTATAAGTGCAACCGTCGTTCGCAAATTGCCACCAACCGACCGCATTTTTACGAATAGCAACCCTGATGCCAGCGTCAAGATCTATTATCAATTGGACAAACCTATATCGTCAGCCTGACTAATAATTCATCCGGATGTAATGTTTCCAATGCTATAGCTGCCTAATTGGGTCCTTTCTTCCCGAAACATTCACAAGCGGTTTTTCAAACGGAAAGAAATTCCCATTACAGACTGATTTATGACAGGGCAGGGAAAGTTTATCCTGGTGTTTCCTGCTGCTTGGTGAAAGTAGTCATATTTTGCCGCTAAATACTTCCGGGCGAACGTCTTGTATAGCAGGACGAAAACTGTCTCGAAGCACGACAAACCAGCTGATTTCCTTTCTCAGTAATCATAAAGCCCGGTATCCTTGGAATACCCACCTCCAACACTCCCTCGTCCCTGGCCAGGCTCCTCATCGCCCAGCAAATTACCGAGGACATCACCCATATCCTCTTCGATTTTTTCCGGATCCTCCCCTTTTTCAAGCCGCTTGATGGCAACATCCAATTCTTTGGGCATTGATCCGGGGGGCATGATCTCTTTCATTTTTTTCATCATGTGAGCCATGTGCCTTGGATTGTTTTCATCAAGGTGTTCCATGTCCCTCTCCATTTCACCCATGACTTTTGCGACATGCGGATTGTCAAAGTCCGGCATGGGCGATGGATCTTCGCCCTCCCCTTGAATATTTGCGGAAGGTTCCGCCACCCGTTTGACCATTGCAAAGCGACTCACTTCCTTGACCATTTTTTTGTTTCCACATTTCGGACAGGTCGGGAGATGATCTGGCTGCACCCGTTTCGAAAGAAAACTGTAAATTTTTCGGCACCTGGGACAGGCAAACTCATATATCGGCATTCCCTCAAAATAAGAAACGCAAAGAACGACGCAATTGGAAAAGCATCCGGCAACGATCCTCTCAATTATTACCTTATCAGGCTCTTGCAATGACTCCGACATGACAATCAGGTGAAGCCTGCATTGGCAACGATCAAACCGAATGGTTGATTGATTCATGAAAAACAAGGTGAGGGCGTGTCTATTAGCAGGGCTTTGTGCAAGCACGGTTTTAACATCTGGTCAATCGGGCGGTGGCGGGGGTGCGGCAGGAGGAGGAACCGCGGGGGGTGCCTCCTCTTCAGCAGGAACAGGGACATCTGTAGGAAGCACCGCAGCACAGGGAGGATTGCAGAGCCAAAATCAAGGAGTGAGTGTCCAGGGAAATGCAATCAATCCCACTGCAGTTCAGCAGGGCACATTGCAGCAGCAACAAAATCAACAGAATCAATTTCAAAATCAGCAGGCAGCTCAAACGGGACAATCTACCCTGCCAGCGGTCCAAAATGGAGCCGCAGCCGCAGGCACAGGCCAGGCTGCGACTCCCCCTTCAGTGGGAACTCAGGGTAATTTGAATTCTCCTGTCACCGGCCAGCCAACTACCGGCTTTCGGACGAGTTCCACCCAAACGGGTGCTTTAGTTGATTCCACAGCTCAGGCTGCGCAAACGGATCTGGTGCCATTTACAGCCTTGCCTGTCACAGTCCAAAACAGTTTGCGTTCCCAACTTAATGGCGGGCAGCTCGGAAATATTCAACGGGAAGTCACGCCAAATGGTGTGGTTTACCGGGCGAATGTCTCCAACAACGGACAGGTTACTGAATTTCAAATGGCCGAAAATGGAGTCATTTTAAGCCAGGGAGTTCCCACAGTCGGTGTGGCTGCCAACGTCACAGCATCAGGAACGTCTCCCGTTCCTCAAATCAATGGAACAGCGCTGAACAACAATAGTGGAATTGCCGCAGGTACAGTGTTGACTCCCCTGGTGTATGAGCAGCTTCCTTTGCCAGTCCAAGCGTCAATGAGAACGCAGATTGGCACAAACTCAATTAGTAACCTCACCCTAGAGCAAACACCTGCCGGCCCGGTCTATCGGGCGACTATTATGCAGAATGGTCAACCGATGGAGATCAGATTTGCTGCAAACGGTGGTCTGATTCCTAATCCTGCCATGCAGGTGGCTGCAACAGCAGCCCGGGTAACCAGTCAGCCTGCCGCTACCAATTCCACCAGCACACGCATTACCTTTGATGAATTGCCAGAGGCAGTTCAACGCGCTATTCGAAACGAGGCTGGCTTTGCTGAAGTCACTTTTGTCAGTCGCGAAACCTCATCTGAAGGTGAGTCTTACCGGGTGATTTTTAGAAGCGACGATGAGCCAGTTGACCTGAGGATTTCTGACGAGGGAACGATTATGAAGGACAGCCGAAATACCCCCATAATCATTGTCGGTTCCACTCCTCCCCTCGAAACCAATCAAGTGACTATGTCCAATGCGCCGGAAGCAATTCGGCGTGCTATCCGGGCTCATGCTGGGCAGAACGAAATTTATTCCGTGACCTTAACGAACCGGAACAACGAAACGGTGTATGAAGTGGAGTTTCGTGATGATTTCAGGCGCAACCGCCTCGTAATTGCCAAGGATGGCACCGTTCAAAGACTCCTGACAAACGTAGTGTCACCTGTAATTGCAGCCGCTGTTTCCGATACAGCAACGGGATTGCGATTGATCGATTTACCAATGGCAGCACAGGAAACAATTCAGGCCCAAGCCCAATCAGCCACAATTAAAACGATTGAGAAGAGAACGAAAGGCGGTCAGGTAATCTATGATGTGCTGTTCACGGAGAATGGAGAGGAAAAGATGGTTAGTGTGGCCTCTGACGGACTCGTCATGAGTATGGCCAATTCCGGTGCGGCTGATTCCGCAGGAGCACCCGCTTCAGCAGAAACAGGTTCCAATGTTGATATAAGCCAAATCCCTGAAGCTGTGCAAAGGTCGATCAAAAATCTGGGAGGCACAACGACGGTGGAAGGAATACAGGTTATTGAAGAAAACGGAGTGCGTGTTTATGAAGTGGAAATTGTTCAGGACGAGCGTAAGAGCAAAATCCGTTTCGGAGCAGGCGGTATGTTGATTGTTGATTGAACGATTGAACTTGGTTAACGGCTTTCTGAAACGAAAGCCGTTATTTTTTTACTTACGTGGAGTTCTGCAAAACTGCCCATTCCGGAGACATGCTTCGCAATCGATCAACCGCAAGCTTGAGTTGGTCTGCTGCATACTCAATTTCAGAAACGGTGTTCTCCTGACCCAGGGTAAAAATGATGGTGCCCTTGGCAGTATCAGGAGCAACACCCATGGCTGTTAAGACAGGTGATATTTTTAATTGATCCACAAAACAGGCTGAACTGCTGGCTAAAGCCACCCCGCGCATGTCCATGAACAAAGCCACTCCTTCTCCTTCAGTAAAGGCTGCGCTCAGATTGATATTCCAAGGATTTCTTAAGGGGCCAGGCTCAGGGCCATTGAGTTTGAGATGCGGAATTTCAGATATTCTTTCAAGGAGTAGTTTTTGCAGGTTGTACAAGTGCCTGCTCCGATCAGCCATTTGGGTCAAAGCGATTTCAGCGGCTTTTCCAGCGCCCACAATTGCAGGAACGTTCATTGTTCCGGCACGTTTACCCTGCTCTTGAGAGCCACCATGAATGAGCGGCTGCAGGCGAACGTTCCTTCGTTTATAGAGAACTCCCACACCTTTCGGCCCATAAAAACGATGTGGTGAAAATGAGAGCAGATCGATCCCTGTGTCCTCGACCTCGATAGCCATCCAACCCGCGGCAAAATTCGCATCCAGAAAAAGCGCCGTATCGGTGTTCCGACATATACCAGCGATTTCTTTAACGTCCTGAATCGTGCCCACCTCGAAATTGGAAAGATGTGTGCAAACCAGTAATGTTTCTTTCCTGACGCTGCTTTTCAATTCATCAAGCTTCAGTAACCCGGAATTATCCGCGCCGATCCAGGTTACCTCAAAACCTTCCCGCTCCAGAAAGTGAAGAGACTCAACGAGGGACGGATGCTCAATATAAGAAGAAATGAAATGGCGCCCTCGATGACGATTCGCAAGGGCAAAACCTTTGATGGCCAGATTAACCGACTCAGTTCCACTTGAGGTAAAAATGATTTCTTCAGACGCCTCCGCTCCCACCAGTGTCGCACAATGCTGCCGAGCCAATTCAACCGCTTCACGATTTCTCAACCCGTAACTGTGAAGGGAACTGGGAACTCCAATTTCGGTCCGGAAAAACGGTTCCATGAATTCGAGCACTTCCGGAAGCACCACAGTCCCGGCCTGGTGGTCCAGGTAAACTCGTTTCATGGTCGCACAGATTTCATTTTTTAATCCACTTCGCAGCCACTTCTGCAGTAGCCCCATCATGAACGATGGACATCAAAGCTCGTGTCATGCCCGCCGGGTCGGAATGCTGAATGATATTCCTGCCATAAACAATGCCTGAAGCTCCCTGAGCAATCAGCTTTTCGGTTCGCTCCAGAATTTCCTTGTCCGCAGCTTTACCACCACCTCGGACCAGGACAGGGATACTCCCTGCAATCTCAATGACTTTATTGTACACCCCGACATCATCTGTAGGATCAGCCTTGATGATATCCGCACCAAGTTCCACAGCTTGCCTGACGAGGGGAAGGATTTTTTCCAGATCGCCATCAACCATGTAACCGCCACTTTGCTGGTTTGGGCGGAAGACGAGCGGTTCAACCATTAATGGCATTCCGTATCGATCGCATTCCGGTTTTATTTTTAAGATATTTTGTATGCACTGGTCTGCCACTTCCGGCTGTTCCGGAATCCGGAACAGGTTGACAACGACACAGGAAGCGTCCAGCCGCAACGCCTGCTCCACGGGTTGTTCAATCATGCGGCTGAAGAGAGAACGTGGAAGCGTGCTCCCATAAACATTCGCCACATCTGTTCGAAGGACCAGCGCAGGTTTGTCCTTGCCACGAATGGATTGCAGGTAATGAGACTGCCCTACTGTCAATTGAATCGCATCGGGAGCTGCGGCAACAAGCGTTTTGATGGATACTTCCAGATTCTCGATTCCCTGCAGAAAAGCGCGCTCATTAAAAAAACCGTGATCGACGGCCACATCAAAGCAACGATTTGACCTCGCGTTAAACAGACGATTCAGGCGATACGATTTCATTGGTTAAACAGTTTGTGATCTGCCTTAAGTAAACGCAAAAGCAAAATCGAACCATTCCTTTGGAATAATGAACTCAAGAGAAGTTGCGTTTCAGATGAATTCCGGGGATGATTTCTCGCTCATAAGGCTTTAGCCTCTAACAGAATTGAACGAAGATTCTCCACGCCCCAGAATTACTATTAATTGCGCGATTTCAGCGGATGGAAAGCTTGCGCCCGATAATCGTCAATTTACGCCGTTTACCTCTACTTACGACCATCACCTGCTTTTTCAGCTCAGGGCGCAAGCAGATGCTGTCATGGCCGGAGCTCGAACGGCAGAATCAAGCAACGTCACCATGGGAATCGGCGGTAAAAAATATGCAGCGCTCCGTAAAAAAAACAAACTCCGCCCCGAACACCTGCGCATTCTGGTTTCCGGAAGTGGCAGTCTGAATTCCAGGGCGGATATTTTTAAGGATCGTTCACTGCCGATCCTTCTGCTGACCACTGCCAAAGCGCCCGCAATCAGGTTAAAGGCACTCAAATCTGTCGTTGATGAAATTGCTGTTTTTGGGGAAAAAACGGTCGATTGGCTAAAAGCATTGGATTGGCTTTATCGAAAGCATCAGGTGAAGCATCTTCTCTGTGAAGGAGGAGGTGGGTTGAATGCTGAACTATTTCGGCATGGGCTGGTTAATGAGCTTTATCTGACAATTGCGCCTGTCCTGATTGGTGGAAGGAAGGCTCCCACCCTAGCTGATGGGACTGGAATTCATTCGCTCGAAAAAGCCATTCCACTTTTGCCTTTGAAATGGCAGATACGAAAAGGCGAATTGTTTGCCCGATTTCAGGTTAACAGCGGGAACTCCGTGCCAGCCACCAGGTCCCGATAAAAATTCCGAGTAATGAGGCAGCAATGCACCCGGACATGACCAGATGACCCCTTGGCATATCAGCCCCGGGGAGGGTAACCTCAGTGGTGGTAACAAGCGAGACAGAGGACCGGGGCTTGACCGTTTGCAATTGGAAAAGGCGAGAGCCTTTACTGGAATAAGAAGCCACTGAAGGCGCCGCGATAATTCCTGCAAACCCAATAAATATCAGCAACCAGGCACAAACACGGGAGCGGACGGGCGACATTTCATTAGTTTGCCCTAATTTCTTTCATCTTCAAGCGGTTGTTAAATGCTTGACGGTAAGGAGGATTTTGATTGCATGGGGACCGATGAAGAAAAATTTGATTGGGTTGCTTGCCGCTGTTGCCCTGGCAGGCGTCTCGACCGGCTGTTTTAATACTGCGGATGGCCGAACAAAGATCGGGGTCCCCTTTGCCAAGGACCAGATCGAAAGCCGCTATGAAAGGCCAGTGGACCAGATCTTTGCCGCTGCCAAGGAAGTGCTAAAATTCAACGGTACTCTCTACGGCGAAAATACCATCAGCAAAACGCTGGAAGCGAAAATTGATACGCGCACGGTCTGGATTTCGGTGGACGAAGTAGAACCAAAGATTGCCCGCGTGGTGGTTCAGGCACGAAAAAAGAACCGGGCTGCGGATGTCGATCTCGCTGCGGAAATTGATAAACAGATCGCTTTACGGTTGCGCTGATCCGGAGTTCAAACCGATATTTTTTGGATACGAGCCAAGCTGAATAGCCTGGCTCGTTTTTTTGGGTTTCACCTCTCGCCCCAGGCTGGCAATTCGTTTTTCAGCATTCGAAGCAGCCGCAGACCTGGGGTATTTTTCGATGATCCGTTCAAGTGCTGCCCTGGCTTTTGGAACGTTCCCCTCCATTTTAATGTGAAAATCAGCGATCAGGTTGAGCCAGCCGACCACATGCTTTGGTTGCTGGTGCGGCACGGAAATAAGTTGCTCTATCTGATCCAGGGCCAGTTCCAGACGGCCATAATGATCCACATAAATTCGAGCCAGCTGTTCTCTTGCTTCATTATCCAATGGGTGCTCCCGCAGATGGTCAACAAGCTGCCGCGCAATGTCCTCAGGGTTCTCCGTTGGAGGAGGTGGAATAGTTTTTCCCAACAATCCCAGGTTCTCTTCATGTCTGGTCACCGTAATTTTTCTAGGCTGATTTTTTTCCAGAATGAACTCTTCGGTGCCCAGGTGGGCAAGGCGTTGTGCAGCCAATTGGGATTGTTCCGAGTTGGGAAGCAGTTCACCAATTCGTTCGAGGGCCATTTTTGCCGCAGCCCTGTCCTGGCTAAACTTTAAATGCCAGTCAGCAGATCGGCTCAATGCGTAGGCAATATTTTTTGGAGCGTGCTCGGGATGACGTAAAATTCGTTCAATTGTTTCCTGCGCACTGAAGACATCATTCAAATTTTCAGCCTGTATTTCAGCGATAGTCATCCAACCTTGAAAATCTTCCGGAAAACGGAGCAGTTGCTCGCGAATTAAAGCAATGGATTCGGTGTAAAGCCCCTGTTTCCGCTTGGATTCCGCAATGGAATAGTAAGGCCGAGCTTCAGGCTCGACACTACCCCCATCATAAAGCCCGGTAAAAAGGGTGCTGAGTGCGGCACCAAGATGCGGAGCCCAGAGTATTCCCATGATAAGACCGCACACTGCCGCTGTGATCGGGACGATAAAAGCAGAACCCATGTCGTCCAATCCAGAAGTAGCAGCGGTATAAAGACAAAAACCGGCCAGGATTGCTGTAATCACCCATTTCCAAATGATCCGTAAGGGATCTTCGGATTTTTTTAAACAGCGGAATGCCACATACGCAATCAGCACGCAGGAAGTAGCCATTAACAGGAATCCGAATAGCAATTGGAGAAAGCGTGTCATTCAAGGCGTCCCAACTCACGATACTGCTGTATCACCAAGCTTGGACATTTCCAGTTAAAATTGATCACGCAAAGTTTGTAACTTATAAAATAGGCTGTGGGTTGTAATAGCAGCAAATTCAGAAACAGAGACAATAGCTCTTATGAATGGAAAGAATACACACAGCAAGGGACTTGGGTATCTTCTTTGGATTTTTGGTTTCACCGGTTCTCACCGGTTTTATTATGGGAGACCGATCACCGGGACAATCTGGCTCTTTACTGGAGGGCTCTGCCTGATTGGCTGGATTGTCGATTTGTTTCTCATTCCCTCAATGGACCGGAGTGCTGACCGAAAGTATGTGGAAGGTAGCCGTGATTACTCTGTTACCTGGTTACTCCTCACCTTTTTGGGCCTTTTGGGAGCACACCGATTTTACCTGGGAAAAATAGGTACAGGTATTCTCTGGCTGCTTACATTAGGCCTTTTTGGAATCGGTATCCTTTACGATTTTTGGACATTAAATGAGCAGATTGCCAGGGTGAATAGCAGCGCCGCTCGATAACAGGGTAAGCTGCGGCAGTGTTCCCTGCCGCAGCTTGAGGTCCGCTCCCAACTATTTTTAAAAATGAGGAGAATCCTTTTTCCCAGCTGCTTCGATGAAAGCCAACATATCCAAAATTTCTTCAGCGGACAGGACATTGACCAACCCTTCGGGCATGCTTGAGAGCTTTGCCGGTTCTTTTTTCTGGATTTCAGATTTTTTGACCTCGGCACGAACATTCGCCAAGGCGTTCACCATGACGATCAATCGTGTTTCATTTTCTTCGAGGACTCGACCGGTGACCTCTTCATCGTTTTTCAGAAAAAACCTGGTGTCCTGATATTGCTCTGAAACGACTTTTGATGGTTCAACGATGGATTCAAGGAGGTCCCGGCGGGTGAAGCGGCTTGATACCGCTGTAATATCCGGACCAACAGCGCCTCCTTCATTGCCAAAGCGATGACAGCTCAGGCATTGAGCTGCAACGAATGCTTCGCGACCGCGATCGTAAGAGCGCCCGGAACCCACTTTGTCCAATTGAGGAACAAGATCATCCACCTTCCATTCTTTTACGAAAGCTCGTTCCTTTGCTTTGGTAACGGGTTTGGCTGCATCACCTGTTATCAAACCGGCAAGCTCAGCCCGCTCATTGTCACTCAATGCAGCCACGGCATCCTTGCGCATATTCTGCAGAAACTTGGGAAAACTCGCCCCATTTCCGTAATCTCGTCCAGCCTCGATAAAGGCGGAAACGAGAGACTCAGGATGCCTGGCCTGGGAATGGTCTTTCTGGAACCAAGAGAAATATTCTCGGCGTTGATCCATGGTCCAGCCTTCTTTCAGATGACGAAGGTGAAACACATAACTGACCTGCTCTTCGAAAGTAGGAGCGTGCCTGATCAGATTCAGCGTTTTTTCAATAACGCCGGGAGCTTTTAAATAAATCATTACCTGAACCAGCTCACGATTCAGTTCGGCGCTTGTAGATGGATAAATTGGATTCAGGACATTCAGAATTCCTTCCCTCAAACTCGCATCCGGAGATCCCAATCGAATGAAAGCAAGGCTCAGCGCTCTCAGGCTTTCAAGACTTTGCTCGATCGGCAGATCGGGATACGATGGAGTGCCAAGACGTTCGGCTAGTGCCGGTAAGTCCTGCGGTTCCCCATTGCGAGCAAGGGCTGTCATCAAAGTGATCAAGGCATAAGGGTTCTCCTCTTCCAGCGCTTTGTTTTTCCAAAGCGAAACGTCCTGACTTTCAATGGCGATTCGTGCCGCATATCGAATCCAGCGATCTTTGCTGCGAAGGTGCGGCCATGCATAATCAATTGCAGCAGGATCTTTTTTGCCATGGAAGCTCTCGAGCTTTTTGCGCAAGGCACGGGCTTCCGCGTGTTCATCAGAAGCAGTTTTGGAAGCCACCCCGGTCTTTTCATTTCCGACATAACTGACCCGGTAAAGCCCTGACTGAGTTCCTCGTCCACCAGTCATGAAGTAAAGGGCGCCGTCATGCCCCACCTCCATATCGGTGACATTAAGCGGTTTTCCTTTAATGAAAGTTTCCATGCTGCCGCTGTAAGTCGCTCCTTTGGAATCAAGGTGGATTGCAAAAATGCGTCCATAAGTCCATTCCATCGCAAAGAGGGCGCGCTGATATTTTTCGGGGAATTTGGCTCCAGTCCCAAATTTCACACCTGTAGGAGAACCGATCCCCATTTCAATGACAGGCGGAAGGGCATCCTGGTACCAGGTTGGAAATTTTGCCGTTCCCTCTCGAAAACCGTAATCTCCTCCAGAAACCAAATGATAAATACGAGTCTGGCGATACCAGGGCATGCCCCAGTCCCATTCCATATCACTATCATAGGTGAACATCTCTCCATCCTGGTTGAAATCGAAATCATAGGCATTTCGCATTCCACCGGCCACCATCTCCCAATGCTTTCCGTCAGGATCAGTGCGAAGAATGAAACCGCCAGGGGGCTTGATTCCCACGCCAAATCCATTCCCATCTTCAGCCCTTGGAAGCAGTTGGTCCTCGGCGTAATTGCGATGTGGTGACGAGGCGGCGAGATCACCTGGAACATGCACAAAATTCCCGTGTATATAGTAGAGCATTTTATCAGGCCCCATCACCAGGGCATGGGAACCATGCTCTCCCCCCGCGCCATCAAATTTCTTCAAAAGTGAAACTTTATCCAGTTTGTCGTCACCATTTTCATCGAATACTCGATAAAGGCCGAGCCCTTCCGGCCCCGCGCCACTTACATAAAGGCTGTCAAAAGCCCACAATAAGCCCATCGCTCCGCCAAGTGGAAGCTGATCAAGAATTTCGACTGTTTTCACCTGCCCAGCGGAATCCAGGGAAACCCGAAGCAAATTGCCACGACCTTCCTGAGGAGAAATAATCAACCGACCTTTTGCGTCAATTGTCATGGCAACCCAGGAACCCTCATTCTGTGATGAACGCACCAATTCTACCTTAAAACCGGGCAATGTGGTGATTGATTCGGCAGGAGTTGCTGTTTTTGGTGCAAAAATGTCTCCCCAAGGCTTAATTCCAATTTTTCCAAGGCTCACAGCGCTGTTCCATTGAGACGCATTGAAATCAGATTTTTCAAACCCGGATTGATCTCCTTTGAGGGCTTTCCATGAACTATCCGTTGCGATGGTTTCCTGCGTTCCGTCAGCGTAAGTTAAACGCAGCCGCGCGATCAAAGCTCCTGGACCTCCTTCGTTTCGGGCACGAAAAGCCAGCAGATTTTCACCTTCGCGGATTTTTTGGCGAATATTTATCCCACTCGGGTCGTTCCAGGCTTTGTTCTCCCCAATCTGCGTTCCGTTCAAGAATGCCACTGCGGAATTATCAGCTGCGTAAGCAAGCTCAGCGCGGGTGACAGCCTGTTTGATCACGAATGTGCGTCGGAGCAGCGCTATATCACCCTCAGCTTCGGTTTTTGAGTGCCAAATCCACTCTGGAGTTTGAGCAATGAGTGTCGAGGTTGTAATCAACAGAGCAAAGAAGAGCGAGAAGCGAGATTTTGAGATCATGCGTACGTAACGGTGAACTTCATTTGAGAATAGAAGTTACCCCTTGACCGCTCAAGGCAAAACCACAGAACCTTATACGAGCCGCTTCATAAATCGGAGGCAGTTGCGACCTTCCTTGCGCTCATAGCTGAGTTCGTTGACTAAAGAATGGATCATAAAAAGCCCGCGTCCAGTCTCCGCATCGATTGGCGGAAGTTTAAATTCCTCCGGCCATGGAATCGGGGTATTGAAATCCAATACCCTGACCTCCACCAAAGTTTCGGAGCACACGACTTCGACGTTGACCTCGGGTGAATTGCGAGAAATCCGATGCACCACAGCATTATTGCAGGCTTCCACTAACGCCAGCTCACATTCTTGAATGATCCTTTTGGGAACCTGCTGGCGTGACAGAAAAGCTTTAACCTCTTCGGCCACTGCACGGACTTGCGGCAGTTCGGACGGAAAAGTCAGGTCAAGACGCGCCACTTGGGAGATATCGCAAGCTGAAGAAATGCTGTCAACTTCCCCTTCAGTTCAGGGAAGTATTAAGCGCATTGATTCGGGTTAATGCCTGGGTTACCAGTCGCTTTTCCTCTGGAAGGAGCCTTGCTGATTTCGCTGCCTCAAGGTAATCACGCGCCTCTTTTGGGTTATTGTTGGCGAGCAGCACCAGGCCATAGTAGGTGGAAATTCCAGGGTCCTTGAGTTCGTCCTGAGACATTCCTTTAAAAACATTCAATGCCGCCTGAGTTCGTCCCTGGTGGAGGAGAGCATAGGCGTAAGTGGATAAAACAATCGGATTTTTTGGATTTCGCTTATAAACCTCCAAAGCTGCTGCATAAGCCTCCTCCAACCGAACATTTTGAAGTAATGCAAGGATCGCAAAATTATTTTTTGCCAGGATATCTGACGGGTCGATTTCCAATACCCGAAGAGTCACCCGAAACAAATTTTCCGTTTGTTCGAGGGCAAGATATTGTGCGTAAAGCGCATCCAGAGCCCAACGGTTGTTCGTTTCCGCGGAAGCAATTGTCCAGAGCAGTTCCTCCCGTTCAGTTTCCCAGTTCCAGGCCGCACTTATCTGGGCGAGGAGTGTGGTGGTTTTCGGATTTTCGGCAGCAGCAACAATGGCTTTTTCCCAATGTATCTTGAAATCGTCCACAACACCCTTTTCACGAGCCATACGAGCAAGGAACGCCTGCCGCAGGAACTCCATTTTTTCCCAATCAGAGTCATCCAAAAATTTGGTCATGGCAACCCAATCAGCCCCGGCCGCATACGCACTACCCAATACAAAACGAATTTGAGGAGTGGTTCTGAATTCATCCGGCTGTGGTTCAAGCCATTGAAGGACCTCCCGGTAAAGACCCTGGTCCAGCATCCATTTTGACAATGTCAAAGTGAGTTCGGGGTCAGTCCCGCATTCATTCTGTAATTCCTTAAGGCGCGTTGCGGCTTCGGGCCTGTCTGCTTTCCTCAGAAGTGCGAGGTTTTGTATTCGGTCTGTAAACCTGCACTCACGTTCGCTGGAAAGTTCAGCGGAATAGGCGAGCGCCTGCTGAAAATCACCACGATTAATTTCAGCGGAAATCAAGGCCCTGAGCGCACCGGGCCTGAAGCTGGAATTGTTCAGCAACCGGTCCAGAGTTTGCCGCGCCTTTTCACGGTCCTGGTCCCGTTTTGAGTGAATATGGATTAAAGCAAGGTTATACTGATAGGCATCGTTCCTGGGTTCGAGATTTAAAGCCTGGCTTGCATGATATTCCGCTTTGAACATCTGGTTGCGGGCGATTGCAATCGAAGCAGCGAGATGGTGGTAGGCGGCAGTGCGACGGCCCTCCTCGTCAATGGAAGCCAGACCATCCGCAGCCAATGAAATATCCCCTTGTTGGAGCGCGGTTTGAATCCAATTAATTCGATGCTTTAAAAAACGTGGCTCGAGCTGGACCAGCCTTTGACGCCAAATCAAGGCATAGGGGGATTGCGTCAAATCAGCCAGATCCGCCATCAAATTCGAAGCATCGACGTTTCTGGGATTCTCCTCCAAAATTTGTCGAAGGCAAAGGGTGGCGTTTCTGTAATCCCGTTTCTCAATATAATTGCGAGCAGACTTCAGGAGGAATGTGGTCCGGAGATGTGGATAAACAAGCAGAGCAAAGGCAACAATCAAGAGGATCGCCGCAATGAAGCTCCCCAGGAGTATATATTTGCGCCGTTTCAGTTCAGGATTATTATCATCCTGCATTCGGGTGGCTGAGCTTAACTCATTTTGCATTCGAATTCATCCGATTAACTGATATATGGTTCTATCGTCAGGACGGCAAGTTTACATGACCGCAGCCCTGTTCCTGGGTTTGTGGGCCGTTCTGGTTCTGCAACTTAGCAGTGATTGGAAAGCTTATCCACAATACAGCTACGGTTGGAGCGTCCCTTTACTGACACTTTACCTGCTCTATCGAAGATGGCAAAGCCGTCCAGAACCGCAACCTCCAAGAGCCAAAGGGACGGCCTTGCGCATTTCTGTCGCGTTGCTCGCCTTGGGATATTTGCCAACCCGCCTGATCCAGGAGGCGAACCCGGATTGGCGGATGGTCAGCTGGGCTTTGACCATTGAGGTGGTGGGTTTGTCATTGGCCGCTGTCTACTACATGGGAGGCAAGCCATGGGTACGGCATTTCATCTTTCCCATCGCTTTCATTGCGGTGGCTGTTCCCTGGTCTCGTCCCGCAGAAGAAAAAATCATCAACGGCTTAATGGTCGCAGTTGCCAGTTGTACCGTGGAAGGCTTGCTCTGGTGCCAGGTGCCTGCGTTCCGACAAGGAAATCTTATCGAAATCAGCAGTGGTTTGGTGGGAATCGATGAGGCTTGCAGCGGCATCCGCTCTTTGCAAGCCACTTTGATGGGAGCGCTGTTCCTGGGGGAGATTTACCGTTTTACCTGGAAAAGACGGGCGCTGTTACTGGCCCTTGGAGTGTTCCTCGCTTTTATCCTGAATATCGTCAGAGCATGGGTCCTGTCGTGGATTGCGGCCCGTGAAGGGGTCAAGGCAATGGGACAATGGCATGATCCCGCAGGCCTGATGATTTTCGGCGGTACAGTCCTCGGATTGTTTATTTTTACTGTCCTGCTCGCTGGACGAATTCCAAAGAAAGAGAGTGTCACAAAAGGCTTCCCCGCTCGATTTATTCCGCAGTATGCCCTGACAGGACTGCTCATTTGGTACGCGGTTGCTGAATTTGGAACTCGAGGCTGGTATGCCTGGAATGAAACCAGGTTTGATCGAAACCAGCTTTGGAAAGTGAACTGGCCGGAAGGAAAGGATTCACTTCGTGAGATCATCATTACCGAACCGATCAAGGAAACGCTTGGGTTTGATTCCGGCAAGGGAATGGAATGGTTGGAATCAGATGGGACGAAATGGTCTATGTTCTCATTTCGCTGGGAGGATGAAAACCCCTCCATAAAAGGGATCAAATATCATAAGCCAGACATTTGTTTTCCGTCCGCCGGAAGAAAGCTGGAAAAGGATTTAGGATTTCTATCGTTTTCCATTGATGGCCAGCAGATTCCGGGACGTCTCTATTTATTCCGCCAATCGGGTCGTCCAATTTATGTTTTTTACGGTCTTAGTGAAGAGGTCAGTTCCGGAGGAAACCCGCTTTCAATGGAGGTGGGGACACGCCGCAGCATGATGACCAGAGTCCTCGAGGGGAAAAAAGGCTACTTTGCCCAGCAAATTATTGAGGTGTTTATCTCTGGACTGGAAAAAGAAGAGGATGTGCGTCAAAGGCTGGCCAATTTCCTGGCTGAAGTGATTCGGCCACTGGATTAAAAACTTGAAACGGTTTTATCCGGGGTTTGTCAAAGAAGCATTGAACAAGACAGGACAACTCTCTGAGTGGCATGATTTAGCGTTTGATTCCAGGGACATCCTCATTACTCTCGCGTAGGTCAATCATTTATCTGTGCATCACATTTATTTATGGTAAAGGCATGGCAGAGTTGGCGCCTCTGGATTTTACTGGCTCTCCTTTGCGCTCACCTGCCCGGGAGCAAAGCCGCCATGCAGTTCGATGTTTTCTTCGGCTACGATGGTGTGGTCAGAGAAAATGCATGGTTTCCTATTTCA
>JANRLX010000010.1:0-30996 GCA_033762115.1 Verrucomicrobiota bacterium
GCCATTGCCAGCCCCGCCCCATTCACCAGGCACGCAATGCTTCCATCCAGCTTGATATAATTGAGGCTGAATTTGCTTGCCTCGATTTCAAGCGGCGCTTCCTCTCCAAGATCGCGCATGGCCAGAATCTGGCTGTGGCGGTAAAGCGCATTATCATCCAGGCTCATCTTGGCATCCACTGCGGATAAAACTTCTTTTCCCTCTTTTTCCACAATGGCCAAAGGGTTGATCTCCACCATCGCCGCATCTGATTCCCACCAGGTCTTATAGAGCGCGAGAAACAATTTGGTCGCCTGGTTGATCAGATCCCCGCGTAAACCGAGCATCGTTGCAACTTTTCTCGCCTGGTAGGGAAACATTCCCACGGCAGGATCAATTGACTCCTTGATGATTTTTTCGGGCGATTTTTCAGCAACCTCCTCAATATCCACTCCACCTTCAGCGCTGGCCATCAACAACGGTCTGGAAGTCCCCCGGTCAAGCAACACTGCGGCGTAAAATTCCTTTTTGATCGGTGGAGCCTCGGCCACGAGCAGCTTGTTCACCTGTCGTCCATCCGGTCCCGTTTGCTTCGTCACTAGGACCTGGCCAAGCATCGCCTTCGCTTTTTCAGCAGCATCATCCGCTGTTTTGCAAAGCTTGACCCCACCTTGAAAACCACTCTTGAAAGTTCCTTTTCCACGGCCACCTGCATGGATTTGTGATTTGACGACGACCATACCGGTCTTGGAAAGCAAACGTGCCGCTTCCGCGCGCGCCTCTTCAGGCGTCGTTACAACTTTTCCTTCGGGCACTGACACCCCGTACTGTGCGAGTAATTCCTTGGCCTGGTATTCGTGTATATTCATCTCGAAAACTGACGCAGCTTCGCCGCTTCTCCTTGCTTCAGGTTTACCGTTGTTCCAGTGGTGTGACTTTCAAGCCTGTTGGCCCGGTGTAAAGACTTTGCGGACGGATCAATCGATTGTCATTCAATTGCTCGCGAATGTGTGCTGTCCATCCGGCTGTCCGGGCGATTGCAAATATCGGCGTGAACAAGTCCGTGGGAATTCCCAACGAGTAATAAACAGTCGCAGAATAAAAATCGACGTTTGCGTTCAAATGCTTCTCTCTCAGCATGATTTCCGCAATCCGTTCACTCATCTGAATCCATTTCGGCTCTCCAAGCTTGGCGCTCAATACCTGCGCCATGCGCTTTAAATGAGGCGCACGAGGATCAAGTGTCTTGTAAACGCGATGACCGATACCCATGATTTTTTTCTTCTGGGCCAGGGCGTCGGCAATGTAAGCATCCACCTTTTCCACCGAGCCAATCTCCTGGAGGATCTTGATTACACCTTCATTCGCGCCACCATGCAGGGGACCTTTTAAAGTCCCGATCGCAGTCGTTACTGCAGAATACAAATCACTTAAGGTTGCAATGGTGACTCGCGCACTGAAAGTGGAAGCATTCATTCCATGGTCTGCATGCAGCACATAGCAGAGGTCCATGGTGCTTTCCTTTTCCTTGGAAGGCTTCTCACCGTCAATGAGGTAAAGAAAATTGGCCGCTTCACCCAGGGAAGGATCCGGCTCCAACAGCGACTTGCCCTGCCGGGACCGATGAAAATAAGCTGTGATAATGGGAATCTGCGCGATCAGGCGCATCGCTTTTTCGCGCGAAGCTTCCGGCGAATCATCGTCTGCCGTTGCATCAAAACAGCCCAGGGCAGAAATACCTGTGCGAATGGCATGCATTGGCTGGGTTTCCCTGGGCAAACTACGGATGAGTTCAACAACTCCCTTTGGCAACGCTCTTCGTGAAGCCAGTTCCTTTTTTAACCCGATTAATTCACTTTGATTCGGTAACCGGCCTTCATGCAAAAGGTAAACCACCTCTTCATAGCTCACCTTGCCCGCCAATTCATCGATGTTATAACCGGCGTAGACCAGTTCACCGATTTCCCCTTTGACATCACTTAGCCGCGTCTCAGCGGCTACAATCCCTTCCAACCCTTTTGTCGATTTGGCAGCGGCGGTCGTCATTTACGAAAAGCGTTTCAACCCAACTTATCACTCAGAGCAACTTCAAAGTTGCGCCAACAAGGCCAGTAACCGTAAGGACTCGCATTTTCACCGTCAACGCGTTTCGCAGTTTTTCTTGGAAAAATCAAATCACCGCCTTCTAAAGAAAGATGGTCAACAACCGCCTGCTATGATCAATTTTGCGGGGTGCAACGGGTGATCCATTGGTTTCGGCGTGACCTGCGGGTAACCGACAACACTGCCTTATTCCACGCCAGGAAAAAGGCCCGTGAACTCATCCCTGTTTTTATCCTCGAAAATGCCCTCCGCAGCGGGCCCGACGTGGGTGCGGGAAGATTGGCATTCCTTCTGCAATCATTGGAAGAACTTTCCTTAAACCTGAAGAAACTCGGCTATTCCCTTGTGTTGCGCGAGGGAAAATCGGAAGTGGAAATTCCCCGGCTGGCAAAGGAAATCGGGGCCGAGGCAGTTTTCAGCAATAAACGTTATGAACCTTATGCCCAACAGCGTGATGACCGGGTTTTCAACGCACTAAATCGTCTTGGAATCGGTTTTGAACAATTCAAGGATGCTGTGATCTGGGAGGAAAAGGATATCCTCAATCAATCCGGTCAACCTTACACCGTCTTCACTCCTTATTCCAAAGCCTGGCGGGCAAAGACGTTTCCTCTCCCATTTCCAGCCTTGCCAAAAGCAACCGAAACTGTGGAACAGCTTACTTCTGCTCCTTTAGTTACGGATCCTTCCCGATTTGGTCACCCACTCAATCAGCAGCCACCGCAGGGAGGAGAAGGCGTTGCCCTCGATTTATTGAATCAATTCATTCACAAAAACCTTCTTTACTATAAGCAGAAGCGCGATTTTCCCGCTCTTGATGGAAGTTCCCGGTTATCTCCTCATTTTCGGGCAGGTACGATTGGCATCAGAACAGTGCTTCACGCTGTGATAAAGGCACGTCGCAATGCAGACCCGGCGGGACAGGAAAGCTGTGATACTTTTGTCAGTGAGTTGATCTGGAGGGAATTCTATCAACAGATCCTTCACAATTTCCCTCATGTAATGCATGGCTCGTTCCGGGCCGCCTATGACACGATCTCATGGGAAGGCGACCCGGAACATTTCACCGCCTGGCAACTGGGCCAAACTGGATATCCCATCGTGGATGCGGCTATGCGCTGCATGAACGCCACAGGCTGGATGCACAATCGCCTTCGCATGATCACTGCCATGTTCCTTGTGAAGGATTTGTTGATCGATTGGCGTGCCGGAGAGCGCTATTTCATGAAACAGCTGGTTGATGGTGACCTCGCCGCCAACAACGGAGGCTGGCAATGGTGTGCAGGGACAGGCACCGATGCTGCTCCATACTTCCGAATTTTTAACCCGACAACACAGGGAAAAAAATGTGATCCGGAAGGGACATTTATACGCCACTGGTTGCCTGAACTTCGCGATCTGCCCGGCAATCAAATTCATGAGCCTTGGGAGGCCCCCATGCTGACCCATGGGTATCCTCAACGCATTGTTCTCCACGAATTGCAGCGGCCAAAAACATTGGCTGCATATGGCAAAGTCGCCAAACGTTGATTGTCTTTATTCTCCAGTAGAAACTCCCGGTCCGAACGACCGGTAGAACCGATAGGGAAACTGCACTGCGTTTGTATCAACGAAGAAAAATTCTCCTGCTTCATCAGCGTCAGTCGATCCCACTTCCACCCAATGGTTCAGATTGGTGGAAGCTGAGATCTGATAAGTCCCAAAGTTGGTGCCAAGTCCCCGCAACCTGAACGATCCATCCTCCAGTATAGCCAACGCAGTTAAACGCACTCCCCCATCGTCGCGCACAAGGGCCACGTCATTGCCTGTTCCAGACGCATAGCGAAGTCGGAATAATTGGGTTCCAACATCGAACAACACCCCTTCGGGATAACTATTGAAACTCACGTTGGCAGCATCGTTCAGATCATTTTCCAGGATGACCAACTGAGTTCCAACCGCCACCTCCCCGAGGGAATTGATTTGCAGGGTGGCATTGGTCACATTCATCCCCCCCGTGACCGCCAGTTGGTCATAACCACTCCCGGCCACACCACCCGTTCCATCAATCTCAATTGTCACGCCGGAATCAACTGCCAGGCCCGAGACGAACGTGATCTTTCCCGGGCCGTTAACACCAGGTGAGATGATTCCCCCTGTGAACAGGCTCGAACCAAAACTCCCACTCCCTTCCAGCCTGCCGGAAACAAAATTCAGTTTGCCTTGCGACTCAATTTTTCCCCCGGCCAAACGCAAAATTCCGTCGGAATGGATAAAGTTGTTTGGCAGGCGAATGGTCCCTGTTTCCCCCACAATCACTCCCTGGTTCTGAATCCTTATATTCGAGAAAGTTGAAACTCCAGCGCCCCCTTTTTTAATGATCGTGCCATGATTCTCAATGGACGGATTTGGCCCCCCGATGCCGATGGAAATTGAATTATCGGAGGAAAGTTCCCACACGCCAAAATTGGTAACCAGCGTGGCAGGAGTAGACCCAACCAACAAATTTCCTCCCCGCCACCGGATGATTCCATGATTAATCAAGGTTGAGCGGTAAAAGGTTTTATTATTGGAACTATCCAAATGCAGCGCACCGTTCGTCTCGATGGTCAGTTGTCCATCAACTCCTCCATCATTGATGGTTAAAGTTCCGGCCCCAACCACGTTCACGCCAGCCAGAGCGGACCCGTTCAAAGTCAGGTTGGTGATTTTGCCTCCTGCCTGGAAATTACTGCTGACTAAAATGCTCCCTCCATCCAGCGAAAGTCCCGGCAATATATCCTGCACAAATTGAAGTGTACCACCAGTGAATCGACGAGCTCCTTCGCCGCTGAAAACTCCACCCGCCTCAATAAAAGTCCCGCTGGAAAGCTGAAAAGTCGCTCCCTGCGTCACGGAAATGCTTCCGCCAAGCGCTGAATTTTCGGACCCCAAAAATTGAAAGGTGCCGCTCAGGATTTCGATATTCCCCTCATTGATAAACTGGATATTTGAAAACTGCGTTATTCCCGCTCCCCCGATCTTTCGCACGGTTCCCAGGTTAATTACCTTCGGGGTGGGTCCGCCGATTCCAATCGAATAACTACTATCCGCAGAAATTTCCCACAGCCCAATGTTGGTGACCACCGTGGCTGGAGTTGATCCCACGGCCAATTGTCCTCCAACCCATCGGATGGTGCCCTGGTTAATCAATGTGGAGCGGTAGAGAGTTTTCTGGGCCGTCCCGGAAAAGCGAATTTCCCCCCCTGGCAGGACCGTTGTCTGCCCTTCAAGTCCTCCTGAAAAAATATTCAAGATTCCCGCCCCGACCAGGTTTGTTCCAATCAGCGTGGCCCCCTTCAACGTCAAATTTGTAATCATCCCTGCTGCCTGAAACGTGCCAATGACTTGAACATCTCCACCCTGCAATGAAAGTCCTTCCAGCAGGTTTGTCCGCAACGTCAGCAGACCTCCTGTCATTCGTAACGTTCCATCACCGCTAAAGCTCCCACCCGCTTCAAGGTAGGTCCCGCTGGACATTTGGAATGTGCTGTTCTCCAAAGCGCTGAATGTCCCTCCCATGATTGAATTTTCATTTCCGCTCAAATGGAACGATCCTGTCTCAATCTCCACCGCCCCCGTATTTGCAAACATGATATTGGAAAAAGTGGATTGCCCGGTGCCGCCACTTTTGCGCAACACACCTGAATTGACAAATTTCGGAGTGGGTCCCCCAATTCCAATGGAGAAAGAATTGTTGCCCAGAATTTCCCATAACCCGCTATTCGTCACGATTGTCGTGGGGGTTGATCCGACAGACACGGTCCCTCCAAGCCATCGAACAGTTCCCTCATTCACCACGGTGGCGCGATACAAGGTTTTCTGGCCGCTGCCTGAAAACTGAAGCAGCGACCCTTCGCGAATCGTAAGCATCCCTTCAATCCCGCCGGATAAAAACACCAGCGAGCCGCCATCAACCACATTTGTCCCAACAAGGGTCGTGCCGTTGATAGTCAGGTTCGTGATCGCTCCCCCATTTTGGAATTCGGCCCCAAGCTTCACATCCCCACCAGTCAATGACAACCCAGGCAAAAAATTCTGTTCCAGAAGCAACGTGCCTCCAGTGAATACTCTCGTTCCTGCTCCGCTAAAAGAACCTCCTCGTCCAATATAAGTTCCACTCCGGGCGTCAAAACTCGCTCCTTCCGATACATCAACGGTTCCAGCAAAAATGGAATCCTCCTGTCCGTGCAACTGAAACGTGCCAATCTCAATTTCCACCGTTCCGTTGTTTTCAAAGTGAATATTGCTGAAACTGGAAATTCCAGTGCCACCGGATTTCCGAAGGATTCCTTCATTCACAAAAATCGGGTTTGGCCCGCCAATTCCGACTGAAATTGAGCTGTTTCCAGTAATCTCCCAAATCCCTTTATTCGTAATGATCGTTGCAGGGGTTGCTCCCACTAAAATGCCACCCCCCTGCCATTCCACCGTTCCCTCGTTGATCAAGGTTGTTCGGTAAAGTGTTTTGCTCGCATTACCAGCAAATCGCAATGTCCCCTCATTGGTAACATCTCCTTCAATCCCACCCTCATTGATGACCAGTAATCCACTCACCCTGTTGCTTCCAATTAATGTGGCGCCATTCAGGACTAGATTCGTGATCTCACCCGCAGCCTGGAAAGTGCTGGCAATTGAAATTGTTCCACTTTCCAGTGAAAGTCCTGAAAGAAGGTTCGTTCGAAGAAGCAGATTTCCCCCGGAAAATCGTCGCACACCCTGCCCGGTAAATACCCCTCCGGCTTCCCGGAAAGTGCCACTTTTCAAATCAATTGCCGCCCCCAGCGCCACGTTAACCGTACCGCCGAGAATTGAATCGTCGCTGCCATTGAGCGCCAGCGACCCTGTTTCCACCTCCACGGTCCCAAGCTGTTGCAATTGAAAATTGGAGAAGGTTGTGGTTCCGGAACCCGCGATTTTCCTGATCGTTCCCAAGTTCACTACACGAGGCGTAGGCCCGCCGATTCCGATGGACATCCCCGCATCGGCGCTGATTTCAAACAATCCAAGGTTCGTAATCAGCGTCGTCGGAGTCGCCCCCAACGTAACCGGTCCGCCAAGCCATCGGATGGTTCCTTCATTGAGGAGAGTGGTCCTGTAAAGCGACTTCTGGGTCGTCGTGGAAAAATGAATCTCACCACCATTGTTTACTCTCACCAGTCCGGACAATCCTCCTGATTGCACATTCAGGATTCCATTCGCGCTCACTGTGATCTCCCCTGCAGAAGTCAGCGTGCCAGCCAGCTGCAACGTTTGCGAACCTGCGCCGCCCCCGAGGGTCAAGGAATAAATCGTCACGTTACTGTTCAGTTGCACCGTGAAATCTGTTCCAGAAGTAATAATCGCGGTATCACTCGCTCCCGGAACCTGGTTCGGCTGCCAGTTTGCAGCGCTCGACCAATCTCCTCCTGCTGTGTTCGTCCATGTCACTACCGCTGCATGAAGCGACTGGCCAAGCATGCAAAGACAAAAAGCGAAAATTCTTAATTTCATCAGACCACTCCTTAATATTAAAGACTTGCCTTAAGGCTCCCGGATTTTTGAGGATTGCTTTGAAAGAGTCAATCAGGGCATCACGACTTGAGGATTCATCTTTGATCAAGTAAAAGAAAGTTATGCCAATCTACGAATTTCATTGCAATGCATGCAGCGAGGATAACGAAATCCTGGTTCGCTCCTCTAACTGGGAGGGAACCGCCTGCCCGGACTGCGGCTCAAAAAATCTGACCAAAAAATTCTCTGTTTTTACCTCCAGCACAGCTGGCGGGACCGCTCCCGCTGAATGCACAGGTACACCACGCTCCTGCGGAATGTGCGGCACTGGCAGACCACACTCTCACTGAGATTGATGGGTTTATCCGCGCTGAAGCTTGACTGTGAGGGAGCTATGAAGATTCAATCAGGAAACTCCTGATCATGAACCTGGCCATCGTATTTGCAACAGCGGTTGAGAAACATGGCCCCAAACCGCTGATTTTTTGGGGCGAAGAACAGTTTAATTACCATCAGGTCGGTTCCAGGGCAGAATGGGTTTCCTCTGAACTGAAGAAGATCGGTGTTCGTCCTGGTGACCGCGTCGGTATCTGGCTCAAAAATTGTCCTGAGTACGTTTCGGTCCTCTTTGGCGTTTTTCTCTCTGGTGCGGTTGCTGTTCCCATCAATAATTTTCTCAAATCGGACGAAGTGGCGTTCATCCTGGGGGATTCGGAGACCTCTGTTCTTGTCACCGAACCATCGACCGCGGAACAGTTCGATAAATTATGTCACGAAAGGCCAGGACTTAAAGCGATCCAAATATCAAACATTCCCGCGATGATTGATCCTTCCCTGGTCCCTCAACCGGAACGGTCACCCGGCGAAAACGATCTGGCAGTTATCATTTACACCTCAGGCACCACCGGCCGCCCAAAAGGCGCCATGCTCTCACATGGCAACCTCCTGCATAACGTGGAAAGCTGCCGGATCATGCTCAGCGCCATCAGCCATGATCGCTTCGTTGTCTTGCTCCCAATGTTTCACAGTTTCATGCTCACGGTGGGCATGCTCCTCCCAACTCTGGTGGGCGGTTCCCTCATCATTATCAAGTCACTGAATCCGCCAAAAAATATTATCCACGAAATTATCCAGCATCGCGGGACAATCCTTCCTTCAATCCCGCAATTCTTCAGGACGTTTGCCAATGCCACATTGCCGCCCAATCTGCCTTTGCGGCTATGCATCAGCGGGGCTGCCCCCTTACCGAGGGAAATTCTCGCTGAATTCAACCGCAAACTTCCAGACCTTCCCTTGATCGAAGGCTACGGCCTGAGTGAAGCCAGCCCTGTTGTTTCTCTGAACCCTGTCCAGGGACCCTGGAAAGCCGGATCGATCGGAGTCCCCATCGCGAATGTTGAAGTCTCTGTCCAGGATGACGCAGGAAAAATGCTTTCCACTGGGGAAATTGGCGAAATCTGCGTCCGTGGTGGCAATGTCATGCTTGGTTACTGGAAGCAGCCGGAAGCCACTGCCCAGACTCTTCGGCGAGGGTGGCTTCTGACCGGCGATATTGGCTACCGAGATGCCGACGGATATTATTACATAACTGATCGAAAAAAAGACATGCTCCTGGTCAATGGCATCAACGTCTATCCCAGGGAGGTGGAGGAAGTGATCTATCAATTCCCGGGGGTCAGGGAAGCAGCGGTCATTGGCTGCCCGGATACACGAAAAGGAGAGCACCCTGTTGCTTATGTTGTTCCCAATGAAGGGATCCAACTCGAGACTAAAGCGCTTCTGGCCTTTATTCGTGACCGCCTGGCTGACTATAAAGCGCCCCGTCAAATTCATTTGCTTCAATCCCTGCCACGCAACGCCACCGGCAAGGTGCTTAAAACAAAACTCCGAGAGATGGCCTCCTGCCCCCCTCCGGAGTAAGTTCATTTCAATGCCGAAATTTTCGCAAACACTCATCCCTCTTGGCTGCCTTGCATTCAGCTTGTTTGCCGATGACCAGCCTCAATGGGGCGCGGCATGGTCGCGCAACATGGTTTCCACCGAACGCAATCTACCTGATGGCTTCGACCCCAAAACAGGACGATCCATTAAATGGAGCATTCCGCTGGGAACTGAAACTCACTCAACCCCTGTCATTGCCAATGGCCGTGTTTACATCGGCACCAACAATGGTCAGCCACGCGATCCAAAACACCAGGGGGATCGTGGTGTCCTGATGTGCCTGAATGAAAAGGATGGCGCGCTCCTCTGGCAATTGGTGGTCCCAAAGCGGGAAGAGGATCCCTACCTCGATTGGCCAAAAAGCGGCATCTCTTCCCCTGCCACAGTCGATGGGAATGTTGTTTATACGGTGACCAGCCGGGGGGAAGTTGTGGCTCTTGATCCCGAAGGAATGGCTAATGGGAATGATGGCACTTTTCAGTTCGAAGGCAAACACATGGCCCGCACCAATTTTCCAGCCATGGAACCAGGAAGCCTGGACGGAGACATCCTTTGGCTTTACGACCTGACTTCAGGAGCAGGCATCTGGTCCCACGACGGCGCGCACAGCTCCATTCTGGTGCATGGTAATTACCTCTATCTCAACAGCGGCACCGGAGTGGACAACACTCATCGAAGAATCCGGACACCTGATGCCCCAAGCCTGGTCGTTCTTGATAAACGCACAGGTCGTTTGGTCGCGAGGGAATTTGAAGGAATCGCACCTCATATTTTCCACTGCACATGGTCCTCCCCATCCATGGCCACGGTGAATGGAAAGGAATTGTTGTTCTTCGCCGGCGGAAACGGAATTGTCTATGCCTTCGAGCCGTATAGAGAAATCCCAGGGCAATCAACCCCCGCTCCCCTAAAAAAAGTCTGGCAATTCGACATCGATCCCACTGCGCCAAAAACCGATGTCCATCGCTACACCGGAAATAAGAGGGAAGGACCCAGTAATATCTTTGGCATGCCAGTTTTTGATCGTGGTGAACTCTTCGTTGCGGGTGGAGGAGACATTTGGTGGGGCAAAAATGATTGCTGGCTCAAGGCCTTCTCTGCCAGCGGTTCAGGCGATATCACCGCTTCCAATGAATCATGGACCTTTCCTCTTTCCCGGCATGTACTTTCCTCCCCGGCGGTGACAGCGGATCTCGTCTTCATCGCTGATTGCGGTGGAATGATCTATTGCCTCGACCGAAAAAATGGAAAGGAATTATGGTCCCATGAACTCGGTGGGGAGATCTGGGCATCCCCGTATGTGGCTGACGGAAAGGTTTACCTGGGCACCCGGCGCGGATTATTTGCTGTGTTTGCTGCCGCACCAGAAAAGCAGCTTCTCAGCGAACTCAAACTGAGCAGTGGGATCAGCGCGACGGTTACTGCCGCCAATGGAGTTCTGTATCTCGCAACAATGGACACTCTCCACGCCTTAACTCGCTAACAACCGGATCGCCCGCCAAATTGAGGTTGACTACAGATTGGGATCATCGCGACAGTGGACCAGGATTTGGGCACTTCATGAAAAAAACAGCGGAATACGTTCAGGGCAGGGCTTTGGCAGCCATAGAAATTGGTCAACTGGTCAATCTGATCGTGGGTGATGCAGTCGAATGCGGTGCCAGTGACATCCATATTGAACCATGGGAAGACCATCTCATGGTCAGGCTGCGTCTCAACGGCGTTTTGACCGAACTGGTCCATGCTCCCCTGGAATTGACGGACAAAATTGCCGCTCGTCTCAAGGTCATGGCAAACCTTGTGAATTACGTCACTGACCTCCCGCAGGAAGGGCACGTTCCAGCAAGTCCGGAGATTGGCAATGTCGAACTTCGCATCTCTGTCTTTCCAACCGTTCGTGGAGAAAAAATTGTTATCCGCATCTTCGATCCAAGCAAACGAAGCTTTGACCTAAGCCAGCTGGGTTTTGAACAATCCTCGCTTCGCACTTTCATTTCCATGCTCTCCCGTCCAAGCGGTTTGTTGCTCCTGACCGGGCCCACAGGGTCCGGAAAGACAACCGTGATTTATGCTGCCTTGACTCATTTGATCAACCGCTTCGGCCTCAGCATCAGTATCAGCACAGTTGAAGATCCGGTTGAGTTTCACCTGCCCATGGTCAGTCAGGCCCAGATCAATCCAAACAAGGAGTTCAGCTATCCCATTGCCCTGAGATCATTGATGCGGCAGGACCCGCAGGTCATTATGATCGGGGAAATTCGGGACGCTGAAACCGCCGCCATCGCGGTGCAGGCAGGTTTGACCGGCCATCTCGTCATCAGCACCATTCACAGCGGAAGCACTGCAGGAGTTTTCGCCAGGCTCATCAACATGGAAATCGAGCCCTTTCTTCTTTCCTCAAGCATTGTCGGAGTCATGGGCCTACGTTTGATCCGAAACAACTGCCCCTATTGCGCCAGGCCTTACCAACCTGAACCTTCCAATTTGCGGATTCTTCCTCCCGAACTCGTCGAGAATGCTTCTTTTCGCAAAGGCGATGGCTGCGAACAGTGTAGCAACACAGGTTTCCTCGGCCGTTCCTCAATTACAGAAATGCTGATCGTCGATGAACCAATCCGGGATGCCATTCTGCAAAAGTTACCAACCCGCACCTTGCAGAAAGTGGCTGTGGAGTCAGGGATGCGCCCTCTGTGGGATGCAGGGCTGACGCATGTCGCCAACGGTTCCACCACCCTCGAGGAACTGCTCCGTGTCGTGGCGGTGGATCAGTTTTGAGCTACTTCAGAAACGAGCAAATATACTCGCAAATTCCCGTCTCCACTCCAATTTCAAAACCGGAGTTGCCTGGAACATCGAATACCTCCCCCTGCTTGTAAGTTGAGGTCACGAGAGTCCCATCCAGCTTGACTGAACAAGACCCGGCCACGATTTCCATTTTCTCCGGCTGCCCGGTATTGAAATGAAACCTGCCAGGAAAGATCAGTCCCAGGGTTTTCTTTGAGCCATCGGGGAACATCAACGCATGACTCACCACTTTTCCATCAAAATAGACGTTAGCTTTCGTTGAAACCGAGACTCCATGGAACTGTTCTGTAATTCCTGACATAGGCGCTGAGTTTTTCGGCTGCTGTTCATTTGTCAAGGGACAAAGCCGCGCCGCGACGTGAACTAGCTTCCCTTCCGGGATTTCGAAATGATTAACTGGATGTTTTCTAAAAGTAACTGCATCGAAAATGGTTTATATAAAGTGAGCGCTCGAACACTTTTTATAAATAACGCCAGCTTCTCATTCCCCTGGTGACCGGTAATGAAAATGAACCGTTTGCACAGGTGCGGCTTGGTTCTTTCCACCGCCCGATAAAACATGTCACCGGGCAGGTTGGGCATCATCAAGTCGCAAAGGATCGCGTCAAAATCGGCAGCCATTACCTGCTTCAATCCTTCCACCCCATCTTTCACCCGTGTCACTTTGTAACCATTTTCCTCGAGAAACAATTTTAACGTCTCCCCCAGGTCCGGATCATCTTCAAGCACCAGCAGATTGATGGCTGATTGCGGCAACTCATCATCTGGAACTTCGTAGGTTTTTTGTTCGATCGGCGGGATGAACTTGAGGGGTTGCATTGCTGCTGCAGGTTTTCTGCTCTGGCTTTATAGGAAGTTCTTAGCCAGCTGACAAGTTCAATCCTACTGCCCTTCCTGCTCCAGTTCAGGCAATGGCTCTGTATCGGAAGTTTCCTCCCCTGTTTCAAGGTCGCTTCTGGCCGCCAGGAACGCTTTCAACTCAGCTGCTGCCTTCCCTCCAAAGCCGGGCACTGCCGCGATCTGTTCCAGTGTGGCGGTGCGCAGCCGTTGAATCGAACCAAACTTTTTCAGTAATTGCGCTTTCCGTTGCTGGCCTATTCCAGGGAACTCATCCAACAGGCTTTCTGAGATCTTTTTGATGCGTAGCTGTGCATTATAAGTATTGGCAAAACGATGCGATTCATCCCGCACCCGTTGCAATAACTTCAATGCCCCGGTCGAATGCTCCAGCCGAAGCGGCTCGGACTCTCCAGGGCGATAAATTTCCTCAAATTCCTTCGCCAATCCGATGATTGGTACATGAGTCAGCTTTAGCTTCGCCAGTTCCGCACAGGCTGCATTTAACTGCCCTTTTCCACCATCAATCAAAATCAAATCAGGTAATTTCGGCCTGGTTTCAATTCCCGCCTCCGCTGTGGCTTCCTCCGCTTCCTTGAGCAAGCGGCTGTAGCGGCGACGCACCGTTTCCGCCATGCACGCAAAATCGTCCTGCCCAACCACCGTCTTCATTTTAAAACGTCTGTAATTCGACCGGTCCGGCCGCCCACCCTTGAAACTCACCATTGAGGCAACCGCAAACGTCCCGCTGATGTTCGAAATATCGAAACCTTCAATTCTGAGTGGCGCTCCCGGCAGCCCAAGAACTGATCCCAACTCCGCAACATCCTTCTCCGGGTCAATCGCCAGTGGTAATTTGTACGGCAACCGCTCGAACTTTTCAGTTCGCATCATTGTCCGCTTTAAATCCTGCAGCGCATCCCGAAGCTGCGCCGCTTTTTCAAAATCCAGTGCCGTCGCAGCCTTTTTCATTTCCTCCTGGAGCTGCTTCTCCATCTCATCACTTTGCCCCGACAGAAAATCACACGCCGCCCGCACCTGGAGAAGGTACTCTTCCCGTGAAATATTCCCGATGCATGGAGCCGTGCAAAATTTCAGGTTTCCATAAAGGCAATGTTTATAATCCTGGTCCGTCGGCGTGAAAGCCCGGCATCCCCTCAAATTAAATTTCTTCCGCACCATGCTGAGCGTACTCCTCAGCGCCGCAGAGTGGGCAAACGGCCCGAAATAACGCGCGCTGTCATCCTGCTTCAGTCGAGTTAATGTAAATCGGGGAATCGGATCGTTCAGGTTTACTTTCAATAACAGGAAACGCTTGTCATCCCGGAAGGAAATGTTGTAACGCGGCTGAAATTCCTTGATCAGCCTCCCTTCAAGAAGCAGCGCTTCCGGTTCGCTGCGGACAACATGAATATCCAGGTCATGAATTGCATCCACCAACGCACTCAGTTTCAAATCCCAGCCATGGCGGCGCGATGGATGAAAATATTGCGACACCCTCTTTTTTAAATCCCGGGCTTTCCCCACGTAAATGACCGTTCCAAACCGGTCCTTCATCAAATAAATTCCCGGTTTGTGCGGCAGCTGATTGAGTTTGTTGCGGATATGCTCCGTCGCCGGCATGGTCGCACAATCTCGCGCAATTGCCGGAACCTGTAAAATTGATTCCGATTTGCCCAACCCACCCTTCTCCCGTTAGCCTCAGCAGATGAACTGGCCGTCCGACTATCATATGCACACTCCACTTTGCCGTCATGCGGTGGGTGAACCTGTTGAATATGCCCGGCGCGCCGTTGAATTGGGCCTTGCCGAAATCGGCATGTCAGACCATAGCCCGATGCAAAAAGACGACTTTGATAATTGGCGGATGCGCTACGATCAACTTGATCTGTATGTCTCAAAAGTCCGTGAAGCTCAGAAAGCCTTTCCTGAACTCAAAATTCTTCTTTCCCTGGAAGTGGACTACCTGCCGGGACAGGAGGACTGGATTCGCCACCTGGCTGGACTTTACGAATGGGATTACCTGATCGGCTCCGTTCATTATGTTTCAGAAACATGGGACCTTGATAACCCCGCCAAACTCTCTGAATGGGCCCGGCGCGATCCCTTTGAAGTCTGGAGCGCTTACTTCGCTCGGTTGACCATGGCAGCGCGTTCCGGTCTGTTCGACATCATCGGCCATGCTGACCTTCCCAAAAAATTCTGCTTCTACCCGAAACAGGATTGCACTCCCATGTTTTCAGAATTTCTCGATACGGTTAAAACCCAGGGGATCGCCATTGAAATCAATACCGCTGGATTGCGGAAGGATTGCCGGGAGATTTACCCCTCCCCTGCTTTTCTGCAATTGGCTGCACAACGCAATGTGGCCCTTACCTTCGGATCAGACGCCCATGCGCCAGAAGAAGTGGGTATGAATTTCAATGAAGCGATTACCGCGGCGAAAACCGCTGGATTCAAAACGCGCCGGGTATTCCGGTCCCGTCAATTCCAGGATTTTTTCTTGTAAAAAAAAGCGGCCCCTTTCGGACCGCTTCGTCAAACTACTTCAACCCGGAACAGATCAGCCCGGCCCCATGGTCAGGAGGAACTCGATGTTGCTTCGGGTCTTCTTCAACTTCGCAAGCATCAATTCCATCGCTTCAACCGGGGGCACCCCGGTCAATGCACGGCGCAACATGACCACTTTGCTGTATTCGTCAGGATGATAGAGCAATTCCTCCTTACGCGTTCCGGAAAGCTCAATGTTGATCGAAGGAAAAATCCGGCGGTCCACCAGGTGCCGGTCAAGATGAACCTCCATGTTCCCTGTTCCCTTGAATTCTTCGAAGATCACTTCATCCATGCGCGATCCCGTGTCCACAAGCGCCGTCGCAATAATGGTTAACGACCCGCCTTCCTCGATATTTCGCGCAGCGCCAAAGAAACGTTTCGGTTTGTGAAGCGCGTTGGCGTCCACGCCACCTGAAAGAATCTTTCCGGAGTGCGGTTGCACAGTATTATAGGCACGTGCAAGGCGTGTGATCGAATCCAGCAGGATCACGACATCTTTTTTGTGCTCAACCATTCGCCGGGCTTTTTCGATCACCATTTCCGCCACCTGCACATGCCGTTCCGGCGGTTCATCGAACGTGGAACTGATCACCTCGGCAGGTTTGCAACTCCGTTCCATGTCCGTGACTTCCTCAGGACGTTCATCAATCAGCAGAATGAAAAGGTAAGCTTCAGGATTATTCTTGAGGACTGCATTGGCCAGCTTCTGCATCAACACGGTTTTGCCAGTGCGCGGTGGCGCCACAATCAATCCGCGGGTGCCCTTTCCAATCGGACAGACCAGGTCCAGCACTCTCGTCGAAAGTTCATCAGAGGCAGTTTCCAGGAGGAAACGGCGGTTGGGAAAGAGGGGGGTTAAATTATCAAAATGGATTTTGTCCTTGGCCTTTTCCGGGTCTTCCTTGCCAACAGCTTCAACCTTCAACAAGGCAAAAAATCGTTCCTTGTCCTTCGGTGGACGAATCTGCCCCGCGATCAAATCACCTGTCTGCAGGTCAAACCGGCGGATTTGGGAAGGGGAAACGTAAATGTCCTCCGGACAGGGCAAATAATTGAAGCTCTGGGAGCGCAAAAATCCAAAACCTTCGGGCAAAATCTCCAGCACCCCCTCAGAAAACAAAATCCCATTATTTTCGGCATTCTTTTGCAGGATGTGAAAAATCACTTCATGCTTTTTCATCGTGCCGAAATTCTCAATGCCCATCCCCTTGGCCTTTGAATTCAGCTCCGGCATCGACATTGCCTGGAGTTCCGCAATATTGACTGTCACTCCCTGTCCCCGAGGTTGTCGCTGCTGCCGTTCCTCCTCCTCTTCATTGCTTTCCTGCGGAGGCCGTTGCTGGGGGCGGTCACGGCGGTCATCACGCCTCTGTTCCCGCCGGTCATCCCGCCGTTGGGAAGGAGCCTGGGGCGGGTTCACCGGGCCGCGGGCCGCGCCCGGGACCGGTTCAACGTTTTCTACCGGCCTGCTACTCTGGGAATCCTCCTGGTCCGGAGATTGAATCGGTTCCTCTGCTTGCGGACGCAATGACAAATCGGATTCTGGCGCCACTGCAACCTGGGCGGTCACGCCTTCCGCTGGTTCTTCCGTCGGCGATTGAGCTGCGGTTTCAGGGCCATTGTTATCCAACGGCAATTCGTCACGTTTCACTTTCCCGCGCGGCTTGTAGGCCCGTCGGGGAGTTGTTACTGGTTTAGGCATATCTACTGGGTAAAATGATCGGACGGCAGGAGTTTTCCCTGGATTGTCATGTAACAATCCAATCCGCAATTACGCGCGGATGTCGTGCCGCCTAATGCGCCTCTTAGCTTGTTTTAATAAGGAAGCGGGAATTTAGCGGTCAATTCACGAACACGTTGGCGCACATTATGTGCAGCGTCAAGATTTTTGATGTCCAGCAACACTTCGGAAATCATATCGGCAATTGCTGCCATTTCAGCCTCTTTCATTCCACGGGTGGTCACAGCAGGCGTTCCGATCCGGATGCCGCTCGCCTGAAATGGAGAGCGCGTTTCAAATGGAATGGTGTTTTTGTTCACTGTGATTCCTGCTTGATCCAGGACCAGTTGACAATCCTTCCCACTGTTTCCCTTCGCACCAACATCCACCAACATCAGGTGATTTTCCGTCCCGCCACTCACCAGGCGGAAACCATTCCGCTTCATTCCCTCCGCCAAAGCTTTGGAGTTTAAAACAATCTGTTTCTGATACCGCTGGAAGGAAGGCTGCATCGCCTCAAGAAAACAAACCGCTTTTGCGGCAATCACATGCATCAATGGCCCACCCTGAATTCCTGGGAATGCCTGGGAATCGATCTCCTTAGCGTACTTCTCACGGCAAAGGATCAATCCGCCGCGCGGTCCGCGCAATGTTTTATGCGTGGTCGTCGTGACAAAATCTGCATGCTGAATCGGACTGCTATGTTCGCCAGCCACCACCAAACCAGCAATGTGCGCAATATCCGCCAGCAGGTATGCGCCAACTTCCCGGGCAATCTCCCCCATCCGCGCAAAATCGATCATTCGCGGATAAGCGCTGGCTCCCACAGTAATCATCCTGGGCTTATGCTCTCGCGCCATTCGGGCAAGCTGATCGTAATCGATCTGCTCATCTTCCTTCCGAACTCCATAATGAACGATCTCGAAGAATTTGCCTGAAAAATTCGCTTTGTTTCCATGCGTCAAATGCCCGCCGTGGCTCAGGTCCATCGTCAGCATCTTGTCACCCGGTTTCAGCATCGAAAAATAAACCGCCATGTTCGCGCCACTTCCAGAATGCGGCTGCACATTGGCATGCTCCGCGCCAAAAAGCCGTTTCGCCCGGTCAATCGCAAGCTGTTCCACCACATCCACATGCTCACAACCCCCATACCAGCGTTTGCCAGGGTAACCTTCGGCATACTTGTTGGTCAGCACTGACCCCTGCGCCTCCATCACTGCAGGACTTGTAAAATTCTCGCTGGCAATCAGTTCGATATTGTCCTGCTGCCGATGCTTCTCCAGCTGAATTGTGTGATGAATTTCCGGATCTACGACCCGTAATCGTAACGCCGGTGGAACTGAAGCGCTTTCCAGTTTATAAACACGCCTCTGATGCCGTCCCCCTTCAAAATGCCCTCCAACAAACGCTTCTACAATTCCCGGAAGATCCTGGCTGGCGATCACCTTTGCTCCAATGCAGAGGACATTCGCATTATTATGCTCACGGGAAAGCGCAGCCATCTCCTTGTTGAAAACCAGGGCAGCACGTATTCCCGGCACTTTGTTCGCGGCAATACTCATCCCGATTCCTGTCGCGCAAACAAGAATTCCAAGATGGCTGTGGTGATTGGCAACGTCATCGCAAACCGCCTGGGCAAAATCCGGGTAATCCGTTGACTCCATTGAAGTTGTGCCAAGGTCTCGAACCTGCACTCCCTTTGATTTCAAATGATTTTTAACCGCCTGCTTGAGCTCATACCCGGCGTGGTCAGCCCCGATACTGATAATTGTCGAGGTGGTTGATTCCGGCCCGGTGGCAGGAAGTGAGGTTTGTTCAATAAATTTCAACATGGAGGCGATGCCTTGTTCAATTTGGTCCCGGCAATTGACGTAAACTTCATACGACCCGCCAATCGGATCTGAGATATCTTTTTCAAAGATATCGAGCGTTTCGTCAAACTCTCTTAATAAAAATGTTTTTTCCGCCGCCTGGGGATAAAGCAGGGTCACCGCATCCACATGACCATGAGTCATTCCAAAAATGTAATCCGCCTGCTGGACCAGCTCCGCCGTGAGCATCCTGCTCCGTTGCCGGCCGATATCGATTTGAAGGTCTTTGCAGGCTTTGACTGCGTAAGGGCTCGGCGGTTGCCCATCAATCGCACCCACCCCAGCCGATACGATGCGGAAATCTCCCCTTCCTTTGACAGCATGCCGAAAAAGCCCTTCAGCCATCGGGCTTCGGCAAACATTCCCTGTGCAAACGAACAAAATCGTCTTCATCCCTGCAATAAATTCTTCAAAGTGAGGCTCATAACCGGAATCGTCAACGTGGAAATCAGTTCCCTTTGAATTGTTGGACAATACTGACTCCCTTTAAAAAATCGAGCGCACGGACCAGCGCGGGATCGGTCATTCTCGGGGTGCTTATCTCTTCCGGCAACGGTTCCGCGTTTCCCTGCTCCCGACTTTGTCGATGCAACCGCACCAATTCAGCTTCGCTGGAAGGGCGCCTCATCCGGTTGGCCCCATTCCCGGACACATTTGTTCCCTTGAAATGGAAAAGCGCTCCCACTTCCGCATAAGGATCTTTCAAAACCTTCTCTTCCAATTCAATGGGTGTATCAATAGTTACATCAGGGACTACACCATCCTTCGGCAGCAGAGCGCCGCCAGGCAAACTCACAGGCGCTGATGGAATTTCAATTTTTTGCGAATTACTCAAGGTCAACTCCTGGTAAACGCGTGCTCCACCTTTTGTATTGGTTCCAATCAATAAAGCCACCTGCGCATGCCGAAGCGCCGCCGCAGCCGCTTCCGCCGCTCCCGCCGTTCGTGCATTCACCAGAACAGCAACCGGAATATCAATGACTTCCGTTTTGCTGCTGGAAGTGATCGTCTTTTCTCCCACTGTCAGCACCGGTTGTTGGGTGGACACAAAGATATCCACCAATTCTGCCGCAGCTTCATAATCTCTACCCGAACTATTCCTTAGATCAAGCACCAGTCCCTTGACCTGGTTGCTTGAAGCAATCCTTGCAAATTCCTCCCGGACAGCCAGTGCCAATCCAGGCTGCACCTGATCAATCCGTATATATCCAAATCGGTTTTCATACACCGCAGTTTTGGAAACAACTGTCGTTGTCAGAATGTTCGTTTGGGAAACCACCATCCTCCCGTTGACCTCTTTCAAAAACCCGGCAATAGCCGCTTCTTCCAATTCCCCAGGTTCCATCCACGGCATGTTTGAGCGCACAAGGCTGAACACTTCCTGGAAGCGCACTTCCGTCTCTCCCCGCGCCGGAAAGGCATGCGCAAAAATCAACAGGCAGATGCTTGTTGCAAATAAAATCAAGCGGGACAATCGGTTTCTCATGATCTTGTTGGCAGTCCCCTGGGCCAGGGATGAATGGGAACCTATCATCGCAACCCTTTGACAGCAATATCGGTCCGGTACTGCGCTCCTTCAAACTGGATCCATTTTACCGCTTCATAGGCTCGGTTTCGGGCTTCAATCAAATCAGCTCCCAATGCCGTCACTCCCAGCACACGGCCGCCATTGGTGATTGTCAATGGACCAAAACTGCTCGTTCCTGCATGGAATATTTTTACATCCGGCAATCTCGATGCCTCCTCAAGACCGGAGATGATTTTTTCCTTCGAATAAGGCCCCGGATAGCCTCCTGACGCCATCACCACGCAAACAGCAGGGCGCGGGTCCCAACCAATCTCCTTCCCTTCCAGCTTTCCCTCGACACTGCACAACAGCAATTCCAAAAGGTCACCTTTCAGCCTCATCAAATAAACCTGCGTTTCCGGGTCGCCAAATCGAGCGTTAAATTCCAGTACCTTCGGCCCTTCTTTCGTAATCATCACCCCCGGATACAAGATGCCTTTATACGTGATTCCCTCGGCAGCGCAACCAGCCATGAACGGACGAAGGATTTGATCGCTGACTCTCGCCAGTTCCTGCTCTGAAAGAAATGGCGTGGGTGAATAGGTGCCCATCCCACCCGTGTTTAATCCTTCATCATTGTCCAGGGCCCGTTTATGGTCCTGCGAGGTTGGAAATAATTGAGCGGTCCGCCCGTCGCATAATGCGTGCAACGAAATTTCCGTTCCCTCAAGTAATTCCTGGATCACAATCCGGGAACCCGCCTCCCCAAACGATCTCTCAGCAAGGATCTGCCTGGCAGCCTTTTCCGCATCAGCTACGGTCGTGCAAATCAGGACGCCCTTGCCCAGCGCAAGTCCATCTGCCTTGACCGCGCATCGCCCTTCGAGGGAACGCACATATTCAAGGGCAGGCGGGAGGGTATCAAAGGTACCCGAACGCGCTGTCGGGATTCCATGCCGTTCCATGAATCCTTGAGAGAATACCTTGGATGATTCAAACTGGGCGGCTTGCTTGTTTGGACCCCAGATTTTCAACCCTGCATTTTCGAACAAATCCACGATCCCCAAAGCCAGTGGATTATCCGGTCCCACTACTGTCAGATCGATCTGGTTTTCCCTGGCAAATTCCAGCAAACCATTGAGGTTCTCGGCAGAGATGGGCACATTTTGCACCCTTTCCCTCCCCCGCAAGGTCTCCTGGCCTATCCCCGCATTCCCCGGCGCACACCAGATGCGAGTGGCCAGTGGCGACTGTGCCAGTTTCCAAACCAGCGCATGCTCCCTTCCACCCGAACCGATGACCAACAACTTCATGGGGGGCGAATTCAATCATGCCCCTGAATTTTTGAAACAACGAAATGAAGGAGAAAACAGGCGTGCTTCCGCCCCTGTTCGGTTTACGCAGCCCAGGCTGCGGCGCTTTCTTCAGCGTTGGCTTGTTTCGGATGGCCGTAACGGTTAATCGCAGCTTCCAGGTCCTGGATGCGCGTTGGCTTCGTCAGATAATCTGTCATGCCCGCCTCAAGGCATTTCTCACGATCACCCTGCATCGCATTGGCAGTCATCGCCACCACACAGGTGTTTTTGAATCGTGGATGTTGCCGAATCTTCCGCGTTGCCGCATAGCCATCCATCTCCGGCATGTGGCAATCCATGAACACAATATCATACCCGATTCGATCAAGAGCTTCGAGCACTTCACGCCCGTTGGATACCGCATCTGCGGTGTAACCCAGCTTCTGTAATTGCCTCAGCGCCACTTTTTGGTTCACTACATTATCTTCCGCCACCAAAATACGTATTTTCTGCCCGGTCGCTGCCTCCGTTTTATTAGGTTGAGGCTCCGGAGTCATGGAAACAATCTCCCGCTTCTGGTTGAGGACAGTAACCATGGCGTTGTAAAGCTCGGACTGGCGAAACGGCTTGTGCAGACATTGCGAAATTCCGCTCTCGCGCAATTCCTCCGGCGATAACTGCGAGCCGAGGGATGTCAGCATGATCAAATGAACATTCGCCAGCAGAGGATCAGCTTTGATCTGCTTCGCGAGTGTGACTCCATCCATCTCCGGCATTTGATAGTCCAGCAATGCGATGCTGTAAGGATCATTTTGGCGTGCTGCATTGCGAAGGATGTCCAACCCCTCTGGTCCGGAGGCAACCGACCCGTTTCGCATACCCCACGAAATAATATAGTGATGAACAATTTTCCGGTTTGTTGCATTATCATCCACAATCAAGGCACGGATTCCATTCAACAAACCTGTGTCCAGTTGCGGTGTGGTCGTGGGCTGTTTTGCAAACCGCGCCGTAAAATGGAATACCGAACCCTCTCCTTCCCTGCTCCGCACACCCAGGGTCCCACCCATTTGTGCAACAATCCTTGCGCTGATTGCCAGGCCCAAACCAGTCCCGCCAAATTTTCGTGTCGTGGAATTGTCAGCCTGGGTGAAAGGCTGGAACAAACGATTTTTCGCCTCTTCCGAAATTCCAATTCCCGTGTCGCTGATTTCAAACAGCATGACCACATCTGAATCACTCTCCTCTTCAAGCGACACCGATAGGGCCACCTCCCCATGTTCAGTGAATTTGATCGCGTTTCCAATTAGGTTCAATAATACCTGCCGCAACCGTCCAGGGTCCCCTTGCAAGAGGCAGGGCAGCTGGTAAGGGACAAACGCATTCAACTCCAGACCCTTGCCTGCAGCCCGGGACGCGAGCAAATCAATCGTCCCTTCGACAGAATCCCGAAGGTCAAAATCCAACGTTTCAAAGGTCAGTTTCCCCGCGTCGATCTTTGAAAAATCAAGAATGTCATTGATGATCGTCAGTAATGCTTCCGCGCTGTTGCGGATTGTTTCCGTGAAATCACGTTGTTCACTGGACAATGGCGTGTCCAGCAGGAGGTTGCTCATCCCAATGACCCCATTCATGGGTGTTCGAATCTCATGGCTCATGTTCGCCAGAAACTCTCCCTTGGCCTTGGTGCTTGCCTCCGCTGCTTCCTTGGCTGCTTGCAGCTCAACCAGCTGTCGCCGAATCTGCGCCGTCTGCTGCCGGACTCTCCTCCGTAGGATATGAACCCAGATCGAAACGAGCGCAATGATCGCCGCGAGAATTCCCATCGCCATCAAGGCCCGCGCCGCCGTAAATACAGGCGGACTTTTCAGCAGGACAATGTCCGAGGCCTTGTTCAACAGCAACCGCATCGCAAACGGTTGCCCATACTCATCCGCTTGTATCAGTGAAACTCCCGTCAAATTGATTGTCGCCCCAATCTGAAGAGCGGAAAAATCCTCCATCTTTGAATTGGGACAAATCGCCTCGAACCCCTGCGAAGCAGTTTGAATTCTCAGTTGAATCGAATCCCCGCTCTCCCTTTTTTCCACCAATACCCCATCGGTACTGACCAGGAGGGCATCCAGGCTGTTGTTCAACAAATCGTTTTCCGTCACGGTCCACGAATCCGGTTGCCTACCCCTTCCGAGCTTGTGGATGACAGCTTCACGCAAAACCAGCCGCGAATTTTCCTGCCCAATAAAACCTGCCGCCTCCAGCAGGTCACCTCGCTGGATATCAGCGTTCTCCCGGGTCAGGATGACCAATCCTTCAGCCCCATCCTGGATAACAATGAATCGCCCCGGAATTTGCGCCGTCACCGTTCCCGTCACTTTGATTCGCCGGTTCAACACGGAAACGGTGCTGAATCTCCGTAAAGTGCTTAATGACCGGTACGGCACCGCAAATGGATCGGCAGGGGCATACTCCTCGATTTCAACTGGCGCATCCGTTGGTATCCACAATTGAATTCCTGAAAGTTTTTCCTGTTCATTCAGGATGCTTCCGCACACGCCCGTCACCCGGACCACCGCGCCAACATATTGCTTCCAACGCTCATCAGGTGCGGTCAGCCCTGAAAACTCCCCTCGTTTCGTCGTCAGGTTCACGCGCAATAACTCCCCTTCCGACTGAAGACCCCTCACATAACCCTGCATCTGGACCCATTGACTGTCTTCGATCCCGCTTAACGCATGCTCCAGGGAAACCAGCGGGGCTGGTGGAAGATCAACATATCCCAACAATCGTATTTGGGGGTGTTTCACTATTGGCGCGAATGAACCCACCGAGGCGATCCCGCTCAACTCAATCTCATTTCCCGGTTTTGGAGGGCTTTTGATCAGTTCCGGCGTCAGTTCAACGCAGATACCTCCGCTGGAATCCTGCATGAAAAGAGTTCCAAATTCCGGACTCGACCATGTAACAATTCCTTGCAGCTTCACTCGCGGTTCCTTTTGCGCATCCTCCTGGCTTAGCGACCGGACCTCATCTGCGAGAGTCAGGACACTCCGTGGCACAATCAGTGAACCCCCCTGCATTGTCCGAAACAGCGCCCGACGCAGTGATAATTGCAGGCCATCAGAATTTGGAAAACCGATGATTTCCACCCCCTGTCCCACCGCCACCGGGGTCCCTTGCCAGGTGTAGGCGGTAAGCTGCCCTGTCTCATCCGTAATCGTCAGAGAGCGTCCTCCTCGCTGACTTTTCACGGTCCCGGTAACCCGGACGATCTGGTTCGTAGGAAATTTGGAAATATTCCGGATGGAAACTAAAGGCAACGAAAAACCAGGGTCCTCCTCAACTCGGTGCAATTCTTGAATGTGGTCCAAAGTCGCGACCCATATCTCATGACGACTTGGATGGCCTGCAGCATCCCGCGTACAGGAATAAACCCCCTTTACACGTAACGCTACTTCACCGAATTCCTTTATTTTCGTTCCCTCAGCCACCGGCAAAAACATTCCGAACTCCGCATCTGCCGTCCTCAAAGTGAAAAAATGATGTCGATCATCAATTTTGTGCCCTGCGCTCACATACCCTTTGATTTCGATGAACGCCCGTTCAGAAAGTTGGATTGCGGAAAGATTGGTCAGCACCGTTGCATCCTCCCAGGCATTGGTCGCGAGCACTTTGATCTCACTCCTGCTCCAATCGATTTCCGGTTTTGCCGGAATAGTCAGCCCTTTGACTTCCACGAGGTCGCCGGATTTGAATGGCAAACCACCACCAGGTTTGATGAAGAAAGTATTCTGGTTCTGGTTTACCCAGAGCACGTTCCACTCCGGATCGTAATAATTGACAATGAATTTCGTTTCAATTGGATACGCCAGCGCCGGGTTATCCTGCCGTTCATGCCACAATTCCTCCAATCGACGCACTGTCACCTGTTCCTGCGAAAATGAATTCTGCGGGAGCAGCAATAACATGAGCAGGAGCCACGTCATTCCACACCATTTCGAGGCTGCCCAATGAAAAACTCTTTGCACGGATTAGTTACTTGTCAGTCCTCCTCTTATCGGATTTTTGCAACCGGACTTTAAACGCAAAAAACCTTCCGTTTTTCAACGGAAGGTTGTTACAAAATCGAGACTTCTTAAGACCGTTTTCCCGCCGCGATCAACTCCAGCACCCTCGCTGCAACCTCCTCTGGCTTCACCGCTTGCAATGTGCCGCCGCGCGGCTTCAATTCACACTCTCCCTTGGCCAGCGATTTTTCTCCAATCCCGATCCGCAACGGGATTCCGATCAATTCGCTGTCCTTGAACTTCACCCCCGGCCTTTCATCCCGGTCATCCAGAATGACATCCACACCCCGCTCCATTAATTCCTGGTATAATTTCTCCGCCAGTTCCATCACCGGTGTCCCCTTGGCCACGTTCAATGGCGTAATGCAGACAGTGAACGGTGCCACAGCCATCGGCCACACAATGCCATCCTTATCGTTCAACTGTTCAATGATCGCCTGCACCGTCCGGGTCACCCCGATCCCATAACAACCCATGATCGCAGGTTGTTGCTTTCCCGATTCATCGAGAAATAACGCATCCAGCGCTTTGCTGTACTTGGTGCCCAGCTTGAAGACATGCCCCACCTCAATCGCCCGTTGAATTTTCAATGGCGCGCCGCAGACAGGGCACGGTTCACCCGCCGCCACCAGGCGGAAATCAGCCCACTTCTCCACCTTGATATCTCGTTCAATTGAAACATTTCTCAGGTGAAACCCATCTTCATTCGCGCCCGTGGTCATCCCTTCAGCCCCGCGCAACATTACATCTGCATATACCGCCAATTGGGTTACGCCCACCCCTCCAAGGCTTCCGGGATGTGCCCCCAGTGCCAGGAAAATCTCCTCTTCAGTTGCCGGGCGCAGGTTCACCGCACCAAGTTCCGCCGCAAGCTTCGTTTCGTTCAGCTGATGATCCCCTCGCAACAGCACAAGCACCACTTTGCTTTCCACCAGGTAAACCAGCGTTTTGATCTGCCGGTGGGCGGCAACTCCATACGGATCACGGCTCAACGCTTCAATGGTCACCACCCCCGGCGTTGCGAACTTTTCCAGCGCAGCCCCTGCTCCGCTCGATCCAGCCTCCATAGGCAACTTGCTCGTGGCTTTTTCCACATTCGCTGCGTAATCACCACTTTCACAATAGGCAACTTCACTCTCCCCTGTCTCTGCCGGGATCATGAACTCATGCGAATGTTTCCCTCCGATCACTCCTGTATCAGCTTCCACTGCAATGGCTTTGATTCCGCAACGTTGAAAAATCCGGGTGTAGGCCTGCCGCATTTTTTCATAACTCGCCTGTGCTCCTTCATCACTGCTGTCAAAGCTGTAGGCATCCTTCATGAGAAACTCGCGGGCCCTCATCAAGCCAAACCGCGGACGGATCTCATCCCGGAACTTTGTTTGGATCTGGTAAAAATTTTTCGGCAGCTGCCGGTAGGAACTGATTTCACTCGCCACCAGCGTGGTGATCACCTCTTCATGTGTCGGGCCGAGGATCCATTCCTTGCGGGCACGGTCTTTGGCGCGAAAGAAAACATCCTGCGCTGCCTCATATCGCCCGCTTTTCTGCCAGATTTCTGGAGGTTGAAGCGCTGGCATCAAAACTTCCTGCGCTCCTGCCCGGTTCATTTCCTCACGAATGATATTCTCCACCTTCCGCAACACCCGCAGGCCAAGCGGGAGGAACGTATATAATCCTCCAGTAAGCTTCCGGATCAGTCCGGCACGCAACAACAATTGATGAGACACAATCTCCGCATCGGAAGGCGTTTCCTTCAAAGTTGGAATAAGAAGTTGAGACCAGCGCATAAATTAAAAAAGGAAGAGTAGAGCAAGTCCGCCCAAAAGCCAGAACCGCTGAAATTAAAATGAAGTCACTTGACCGTGTTGACCAGCGGAGCCATCCCCTGGATCCGGACCTCCAGCCGGTCCCCCGATTGGATCGGGGCAACACCGCTCGGCGTACCCGTCAGGATCACATCCCCTGGCAACAACGTCATGTTTGTCGAAATAAAACTAACCAGGTGAAAACAATTGAAGATCAACTGGCTCGTGTTTGAGTTCTGCCGCAACTGCCCATTCTGGAACAGCTGGATGGTCAAATCATGCGGATCAATCTTTGTTTCCACATACGGCCCCAGCGGGGTAAACGTATCAAACGATTTCGCCCGTGCCCATTGGCTTTCTGAATTCTGGATCGTTCGATCACTGATATCCTGCGCTGCCGTATAGCCAAAAATATATCGGGCAGCCGCTGCCGGCGTCACATTCCGCACCCTTCTCCCGATCACAATCGCCAGCTCCGCCTCAAAATCTGTCTTGTGCGTCGGAAACGGGATTTCAATCTTCCCCCCGTCCGCAAGCAACGAAGTTGTCGCTTTCAGCCAGAACAGCGGTTCCTTCGGCACTGGCTTCCCCGACTCCCGCGCGTGGTCCGCGTAATTCAATCCCACCGCGATGATTTTTGAAGGATGCACCGGAGTTAAGGTTTTAACCCCTTTTACAGGCATCGGTTTCTTTTCAAAGGAAGGAGACCCAAAAACATCCCCCTGGAGGCGAAACATTTCGCCATCCACCACTTTTGCATAAAAGATTTCCTCACCCTTCTGGAATCGGCCAATCGCTGCCATAGATGTGGGGCATCTTTTAGCAAAAAGGCCCTTTTCCTCGCAAGTTCAAAAGTAAACCATCATTTTCCACCCACAAACCAAACTGGTCAAGAGGGGGAATTCATTTTTTCAATTTTGTTTCGCCTTCCTTTGACATATATCCGTCGCGGATATATTCTCATCACAGATGGGCCGCATCAGCCATTTCAATGCACCTCTCACCCCGGCAGTGCTTCATATCCTGCTCGCCCTTTCCATCCAGGAACGGCACGGCTATGGCATCATGAAGCAGGTTGAAGCGGATTCTCAGGGAAAAGTAAAAATGGGGCCCGGAACCCTCTATGGAGCAATCGGTCGCATGATCGAATCCGGCCTGATCAGCGAAAGCGATAAAAAGATCGATCCGGCCCTGGATGACGAACGCCGAATTTACTATCAAATCACCGCGCTTGGGCAAAAAACCCTTGCAGCCGAATTGGACAGATACCGGGAAATCATTGCTCTCGCCAGGCAACGCCGCCTTTCGCCGATCACTTCAACTTATGGCATCTGAACATTCCATCAACCGCTATCGCCATTGGTATGTTAAACTGCTCCGCCTTTACCCAGAGGCCTATCATCACCGCTTCGCCAGGGAAATGGAACAAACCTTCAATGATCTTCTCCGTGAACGCGTGGGGAAAGAAGACTCGCTCCTCCGATTTGTCATCAGGATTTTTTGCGAAACACTCCTTGCAATCATCCAGCAAAATCTTTCAGTCATGTTCCGTCAGAATCAACGCCTCATCCGTATTTTACTCGCAGTCGCTTCCATCCTGATAGTGCCCTTGATTGCGATGCAATTCAGCAATGAAGTAGTTTGGACCTTGACCGACTTCATCATCGCTGGCGCCCTCCTCCTCGGAATCGGTTTGACCTATGAACTGGCCGCCCGGAAAGGAGGCAATCTCAAATACCGGGCTGCCGTCCTGCTGGCCCTTGCCGCAACCCTCCTCATGGTCTGGCTGAACCTCGCTGTTGGCATTATCGGAACTGAGTCCAATCCCGCCAACTTGATGTACATCGGAGTCCTTGCCGTTGGAATTGTCGGTGCCATCCTTGCCCGTCACCAACCAACCAAACTCGCCCGCGCACTCTTTGCCACTGCACTCTCCCAAACAATCGTTACCATCATCGCGCTGGTCGCCAATTTAGGCTCACCCGAAAATGGACCGCTAAAAATCGTAATCCTCAATGCCCTCTTCATCACCATGTGGATTGCATCAGCCCTCCTCTTTCTCTATTCCCACACCCCCACTTTGAAATCCCATCCTCCCTCGCCAGAGCACTGACCTGCAGACCGGATTTCCACCATCGGTTCCACCATTTCGTAGAAAGCCCTGCAACACCACGACCATTTTCAAAGCAAGCGTTTAATGCATTGAACAGTAACTAAAGACAGAAACGCCAAGACAACAATGCTGTTGATCCCAGCCAAAGCACAGCACCATGCGTCAGGATACGCGGCTCTCAATAGGGCTTCCGTTTCCACACCAAGGGTATTGTTAGTAACATTCCAATTCCAATAGGAACAAGGAATATCCACCATGCAGTCAGCCCTTTCTCAAATGATCCTAAAACCATCAACCCAAGAAGAATTCCGAGCGGTATCCAGGCACCCGCCAGCGGCCCAAAAATCGAAAATGGTTTCAATATTCTGGCTACAAAAATTCCTATGAAAAGTGAGGCAATTGAATAGCCAACAATCATCCTGGCCATCTTGATACCAGACATTCCAAGCAAGCCAGCAGCTAAAAAGCTCATGCTCACTGCTGATGAAAACACGACAAATAAGACTATGCTTAAAACACCTCGCATAATTAAGGCTCACAGCAATCAGCTTGCGCGCTCTTGTATGCCCCTTCTCCAAAAAAATGTACCGCACCATAAGCAGCCAGAGTGCAGTGGCGATTTAGCCAGCGTCACCTTCCCCACCAGCCGCGATGCGCTCTTCACCCCGCCCACCGGCGGAAAATAGTCGTAACTGAACGTCCCCGCTTTCGAGGTCAGATTCGTCAACCGCTTCCCGGCATCATACAAATACCCATTCGTGAACGTCCCGGTCGGCTGGTAAACCACCATCCCGCTCCGCAACCCCGAAGCATTGAACAGGTTCGACACCACATCACTCACCCACGGCCCATCCTCCGTCACCAGCCGCCCCAGCCCATTGTAAGCAAA
>JANRLX010000011.1:0-48898 GCA_033762115.1 Verrucomicrobiota bacterium
AAATAGACCACGTATCCCTTCGAGAACCTGCACCGTTTCGTTGAAACGACGTTCCAGCAATGCTGTCGAATCGCTGACTATGGAATTGAAACGATAAGCTTCCTTGGAGTGGACATTCGATCGTGCGCGGTAAAAGGCGATGCCAGCAGGAATAAACGTGATCAACAAGACGAGGTAAGCCAGTCCCATCCGGCGAAGATGGTCCCGCAACCTGACTATCAAAGCATGATCCAGTCTGATGAGCATGTCCAGGGGCGCAACAGTGTGGAAATCCCTGCACCCAGATTAATCCGTGCAGCAAGCAAATCACCGTTAGCTGCTGGCGGCCATTTCAAACATCGGCCAAATAGGGCCCAAACTTTAAGTTACAAGCACTTGACAGTGTCATCCGGGCCCTTTTCCAGCTGAAAATCGTTTTGGCATTTCGCCACGGCACGTTACTATGAAGGACAGGACACTCATGTCATACCAGGTCATTGCCAGAAAGTACCGCCCTCAATGTTTTGAAGATGTTGTCGGCCAGGAGCATGTCACCCAGACGTTGCGTAATGCCATCCGGCAGAATCGGATTGCGCATGCCTATCTTTTCGTGGGCCCGCGTGGGACCGGCAAAACGACGATTGCCCGAATTTTCGCGAAATGCCTGAATTGCACCGGTGGGCCCCTGGAATCGTTTCCGGCTGATGACCCGCGTTGCCGGGAAATTACGGAGGGCCGCTCGCTGGATGTCCTTGAAATCGATGGTGCCTCAAATCGAGGTATCGAGGAGATTCGTGAACTGCGCGACACGGTCAAATACGCCCCTGCCAGCTCAAAGTTCAAAATCTACATCATCGACGAAGTGCACATGCTGACGAAGGAAGCGTTCAATGCCCTTCTCAAGACTTTGGAAGAACCACCGGAACATGTGAAATTCATGTTCGCCACCACTGAGCCGGACAAGGTCCTGCCCACGATTCTTTCCCGCTGCCAGCGGTTTGACCTGCGACGGATCCCATCCCTCCTGATCGTCAAGCATCTGGCTGAAATTGCGCAAAAAGAAGGCGTCCAAATCGAGGACGCCGCCCTTCATGCCATCGCCCGTGGCGCGGAAGGGGGAATGCGGGATGCCGAATCCACCCTCGATCAATTGATCAGTTTCTGCGGAAATAAAATTGATGAGGCGGATGTGCTTTCAATGTTTGGATTGACTGCCAGGTCTCAGATTTTCGGGATGATGGAGGCCATTCTTGTGGGTGATGTCGAACGGGCATTACGGGATCTTAACGATCTCGCCAAAGGCGGAAAAGACCTCGGCCGGTTGCTCACTGATTTACTGCATCACGCTCGCAACCTGCTCATATACCTGGTTGCGAAGGGTGATTTGCAATTGATTGAAGCATCTGAAGCTGAAGCTGCGATCCTGAAAACCGAGGCGGTACAAACCAGTGTGGAATCTGTGACCCGGATTCTGGAAATCCTGACCGAAGCAGAAGGTCGTTTGCGTGATGCGACGTCGAAAAAAATCCTTCTTGAAGTCACATTATTAAAGGCGATCCAGGCCCGGAACGCCGTCAGTCTTGATTCAGTACTCACCCGCTTGACCCAGTTGAGGGAGCAAGGCAGCGCCAATGGTGAAACGAAAATTCCCACTGCGCCTGTCCCACGTGCCACCGCAACGCACCCGGCTCCCGCTCCGGCGCGTTCAGCGGAAACTCCGATGTTGAAAGACCAAGCCATCGATCCGGCAAGCCCGGTCAAGGAATCTTCAACGATGGAAGAAGCGCCGTTGCAGGATTTGTGGGTGAATCTCATGGAAGCCGTCGGGCGTGCCCGGCCATTGGCCAAAACTTACCTGGTCGAAGCATTTCCGGTTTCCTTTGCACGCGGTACTTTGACCATCGGGTTTGATCCTGAATTCGCAGATCACCTTAGCCTGGTCGACAACACCAATATTAAAACATTGCTTCAGACGAAGTTGATGGAGCTGGGGCATGCGCAGGTCACTGTTCGATTCATTCAGACCGAAGCTCCGGCAGGGCGGGTGGCCTTGAAAACAATCCCTTCGGCTGAGCCGGTGGAGGCACCTTCAGCCAAACTGACCCCTGCGAACGGAGGAACTCCTGCTGCAAAAAAAGAAAAGGTTGTGCCCGTTCAGTTGAATCAGGATGATTTCAAAAACGACCCATTGATCAAAAAAGCATTGGAATTGTTCAAGGGAACAATTGTGGAAGTCCGGGCCTAATTTATTTTAAAATAGTATGTCGAGTATCGGTAAATTGATGAAACAGGCGCAACGCATCCAGCGAAACATGGAAGCTGCGCAAACAGAGTTGGGCGCCAAAACAGTGGAAGGAAGCAGCGGCGGAGGCGTTGTTAAAGTCGTAGCCCGCTGCGACGGCACGCTGGCTTCCATCAAAATTGATCCCCAGGCAGTGAACCCTGCTGATGTCCAGCTGTTGGAGGACATGGTGATTGCTGCGGCGAACAATGCCCTCACCCAGGCCAAGGAAATTTACAGCAGTGAAATGGGTAAAATCACCCAGGGCTTCAACATCCCCGGATTGATGTAACGTGGCTGCTCTTCCAGAGCCTCTGCAAAAACTGATCGCTTCACTGGCGCGCCTGCCCGGAATAGGTCCCCGTTCTGCAGAACGAATCGGGCTGCACCTGGTTCAAAGCGAAACCGCCTTTGTCGAAGCCCTGGCAGATGCCCTGCTCACCGCGCGAAAGACTGTCTCCTTCTGCAATCTCTGCGGAGCATTAACCGAACGCCAACCGTGCAACATCTGCTCTGACATTCGACGCGACGGTTCAACCCTCTGCGTTGTCGAACGTGCTGTTGATGTACTGAGCCTGGACAAATCGGGTACTTATTCCGGAAAGTATCATGTTTTGGGCGGACGGATTTCTCCATTGAACGGAATCGGGCCGGAGGATTTACGGATCGAGGAGTTGCTTCACCGCCTCGGGAAAGAATCGGTTCAGGAAGTGATTATTGCCCTGCCTGCCGACGTGGAAGGGGATGCCACGAGCCATTATCTGGCGAAGCTGCTCAAACCGCGCGGAGTGCGCATTTCCCGGATTGCGCAGGGCTTGCCAGCCGGTGCGGGTTTGGAGCATGCCGATCAATTGACCCTTTCACGCGCATTGGAAGGACGGCGTGATTTTGCTGCCGAATGAGCGCCCACGCAGTCATTTTTGATCTTGGGAATGTGCTGCTCCATTTCGATTATTCGCGCGCGGCAGAAAAAATTGCGAAAAACTGCTCCATTCCTGAACAGGAACTCCTTCAACATCTGAACCAGTCCCCCCTGCTTCACCGGTTTGAAACAGGCCACATAACCGCTGAAGAGTTCTTTAATGAAATTCGAGTGGCGAGTTGCTACTCCGGCACATTTGAGACCTTTGCCACTGAATTCGGCGATATTTTCTGGCCGGCGGAAGAGATGATCGCATTGAATGAACAGCTGCAAAGCGAAGGCATTCCCACTTACATTTTTTCAAATACCAGTCCTCTGGCGGTGGAACATATCCGGGAACAATATCCCTTTTTCCGCCACTTCAGCGGGTATGTGCTTTCATACGAACACAAGGCCATGAAGCCTGCCGCTGCCATCTATGAAGTGGTGGAGTCGGTCACAGGCAAATCCGGTTCGCAACTGATCTATATTGATGATCGGGTGGAAAACACTGACGCCGGTGCGTTGCGTGGATGGAATGTGATTCTTCACAAGTCCCCTGCCCTGACCATTCCACAAGTCCGCGCTTTACTGGGTTAGGGAAAGCACTAGTTGACTTCTCATCCTTCAGGTTTTCACCCTGATGTCTCTGCATTAGGAGGAAATCAGGGCATTGCCGTTCTTGAGAATGCTCCCTTGTGTCTTAGCTTAAATTGATATGAGAGGAGAACGATTTATGAAGGATAAGCCATTTGTGTTCAAAAGCCGTGTGCTTGTGCATACCTTGACGCTGGCAGGGACAATTTTCACCTGCGTGGCGCTTCAAGCCAACGAGCATGATAACAAGGATCAACAACGGACAGCCGGAGCCCCTGGTTCCAGTGCATCCAGCAGCTCCAGACAGCTTGCTGATAAAGAAACCGACTTCGTGAAGGAAGCCCTCAAGGGCAACATGATGGAAATGAAGATGGGGCAGATGGGCGCTGACAAGGCCCAGAACCAGGAACTCAAGCAATTCGGCGAAACACTGGTCAAGGATCATTCCAGGGCCAATGAAGAACTTCGCACAATCGCCCAGAAAAAAGGGGTGGAATTGCCAACTGAAGTTCACAAGAACCATGACAAGAAGATGGACAATCTCCCCGAACAAGCCGGGGCTGAATGGGACAAGGCGTTCGCCCGCCACATGGTGAAAGATCACAAGAAAGATATCAAAAAATATGAGCAGGCCTCCAGGGACTGCAAAGATCAGGAGTTGAAGGCATACATTGACAAAACATTGCCCACACTCCGCCAGCATCTGCAAACCGCCCAAAGCATTGCTCGCAACCTCGGCGTTGATGTCACAAATATCGAAGCAGATGTTGATGCGTCTGGTTCTGCACCAGAAACCGAGACAGATCGAAGCAAGGACTCTTCCTCGATTCAATCTGACTCATCGATTCGTGCAGATGTGGATGCCGATGTCGAAACGAGCTCCACTTTGAATCGGAATACCTCCGACGGCAAAACCCTTGGAATCGATTTCGACAGGAATCAATCACAGGGGAGCAGCGCCACTGTTGAAACTTCCACAGGCAGTTCAGCTCAAGCCGAAGCAGATCTCGATGTGGATAATGACAAAAATGATGGAAAAACTCTTGGCATTGATTTTGATCGCAACCAATCCAGGGGAGCCAGCGCTGAAGTGGAAGTCGATGCAGACCGCTCAGCTTCTGCTGATGCCGATGTAAACCTTGATACAGACAAGAACGACGGGAAGACCCTCGGAGTTGACCTGGATCGCAACCAGAGCCGCACTGATGTGGATGTTGATTCCAACGACGCTTCCATCAAAGCTGATGTTGATGTCGATACAGACAAAAACGACGGAGAAACGCTTGGGGTGAAAACCGAAGCCCACGATGGGGAAACTCTCGGTGTGGAAACCAAGGAAGGCGATGGCCGGACTCTTGGCATCAAGACTGTTCCAGGTGATGGTAAAACCCTTGGATTAAACACAAGCAAGACAGATGGAAAATTACTCGGCATTTTCCCCGCTCCTGGTCGCAACAATGATGCCGAGATTGAGGCCGACGCTGATGTCGATGTGGACAATGGACGTGTCAGCGCTGATGCGAGCGTGGATACCGATGCAACAGGTGCTCCAGCCACCAGCAGCACAGAACGGAACAACAGCGCCGCGACTTCAACTGATGCTGACCAGCAACTGACCCTGGCTGAAGTGCCACAGGAAGTTCGCCGCAGTATTCAGGCCCAGGCAGGTACTCAGGATGTGCAAACCGTGAGAAAGCACAAAGAAAATGGGAAAGTCTGTTACGAAGTCGAAGTCCGCAAGGATGGTCAGACCAAAACGCTCAAATTTGACGAGAAAGGCAAAATGAGCAACAAGGGCCAGAGCTAAGAAAGCGCTCTTTCAGCAAAGCCGCAGCGAAAGCTGCGGCTTTTTTATTTCCTTTTTTTGAAATAATCCCGATTCGGGGTTAGCTTGGAATAGGAGCAATGATTATGAAAACGAAGAATCAAGATCCGGTTTCTCAACCCCCGACCTTTACTCCCGGAATTACCAGGGGCATGGTTCGCGAGCATGCGTTCCGCCTTTACAAAGGTAAACTGGAACGGGGTTTAACCCTGGAAGACTGGGTTCTTGCAGAAAAAGACCTGGTGCAGCAGCAGATGCAGGAGCAAATGCCCTGATCATTCATTTTTCAGCAGTGACTTGAAATAATCGCGATTTAATTTTGCGATAAAATCCAGGCTGATCTCCTTTGGGCACACCGCTTCACAGGAACCGGTGACAGTGCAGTTGCCGAAACCCTCTGCATCCATTTGGGCCACCATTCCTCGCACCCGTTGATCATGCTCTGGCTTCCCTTGAGGAAGCAGTCCAAGGTGTGAGGCTTTCGCTGCCACAAAAAGCATTGCTGAAGCATTTTTGCAGGCAGCAACGCAGGCACCACAAGCAATGCAGGCTGCGGCATCCATCGCTTTTTCCTGGTCAGGCTTGGGAACGGGAATGGCGTTTGCATCGGGCACCCCTCCTGTCGCTGCTGAAATATATCCCCCAGCGGCAATGATCCGGTCAAAGGCTCCCCGGTTTGTGACAAGGTCTTTAATCAGCGGAAATGCTTTTGCACGCCATGGTTCGATTGTGATGGTTTGCCCATCCCTGAAATGCCGCATGTGCAATTGACAGGTTGCGGTTCCTTTTTGCCCGCCATGCGGAATGCCGTTGATGACCAGGCTGCACATTCCGCAAATCCCTTCCCGGCAATCGGAATCAAATGCAATCGGCTCATCCCCACGGGCAATCAGCCCTTCATTCACCACGTCGAGCATTTCGAGGAACGACATGTCAGGGATGATATCGCGGGCTTCGTAGGTCACGAACTCTCCGCGGGTGCTTGGATTTTTCTGGCGCCAGACTTTAAGGGTTAAATTCATGCGTCCTCTTCCGGTTATTTGTAGGACCGCTGGGTCATTTTCAATTCTTCATACACAAGCGGTTCCTTGTGCATGATCGGCGTTTTGCCCGGCCCCTGGTATTCCCACGCAGCCACATAGGAATACTCTTCGTCGTTGCGCAACGCCTCGCCATCTTCAGTCTGGTATTCCACTCGAAAATGACCGCCGCACGATTCACGTCGCTCAAGCGCATCACGACAGAGCAACTCCCCGAATTCGAGGAAATCGGCCACGCGCCCGGCATGTTCCAGGCTCTGGTTGAAGTCGCTTCCTTCACCGGGAACAACCACATTCTTCCAGAATTCCTCCTGCAATTCCGGGATACGGCGCAGGTTCTCATTCAAAGATTGTTCCGATCTGGCCATGCCGCAATTATTCCACATCAATTTTCCAAGTTCCCGGTGGAACGAGGTGACAGTCCGTTTTCCCTTGATCGAAAGTAATTTTGAAACTCTCTGCTTCACTTCCTCCTCAACCCTTTTGAATTCGGTGTGGGAAGTCGCAGGCCGCGCTATCTTGTTTGAGGCAAAGTAATGCCCGATCGTGTAGGGCAGGACGAAATAACCGTCCGCCAGCCCCTGCATCAAAGCGCTGGCTCCGAGGCGGTTTGCTCCATGATCAGAAAAATTCGCCTCTCCCAGGACAAACAAACCAGGGATGTTGCTCATCAAGTTGTAATCCACCCAAAGGCCACCCATTGTATAATGAACTGCCGGGTAGATCCGCATCGGGGTCTCATAAGCGCTCTCCCCTGTGATGGTTTGGTACATCGCAAAAAGATTGTCGTAACGCTCGCGAATGGTTTTCACTCCCAGCCGCTTGATCGCATCCGAAAAATCCAGATAAACACCGAGTCCTCCCGGACCCACGCCACGACCATCATCACAGGCTTCCTTGGCGGCACGGGAAGAGATATCGCGCGGAGCCAGGTTGCCGTAACTGGGGTATTTTCGTTCCAGGAAATAATCCCGTTCCGATTCCGGAATTTCGTGGGAAGGACGTTTGTCTCCCCTTTGCTTCGGCACCCAAACGCGTCCATCATTCCGGAGTGATTCAGACATCAGTGTGAGTTTTGATTGATGCTCGCCACTGACTGGAATGCAGGTCGGATGTATCTGCGTATAGCATGGGTTGGCCATCGCAGCTCCCCGTTTATAAGCGCGCCAGATCGCTGTGACATTGCAGCCGCGGGCATTGGTGGACAAATAAAAGACATTGCTGTACCCGCCCGTCGCCAGCACCACCGCGTCTGCGGAATGAGAAGTCACTTCACCAGTGACCAGGTCGCGAACAAGAATCCCCTTGGCATGGCCATCCACCAACACGAGATCAAGCATCTCGGTGCGCGGATACATTTTCACTTTGCCCTGGCCAATCTGCCGTTCCAAAGCCTGATACGCGCCAAGCAACAGTTGCTGTCCGGTCTGGCCTCGCGCATAAAAAGTCCGCGACACCTGCGCTCCACCGAAAGAACGATTCGCAAGATACCCGCTATACTCCCGTGCGAAAGGAACACCCTGGGCGACGCATTGATCGATAATATTAACGCTTACCTGGGCCAGCCGATAAACGTTCGCCTCACGGGCACGGAAATCCCCCCCTTTGATCGTATCGTAAAAAAGCCGGTAAACACTGTCCCCATCGTTTTGATAATTTTTTGCCGCATTAATCCCACCCTGCGCTGCGATGCTGTGGGCCCTGCGAGGGCTGTCCTGATAACAGAAGCATTTAACGCTGTACCCCAGTTCCGCCAGGGTGGCTGAAGCCGAGGCCCCGGCCAGCCCTGAACCGACCACAATAATTTCGAATTTACGTTTATTGGCTGGGTTGACCAATTTAAGGTCCAGGCGCGCCTTGTCCCACTTCTTCTCGATGGGGCCGGAAGGAATTTTGGGGTCAAGCTTCATAACTTATTTCAGCACACCGAACAGCACCGCCAGTGGAATCGAGGCATACCCAAGGAAAATCACGATTGAAAACAGCCGCGCGAAATTACTGATCAATCCGGAATATTTCCGATTTTTCCACCCAAGAGATTGAAACATGCTTTGCAACCCATGGCTCAGGTGCAGGCAAAGCAGCGCCATCGCGATGAGGTAAAAAACGGAAACGATCACCTGACTGAACCCCAGGACAATCATTCGATACACATCAGGATGTCCTTTGGAATCCAGAAGCTGACCAAAATCCTTGCCGGTCAGATTTACCGCCGGGACCAGTGCGGTGTAATGAAGCAGGTGGTAAACGATAAATGCCGCAATGATCAACCCGCTCATGAACATGGTCCGGGAAGCGTAGCTCGCGCCAACCGCTTTATATTCACCATAACCAATCGGCCGGGCAGCCTTGTTTTCAGCCGTCAGCCTGATTGCAGACCAGATATGAAGCAGCACAACAACAAGCAAACCGAGCCGGGCGCCCCAAACCAGCAGCGGCTTGGATTTCAGAAAATGCCCATAATCATTGATCTGTTCACTGCCCATAAAAACCTGGAGGTTTCCCAGGAGGTGCATGACCACGAAGCCGAATAAAAGTATGCCCGTGACCGCCATGACATACTTCTTGCCGAGAGAAGACGCGAAGAATGGTTTGAGTGTGTTCATACGTGATCAGCCCCTATGCAGTAGAAGCATTAGAAAACCGAATAGCACATGCATCACGCGTCATTGTGGAAGTAAATCTAATGACTGTTCCCTTCTCTCGTCAATCCCATCCGGCCAAGTATAACAGGCAACCCCTCATCCAATTAGCCAGACTTATCCATCAACGAACAATTCCTTCAAATTGTGCACTGTATCAGCATTTTTCGCCTTTTCATCATTCCCCCGATTGATCCACACCGCTCTCATTCCCACTTGCGCCGCCCCGGTCACATCCTCCCGTAAACTGTCCCCAATATGCAACGCACATTCAGGATCCACTTTCAGGAGAGAAAGGGCGTGGTGAAAAATTTCAGGCGAAGGTTTCTGATGTCCCACATCCCGTGAAACAATAATGGCTTCGAAATAGCCATCCAGGTGCAAATCGCCAAGCAACGGTGCCAGCCGTTCATCCCAATTGGAAATGACTGCCAGGCGAAACCCGCGCGACCTTAAATTTTTCAAAGTCGGAAAAACGTCCGGAAAAATTTTCCACACCTCCGGTGCCTTGAAGGCATTGTAAATCATTTCAAATAGTTCCGGAGTGATAGGGCCGGTTTGTTGAAACGTCGCTTCGACCACTGTTTTCCATTCAGGTATCGAATAAGCGAAATCCTGTTTACCTTTCCAGGCCGCTCGGAAGCCCTGGTCCAGTTGCGCCGGAGCCGCGCTGATACCAAATTGCTGCGCGACGGCAGAGTAGACGGCCCCCACTGATGGAAAAGGCTCGATCAGCGTCCCTCCTGCATCGAAGGTGATTGCTTCAATTCCGTGAAGCATTGCGAGCATGGTGTGAAAGAATCCGGGACAAAATTTTATCTCCCGCTGATCCATCCCCGTAAATGGCTGTATGGAAGTCAGGTTTTAACTGGATCAGCTTTTGATATCCGGCCTGTAGTTCCCCTGCTTTCGGCGCGACATTGATGCAATATCCCCCATCCACCAGTTCAGGCCAGACCGGTTGCTCAAGAAAAAAGAGGCTTGGCTTATGGAAAAAGTATGCTTCCCGCACCACGCCACCGGAATCGGTGAAGACATACCTGGCCTGTTTCTCCAGCATGATCATGTCCAGATAACCGACCGGATCAATAATGGTGAATCTGGTCGTGAGTCCCTGCGATTGAATTCGTGAACGGGTCCTCGGATGGAGGGGGAGAACAATCGGAAGCTCCTTGTTTACCTCATTCAAAAATTCCACGAGCGCTCGAAGTCGTTCCGGTTCATCCGTGTTATTGGCCCGATGAACCGTGCAAATGATAAAATCCTTCCCGATGAGTTGAAGGGTTTCAAGGATTCGGGATTGGCGGCTCGCTTTCTCGGCATAGAAAAATGCCGCATCGCACATCACATCACCGCAGTTGAAAACCTCTGAGTTGATTTTGCCAGTGAAAAACCCTTCCCGGGTCAAATTTTCAACCCCGAGGTCGGTGCAGCAAAAATTCAGGGCAGCCAGCCGGTCCACCAGGTAGCGATTAATTTCTTCCGGCATCGTTTCATCAAAATTACGAACACCGGCTTCGACGTGGACAATCGGGATATGCAATTTTTTTGCGGCGAGCGCAGCGGCGAGGGTGCTGTTTGTGTCTCCATACACGAGCAGGTAATCCGGCTTCTCCTTCTGGAGCACTTTTTCAATTTCCTCCAGCATCCGTCCTGTCATTGCGCCGTGGGAAAGCCCATGAATTCCCAACAAGTAGTCCGGCTTCGGGATTTCCATCTCCTCAAAAAAAACATCCGACATGTTCGCATCAAAATGCTGCCCGGTATGCACGAGAATTTCGTGAATTCCGGACTCCCTGCGAATCGCCCTCGAAATGACCGCTGCCTTGACAAATTGCGGGCGGGCCCCGACGACAGTAAGAATTTTGAGGCTCATCAAAAATTATCTGCCCCCGGCCCAATGCGGTGGATTGGTCAGGTGAAACAACATCTCACCCGCTTTGCGAACGAGGAGGACTCCTTCCTCTTCCCGGTTGGCAAAGCTTTCGATATTGATGGTTGCCGGGTCCCTGTAGCCCAAATTGATTTTTCGGCAGACCTCTTCGGGAATGGCCGTGGCAAGAATGACCTTTGCGCGGGGTGTTTCGATACCATTTTCGTAACTCCCCAACCCGTACACATGAGAGGAGTGCGCCAGCACTCCCCATGGGTAATGCTTGAATTGATCCCACTGTTTCAGGAAGTAATCCCGGCAATGGTATCCCACTTCCAACAAAATCTTTCCATGCGCAACACAGACCTCGCTGATATGCGGCGCATAAATAATCAACTCTCCCCCGTCTGCCAGGACCGGTTCCAGCTTGTACATGCATTTTCCGCCGGTCCAAAGCTCATCGTACATCTTCGGTGCGCAGGAAAGGATGGTGCGAAATGGATGCGGCTTATACGTGATGTGAAGCTGCCGGGATAATTCGCTGGCAGCGTCCCAGGCCGATTCGGGAGAACCGGAAAATAATCCGGAGAGTTGTCCCTGATGGACGACCATGCAGAAACAAAGTTTTGAGATTGAAACCATCGCCCCCGCCCGGTCCACCACCTTCCGCACTGGCGTCCATTTGTTTCCGATAATCATCGGATTGGTCACGACCGCCCCGAGCCAATGGAAAAAATTGAGGATTTCAGGGCCGCCTACGCCCGGAAAAAGGTATTTATTCCCTCCTGAAAAACCCACCACTTCATGAGGAAACACAGGCCCAACAATGATGACCTGATCGTAATTGAACAGCAGCCGGTTGATTTCCACCCGGACATCCATCGCAAAAAGCCCGTTTGATAATGTGCTGATTTCCTCTGCCGGGATGGTCCCGATCAATTTCAATGCGGAAGGGTCATTCCACGCATGATTGAAAAAACGGACTTTATCATACTGCCCGCGATGTTCCTGGGGGGTGATTTCCAGCCGTTCACAAATGGCTTCCTCGCTCATCGGCTGATGAGTGCCAAGCGCAATTAGAAGATCGAATTCCCGCGTGGCCGCCCCGACCTGGGCAAACAAGGTTTTAAACAGGAGACCTACAGGCGCGGTGCGGGTGGCATCCGGGATGATCAGCAGCACCTTTTTATCTTTATAATCCTTGGCCGGGCAGGTTTGCGAAACCACTTCCTGCACCTGAGATGCCGAGAGGAACGTTCCCTCCGGAGCAATTTGTGACAATGCCCTCATGATTAAATCGTTTGTGAAAGGAAACCACCATCCACCCGCAGATCAATGCCGGTGATGAAGCTGCTGGCTTTCTGACTGGCCAAAAAGATGGCGGCGCCAACCAATTCCTGTGCCTGTCCGAACCTTCCCATGGGGGTATGATTGAAAATAGCCTGTGCCCTTGGGGTGGGAGTTCCGTCCGGGTTAAAAAGCAATGCCTTGTTCTGTTCCGCAGGAAAAAATCCCGGTGTAATCGAATTGACGCGCACTCCCTTGGCGGCCCATTCACGCGCAAGGAATTTTGTCAGGTTCAAAACCGCTGCTTTTGCGGCAGAATAAGCCACCACCCGGGAGAGAGGCAAATGGCCGGAAACACTGGCAATATTGATGATGGAACCGCGTCCGCGTGTGACCATCCCGGGAGCAAATTCCTGGCAGGGAAGGAGGACTCCGCCGATCAGGTTCAAATCAAAATTTTCCCGCCAGTTCTCAATCGTAATCGTTGAGAAAGCATTTTCCGGCGTCACCGTCACTTTGGGATCATTCCCCCCGGCGGCATTGACGAGGATAGTGGGGACGCCGAGGCTGGCAATGATCGCTTCATGGGCTTTGGCCAGGCTTGTCCGATCAATCGCATCCGCAGAAAAGAACCCTGCCTTGCCGCCGGTTTGAACAATACTTTTGACCCTGGCCTGCCCCCGGTCGGGATTGCGTCCGAGGATTGCGACCTTTGCGCCAGCCCTGGCGAGGCCATCGGCAAGTGCTCCGCCAAGCACGCCAGTTCCGCCAATCACCACTGCCACCTCGTCGGATAAATCAAAAAGATCCATATTCAGAGTGGGGATGGTATAAAACCTGGAGTTATGGTAAAAGAAAATTGAACAGGGCGGTGGGCCATGAGAGCAGGTATGAAACGCTTACGAATGCTACTGCTGTTATCGGTGGTGACAAACATAGTTTTGGCCACGATGGTTCTGATGATCTCCCGCACCGGAGAAGAATTGCCACAGCCTCCCGCCAAAGCCGCTCTCTCACGAAAAATATTCCGGAGCAGTGCGCCGTCGGTTGTCATACGTCGGCAGTTTTTCCATTGGAACGAAATTGAATCCCGTGATTTCCCCACCTACATCAATAATTTAAGGGGAATCGGGTGCCCTGAATCAACCATCCGAGACATCATCGTGGCGGAAGTCGATGAATTGTTTGCCGGTCGAAGACGCCGGGAAATTGTGACTGGCGAATCGCAATGGTGGCGCTCCGACCCGAGCCTGGATGTGATCGAGCAGGCTGCCACGCAGATTGCGGCGCTGGAAGCGGAACGGCGCAACCTGTTGACGACCCTTCTTGGCGCAGGGTGGGAAAAGAGTGAGGAGCAGATCGACCTTTATTCCCTGCGGTTTGATGGTCCGGTCCTGGGAAAGTTGTCCAGTGAAACCATCCAGGCGGTGCAGGCGATTGAAGAGCGGGCCAGCGACGAGTATCGAACACTTTTCCCCACCACCGACCTGGTCCGCTCCAACAACCAGGAAATTGCGCGGTTGCGGCGGGAGACCCGCGCCGAACTGGAAAAAATCCTGACGCCACAGGAGCTGGAGGAGTACCTGCTCCGCTTCTCAAATCATGCGAGGCAGTTGCGGGAAAATATCCGGGGTTTCGAGGCGACCCCTGACGAGTTCAGGAATCTGTTCCGGGCGACTGATTCGCTGGAAATGGAACTGGCTTCGTTGCCAGCAGACCAGGCGCAACGCCGAGCCCAAATCCAGGAAACGCGTGATTTGCAGGTGCGGCAAACGATTGGCGATGAGCGTTACGCTCTTTATAAATTGAACCAGGATCCGGAATTCACCCGGGCACGCTCATTGGCTGAACAGAATGGGCTGGCAGCCGAGAAAGTCCTCCCGCTCTTCGAGATCGCCAAAGCAAGTGAGGAGGAACGGAGAAGAATCCAGAATGATGCGTCCATTCCAGCCGAGCAGAAGAACCTTCAGATCGAGCAGGTCAAGGCAAGCGAGCAGAATTCAATTGATCGCGTCTTGAAAAATGTCCCGGCCACGCCGTGATTTCCTAGTTTGGGTGGGACAAGAGATAGCGGCTGCGATCCAGCGACCTGACCTGATACTCGCGCAATGCCGCTGGCAGCATGACAAAGGAGCCGGCAGAAATTTCGACAGATTCTCCTCCACCGCTGATGGCCAGCCTGCCACTTACGCAGCCAATGATTTGAACGGAGTTGCTCTTGGCAGCAAACGATGCGCCTTGCTCCAGATCCATCAAATCGACATCGAACAGAGGATGTCGGACCAGTGAATGGGCCTGAACTTTGGCAACGGTGGCGAAAGGTTCAGGAGCAATCAGGCAAGGCTCGTAATCCTGAAAATCGATGCATTGAAGCGATTCCCTGACATGCAGTTGCCGTGATTTTCCTGAGCTGTCGACGCGGTTCCAGTCAAACACGCGATAGGTGGTATCCGAGTTCTGCTGGATTTCAAAAATGACCAACCCCTTGCCAAGGGCATGGACTCTGCCACTGGGGAGGAACATGGCATCCCCGGCCTGCACAGGAATAGCATGGAAACATTCGGCAACTGTTCCCTGCTCAATGCAGGCGGCAAACTCCTCCTTTGTGGTCCCAGCCTTGAGCCCCACATAAAGAGAGGCGCCGGGCGCGGCCTTCGCAATGTACCACATTTCTGTTTTAGGCTCTCCTTTGAAGGAAGCAGCGAGTTCGGCAGAGGGATGGACCTGGAGGGAAAGATTTTCCTGCGCATCGAGCAATTTAACAAGGAGCGGAAAGCGTCCCTTGGGACAGGATACTTTTCCAACGAGTTCCTGCTGATAATCGCGAAGGAGATCGGAAAGGGTTTTGCCTGCGAGCGGGCCATTGGCGACGACGCTAACGGCATCGGGACGATCCGAGATTTCCCAGGATTCACCGATGGACACGCCGGGAGGCAGGGGTTTTGCGAAGAGTTCCTGAAGGGCACGACCGCCCCAGATTCTTTCCTGAAAAATCGGTTTAAAGGTAAGCGGATAGAACATGATCAGGCGGCAACAGGTTGCTGCTTTTCGAGAACTTCGCCATAACTGCGAAACTTTGCGTAACGTTCGCGCATCCGTTCGGCAGGAGATTTATGCAGGAGCAATTCGAGGTTGCGAAGAAGCGCAGATTTTAAATTGGCACTGGTCAGTGGAACGTCATTGTGGGCACCGCCGAGCGGTTCGGGCACGACTTCATCGACAAGACCCAGTTCAAGCAAATGGCGGGCGGTGATTCGCAGGGCTTCGGCTGCGCGAGCGGCGGCGGAGCGCTCTTTCCAAAGGATGGCCGCGCACCCTTCCGGGCTGATGACAGAGTAATAGGCGTTTTCGAGGATCAGAACGCGGTCGGCCACGCCGATTCCCAATGCTCCGCCAGATCCCCCTTCGCCGATGACAGCGGCGATGATCGGGACTTCCATCATGGTCATTTCGCGGAGGTTGACCGCAATGGCCTCGGCGATGTGACGCTCTTCCGCGCCGATGCCCGGATACGCTCCAGCAGTATCAATCAGGCTGATGATTGGAATGCCGAATTTATCGGCCAGTTTCATCAGGCGGAGGGCTTTGCGGTAACCTTCCGGATGAGCGGAACCGAAGTTGCGTTTGATATTTTCCTTGGTTTCGCGCCCTTTCTGGGTGCCGATCAGCATCACACGATGGGGACCCAAGAGGGCAAAACCACCGACAATGGCCCCGTCATCCCCATATAAACGGTCTCCATGCAGTTCTGAGAAGTTGGAGAAAACAGTGGCTGCGAAATCGAGGGTAAAGGGACGTTTGGGATGGCGAGCGAGTTGGACTCGTTGCCAGGGGTTTAAATCGGAAAAAATGTTGCGGCGAGTTTCCTCGATTTTTTTTTCGATTTGTGAAATTTCCTCCTCGAGGCTGATTCCAAGGGAGCGTGTATGAGGATGGGCTTTTAGCTCGTCGAGTTTGCGTTGCAGCTCAACAATAGGTTTTTCGAAATCGAGATGATGTTTCATGCAGAACCGGCAGGAGGTTCGCCTGGAATGGGGAGAATTTAGCTAAAAGAGATGAATGGGCAATGAGAAAGCAATGGCTGCCTCTCAGGGTGATTCCTGAAACTGTTCCCACTGGCGACAGAAACTCGTTTTCTGTTGATTATCAATTGTTTAGAAAATAAGAAGAAGTGAGAAGCGGGCATGGAAGCGAGAGAAAGTGGGAATAAGTGGGAAATGGATATGGGTGGATAAAGCAAAACTCCTGTTCTCGCGAGGAGAACAGGAGTTGAGAGTGATCAGATTGATTAGTCGCGAGGTTCAGCGTAATCGACAGCGGAGTTGCTGGAGGGGGTTGGAGCAACGCCTGGGAAAGGGCTGCCGCTGATAGCGGTATTGCTAACGTTAACTGTTCCGCTGGAAGGAGAACCATTGGCAGCACTGCGAACGCGAGCGGCGGTGCTGTTGACAGCAGTCTGAACGGACTGTTGCTGGGCAGGGGCGGCTGCGATGGCCGCAGTGGCGATGGCAACAGCTTGCGATTCAGCAACTTCAGTTGCAGCAGCTGCAACGACTGAAGCGAGATCAGGGGCGGCCTTGCTGATGGCGGTCACAACCACAGGAGCAGCAGCGCGATGTTTGAAAACGATGGTTTTAACAGCGGTGACAGCGACAGCTTCGCGGTCTTTTTTATCGGCGTTAAGAACGAGTTCGGCAGCCTTTGCGGGCATTTCCTTGACGGAAACAGAAGTAACAGCCTTACGAACAGCCTTGGCCTGCGCGGTCGTAAGCGCATGGGCTGAGGTGGTGGCGAAAGTTAAAAGCGCACCCAAAAGGGCTCCCGTTACCAATTTGTTCTTTTTCATAAGTTCAATTCTGTATCAATCCCCTGTTCACTCGCAGTCTGTTATTAAAGAGAAAAGAGCAGACCGTCAAACCGTTTTTTTCTCCTGCATGGCATAATTTCTGGCTTTCCCGGAACGCCATGCCTTCCCGCACGTGATCTCAATATATATCGACATGATTGTCAAGGAGTTTAATCAATTTTTTTCTTGTTCTTGATCTCCCTGGGAAAGGTGGCGTTGATAGGGGTGTTGTGAAGCGAGTTTTGAGGAAATTCCCGGCATGGTCCGGACAGGCAATTCCGCAGGAAATGCAGGCTGTGGTTTATCGGGGGAAAAACCAGATGGTTTTGGAGCAGGTGCCAGTGCCGCGGATTGGGCGGGAGGAGATATTGGTGAAAGTGGCTGCCTGCGGAGTTTGCCCGACGGACATCAAGAAGATTGTGCATGGGGCCTTACCCCCACCACGGATTTATGGGCATGAAACTGCGGGAATTGTTGTTAAAACGGGTGCGGCGGTGCAGGGGTTTGAAGCAGGAGAGCGGGTGGGACTGCATCATCATGTGCCGTGCATGAAGTGCCACGCCTGCAGACACCGGGCTTTTTCGCAATGCCCAGGGTACAAGCAAACGGGGGTGACAGCAGGGTTTGAGGCCGCTGGAGGGGGGTACGCCGAGTATGTGCGGGTGATGTCATTCTGCCTTCCGGGGGTGGTCAAGATTCCCAGAAAGAACAGTTTTATAGAGGGGGCGATGCTGGAGCCGGTCAATACGGTGCTGAAAGGAGTCCGGATGTTGCATCTTCAGCCTGGCGACCGGGTTCTAGTGGCAGGAGCGGGGCCTATTGGATTGTTGTTCACTCAGTTGTTGAGCCTTTTTGGAGTCATCGTGTTTGTGACCGATCTGCTGGAAAACCGGTTGCTGCTGGCGAGGCGTTTCGGCGCGCGCGAGGGGTGGCTGGCGGACAGGGCGGAAACCGGAGAGAAGATCCGGGAGGCGACAAAGGGGTTGGGGCTGGATGCGGCAGTGATCGCGGTGCCATCCGATGCCGCAGTGAAGCAAGCGCAGGAGTTGCTGCGAGGTGGCGGGGAGTTATTGCTTTTTGCGCATACGAAACGGGGCATGGAAACTTCAATGGATTTATCCAGCATCTGCGTGGATGAAAAACAGCTGATTGGCAGCTATTCTTCTGATTTTACTTTGCAAAAGGAAGTGGCACGGCTGGTGTTCAGCAGAAAGCTGGATGTAGCAAAATTAGTGACGCATGAGTTTGAACTGGCCGACACGGCCAAGGCAATTGCGCTGGCGGCAGCGCCCACTCCGGAATCGTTAAAGGTGGTGGTGCGGCAGGTTCCTGGTTGAAAGCGGATAAAGATTCATTACCTTCCGGGCTGTGCCTTCTGAATATGATGAACTGCTTGATGCGACCATAAGCCATCTCCACAGATTAAAGAAACGGGGAAAACGATGGATCACTGTTGACGCGGCAATTCTTGGGAGAGTTTCCGGGAAGGAAGTGGAAATAAGCAAGCCAGCAGTCAAAGCAGTCACGCCTGTGAAAACCGGGGAGGTGAGGCAATCTCCATCCGCAAGCATGACAACTCCGCCTGTTCCTGCGAAGGGGTCGAGGGTCGCTGTTCCGGAACGTTTGGGGATAGAAAATAAAGGGGAGAGTCCAGGGAACAGGCGGGAAGCATTGGAACAGTTGCGAAGCCGCGCGCTGGTGTGTGTGAAATGTCCGCACCTTGCGGCGACACGAACGAATGTGGTTTTTGGTGTGGGAGATATTGAAGCCAGGTTGATGTTTGTGGGGGAAGCGCCGGGGGCTGATGAAGATGCGGAAGGGGAACCGTTTGTGGGGAGAGCAGGTCAACTGCTGACGAAAATCATCGTGGCGATGGGGTTGACCAGGGAGACGGTTTACATCGCAAATATTTTGAAATGCCGACCGGACACGCCGGGGCAAACGGCAGGAAACCGGCGTCCCACGCCGGAAGAGATCAAGACCTGCCTTCCCTATTTGAATGCGCAGATTGATCTGATTCAACCGAAGGTGATCGTGGCACTGGGCTCGACAGCAGTGGAAGGATTATTCGGAAAATCGGAAGCGATCAGCAAATTGCGGGGGAATTATCTCAATTTCCGGAACATTCCTGTGATGCCGACATTTCATCCTTCCTATTTGCTGAGGCCGAATGGATTTGCGGCCAAACCGCTGGTTTGGCAGGACATGATGTCTGTGATGGAAACGTTGGGAATGGAGATTTCGGAAAAGCAGCGCGGCTATTTCAAGGCAGGGTGAGGTGAATATTCAGGGAGTGATCGAGTCTTTATAAATGAATTCAGCGAAATGAAAAAAACAATTCTAATAGGAACCATTGCAGCTTTTGGCCTGTTTTCGGGTGGGGCAGGGGCGGCAGAAAAAGAAACGCCATTACCTTCCGGAGATCAAACGGAGGGGTCCTGGAAAAAGGTGGTTCTGGAAGCGGACCATGACATTGATGGAGATGGGAAGATTGATGATTTCCTGAAAGACCCGATGGAACTGGCGGTAGCGAAGGATGGGCGGGTGTTTTACGCGGAACGGAACGGAATTGTGCGGGTGTGGTCGCCAGAAACAAAAAAATCAACGGAAGTGGCGAAGCTTACGGTTTTTCGGGATCTGGAGGATGGATTGCTGGGAATCACGCTTGATCCGAAGTTCATGGAAAACGGCTGGGTTTATCTTTATTACTCACCACCGGAAACCACAAAAGACGTGAATGGAAAGAAGGCTGGGGAAAACCGGGTGTCCCGTTTCACGTTCAAGGATGGAAAGCTGGAGCTGGGATCGGAAAAAATATTGGTGCGTGTCGCAACCCAGCGTGAGCAATGCTGTCACTCAGGCGGTTCGCTGAATTTTGATGCAGCAGGCAATCTGTACGTGAGCACGGGGGACAATACGAACCCATTTGAATCGGACGGGTTCAGCCCGATTGATGAGCGTGAAGGGCGGTCTCCGTGGGACGCGCAAAAATCTTCAGCGAACCCGAATGACCTTCGTGGCAAGATTTTGCGAGTGCATCCTGAACCGGATGGTTCGGTGACGATCCCCAAGGGGAACCTGTTTCCGCCGGGAACAGAAGGGACACGGCCGGAAATTTTCGCGATGGGAAATCGCAATCCGTTCCGGATCGGAATCGACCAGAAGAGCGGTTATGTGTATTGGGGGGATGTGGGTCCGGATGCAGGAGGGCATGATGCCAAACGGGGGCCGGCGGGTTTCGATGAGATCAACCAGACCCGGACAGCAGGGAATTTTGGCTGGCCGATGTTCATCGCGGACAACAAGCCGTATGTGGATTATAACTTCGCGACCAAGATGAGCGGATCGACGTTCAGCGCGACCAATCCGATCAACGATTCACCGAACAACACCGGGATAAAGGAACTGCCACCAGCGCAGGGAGCATTTATTTATTATCCGCATTCGCCATCGACCCGGTTTCCGGCGGTGAATTTCGGCGGGGGACGGACATCAATGGCGGGACCGGTTTACTATTATAATAGCGAGGTCAAAGCAGGCTATAAAATGCCGAAGGAATTTGATCATACCCTGTTTATTTATGAATGGTCGAGGAACTGGGTTATTGCGGTGCATTTGAATGAGGAGGAGAAGATCGAGAAGATGGAGCGGATTTGGACAAAAATGACGTTCAAGAGGCCCATGGACATGGAACTGGGACCTGATGGAGCGCTTTATATTATCGAGTACGGGACGAACTGGGCGGACAACAGGGATTCGCAAATTGTCAGGATGGAATATATACCCGGCCACGCGTCCAGGTAGCTGGAGGGATGATAAAAATAGTTGTAAAGCCGCCTTTCCGGGCGGCTTTTTTTTTGCTTAGGTAAGGCATGGGCAAGAGAGGAAAGACGTCACTGCGGGTTTATTTGAGCGTCCTTGTCTGGACCAGCCTGGTGGCGATGTGCCTGGTGCTGATTTATTTCACCTGGTCACTGGCGCGCCTGGAACGAGCCCATGCGGAACAAAGTACCCTGAATCTGGCCGAATTGGTTGCCAATAACGTTGTGCAATCACTTGAAGATGGAGAGAAGGTTTCTGCGACATTGGCGGAGAGGCCGATGATCCGGAAAATGGATGTGAATAGTCGTGATTCGGTGTTGAACGATTTTCTCAAATTTTACCCGCAATTCGCAAATTTGAACGTGATCAGCACAAACGGCTATGTGATTCATTCGGCGTTGCCAAACAGAGAGCAGGTTTATCTTGGAGACCTGGAATATTTTGAGGAAGTGACGAACAAGGGAACGTTCGTGGTCAGCGAGGCGTTCGTGGGCAGGATCACAAAGAAATGGGTGGCGGTACTGGCCCGACCGATCCGAAACGAGGAGGGAGGAATTGTCGGGGTGTTAAGCCTGCCGGTGGATCTGGGACGTTACCAATCTGCATTCCGGGGGATTTCATTTTCCGCAGGCGGTGTCATCACGCTGATCGACCAGAAGGGAACCATCCTGGCGAGGTCACTCCAACCGGAAAAATATGTGGGACAAAATGTGCTGGGGAGCGATCTGGAATGGACAGTGAAGAATGAAGTGCGAGGAATTCGCACGTTGCGCGGGGCGGATGGAGTGAAACGGATTGTGAGTTACCTGACGATCCCAAAGGCAAACTGGCATGTGCATGCGGGGGTGCCGACTGACACGGCATTTGCGATGGTCCAGAAAGTGATCAGCAGTTCATTGTTCATCGCCATTTTCACACTGATCTGCCTGAGCATCGTGACAGGAATCCTGACACGCAAGATCCGTTTGCCGGTGGAGGCGTTGTCTGAGGCTGTGACGAAAGCCACTGAAGGAAAACTGGGGCATCGATTGAGTGTGGAAGGACCAGCGGAACTCTCGGTGCTGGGGGAAAAATTCAACCAGATGCTGGAAGTGCGGGCGCAATCAGAACTGGCATTGGCGAAGGAAGCAGCTGAGTTGAAACGGACCAGGGATGAATTGCAAAGCAACCGGAACCTGCTGCAGGCGATCCTTGACCACTCCTCTGCGTTAATTTGCGTGAAGGGCCTGGACCGAAAATATCTGCTGGTGAACCGGCAATTTGAAAAGGTTTTTGGGCGGTTGCACTCGGTGATCGGGTTGACGGATGAGGCGGTTTTTCCCAGTGCGCTGGCGAAGCGATTAAAAGGGTATGAGGACGCCGCGATCGAGGGACGAAAGGTGATCGAGCAGGTGGAATCGATCCAGCATGAAGGGAGGACGCATTATTATCTTTCGTTGAAATTCCCGCTGATTTCCGCATCCGGAGAGGTGTACGCCATTTGCGGGCATAGCACGAATATCACGGAATTGATCGAGAGCGAAAAGAACCTGCGGGAGGCAAAGAATGATCTTGAGCAGTTGTCGCATCGATTGCTGCACTTGCAGGAAAAAGAGAGAAAGCATCTCGCGCGGGAATTGCATGATGAGGTGGGGCAAGGATTGACTGCGCTGATGTTGAATCTGCATGAGGTGGAGCGTTTTCGTGATGATGCGACCTTGAGCAAGCGTTTGCCTGACAGCATTGCGCTGGTGGATCGAATTTTGCAGCAGGTGCGGACGATGTCGCTGGAATTAAGGCCGCCGTTACTGGATGAACTGGGATTGGTGCCAGCATTGAAATGGCATGTCAGCCGGATGAAGGAACGGGCGAACCTGCGAATCGATTTTGAAGCGGATGAGATGTTGCCGCGATTGAATCCGGACGTGGAGATCGCCTGTTTCCGGGTGAGCCAGGAGGCATTGACCAATATCATCCGGCATGCAAAAGCAACGCAGGCGGATATCCGTCTGAGGGTAGCGGGAGAAACGGTTCATCTGTTGATAAAGGATAATGGGATCGGGTTCGACACCGAAAAAGGGCGGGCCCAGCAGGTGCATAGTTCCGGGTGGATCGGAATGCAGGAACGGGTGAAGATTGTGGGAGGGCAGTTCCTGAGCAACTCAGTCCCCGGCGAGGGAACAACGATTGAAGCGTGGTTTCCGGTAAAGGACCCGACACATGAAGGAAAAGCCTAACCAGAGGAAGCAATCGATCCTCCTTGTGGATGATCATGAACTGGTGCGGCAGGGGCTGGCCGCGCTGCTGCAACGATTGCGTCACGTGGAAGTGATTGGGGAAGCCGGGTCAGGAAAGGAAGCGCTGGAGCAGATGCGCCAGAAGGCGCCGGACATTATATTGATGGATTTGGCAATGGAAGGGATGAATGGATTGCTGGCGGCGGCGCAAATCAAAAGGGAATATCCGGAAACAAAAATCATGATTCTGTCCATGCACGCGGATGAATCGTATGTGCTGGAAGCGTTTCGTGCCGGGGCTGTGGGGTATCTGCTAAAGAGCAATGCGATGCAGGATCTGGAGGCGGGGCTGGAGGCGATTTCACAGGATGAAACCTACCTGAGCCCGGCGATTTCAACGCAGGTGTTGAAGGACCATTTGAAGCAGGGGACGGTGCCTCCGGGACCGTTTGATGCGCTCACGGAACGGCAGCGGGAAATTTTGCAGTTGGTGGCGCAGGGAAAAAACACCAAGGAAATCGCGTTCCTGCTGAACATCAGTACCAAAACGGTGGAAGCGCACCGGGCGCAGGGAATGGCGCGGCTGGGGTTGCATGATGTGCCATCACTGGTGCATCTGGCGATGAAGCATAGATTGCTTTCGCGTGAGGGTTAAGAGGGCGCTCGCGAAATTGAACGGTCCCTGTTACCCTGCTGCATGCGAATTATCGGAGGCACAGCAGGTGGAAGGGTCTTGAAAGTGCCGAAAGGTTTTGATGTGCGGCCCACGCCGGACCTGGTGAAACAGGCGGTGTTTAACAGCCTGGGGGAAAGGGTAACGGGAGCGGAGGTGCTGGAACTTTTCGGGGGGAGCGGGGCATTGGGTTTCGAGGCGTTGAGTCGCGGTGCAGCGCATGTGATCTGCGTGGAAAAGGCGGCCCGGCATGCGCGAATGATCCAGGATAATTATGCCTCCCTGGGACTGGAGCGGCACCTTTTCGAAATGAGGGTGCAGGATGCGTTTGTGGCAATCGGGCAATTGCGAACAGCGGAGCGAAGTTTTGAATTGATCCTGGCTGATCCTCCGTATGGGGAAAAAAATGTTGGGAAGCGTTCAGAGTCGTTCGCTCAAAAAATGTTGGATGATCCAAACCTGCCGATGCTGCTCAAACCGGGGGGATTACTGGTGATGGGACATTCCAAAAGAGACAGTCTGGATTTTGGCAGCTGGCAGGAATCGAAGACCCTGAAGCATGGCGATTCCCTTTTCCGATTTTTGGAACGTTGAGAGATTCTGCGGGACGGCGCTGAGAAAGCCGCTATATTCCTCGGCTTTATGATCGTGAAGGTTGGAAAACGAAAAGAGCATTTCAGAACGGTCAGCTTTGACGCGAAACGGAACGAGGTCGTCCTGATCGAGCAGCGGTTGCTTCCGCACGAGTTCAAGCTGGTGCGTATGCGGGATTACAAAGCCACAGCAGCAGCGATTACGGATATGGTGGTGCGTGGCGCGGGAGCCATCGGGGCGACTGCCGCGTATGGATTGGCCCAGGGGTTGAGGATGTTTAAAGGGACTAGTGAATGGCAATTCGAAAAGCACCTCGCGAAGGTTTATGACACGCTGGCAACGGCGCGTCCGACTGCGGTGGACCCGGTAAATGCAATGGATGCCATCCGAGCGGAACTTGAGTCGATCAACGGCATTCCAGAAAAGCAGGAAGCGGCATTGCAGGCGGCGGAACGATTTGCCGAGGAGGATGTGGAACATTGCCAACAGATCGGGGAGCATGGGCGCGACCTGATTAAAAACGGGATGCGGATTTTAACCCATTGTAATGCGGGGTGGCTTGCTTTTGTGGATATGGGATCGGCGACAGCTCCGCTTTATGCAGCGCAACGGCAGGGAAAACAGTTTCATGTGTATGTGAGCGAAACCCGGCCCCGGTCACAAGGAGCAACATTGACAGCATGGGAACTGGCACAGGAAGGAGTTTCCCACCAGATCATTGCGGATAATGCAGCGGGGCACCTGATGCAGCGCGGAATGGTTGACCTCGTGATCGTGGGAAGTGACCGCACCCTCGGGCGGACTGGTGAGGTGGCAAACAAGATCGGCACTTACACGCGAGCAGTTCTCGCGGCGAGGCATGGAATCCCTTTTTATGTTGCCATTCCCCTTTCAACAATTGATTGGAAGCTGGCTTCAGGGATGGAGATTCCAATTGAAGAGCGGCATTCGGACGAGGTGCTGGGGGCGTGGGGTGTTGATGAAAAAGGAAAGCGGCAATTTGTGCGAGTTGCCAATCCCGGCAGTGAAGCCTGCAATCCCGGCTTTGACGTGACCCCTGCGGAGTTGATCAAGGGAATCATCACACCGGCAGGTGTGTTCAAGCCAAAAGAGCTCTGGAAAAAACGGGCCTCGCTTGGTTTTTCAACTGAATAATTAATTTTTCGAACAAAATTCATGGAGCTTGACCATGAATTTGGGATGGCTATTGTCGCGCTAATCGCGAGCAGTCCAAAACTGATTATATGAATTCATTTGCTGTACGTACAGCCTTGTTGCTTCCCTTTTTGACATTGAGCGCCGGGGATGTGAATGCCCAGGATGCCAGCACCAACCAGCCTCCAAAACCGAAGTGGGAAACCTCGGCTGCGGTGGGGGCCACGGTGACCCAGGGGAACAGTGATTCCACCCTGCTGACAATGAATATCCTCAGCCGGAAAAACTGGGACAAGAACGAGTTGAGCCTGGGAGCGGATGCTGCCTATGGCGAGACAGAAAATGTCAAAAGCTCGGAAACAGCCCATGCCTTTGCCCAGTACAACCGCCTGTGGAGTGATCGAATGTTCGGTTATTTGCGGTTGGACGGATTGCATGATGATATCGCGGACATTGATTATCGTCTGACGGTCAGCCCTGGTCTCGGTTATTACCTTGTGAAAAATGAGATCACGAAATTGAGTGTGGAAGCGGGTCCGGCCTTTATTTATGAGAAGCAAGGCGGAGACACTGAAGGTTATATGACCCTGCGCCTGGCGGAACGTTTCGAACATCAATTCAATGATAAAGTCCGGATGTGGCAATCGGCGGAATATCTGCCGCAGGTGGACAATTTTGAAAATTTCCTGCTGAACGCGGAGGTGGGCGTGGAAGCTGTCCTGACGAAGCGTGTTTCGCTGCGGGTGTTTGCCGTGGATAATTACGACAACGAACCGGCCCCTGGCCGCAAGGAAAATGACCTGAAATTCGTGACAGCGATTGCCTATACCTTTAAATAGCTTTTATGAGCCTGATCCAGGAGTTTAAAAAATTCGCGCTGCGAGGCAATGTGGTTGATCTGGCAGTCGGCGTGATCATCGGTGCGGCATTCGGAAAAATTGTCAGCTCGCTGGTGGATGACATCATCATGCCGCCGATTGGCCGGGTGCTGGGCGGAGTCGATTTCAGAGACCTTTTTTATACGCTGAACGGGCAAGCGTACCAAAGCCTTGACGCTGCGAAAAAAGCAGGGGCGCCGGTGATTGCGTATGGGCAGTTTTTCAACCATCTGCTGAATTTTCTCATTGTCGCCTTCTGCGTTTTCATGCTGGTCAAAGGGATGAACAAGCTGGTGAAAAAGGAGGAGCAAAAACCGGCTCCCCCTCCCCCACCCAGCGCCCAGGAAAAGTTGCTGGCGGAAATCCGCGATCTTCTGAAGGAAGCAAAGTAAGCAGCAGGTTTATGCCGGTTGTTCACGTCATTGCCGACGAGCAGATCAATGAATGCTGGCCGGTGATGCGACAATTGCGGCCGCACCTCAAGGAAAGTGAGTTCTGCGGACTGGTGAAACGGCAAATGAGCGAAGGGTATCGCTTAAGCTATGTTCGTGAAGAGGGGAACGTGATGGCGGTAACGGGTTATCGCATCCTGCACAACCTTGCATGGGGCCGCTTCTGTTATGTGGATGATTTAATTACCGCTGAGGAGCATCGATCCAAAGGGCATGGCGCTGAGCTGTTGCGGTATCTCAGAAAATTTTGCGTTGAACAGAGATGCGAACGGTTGGAACTGGACTCAGGAGTCCAGCGAAAGGATGCGCACCGGTTTTATCTGCGTGAAGGGATGGAAATCAGCAGTCATCATTTTTCACAGCGGATCCAGCCTGGAACCACCGGTTAAGCTGAGGCTTTTCTTTTCGCCGGGCCAGCGCTCCTTCCGTTGGCATCAAATTCCTGTGGCTTGTTGGCCAGTTCCACTTCAGTGAATGCCGGAAGCGCGGAGGAGGATTTGCTTTGCCGGGATTTTTTCAGGGCAATCTTGATGAATTCCGGCTGACTGCGATGGAGCTTCTCCCCTTTTTTTGGATGAGCCAATTTATAGGTTCCATCAGGCATGAGGAAGCAGCTTTTCACATTGTCCTGCAAGGTCACTGCAAGAATTTCCTGGGCGATCCGGTCCCGTAAACGGCCATCTTCAATGGGAAAAACGACTTCGATGCGCTTGAAAAAGTTGCGCGGCATCCAATCGGCGCTGCCGACAAAAATCTCCGGACGGCAGGCATTTTCAAAATAAAAAATCCGGCTGTGTTCGAGAAAACGATCCACGATGCTGCGGACACGAATGCGTTCACTCAAGCCTTTGATGCCCACACGGAGACAACAGATGCCGCGAACGATCAGGTCCACCTCGACACCTGCCTGGGAAGCTTCATAAAGAGCATTGATCAACTGCGGGTCCACAAGCGAATTCATTTTGGCAATGATCCGCGCTGGCAATCCTTTTTGGGCATTCTCTTTCTCGCGCTGCACAAGTTGAAGCATCCGGTCATGCAATTGGAATGGAGCGACGAGGAATTTCTGAGTTCCCTGGAATTGACAGATGCCAGTGAGCAGATTGAAAAGATTCGTTGAATCTTCTCCGAACGCGGGATTGCAGGTGAAGAGACTCAGGTCGGTATAAAGCCGGGCCGTGGTGACGTTGTAGTTGCCGGTGCCGAGGTGGAGGTAGCGGCGAATGCCATCATCATCCCGCCGAACGACCAACGCGACCTTGGCATGGATTTTAAAGCCGACGAGGCCGTAAACTACATGAACGCCTGCCTCCTCAAGGCGCCCGGCCCAGAGGATATTATTCGCCTCATCGAACCGAGCCCGCAACTCCACCACCACTGTGACCTGTTTTCCATTCTTCACCGCGTTCATGAGAGCGCCGACGATGCGGGGATCGCCACCGGTGCGGTAGAGAGTTTGCTTGATCGCAAGGACGTTGGGATCGGCGGCGGCCTGTTCCAGAAAGTCAACCACACTGCTGAAATTTTCGTAGGGATGGTGGAGCAGGATGTCCCCTTCGCGAATGGCGGCAAAAAGATCGGTCCTGTCGCGCAGGGGCATGGCAACCGGAGCAACGAAAGGGGGATCGCGAAGTTCGGGGGAATGGTCCCCTTCGTAAAGAGCCATCAGGCGGGTGGCATTGAGCGGCCCATCAATGATATAAAGATCATCCTCCGAGAGGCGAAGGGTTGACAGGAGGGTATCGCGGAGTTCGGTCGGGCAATCATGCTCAACCTCGAGACGGACGGCATCTCCTTTGCGCCGATTATGGAGCTCGTTCTCAACCGCCTTGAGAAGGTTGGCGACTTCCTCCTCATCGATGTAGAGCTCGCTGTTGCGAGTAACGCGGAAATGCCAGTATCCAAGAATGGTGGTGCCTGGAAAAATATCTGCAAGGTAATGGCCGATGAGATGTCCTAGATAAATGTATTCCTGGTTGGAGTTCTGGCGGGGAAGTTTGACCAGGCGCGGGAGCACACGGGGAACCTGCACTACTGCCAGGTGCTTGAGTTTTTCATTCTCCTGCTGCATCTCAAGTTGAACAATCATGTTCAACGATTTGTTGAGGAGTTGTGGGAATGGGTGGGCCGGGTCGATGGCCAGAGGAGTAAGGACAGGGCGAACCTGTGAATGGTAGTAATTATCGACCCATTGCCGGTCCGCTTTTGAGAGTTCCTCAAAGGAACGAAGATGAATTCCTTTTTCAGCAAGGCCGGGGAGAAGTTCGTTCCTCCAGCAGCGGTATTGCAATTCGACCATCCGGCGAACGCGCCGGGTGATGGCACGAAATGTTTCCGTGGCCGTCAATCCATCAATGCTCCGCTCGACGACATCACTTTCGATCTGTTGCTTGATGCCAGCGACGCGGACTTCGAAAAATTCATCAAGGTTCGAGCTGACGATGCAGAAAAATTTGACCCTTTCTAGCAAAGGATTCCTGCGATCAAGCGCCTGGTCCAAAACCCGTTGGTTGAACTCAAGCCAACTGAGTTCACGGTTATGATATTTAGGTGGAACAATCCGACTCATGCGTATTCAAACTGAACTCTTGAGCGTATAAGCCGAAATCAAGCAAGCCAAGCAGCCGATTGTTACATTTTTAAAGTACAGTAAAAACCCGCCGGTGTGCATCCGGCGGGTTGCCCAGTTCCTCCCAAACAGGTCACCGACAGACGGGACCACCAAAAGAGAAATGAATGCCGAAACGTGGGCGTGGGTGATGATAATGCCTGTGATGGCGCACGATCATGGGAGGTTGATGAACAATGATCGGAGCCGATTCCACGATCACCGGGGGATGCTGAACATAAACGGGCTGATGAACCACGACCGTTTGCGGCTGGGTATAGTAAACCGGTTTCTGCACCACCACCGTTGCAGGTTGGTGATAAACGACTGGAGGTGGCGGAGTGACGACGACCGGGGCCGAGTGGTAAACGACAGGAGGCGGAGGAGAGAACGATTTGGCGAGCACTGCACCCACAGCAACTCCGGTCAGGACCTTGCCTGCGGTGGCCCATTCACGATCTCCAGCCCTGCCTGCGGGGGCAAGAAAACTGAAGGTGAGAGCGGTCGCTGCTGCGATCATTATCGAACGTTTCATAACAGTTCTTTCTATTGTCCATGAGACGGGGCGGATTGTTTTTTATTCAGCAGTGCGGTATTAGTGAATCCATAGACGTGAAGGAACAGAAGTGAACAGCGATTCAGGTTCAGGATCGACAGGGGCCTCTCCGCGCCCACCTCGCAAGCGCCGCATCCCGCGCTCGTTCAAGGAGTTGACACCGAGCAATCATTTCAATCCCCGCACCTTTTTCATGGAGATGGTGTGGAAGGGGTGGATGACCAAACGATCCGGCGAATGCCTGCGCCCTGAATTTCCAAATTTGATCGATGGCCAGGTGGCGCTGACATGGATTGGCCATGCCTCATTTCTGGCGCAATGGAATGACCTGAACCTGTTGATCGACCCGAATTTTGCCAATTGGATTTTTTTGCTGAAGCGGTTGCGGCATGCAGGAGTGAAAGTTTGTGATCTGCCAAAAATTGATGTGGTGCTGATCACGCATGCGCACTTTGACCATTTCGATCCTTCGAGCATCAGGAAACTTCCGAAATCCTCCCGCATTGCGGTGGTGCCGTGGGGAATGGGCGATCTGGCTGATGGCCTGGGTTTTGAAGAAGTCGTGGAACTGCAATGGTGGGAGACGTTTGAAGTGAAGAATTACAAAATCACGCTGACGCCTTCAAATCATTGGGGAGCACGAATGATCCATGATGAGCATCGCGGCTACGGCGGCTATTGCATTGAACATCAGGGAAGGAAAATTTACCACGCTGGCGACAGTGCCTACAGCGATTGCTTCAAGGAAATCGGCAAACGGATCAATCCTGAAATTGCGTTACTGCCGATCGGGGCCTACTATCCGGATTCATTCCGGCATGTTCACATGGGACCGGATGAAGCAATCAAGGTTTTCAAGGACCTGAACGCGAAATTGCTCATCCCGATGCATTACGGAACGTTCAAGCTGAGTTTCGAAGCGATGGATGAACCGCCGCGCTGGCTAAAGCAACTGGCGCAGGCGGAAGGCATTTCCAACCAGGTGCGCATTTTGCAGGAAGGTGTTCCTGAAATTTTTTGAGTCCCGGAACCCGGCGGAAGCAAACGGCTCACGGCGACTCAACGATGCGATAGAAGCGGTCGCTGCTGCCGAGGGTGCGATTGAAAATCACGGTTGAATTCGTGGCGGTTACATCCTCTCCATCCGCTTCCCAATCAGCAGCGGCAAGATCAGCCCTGCTTTCAAGACGGTAGGTGCGGCCAGCAACACCAACGCAGCTGATCGTGATATTGTTATCATTCCGGACGATGGCTGCCTTCAAATCCGCAGCAACGATGATCGTGAGAGTTTCCTCCACAAAATTTTGCGGCGAACCGCTGTCGCGCAGGCGAACGGAAAAACTGTTTGTTCCGATATCGGCGGCCGAGGGGGTCCAGACAAACATTCCCGTGGAAGCATCGATGGACGCGCCTGCGGGAGCATTCACGAGGCTGTAGGTCATTAACTGCTCGGGAAGATCGGGATCAGTGCCCTGCATTTGCAGAGTGAATTCGGAACCCACATAAATGGTATGTTCGGGGGGAAAGGTGAGTTCAGGTGGTGAATTCACTTCGCTGACAAAAATGGTGAAATTTTGTGATGCGCTCATCTCAGGATCGCCATTGTCAGTGACCCGAACGGTCACAGTGTAATTGGCTGGACCCTGGGATTCAGTGGGTATCCATGACATGACACCAGTAGAGGGATTGATGCTCAACCCAGACGGAGCGCCAGGATCGAGGCTGAATTGCAGCACCTGATTGCCTGAATCGGAATCAGTGGCGCTGACGGTTTCGGTAAAGAGGGTTCCTTCCACGATGGTCGCGCCGTTGATTGGCTGGACGGTCGGCGGGTTGTTCATTTCAAGCACGGTCAAGGTCACTGAGGTGGTGCTGCTCATTGCGGGTGATCCATTGTCCGTCACCCGAATGGTGATGGTGAAAACGCCCGGTCCATCAACTTCCGCCGGGGTCCATGTGAGCAACCCGGAACTGGCATTGATGAGCATGCCGGAAGGCGCTCCCGGTTCGAGTGAATAGGTCAGCTGCTGGGCTGGCAGGTCACTGTCCGAGCCTTCTGCGATGATGGAGAACTGTTGTCCTTCGCTGATGGAGCGGTTGGCGATTGGTTGAAGCAGCGGGGCTGTGTTGGAAGCAACGAGAGGGCTGTTGGATGCCCTGGGTGTGATGTTGGTAAGGGTCTGGATTGTTTGGCTTCCATCAGGAAACCGGCCCTGGGTGACATCCGTGGATTGTGCGGCGAATGTGACGGAATCCACGAGCGAGCGATCAGGAGCAAACAGGGCGATGGTATCGCCACTCTTGCTCAAGCCAAAATTGACGTGCAAATCAGTGGCTCCCGCTGGATTTTCGCTGTCCGCCCAGACGAGCAGAAACCCACGGGCAGGAATGATGGTCCCCATCGGGATGACGGATTGAGTGGAATTTGTCAAATTATCAGCAAGCGCGTAACCGGTAAGGTTCACGTCATTGGTCGTGGGATTGTAAAGTTCAAACCAGTCTTCAAACCCGCCATCAGTCGGGTCGGCAAGGGAGTTCAAATTATCTGCCATCCATTCGTTGATGCGAATTTCCACAGGCGGGAATGTTGGATCGTTGGGCTGTCCAGCGGTGACGACAGGGAATTGCCGGCGGCCAGAAACAGCGCCGTCTGGATAAGAGCCGGAGGAACGACCCGGCACAGTGATGGAATAACTCAGGTAATCCACAATGGTTTCGAAGCCGCTGCCTCGGGTGAGCAGGATCGAACCGGACTCTACCGGCACCCTGAAATTCGCGTGGAACTCGCTGCTGTTGGACTCCGAAGTTTCTCCATCCAGGAAAACCACCAGAAATTGACCGGGAGCAATCGTGGCATTGGCAGGGAACGGCCATTGCGTCAGGTTGGTAAAATTGTTGGCGAGGAAATAGCCGGAAAGGTCAATGGAGTTGGTCCCTCCATTATAGAGTTCCACCCATGGCTCACGTTCGTTGAACCGGTCGGTGATGCCGGTGAGGTTTGTGGAGAGCAGTTCGTTCAGCCACAGTTTGGGGAAAGCGGGAATATCATCTCGGGTGGAGTTCACGAAACCGGGAGTCGAGGAAGCAACGGAGTTGTACTCGACGTCAAGAGTCATGCCAAAGACGATGTCGCTGCTGCCTGCTCCTGCCTGGCGCGCTGTCACTGCAATGGTGTTCTCCCCAACAACGAGGTCTCCCGCAGGCAAAATGGAAGGACCCTCATAGGCAGCATCTCCGACCGAACGATTGGCGGGAGTGGTCGCCCCATAATCTCCAGGAGGCATTCCGATCCGCAACAGTTCCTTCCCGTTGAGATAAATGACCGCGCCATCATCCAGCACAGTGGAAAGCTTGAGCACAGCGCCAGCCCTGGTTCCATCAAAGGTAAATTTTTTCCGGAAATAGTAGGCTGTGCGGCCAAGCGTCAGCGGTGTATTTTTCGGCGCGGGGAGAGCGGCTTCCTCAACATAGAGCAACCCCGCCCCGGAGGACCAGTCTGCGTCATTGAACCCGGGGGCCACCCAATCGAGTGTTGAAAAATTGGCCGTTTGATTATAGCGCCAGACATCGTTGATTTTCACGAGGGACACCGAGCCTGTGTTCGGCGCGTTTGTGATGACCCCCCAGTTCGCCACCCGGTTGTTGTCCTCGGCAGCATCGATCAACTGGAGAGAAGCGCCTCCCCCGTCAGCACCTGATGGCCATGGGAGGTCGTTGTCGAACCTAACCTGATCGATCAGGTTGGTCGCCGCATCATAAAGGGACAATGTCTCACCTTCATTGCTGAGCTCACCCGAAAATTCTCCAATGACAGGCAGGTTCACGCCATAGGCGGAACGGAAGGAAAATAAATCACGCACCAACAGAATGTAGGCACCCGGTTCAATCAGCGTGCCATTGGGAAAGAGGAAACTTGCCCCATTAAGCCGCCATGAGGTCAGGTCAAAAACATTGAATTGGGAACGATTGTAAATTTCAACGTAAGAGGAGCCGGGAGCGACAGGGTTATACATGATTTCATTGATCACGATACTGTCCTCCGCTCTGTCCAGGGAGCCGGTGAAAGTGACATTGAGGGTGCCGTTGACTGAGGAGAGAAGTTTTCCTCGGGAATCAATGCCTGTAAATTGGAGTGTGTTTAGTCCCACTCCGAGTGGCAACCGGACAGACCATGTGGTGCGAGTGGTCCAGGTAATCGGATAAGCGACTCCATTGACCAGAAGCGTGCGCATTTCGAGAGGAGCCCTCCCGGTCAGCGTGACCAGGTTCCGGTTCGTGCTGAATGGCTGACCATTGTTGGAGAGAATGGCAAAGGTGGTATTCGCGGCGGCAGCCTGTGTCAGAATAAAATTCCGGCGCGTCTGGATAAAGTCCTTGATCCAGTCCGCGCTTCCCACATCCGCGCCACCACTCCTCATTCCGTTGTAGCGGGCATCAAGAATGGGGTTGGAACGTTCGGGGGTCATGAAGGTGTTGGCTGCTTCGAGCAACGCCTGCCAATAGATACGGTTGAAGGAGGGATGGTCATTTCGGGGCCCATGTTCAGCGCCGCCTATGCCGAAAAGGTTCGGGTCCTCCGGGTTGCCGCCGAACGCAAAATCGATATCCCACAGAAGAAGCTTCCAGGTGTCTTCCACCGGTTTATAGGCGAAGGCATTTTGCCCTCCTCCATACGAGAAGCTGTCCGGATTATTATAGAGATGCTGAGTCACATGCACCTTGAACCATTCCTCAACATCCACGAGGTTGGTCAGGGCTGTTTCATAAGCCTGGGAACCAATCGGGGCATTGGTCAGCACGGTATTGACCAGGTCGTATATTCCAGTGAAGTCGTTCAACTCCTGGACAGTCGAGGAGCGGCGTTGCCAAGTCTGACGGTAGCGCGCCTGCTTCATCACTCCGCCAGTGGTGGTGTAACGATTAAGGTCTGCGCCAACGACAGAAAAACCAGCCTCATTGGCGCCGGTCACTGTATTTCCAAACTCGAACCCGAGCTGAATCTTGTGCAAATCGCCATCAGCATCGTCCGGATACCATTGATTAATGAAATCGCCATTCGGTTGTTGCGCATCATGAAACACCGTTTCACGACGGTTTCCATTCACAAAAACAAACACCGGACGGTGATAAAGGAATGGAATCCCAAACTGCGCACCGAACCAGTAGCCGTGCAATTCAGTCTGCGCAGTGCCGTCACCGCCACCATTACCGGGACGGAACAAATTGATATCAGTTTCGCCAAGCAACAGGTCATCTTCTGGAAAGCCCAGATCGTAATCACATTGAGAGCCATCGGGCGAATCGTATGAGGGGGAGTGATATGGGCTGCCATGAAACCAGCCTCCGGCATTGTAGATAACGCGGTGTGATCCGTAGATGAAGGTGATGTCTTTTGGACGGTTGCTCATCTTCTCTTCCGTGCGCCAGCGATTGATATTCGTTTGGGAAATCCAGAAGCGATACGTGCCCAACCAACCGGGAGCCGCCGGTTCGCCCCAGCGGATCAGACACTCCCGAACCGGGGCATCGTTGGGAAACCGGGATGAAGCGGGGGTTTGATGATTATCCAATCCTTCAATATAAAACGCTGCCAGTGTGCCTGCTGGGTGACCGGGTAACAGAGCGGAATAAAGACCTGCCCCGTTATTGACCATGGGAACAATGGTAAAATTGGTTGCGGGATCGAGGCGATAATTCAAGGTCAGATAAGCCAATCGGTCAGGATCCTGGACCTGGGCGACCACGCGAACAGCCTGCCCTGCATTAGGCAATGGGGGATCATGACGCACTGCGGAAATTGCGGGACCCACGTTTTGGGCGACGGCTGAGTTGATTGCGCCAGGAGTTCCCAGGTTCGAGGCGGCAAGTATAAAGCCGGGAGCTTCCAGCCAGTTGCCTCGAAGGCGGAGCAGGAGATTCGGATTGCCTTTCAACCAACGAACCCTCGCGCGAAGTGTAACGGTTGTGCCTGGCTGTAATGTCGTTGAAAGCTGGGTCCGAATTCGATTGGCACCGGTATCCCCCTGTCCCACCGTTCGGATATGCAATGATCTTGAACTGTTAAATCCCTGGGAGGTTTCAAGTGAGGTTTGGTTATGATTTCCCTGGGCAATCCATTCGTTACTTCCAGATTCAAATGTGCCATTTGAAATGACATTCCCGCTTCCCGCCGGGATGACTTCCACATTGTCGATCAAGGCCTCGCCTGCGCCCAGCAAGGTGACATGAAGCTGGTTTGCGTCCGCCCAGCCATTGTCCATAACACCGGTGGCTTCCACGGTCACCCATGGACTTTTGTTCGATTCATCGCTGTCCGCCCAGTTCGGGGCAAGACGGTTGTCAGCGCGAGGATCCCTGAGTTCAAGGCTGCTGCCTCCGCCACGGGCCCAACTGCCCCAGCGCCCACCGGGACCATAAGTCACCTCATCAATCGGGATATGGATCGTGTCTGATACGACGACACCGGAATTATTGGTGCTGAAAACCTTGTCAGGCATTGTCAGTTCAATCCGTTCGCCCCCGTTTCCGAGTGCCCCTTCAAAACCACCAATCGTGTTTGCCAGAGTCAGGTTCGGGTAATTCGTGCGCAGCCTTGCGGGATTGCCGGCGATCACCAGATAGCCATTGGCCGGAATGATCGTGTTTGTTGGAAAGGTAAAGGATACAGCATCACGCAAACGCCAGCCGCTGAGATCGATCGAATTATTGGAGCGATTAAAAAGCTCCACGTACTCGTCGTTAGGATCATTGCTCATTGGATCGAACATGATCTCGTTGATGATGATTGCATCCTGCCGGGGCGAGCTGTTGCTCGCGGCAAGAGTCGGGCTGGCAAGACGCGTCACGCTCGGAGCCCCGTCCGGGACTCTGCCGGAAGAAACCCCATTTTCCTGCGCTCCGAAGTTCAACGCTTCAATCACCCTTGATTGAGGATCCTTGAAGAAGATGGTTTCACCGGCAGACGAAAGGGCAAACCCAAGCTCCGTTTCGGTAAATGCCAGAAAACCTCCCGCCGGGATCACTGTGCCCGCCGGGATCACAAACCTGGGCAGTTCTGTATCATCTGACAAAATGCATCCTGCAAGATTAACGGAACTGGCTCCGTAATTATAAAGTTCGATGAAATCGACCTGCGGGAGATCGGTATGGGCGAGGAATTCATTGATTACGACTGACCGGTAGGGAGAAAGCAATGTGGGATCAACCGTTCCAGGTGTTCCTCCCAATTGCGAGCTGGCACCCCAGGCTCGCGCATCCCCTGCCCCGTAACTTGGGCGAAGCAACACAAGCGAGTGCCCTGCCCCATCCGCCGCGGGTGGGTAGGGAGGCTGATCGCTGTACTCCATTTCAAAAAAGATCGCCCCTTGCGAATTCCGCAGGCGCACCGTTCCACCGCTGTTCGGAAGAGTATCGGCATTGGCAAAAGGGCCGACCACATTGGTCGCTGAGGTGTAAACTGATTTAAAATCGGCAGGGTTCGCCGCAACGATGATATATCCCCGGGAAGGTAGAACAGTATTTGTTGGAAATGTGTATGCGATATCACCGCTCAATCGCCACCCACCCAATTCTTCGAACCAGGGCTGGGTATTGTAAATTTCTATGAACTCAAGATTTTTACCATCCACTCGATTGGTGGGGTGGTACATGATCTCGGAAATAATGACACCTGCCCGGCGGGTACTTGGTCCCAAAGGTTCCCGAGGAAGGCCAAGATAAGAAATATCGATGGGTGATACCTGGACGATGAATGTCCTTTCGCTGTTGGACGCAATGGTATTCGGTGCGCTGGCGCGGTCCCGAACATTGTTGACTGTGAGGGTCTGGGTTTGCCCAAGCGGGATATTGGCAGCAGTGGTTAAAACAACCGTTCTCGGATCAGTCCCGAAAGCCGCGCGGGTCACTCCGATCCCGCCAGAGATGGAATAATTTTGTGCATTCAAGGCAGTCGCAGCCTCCACCGGTTCAGAAAAAACAACGAAAATGACGTTCGGATCGCCGAGACTTCCGACGGTGTTGATGGTGGGTGGGGTGGTATCAGCCAGCACAGTCAGGGTGGCTGTTACACTGTTGGTGCTTCCACTTGAGTTCGCAATCGCGCAGCGAAAGGTGGCCTGGTCGTCAATCAAGGCAACGGGTCCAAATGAATAGGTCGAATTGGTTGCACCATTAATGATTGTATTGCCACGAAACCATTGGAAAGAAGCGCCGAGGTTCCGCGATAACCGAACTGTGAAGGAGGCATGTGCCCCTTCCACAACGGTTTGGTTGCCTGGCTGTTGCGTGATGAGAGGTGGTCCGAGTCCATAAGGCTGTAGTCGATTCCCCGGGATTGGCTCCTCGATCAATGTGTTGGGCAATTGCCACCGCACAGCCAGGTTATCCCCTCCTCCACCCTCTTTTTGCAGGGCTTCAATATAATACTTTTTCCCTGCCTGCAAAGGTATTGGCGCTGATTGCTGGGACGGCTCCTTGTTCCATTCCCTGGAAGCGGTCCAGCTTGAGACAGAGGCAATTTGTCGCCGCGTGCCTGGATTTTCATCAGTGCTCAGGAATAAGGCTCCATTATCATCGCTGGAAATCCAAAAGGTATAATTGCCGGTCATCGGGGCGGTAATCAATGCCCGCATCCGGGTGCCGAAACTCTCCTCAATATTCTCGGGTGCCTCAAAAAGGGGTTCTACCGATTCAAAGGAGGGACTGTCAGGAAAGGTGGGGCTATTGGTCAGCTCGCTGATGGAATTGCCTGGAATACCAAGGTACACCTCGCGTAAGACTCCATTCGCCTGCGCATGACTGGTGGGCAAACAATTCAGCAACAGGATTAAAAGAACTCCGGCAATACGATTCAATGACACTTCCATAATGACGACGATCCAGGCTTCATCTCGTGAAAGCAGGATTAACACCAACCTTCAACAGAGCGCAAAAGCGATAAAAAGAGGAATACGTTAGCACAAAATCGTTGTTATGCAGCAATCATGCAAGGAATAGATGAAAAGTGATTGCCTGATACCCGGCACTTTTTTACCGTGGGAGAAACACCCGAGCGCCTTGCAGGGGCTTTTTCTTAAGTTGCTATGAATAGTTCCGTCCGCGTCAAATTGTCCCTCATGATGTTCCTGGAATTTTTCGTATGGGGATCATGGTATGTGACCGCCCCCAATTATCTCGGAACAGTGGGATTCCAGGCGGAACATATAGCCTGGACGTACTCTGCCGGCCCCATTACCGGAATCATTGCTCCTTTTTTTGTGGGAATGATCGCGGACCGCTTTTTTGCCGCGCAAAGGGTCATGGCAGCCCTTCATTTGATTGGAGCGGGAATCATGTTCTTCGCCACAACCTTGATGAAGGGAGGGACGCCACCCACCACGATCAATTATCTGCTCTTCATTTACATGCTCACCTATTTCCCCACGCTGGCCCTGGCGAACACGATTGCAATGAAAAGCATGACCGATCCTGAAAAGGAATTCCCCAGCATCCGAGTCCTTGGCACTATTGGCTGGATCGCCGCCGGGCTGGCGCTCACTTATTTTGGCTGGGACCGGCAGGTGAATATGTTTTATCTTACAGTCGGCGCGGCTTCCGCGCTCGGTTTGCTGAGCCTCACCTTGCCGCATACCCCTCCGGTTCAATCCGGGCCGGTTTCCGCCCGGCAGATTTTGGGACTGGACGCCCTTGTCCTGTTGAAGAACCGGAATTATCTCGTTTTTATTATCTGCTCGATGCTGATCTGCATTCCGCTTGCCTATTATTATCAGATCACCAGCCGCGTTGTTGAAATGATCGAACCGTCCAAAATTGGGCTAACAATGTCCTTTGGCCAGATGTCGGAAATATTTTTCATGCTTGTGATGCCGTTTTTCTTCGCCCGGCTGGGAGTGAAATGGATGCTCGCGATTGGAATGTTGAGCTGGGCATTGCGCTATGTTCTTTTTGCGTTCGGCGCAACCGACGAGATCCGCTGGATGATCCTTCTGGGAATTCTGCTCCATGGCATTTGTTACGACTTCTTTTTCGTGACCGGCCAGATTTATACCGACCAGGTCGCACCCAGGGAAATCCGCGCCCAGGCGCAAGGTTTGCTGGTTCTTTTTACGCTGGGTCTGGGGATGTTTATCGGGGCGCAGATCGCCGGGAAAATGGAAGCCAGGCATACTCCACAAGCGGCGCGCGACCTCGCGGTTCAGGTCGCCGCCAAAACAACTGCTGCCGCAGAAGCACGCTCCCGCCTTGCGTCAACGCCCGCAAGCGGAAAAGCCGCATTGCAGGCAGAAGTGGATCGACTGGAAGCTGAAAGGGCGACCTTGCGCCATAGCGAATTAAAAGCGATTGAATGGAAACCGTTCTGGGGAAGGCCTGCGATTTTTGCAGCGGGAATCATGTTATTGTTCATCCTGTTGTTTAAAGGGGATAAGAGAAAAGCAGTGTGAACGGCCTGGATATGAGAGTTATTCCCCAAAGATTCCAAGCTCCTCCCGGACTATTTTTCTGAACGTACTGAAGTTGAGCGGTTTTTTTAGGAACAACGAATCCAGGTCCAGGTTTGTGACTGTTTCCGGATCACCGCTCATATAGATTACTCTCAGCCCCGGCTTTTGTGATTGAAGGAACCGGCCCAGGTCAGCGCCGGAAAATTGCCCGGGCAGTATCATGTCCGTAATCAATAATTTAATAGCCCGGTGATGTCGCGCCCATGCTGCCAGCGCGCCATCCGTATCCTGAGCTTCAACAACGGTAATTTTCTCTTTTGTCAACAGCTTCACCAGCACGTCCAAAAGGTCCTGATTATCATCCACCAGAAGCACCTGGACTTCACCCATATCACCCATGACTGCCTTTCGGCAAAAGGAATGCCATAAGCCAATGCCCTGTTTATGGGCAAAACCGGGCTGTTTTCAGCCATCAGGATTTTGTTTTTGGGAATTGCGCCCCAGAAGATGGGTGTGGTCATCAGTTGTGCATTGCTCGCAAAAATGCGAAGATTTTCTGAGTTAATGATCCATTTCAGAATCATTCTTGCGATGATTGTTTTTGGAACCGCCCCTTATTCCTGGAGCGGCAGCCCCTGGCGTTGGTCAAATCCTCTTCCACATGGAAATCATGTTTACGATATGATCTCCTGGCAGGGAAAGGTGATCCAGGTGGGAGATCGGGGAACGATTTACTCATCTTTAAACCTGGACCATTGGCGTTCCGAAAACTCTCCAACGACCAATTCCTTGCGGGCCCTCACTGTGTTTCAAGGTGGGATCGTGATCAGCGGCGCTCGCGGAACGATTGTACAGGGACAATTCCTGACAAATCTGCAATCCATCCAGCTCCCCACTTCCGACTGGCTTGAAGGCATTGCAGCCTCCAGCAACGCGGTTGTTGCGGTTGGAGACAACGGCTCTGTTTACTGGAGCAGCAACAGCGTGAATTTTGAATTGGTGACGGCTTTGCCGGAATGGTTGCGCGGCATTGCCTATGGAAATGGCCGCTTCGTTGCGGTCGGCGAGAATGGATTGATTGCTGCCAGTGCAGAAGGAAGAAACTGGGATGAGGAAAATAGCGGGACATCGGAACACCTGAATCGAATCGCATTCCTGAACGGAGAATTCTGGATAGCAGGCGATAATGGTGTGGTCGTGCAAAGCAATCCCACAGGCGGTTGGACCGCTGCACAATCAGGCGTGACCAATCACTTGTTCACGGTTGCCGGGAATTCGAACAGCGTCATCGTGGCGGGCGATGGAGCACTGCTTTCGAAATCCATCCCCGGGACCACCTGGGAATCGCAAGGTTCACTGACAAATTTCCCCTCACCTGCCTGGACTTATTATAGCTCCCTGTGGGAGGGGCGCCTTTACCTGGTCGGTGGCAGAAGCGGATTGGTCATTGAAGGGTTTCGCACGAATAGCGCATCGCCGTTCACCTGGGTGTCCCGTTCCGATTCGCCACGGGACTGGTTTTGGTCCACCGTTTATCAAAACGATCAATATACAGCGGTCGGGGCAAACGGCTTGATCATGGCCAGTGAAAACGGGGTGGATTGGATCCAGGCTGCCGTTCCACCAGCGGCGGAAACGAACATTCTGCTCGGAGTCAATGGAACGACCAATTTGCTGATCGCGGTCGGAACGGACGGTCTCATTTTTCACAGCACAAATCGAACAACGAATGTTCTGGTGACGAACATGGTCAATGGCCAAACCCAGATTTCCACCAATCAGGTAAGTCTTTATGGATTGCTCTGGGAAGAATCCCCTCGAGCCACCACTGGGAATCTTCAGGGGATCGGTTTGTTGGGAAACCTTTTTATAGTCAGTGGTGACAGCGGCATCATTTTGACATCCGATGATGGCCAAAATTGGATTCCGCGAAGCAGCGGTCTCAGCAACCCGCTCAGCAGTGTGGTCGTCTATCCTGGTGGAGTACTGGCAAGCGGCGATCTTGGCGCACTGACTCACAGCCTTGATGGAATCAATTGGCAACCTCGTTCCAGTCCTGTGACCAATTGGATTTACCAGATTCGTTATCTCAAAAATCAGTTGATCGGAGTTGGTGAGGATGGACTGATTATCACCAGCACCAACGGAACGGAATGGGTTCGTCAATCCAGCGGCACCGCTCGCTGGCTTAATGATGTGGTGTATGCCGCCAGTAACTACTGGATTGCCGGAGATGGGGGCATTCTTTTGAAAAGTATGGATGGCGTGAATTGGACCCATATCGTGCCAAACACATCCAAATCACTCTACAGCCTCGCCTCGGACGGCAAGCAGCTCATCGCGATTGGGCCTGAAGGCACGGTGTTGCGCCACCAAGCCGAGCCGCATCGCCTTCCGGTCAATCTGCTGAATTATTCCATGGCACGAGGACAGGAGATGTTCCTGCTGACAGGGCTTCCCGATCAACTTTTCTGCATTGAAGCCACTGATGATTTGCAAACCTGGGAAGAAGTCTCCTGTGGAGAACTGGACGACCCTTCCGGCACATTGCTGTTTCCGCAACCAGCCAGCAACCATCCTTTTCGATTTTATCGCACGCGTCTTAAATTTTAAGCTCTTATGACCTCCTTAAAACAACTCAAACTCGCGCAAAAAGCCGCCGTTCATTATCAGCAATTGGTCGAGGAACTGGATGCTCTCGTCAAAGACATTGACCGCTGCCAGCGAACGATCATCACCCTGAAGGAGGAACTGGAACGAGTAAACCAGAAGCACGCAAACCGGCAGACGACCAGGGAAGATATCGATTACCTGACCGATCTTTTGAAATGCGCGAATAAAAAGCTGGTTTGGGAAAAGCACATGGCCAGCCTGCAAAAACGCACACCCCTGCTGCTGGAACGGGTATCGAAACTGGCCAACGATCCAAACGCTCCAGCCGATGAACAGATGCGGGACACCCTCGTGCAGGGTCTCCAACGAATTTCCCACGCAATGGAACAGCTGCAATCAGTCAAATGATCCATCACTCCCGCAGGTGAACGCTGTTGGTGCTCCGTTTTCCAAGCAACTGCTGGACCCGGTTTGTTTCCAGATTTCCGGCGGAGTCAAAAAATAATTCAGTGCGATTGGTCAAGGGCTTGTAGTTTTGCCGCCAAAGGTTGAACACAGCCTCAATTGCATCCCCCTGTTCATCCACACTACCAACATAATCAAATGTCAGATTTTCAAATGGATCGATTGTTTTGAGTGATTGATGCGAGAGAAATCTCACTGCGGAATAGTCGTCCGCCATTCCCATGACCAAAAATGGCGGCATCCACTCTTTCCCCGATGTATCCTGAGCTTCCTTGCGACCCATGGCACTGGCGATCAATGCCCGTTGCGCAGCGTCCCCCTTCATCAACCAGACCAGCGATGCTGCGACGGTTCGATTCTCCTCATCCAGATTCGGTTGTTCCGTTCCGTACCACTTCTGAAGGTTGTTTGCTGTCCATTCCAGGGTTTTATCGAGATGGCAAAGATTGCACGCATTCGGGCGCCCTGTTTCCAAAGATTCTTTTACCGTTGGGCTGGACACCTGGTGGCTGCGGATGGTCTTGAGCAATCCATATGTGGTGTGCGGCATATGACAGTTGTAACAAAGACTGCCAGAGGAATGCTCCCGATGGTGTGTATGCGCCGGGATGTTCTGATCCACTTCTTTATGACATTGCAGGCATGCCTGGTTGGAATCGCGCAATTTTGCCAGTTGATCATCCGGTTCACTCTGATGCATCGAATGACAGGAGAGGCAACTGAAGCGACCGCCCTGGTAACAGGGAGATTCGATCAAGGCATTATACTCCCGACCCGAACTGCGCGGCATGCCGTCCGACCAAAAAAAATCTTCCAGCAGCCTGGGATGCTTCTCCAGCATCGGCTTTAACCAGGGTTGCTGATCAAGTTTCGTAGCCTGAATAACGGGTGTCGTGGCAGAGAGATCATCACCCGGCTTGAAAGTGAAACCATGCTCCAGCAGGGCATCGCTTGCTTCAAACCATTTAATTGAGTGACAATTCCCACAGACTTCGGATGACCTCCTGGCATCCAGATGCGCAGGCTGCACAATTGTGGAATCACCATCTCCAGAACTGTTTTTGGCTGATGCAGAACGCTGATGGGCCACATGCTTTTCTCCCGGGCCATGACATGCTTCACAAGCAATGCCCATTTCCGCCACTCTCGATCGCCAGGTCTGTGTCTCCCTGTCAGGTCTTGGCTGTCCGCCTGTCGTGTGGCAACGGATACAATTATTGTTCCATGTTTCCCGACCGTGGGGGACTTCCGGGTTGCGTAGAAAAGTGTCCTTTCTCGGAACCCATCGCTGCTCATGGATCAACCAGGTAAACGGAAATGCGACCTGGAGATTTCCATGCCCCGTGGACATCCAGAACACCTGCATGTGATGCGAGCCGGTAAGCATGCCCACTTCGACTTCGGTGTTTTCTCCACCACCCTCAATGGGACTGATTTCGACATAGTACATTCCCTCCTTTCGCAACAGTCGATAGCGCTCCGTTTCAGTTGAAAGCACCACGTTGTCCCAACTTGCCTGCACCGCATTGGTGGAGGCGTACTGCGTCATGGTTCGATGATAACTGCGATGCCAGCTTGCATGCTCCTCCTTGTGGCATTCCCTGCAAGTGGTGGAAGTTACATATTCTCCACCCCTGTCCTCGCTTGGAAGGGACGCCTTCACCAAAGGGCGCTCGGTCTCCTGAGATAATTGAACTGGCGGAGGTGCAGGTTTCCCACAACCTGACAACATCAGGAAAAGAACAAGTGGAAACCATTGAAACGATGATTTCATCCCGGGGAAAGGGTGCCGTTTTTCACATGCCATCGATGGACCTGGCGGCTGAGTTCAGCTGGCCAGTTCTCTTCCGTGCAGGTCATGAACGCCTGGCCATGAGAGGAATGCACCCCTCTCAGCAGTGGCAGAAATGCAGCGCGCCTCCTGACATCCAATTCTCCCATCACATCATCAATCAACAAGGTGGGCGGAGTTCCATGAACAAAAGCGAAATATTCCGCCTGGGCCATTTTTAAGGCAATCGCAATGCTCCGTTTCTGACCTTCGCTGCTGAAATGAGAGGCCGGTTTTCCATTCAAGTTCATCTGGAGATCATCGCGATGAGGGCCAACCAGCGTGGTCCGCAATGCCTGCTCACGCGCTTTACTCTGGGCAAGAGTCTGGGCGAAATCTGCTTTGATCGAAGGAGCATAACTCAGCTCAAAAAGTTCTGCATCACCTGAGATGCGCTGATAAGCCCTGGAAACCAGCGGGACAAAACCGGGAAGCATTTTCCGACGTTCCTTGATGATCGAAGTGCCCGCTGCAACAAGTTCCGCCGTATAACTCTCCAGTGTTGCGTGATCAATCGTTCGCTGTTTGAGCAACGAGTTTCTTGAACGTAATGCATGGGTGTAGCGTTGAAGAAGTGAAAGGTATCCTGAAACAGTCTGGCTCAAGACGAAATCAAGGAACCGGCGTCGAGCAGCGGAAGGTCCCTTGATCAGGTTGATATCTTCCGAGCAGAAAACGACCCCGCGAAAAATTCCGAAAAATTCCGAAAGTTTTCGGACAGGCCGCTCATTCAATGAGAGTTTTCGTTTGTTTTTGGACCAGAAAAGTTTGATTTCATGCTCCGATTGCGCAAGAACATGGCCCGCCACAAAATAACCTGCCTCTCCATGTCGAATCATCTGGGCCCCGCCCGCACCGCGAAAGGACCTCAGCGTGGCCAGCAGGTAGATGGCCTCAAGAATATTGGTTTTTCCCTGGGCATTGTTCCCAAGAAAAAGATGAAGGCCGGGAGTGAAGCGGGCATCCAGCCTTGCGTAATTCCGAAAATCTCGAAGACGCAGTTGACTGAGATGCACGAAAGAATTGTGGGAATTCTCGCTTGCCTGCCAAGCAGATTCGGACATTAAAAAAGGCAGCGGGATCACCGCTGCCTTGGGTATACATCCGTTAAATCATTACCGACTGATTCCACCGCCACTGGAGGATGCTCGAAGCACAGCGATTGCCGCCTTGGCATTTGGATCCCCCGCGGCTGCGGCTTCCATCAACGATGTCTGAAGTGATCGCATGGAATTCTGAATCTGTAACGACTGCTGTTCACTGACGCTTGTCTCCCTGGCTGCCATCAGAACCATCATTGCTTCCTGATACTTTTTGGACTCAATGGCTTTGTTGGCCTCGGTCAAGGTTTTGTTCACGACCGGATCTGCATTTTCAGTGGAAAGTTTTTCAACTCCTCCCCCAGGACCGGATCCACATCCAGCAAGCAGGACTGCGGAAACAAACAAAGTTGAGAATGCAAACTTCATGATCATGATCACCTGCCGTTTGCGGTCAATGGACTGCACCAGAGCCGATTTTTAACCTGGGCATTGGCTTCCCTGTAAAAGGCTGCATACTTCACATATTCCACTGATCCACCCATCAGCCCGAGCGTTGAACCTCCACGCACATCCAGATTTGAACTCCTTGAACGGCCACCGCCATGACGTTGTGAAATCCCCTCGGTCGGATAGCTGGAGGCATCATTGAACCAGAACGGGGTGAGTTCATCCGCTTCCCAGGATAACATATCCGTGGGTTTGAAATCACTGATTTTCAGAGTATTAGGCCGTTTGCCGCGAAGCGATGCATGGTCATACCCAATAACCGCACCGTTCCAGACATAACTGGAAACCACAACCGCGCGTTGGGCGAAATTATTGGCAAATGGACCGTTCGTCTTGTCCAGCGGGCACATATAAATTTTTGGATTCCCCTGGTAAGGGTAAAGCTGCCCTTTTTTAACGGATTCCAATTGATTGGTGATGCGGCGGTAAAGCCCGGCTGGTGCGCCAGGCGCTGCATCCGGCAGAGGAGCGCCATGCAACCAGGAAGCGACGCCCGTTCCCCAGCCTGGAAACGGAAGCACGTCATTGGAATCACCCACATAAACCTGGTTGCCAAGCATCATCTGGCGGGAATTATTTGTATCGATGGTAATCATCGCTTTCTCTTTTGCCTTTGACAGGGCTGGCAAGAGCATCCCCGCGAGAATCGCGATGATCGCGATCACAACGAGCAGTTCAATCAACGTGAAAGCTGTATTGCTCCCCCTTGAGCGGAGCAGTATGGGCGTATCTTGGGGCTTCCTATTCATATGTTTGGGGTTGGTTAAGAACCTTTATGCGAAATTGTTCACACAGTCAATTGCGGTTGTTTCAACTCACTGAGAATACTCTCACAAATCCGCTTTTTGTGAACTGTGCGTCTGAATGCACAGATTCAATCCAGCAATTTAATCTTTCGAATAACCGAACCTCACTGATCCTGTGATACTGTCGATTGATTCAAAAGAAAAATTTATCCTTTTTTGAACACCCTGAGGTCAGACCAGTAGACCACTTTGTTTCAACCTGTCGTTTCGAATTGTTCTCTTCAGGGAACAATCACAGCGCGATAAAACTGACTTCCCTCGACTTCGACGATGAAGGTGACCGACTCCTCTCCCATCGCGACAGTTTTTGTTTCCACTTCCGTCCAGCCTGGCAGGGCATCGCTCGATTCCAGACGGACCCTGCTGCCAGCTGGCGCAATCACGTCCATTTCAAACCTGCCAGAGGTCAACCGGAGATTGGCCGAATCAATTCGGAACACCTGGCTTGCGGCAGTGACGGTTAATGTCCCGCTCTCAAATTGAATCGAATAGTTGGAAGACCCGGCGGCGCTCGGCACAATCGGGTAGGTTCCAACCGGGCTCAGTGCCGTCGCTGGAGTCGAGAGTTGAACGGAAGGATTCAAACTCGCTGATGTGTCACCATTCACAAAACCATTAAAGGTTGCAGTGAGGGTTGGCAGCGCGCTTCCAAAGGTTTTCGTTTTATCGTCAGCTTTAATCGTCAGCGGGCGCTTTGTCACAGCAAGAGTGCCGGAAACAAAATTGATGTTGTAATTTTGCGCCGCAGCCCCGCTCGGAACAATCGAATAGTTGCCGACACTGCTTGCAGCAGTCGCCACACTGCTCAACACGACCGGGCTGGTCAGAACTGAAGCGTTTTCTCCATTCACAAAGCCGGTAATGGTGGCGGTAAACGTTGGATTGGCTTCCCCATAGACTTTGCTCTTGTTCTCGGCGGTCACAGTCAACGTCCGTTTCGTGATCGTGAATGTTCCGGGGACAAATGTG
>JANRLX010000012.1:0-2759 GCA_033762115.1 Verrucomicrobiota bacterium
CCGTCGCCAGGAAGGTGAAGCAGCATCTGCGGAGCAGGCTGGGGAACAGCAACCGGCAGAAACTGAAGCTTCTCCTGCGCCTGAAACGAGCGAGACCGCTCTTTCGGCCTGATCCCTTTTCAAAGCAACCAGTTTCCCGGAATTAACTCCGGGGGACTGGTTTTAACCTCAGACAAACTCGTTTTACTATGGCAGAAATTACCGCGGCATTGGTTGGGAAACTTCGTGAAATGACAAACGCAGGCCTGATGGACTGCAAGAAAGCTTTGGGAGAATCGCAGGGCGACCTGGAAGGCGCTGTTGATATTCTTCGCAAGAAAGGGGTCGCTACCGCTGCCAAGAAGGCGGGACGTGAAGCCAAGGAAGGCGTTATCGCACAACATATCCAGCCCGGCGCAAAAGTCGGGGTGCTTGTGGAAGTGAATTGCGAAACAGATTTCGTGGCAAAAAACGAGAGCTTCCGCGCCTTTTGCGATGAAGTTGCCAAAACCATCGCCAATAATCCTTCGGTCGACCTGGAAACCATGCGCGTCACCCAGGTTTCAAAAATCGGGGAAAACATCCGCATTTCCCGTCATCAACGCCTTGAAGTGCAGGGCAATGGACTGGTGGCGGCTTACATTCACACGGGAGCAAAGGTTGGCGTTCTTGCGGAAGTGGGCGCAGGCAAGGAAGCGACTGTCAACAATGAGGAATTCAAGCAACTGGTTCGGGACATCACCCTCCAGATTGCTGCCGCAAATCCAGTCGCCGTCTCCCGTGAGCAGGTTGATCCATCCCTGGTGGCGAAAGAAAAAGAAATCGCCGAAGAGCAGGTCAAGAACAAGCCGCCCCAGGCAATCGCAAAAATTGTCGAAGGCAAGCTGGAAAAATATTTCCAGACCTACTGCCTTGTCGACCAGGGATTCGTCAAACAGAATGGGGAGATCAGCGTGAAGGAGCATCTCGCAGCGGTCGGGAAAAAGTTGAATGATGAAATTACCATTCGCCGCTTCCTTCGCTTCCAGGTGGGAGAGACCCTGGCTTCTGAGGCCGCGGCCAGCTGATAGAATTCAATGATATTGCAACGGCGCTGGGTTCCAGCGCCGTTTTTGCTTTTGCCCTTTTGACTATTTGCCCCGCCCTTGGCAGATTCCTGCCATGCTAAAGCTGGTAGTTGTATTGGCAGTGATGATTTGTTCTATCTTACCGTCCAGGGCGGGCGTGCTTGCCCGTTTTGAGACCCCGCTCGGCACAATGGATGTGGAATTGTTCGACAAGGACAAGCCGCAAACAGTCGCCAATTTCATTCGCTACGCCCTCAGCGGTTACTGGACCAGCAACATCGTTCACCGATGGGACACGAATCGGACAGGAGTGAATAATCGCAACTTCGTGATTCAAGGCGGGGGTTATAATCTGACAAATACCGCCCGGGGAAATTACGATCTGTTTATGATTCCTCGTTTTTCCAGCGGTCTCCAACGAGTATCATTCCGGAACCATTTACAGCAATGTGTATGGCACCATCTCCATGGCGAGGGTTCAGAATCAAACCAATTCAGCCACTTCAGAATGGTTTTTCAATCTGCGAGACAATGTATTTCTTGATGCGCAATTTGGCGGCTTTACAGTTTTTGGACGGGTGGTTCGCGGATTCGAAGTTCTGGAAGCGTTCAACCAGCAACCAGTGACAAACGGACTCGGGCTTTATGGAGTCAATTATGAGAACTCCTTCGGGCAACGAATTTTTCTCACGGATCTGCCTGCACTCGGGCCCCAGATCAAAGACCTGTTTTTTGTGGATGTTCACCTGTTGCAGGTGGCAATCTCAAACGCCGTTGGTGGGGCAAGCATTTCCTGGACGACCGTGAGCAATCGGCCAAACCACCTTGAGTTCAGCACGAATTCGCCTCCAGAATGGAAGGTGCATCAAACGATTGAAGGACATGGCAGCCGAACGAACATCGTGGACTCAAATCCTGCAAATAAAACATACCGGGTTCGAGTGGATTTTTAGCCGGATTCGGGTTACTGTTTCTTCGGCTGATCCACCTGGATTGTGCGATCAATCACCGGCTTCGGCAGGTTGCTTTTTGATCCATCACTCCATGTGATCTGCACATCTTCAACTTTATCAGTCCGTCCCAGGCCAAAGGTCACAGGCAATTCCGATTGAGACAAATAGCCACGTGTAGGCATCACCTGGGAAGTCATTGTTTTTCCTCCCGCGCGAACACGGATAACCGATCCGATGGCGTTGCGGTTCCCTTTTGTGCCATTAAGTTTTAACCGGAGGTAATGCTGGCCTGGCATTGCTGAATTGAAAAAAAGCTTCGGCTCCATGCCCACCTGAGTGACCACCACATCCAGGTCTCCATCACCATCCAGGTCTCCGAAGGCAGAGCCGCGGCCAACCAGGGGAGTCAGGATGTCCGGGCCGGAACTTTCCGCAGTCACCCGCGCAAAACCGCGTTGACTGGATTTCCCACGCTGGTTCCAAAACAACTGTGGTGCCTGCGCATAGGATTGGGTCGGACTGACTTTTTGTATCTCCGGCTCGATATGGCCGTTGACGGTAAGAAGGTCGAGCCAGCCATCCAGGTCATAATCGAAAAAGAAAACTCCAAAGGTCAATGCTTCACGACTGGCATTTCCAATCCCTTCCTTGAGCGCTTCATCACTGAACAATAAGGGGTCCCGTTGTGAAACATAGAGGGCGGTCATTTCGTTGGCAAAATTGCCAATCGAGATGCCGAGCGAGTTATCTTCCTGGAAGC
>JANRLX010000013.1:0-27851 GCA_033762115.1 Verrucomicrobiota bacterium
CGTCGTATAACGCTGGTCCGCATTCAACAATTCGCGCAACGCGCTGTCGATGCTGCGCAACGAAGGGAGCCGGGCGCAGCCTTGCACACGGGTGATAATCAAGTCGCGCGGCAACCGCGTTTCCGTTTCCACGGCGATCGGAGTTAAAGTTAGCTCGGGCATGATTCCTGACATCCCTCCTATCGGCAGATTCCCTTGAGGAGTTAATCGCGTCTCAAAATTGGCGCCTTCCTTTCGCTGAGTCGTCACTGGGCAGGCGCCAAATTGAAACACCGGGTGTCTTAACTCGCTCCGTGCTGAGGTCAAACCCACGTCAACTGGACGGTTCTGCCGCGTTCACACTCATTGAATTGCTGGTCGTCATCGCAATCATCGCGATCCTGGCCGGGATGCTTTTGCCAGCCCTCTCCAAATCCAAGACCAAGGCCCAGGGTATCTTTTGCATGAACAACGGCAAACAGATGATCTATGCCTTGCAATTATACGCGGCCGATTTTACCGAATTTTACCCTCCAAATCCTGACGATGGAAACAAAACACCTTACGCCAACTGGTGCGCAGGCAGCATGGCCAACGCCCAGGATGCAACCAATACCACTTATTTAACCGATCCGCGTTACAACAGCTTTGTTCCCTATATCGGAAAAGCGATCTCGGTTTACCGATGCCCTGCCGACAAAAGCACTGTTCTGGTCGGTGGTAAACGCGTTCCCCGCGTCCGCAGCTTTGCCATGAATCAGGCTGTGGGGACTGATCCTTACACCGCTCCGACAGGCAAACTCGCTGTTCACGGCCCCTGGTTGGAAGGAACCCCTGGTGGACACTCCCGCACAGGACGTTTTCGCACCTACGGAAAGTCCTCAGATATCGTCCGCCCCTCTCCAGCTGGTCTCTGGGTATTCCTGGATGAAGATGATCAATCCATTAATGATGCTGGATTTGCTGTGCCGGGACCGGGAGCAGGTACGATGAACTGGATTGATTGGCCTGCCACATACCACAACAATGCTTGCGGGTTTGCATTTGCCGACGGCCATTCCGAGATTAAAAAATGGCTTGATAGCAGTACAAAACATAACGGGAATCTTGCTCGCCGAACCCCGCCGGCACCACGCCGTGATCTTGAATGGTTGGCAGAACGTACTTCAGCTCGTAAATAGCATATTTCAAGAAAACGGCACTCATTCAGGGTGCCGTTTTTCTTTTATCTCTGATTGCAAATGATTTGCATTTAGCCTTTCCATTCCCTATCGTTTTCTCATGCGTTTTCTATTCGCAGCGTTGCTCTTCTTTTTGGTCTGCGACTCCGCCGCTGAACAAAAGAAGCTCAAGATCGTTACCACCATTCTTCCCGCCTACTGTTTCGCTGCCAATGTCGGTGGCGATCTGGTCGAGGTCGTTAATCTTCTCCCCCCGAACGTGGGGCCGCACGATTATCAACTCTCCCCCCGCGATTTGCGCTCCCTGAAAAATGCCGATCTCATCGTCCTCAACGGGCTCGGGCTTGATGACTGGGTCAAAAAACCGATTCGTTCTGAAGGCAAACTCTCTCGCCTGGTCGAACTTTCCACCGGCTTGGACCAGGAACTTCTCCGCGAGACAACTCATCTCGACCTGGGGCATGAAGCGGAACATGACCATGAACATGCCCATCAGCACCATACTGGAGGCAATCCCCATATCTGGCTCGATCCTCAACTGGCCATGCACTCGGTCACGAATATTCTCCAGGCTTTGGAAACCCTCGCTCCTCAACATCGTGAAATTTTTCGGCGCAATGCCTCCGATTATATTGAAAAACTCCGCACTCTGGACAGTGATCTCACCACTCAACTCGCCCCGGTCGCCTCCATTCCATTTATTACTTACCATGACGCATTTCCCTACTTTATTCGTCGTTATAATCTGAAACTTGCCGGAATCCTCGAAGCTGTCCCTGATGTCTCCCCCTCCCCACGTTACCTGGCGGACTTGTTGCGCGTTGTCCGTGAAAAAAACGTCAAGGTCATCTACACTGAACCGCAATTTTCCACCAAACTTGCCCGCCAAATCGCGCGCGACCTCAAAATTTCCATTGCTCAACTGGATCCTTTGGAATCCGGAAAGCTTGACCCGGCCTCCTATGAGCGGGGCATGCGAAAAAATGCCGAGGTCCTGCTGAAAACCTTGCGATGAATCCGCTCCTGAAGCCATTTCCCTCCTCCATTACTGCCCCACCAGACGCTGACTGCCCCCAATGTCGCGCTGCCCAGTATAAAGGTGGCGCTCCTGTTATTGAAGTCGCTGATGCAAAGGTCAGTTTTAACGGCGTCCCAGTCCTGCGTGGAGTCAATCTCACTATTCCCAAAGGTGAAATTGTTGCCGTTATCGGCCCGAATGGATGCGGAAAAACAACTCTGTTGCGCTCTCTGCTCGGCCTGCAACGGCTTGACGCAGGCACCATAAAGCTATTTGGCGAAACCGACATTCATTCCGTTCTTCACCGGGTCGGTTATGTCCCGCAGAAACTGGCTCTGGACCGCAGCTTTGCCCTCAGTGTCCGGGAATTTCTCGCGCTTCGATTGCCCTCCACCCGCCATTGGTTTTGGAAAGGCCCCCGTTCTACAGACACCGTCCTTGCTCCCATCGTCGCAGAACTGGCGATTGAAAAGCTTCTGCCAAAGCCTCTCGCCCAGCTTTCCGGCGGCCAGCTCCAGCGTGTCCTGATCGCCTTCAGTTTGCTCCATCAACCGCAACTTCTCCTGCTTGATGAACCCACTGCAGGAGTGGATACCCCCGGCGAACAAGGTTTCTATGAACTGATCGGCAAAATTCATAAGCAACACGGCCTCACTGTCGTCCTTGTTTCTCACGATCTTTCGATGGTTTATAAGCACGCAACCTGGGTTTACGCCTTGAATGGAGTGGTTTGCTGCGAAGGCACTCCTGAAGAAGTTATGAATGCCGAATCCTTGAAACAAGCCTACGGCATTCACGTCTCCCCCTACCATCACCATCATCATGTTCACTGAATCTTTCATGGTTCGCGCTTTGGCCGCTGCCCTCATGCTGGCGCCACTCTCAGCATTGCTCGGGGTTTTTGTCACTGCGCGGCGCATGGCATTTTTCAGTGATACCATCGCTCACGGTGCGCTCGCCGGGATTGCCCTCGGGATGTGGCTCGGAATGACTGACATGACCTTGCCGATGGTCCTGTTCAGCCTCGCCATTGCAGCCATTATCCTCTGGTTGAAGGAAAAAACAAACCTCCTCACCGACACGATCATGGCACTCCTCCTTTCCGGCTCTGTCGCTTTCGGGATTGTTATCCTCAGCCTGCAACAGGGCAGTCGGGGAGAAATCCACGCCTATCTTTTCGGCGATATTCTCGCGGTGGACACCCAGGATATCTGGTTGGCTGCGGCTCTGCTGATTATCGTTGCTTTTGCCCTTTTTCGTTTCCTCAGCCCGATGGCCCTCATCACTGCCAATGAAGAAATGGCTCACGTTTGCGGGATCCGGGTCCGCCGCTTCAATTACCTCTTCGTCCTCGTCCTCACGCTGACCGTGGCCGTCACCATACGTCTCCTTGGGATCATCCTGGTCACTTCACTGCTCGTGATCCCCGCGGCGACAGGCAGGAACCTCAGCCGCAACCTCCGTCAGCAAATCATCTCCAGCATACTCGTTGGTTTGCTCGGTGGTTTCAGTGGAGTCCTGATTTCCTACCGTTTGGATGTCCCATGTGGCCCTGCCATTGTGCTGGCTTGCATCGCTCTTTTCATTCTTTCACTCGCCGTGGACCGTTTCTTTCTTAACCGGAAACAGGAGGTGACCGCGTGAGCAAGGAATGCAATTCCCATGCTCATGGCCCTGAACTCAGTGACCTGACAGGGCATCTTCGGACGCAGGACCACAAGATCACCGCCCCCCGCCAGGCAATTCTGAACGTTCTTCGTAACGAAAAACATCCCCTCACCACCCGCCAGATTCTTGATGCCTTGCCCGGCGGTTTCTGCAATCTGGCCACAGTTTACCGATCCATCCACCTGCTCCAACGGCTGGGCCTGGTTCAACGTTACGATTTCGGCGATGGCGCTGCCCGTTTTGAACTGACTCGCGGCGGAAAGGACCACCACCACCATCACCTCATTTGCACAAAATGCGCTCTTGTCATCGAGGTACAGCAATGCATTGCCCTTGATCTGGAGCAACAGATCGCCACCGGGAACGGCTTTACAAAAGTCAGCCACAAGCTTGAATTCTTCGGGGTCTGTCCGGATTGCCAATAACCCCGTTTAAACGCTACAAAGGGAAAAAGGGATGACCTCATTGCCATTTGAACTGATGCTTGCGCTGAGATACCTGCGCCCAAAACGCACTTTTGTCTCCGTCATCACGCTCATTTCCATTATCGGGGTCATGCTCGGGGTCGCAGTCCTGATCATTGTCATCAGCGTCATGAGCGGCTTCGACAAGGAATTGCGTGATAAAATCCTTGGATTCAGCGCGCACCTTCGCGTCAGCACCCATGCCAATCGGGTGGATGACTGGCACCCCGTTTCTGACCTGATCTCAAAAAATCCCAACGTCCGCGCTGTCGCTCCTTATGTCATCGGGCAGGTTTTAATCGAAACGCAGCCTGAAGTCGGAGAACCCGCGTGGATCGCCCAGTACGTTCGGGGAATCGATCCCCTCCTTGAAACCAACGTCAGTATCCTCCCCCGCAGCGTGGTCGCCGGGGAATACAATCTTCGTTCAGATCGTATCCTTGTCGGACGCACCATCGCAAATTCCCTTGGAATTGCTCCGGGCGACGCGGTGGCTATTTATTCCCCGCGCGATCTGAAAAAAATGAAGGACTCCAAAGACAGCGAAGGGCAGGAGGCACGGATGGCCGATGACTACGAAGTCGCTGGTATTTTTGATGTCGGCTATTATGAATACAACGCCTCCTTCGTCGTGACTTCTCTCCGCGAAGCACAGGACCTCTTCGATCTCGAAGACTCAGTCAATGGTCTCATGGTCATGCTTCATGACCCCATGAAAGCTGACCTCGTTCGCACCGAACTTGGCCGGACGCTGGGCGCAAATGCCTTTATCACCACCTGGATTGATGAAAACTCCACCTTTCTCGATGCCCTGGTTGTGGAAAAGAACGTCATGTTTTATCTGCTCTTTTTCATTATGATTGTCGCGGCATTCGGGATTATGAGCGCACTGATCACCTTTGTCGTCCAGAAAACCCGTGAAATCGGGATGCTCAAGGCGCTCGGGGCCACCAGCGGGCAAATCATGCTCATTTTCCTCGGCCAAAGCCTGATGGTCGGAGTCATTGGCGTTATCTCAGGCTTTTGCCTCGGTTTGCTCGCAGTCAATTACCGCAACGAATTTTTGGCAGTCATGAACCGCCTGACCGGTTTTGAACTGTTCCCGGCCAAAATTTACAATTTCGCCAAACTCCCTGCCCTCATCGACCCCACTGACATCGCCATCATTTGTGGCGGTTCACTATTGATCTGCCTTTTGGCCGGTCTGCTTCCCGCATGGAACGCTGGCAGGCTGAAACCCGTTGAGGCCTTGCGGCACGAATGAACAACCCTGCTTCACTGATCCAGGTTGAAAATCTGGTGAAAAATTACCGCCTCGGCGCAAGGGAAGTCCAGGTGCTGCGAGGTGTCACTCTTTCCATTGAAAAAGGCGCGTTTCAGGCGTTTCGCGGCGCTTCCGGCGCTGGCAAAAGCACCCTCCTCCATCTCCTCGGCGGCCTGGACACTCCCGATTCCGGCTCCATTCTTTGGGACGGAACTGATATTGCCCGCCTCTCTCCCGCCGAGCTTTCCCGTTTTCGCAATCGCAAGATTGGATACATTTTTCAAGCCTATCACCTTCTCCCGGAATTCGACGCTGTGGAAAATGTTTGCATCCCCGCCCGGATGGCCCGCACTCCTATCCCCGCTTTGATCAAAAAAGCCAAAAGCTTGCTTGAACGAGTCGGTTTGAAAGACCGTTTTGATCACCGCCCTTACGAATTGAGCGGCGGCGAACAACAACGAGTCGCGATTGCCCGCGCCTTGATCAACGATCCGGAAGTCATCATTGCCGATGAACCCACCGGTAACCTTGATTCACACGCTGGCGAGGAAATCATGAATTTGCTCTGTGCCTTGCGCACCGAGCAAAACGCTACCCTGCTTATCGCCACTCATGATGACCGCGTCGCCGCCCGCGCTTCCCTCACCACCACCCTGGTTGATGGGTTGGTCACCACCTCAGCCTCCATGATTTCCACCCCGTTAGCTTGAGCATGGTTAATTCTCCCGAACCGCGAATCGATAAGTTCCTCTGGGCAGTTCGCATTTACAAAACCAGGTCCCTGGCTTCGGATGCCTGCCGCAAGGGGCAAATCCTGCTTGGCAAAGTCCCCGCCAAACCTTCCCGCATCATCAAACTCGATGATCTCATCGAAGTTCATCTTCCCGATCTCGTTCGCACCATTCGTGTCATTCAACTCCTGGAGAAACGAGTCGGTCCTAAATTGGTGGACCAATACATCCAGGACCTCACCCCTGCCGAAGAATATCTCAAAGCTTTGGAAGCAAAACGCCAGCAGCGCACTCCCGCAGCCGCCCAGCGCCCCAGCAAAAAAGACCGCCGCATCCTCTCCAGAATCAAGGAAAGTCTCTAATCCACCCGGTTGCAACCCTTCCAATTCGATGCCACCTTATCTTTAGGAGGTGGGTCTTATGAAAAGCAGCACAAAAGACAAAATCGAGGGAACTGCCGAGAAAGTCTCCGGCAAAATCAAGGAAGGACTCGGCAATACCACAAATAATCAACGCCTTGCCAGTGAAGGCCGCGTTGAACAGGCGGACGGCAAGGTGAAAAATAAAATCGGTGATGTCAAAAAAGTCTTTGACCGTTAACCAACCGTTTAGAAGAAAGCTGGCGGGCTGATGATTCAACCCGCCAGTTCAATTTCAGAAGTACACGCGATCCAGGATCGCGAGGGGTGGGATGACTGGCAGTATCTCGGCTTCGTCGTGATGACGGGCTCGGCAGGTGACAATACTCAGCTTCAGCGTCTGAAGTTTTGTATGTTGTTCCATAAATCGCATAAAGCAGCCGCCATACCACCTTCAAAAAATCTCGATTTACCAAGCTTTTCCTCTTCTCTTTTCTCTTTTAAACATCGCTCGCTTGTTCCCCCCTGCTCACCCTGTTTCTTTTTGCTCATCCCACTCATAGACCGTATTTGACACCTCAATTTTCCGGGTTATCATCGCTCCCCTTTTATGAATAGGAATCCGCATATTGCTGTCGTTGGTGCCACTGGCGCTGTCGGCATCGAAATGATCAAGACCCTCGAGAAACGCAAATTTCCTTTAAGCAAACTCACCTTGCTTGCCTCAAGCCGTTCCGTGGGCAAAACCTTGACCTATAAAGGCCAGCAAATTGCGATCAAAGAACTTACCAAAGACTCTTTCAACGGGATCGACATCGCCCTCTTCAGCGCTGGCGGCAGCATCTCACGCGAGTTCGGCCCCCTGGCCGCAGCCGCTGGTTGTGTCGTGGTCGATAATTCCAGCGCATTTCGCATGGACCCCGCCGTCCCCCTCGTTATTCCTGAAATCAACGCCGCTGACGTGAAGCAGCACAGGGGAATCATTGCCAACCCCAATTGCACCACTGCCATTACCCTCATGGCACTTTACCCGCTGCATCAGGCATTTGGGGTCACCCGCGTGTTCGCCTCCAGCTACCAGGCGGTCTCCGGCACCGGTCAAAAAGCCATAGAAGAACTTCGCAATCAGGTTGGCCAGGTTGTGAATGGTGAAATCGTCACTCGCGAAGTTTACCCTCATCAAATCGCTTTTAACGTTCTCCCCCATGTCGATTCATTCCTTCCTACCGGTTACACCAAGGAAGAAATGAAAATGGAAAATGAAGGGCGCAAAATCATGCATCACCCTCAATTCCGCGCCAGTGTCACCTGCGTTCGCGTGCCGGTTTATCGCGCTCATTCCGTTGCTGTCTGCGCTGAATTCTCAAAACCTGTTTCCGTTGAAGCCGCACGCGAGGTTCTTTCACGCGCTCCCGGTCTAGACATCGTCGATACTCCTGAAAAAGCTGAGTATCCTCTTCCCCTTTATGTGGCTGAACGCGACAATTGCCAGGTCGGTCGCATTCGCAAGGATTGCGCCCTCGATAACGGCCTCTGCTTTTGGGTCGTCGGCGATCAACTCCTCAAAGGGGCGGCCCTCAATGCCGTTCAAATCGCTGAGGAATTGCTGAAATAAATCACCTCCGCTCAAGCACAATCAGGCATCGCGCCCCGAAAACCCCTGGAAACTTTTCCAGTACCCGATCTGCTTTTTCGATCATTCCCAATGCTCCTGCGGGATAAAGCCCAGATTTGCTGAACCCGCCGGAGAGCAGATACGCAAAGCTTGTAATCACACGCCGCTCCGCGATTTTCCATCCATTCCCCAGCCAGTTGGTCTCACTCGCAAAAAAAAGCCGAGTCGCATTTCCCTGCGCCGCATAATAATTCCCTGGTTTTGCTCCCGTTGGCTCCAGATTGATTCTTTCCTTCATCCCCATCGGCTCATGATGAAAGGCATATGCCAATCGGCTGAACAGGCTGATATACGGATCGAAAATAATCAGGCGACCTCCCCGCCGAAGACAGCGTTCAGCTTCCGCAAGAAACATCGCTGGCTTTTCCAAATGATGGAACACATCAAACAACAGCAACGCCCCGATTGACTCCCCCGCAAACGGCATCGAATACCCGTCACATACCAAATCCATCCCGCGATTGGGAAAAAGATCCGTACAAATCACCTCCTCTTTGTACTTCTTGAGGTTTCCCATCCCTGAACCCAGTTCCACAAAAGGGCCCTTTCCCACCGGAAGTTGACTGATGATCTGTCCGTAAAAACCATCGTAAATTCTCCGCAACAATTCCTTCTCTTCCCATCTGGCGCGGTTCTTCTCGATCTCACACCGATGCTGTTCCAGCTCTGTCTGACCTGGTGGATTTGTTGTTCCGTTCACAAAAATCGCAATCGTCTCGCGGCAAACCACACCATGCGTAACAATAATGCCCCATGTCTCCAGCGGTTGATGTTAGTGCTGCCGTAGCTCCGGGCCTGGTATCGAATCGGCAAATCGACAATTTTCAGATTCAATCGGCTTGCTCCAAAAAGCAGGTCGAAATCCCCAAACGGATCAAACTCCCCGAAGTAACCTCGATTTTTTGCAATCTGATCATAATCAGACCGAAACAACACTTTCGTTCCGCATAAGGTGTCTTTCACCGGTTGCCCGATCAGCCAGGTAAACGCCATGCTGAACATCTTGTTCGCAATCATGTTCAGGAACTGCATCGCCTGCTCCTCCATCGGATACACCAACCGGACCCCATTGACGAATTCGCCCCGGTTGCTCCGCGCCACTTCATAAAACTTCGGTAACTGCTCCGGTGGCATGGTCAGGTCGGCATCCAGGATAAAAAGCAACTCACCGCTCGCCACCGCGAACGCTTCCCGTACCGCTCCTCCCTTTCCTTTGCTTTGTTGCTTCACGGTCACGATTCGCCGCGTGGGAAATAAACTTTTCACCCGTTCAATCTCCTCCCACGTCCCGTCGCTGGAATGTCCTTCGATGAAAATAATCTCTGTTCCCTTTCCCATCTCTGGTGTGCGCCGCACCGCCGCCTCGATGTTCCCTGCTTCATTTCGCGCGGGGATCACGATTGAACAGGTAAACTCTCGTTTTTCCTCATGGCTTATCCGCGCCACCTGGAAAATCGTCAGGCACAACGAGGGCAGGATCGGCGCAAGCCATCGGTTGAATAATGGCGCCACCACCGGGATATTCATTGGGCATAAAATGCGCGTTTCCCCACGGATCATTTCCCACCCGCCGAGATGCAGCAGGTTTTTCATGTCATCGAAAGAGAGCCAGTTCTGCAACAACGTCGGTGCTTTCAGTCCCACTCCTTCCAACGCTCCCAATAATGGCCGCCACACCTGGTTAAAAAAATTCAGCACCAGCCGCGTTCGTGGATGCGCCACCCTTCGCAATTGTTCCAGCAATTCCTGCACATCAGGCAGGTCGTTGACCAGGTCGGAAAGGATGATGAAATCGAAGCTGCCCAGCTTCTCAGGATCGATCTCACTGCCAACATAAAATTCAAGCCTTGGATGCCGCTTCCGCGCGATCTCGATCATGGCCGCGGAAAAATCAATCCCCACCCCGTGGGAAGGTTTGATCGCCCCCAATAAATCCCCGATTCCGCAGCCAACTTCCAATGTCCGTGCACCCGGTGGAACCAGGAAACGATAATACCGCTCCAGCAATCGGTGGTAATACCTTTTCAGTTCACGCGGTCGGAACGTCGCGCGTTCATCATGGAAAGACCGGCGATCAGGCATCCCCATTTTTATATCCTTCCCAGCTGCGCTTCACCAAGCAAAACAATCGACTTGAAAGCCGCACGGCTTAACAATCACCCCGTCTGACTCTGATTCACCAAATAAATCATAATGCTTCGGGCGTTGAACGCTGGTTTTCACCACGTTACTTTGCCCTCGCGCTTGGCCTCCTCCTCTTCACTCTTTTTCCTGATATACTGCTCGGTTTGCGCACCTTTTTCTTCCGCGACTATGCCATCTTTTCCTATCCGCTGGCGGCTCATCACCGGGACTCTTTCCTGGGCGGCGAACTTCCTCTCTGGAATCCCTACAACCATCTTGGCATCCCCTATCTGGCCCAATGGAACACCATGCTGTTCTATCCACTTTCATTGATTTACCTCCTCTTGCCAGTACCCTGGTCGGTAAATCTTTTCTGCCTTGTCCATCTATATCTGGCCGGGCTGGGGCTTTACTTTTTGGTCCGTTTTCTTTGCCGATCCAACATCGCCGCCGCCATTTCAGGAGTTCTTTTCACCTTCAACGGCTTCAGCCTGAGTTGCGTTAAATGGACCAATAACATCGCCGCCCTGGGCCTGCTCCCCTGGGTTCTGCTCTCAATCATTCTTCTCTTTAAATCTCCCAACCGCCGCACCTTCTCCCTTGCTGCCATCGCCGCTGTCTTTCAAATGCTCAGCGGCGCGCCAGAATTGATCATTCTCACCTGGCTGATTGTTTTCGCCCTGATGATCGGGAGTGATCTCGGCACCCTTCGCTCCCGCTTCTGTTCCATCGCGGCTCTTGTGCCGCTGGTCGCCGCGCTTGCAGCCATCCAGTTGCTCCCGTTTCTTGACCTCCTTGCCCATTCGCAGCGAAACAGTAACTACGCCGCTTCGGAATGGTCCATGCCCATCTGGGGCTGGGCCAATTTCCTCGTGCCGCTCTTTCGCACCTTTCCTTCCTACCACGGTGTCGTTGCCCAACCGGAACAATATTGGATCTCCACTTACTATCTTTCCTTGCCCGGTCTGCTGCTCGCCCTTGTCGCTCTTTTTCTTAAGGGAAATCGCCACATCTTCATTTTTTCCGGGCTTGCGCTTGCAGGCCTGCTCCTTTGCCTGGGTGACGCTGCCCTCATTTACAAATTATTGCGTGAATCCATTCCCGCTCTCGGGTTCATGCGCTATCCCATCAAATTCATCCTGCTTCCCATCGTTGCCTTTTCCATTATGGCTGGCTACGGCGCTGCCCATTTGTTGACTGGCGCTGCTTCACCTCGCCGGCTTTACACCATCTCCGGCGCTCTCGCCATACTGACTCTCCTGGTCACTTTCATCGGCTGGCAGAAACCTCTTCCCGAGGAAATCCCTTCCGCCACTCTCACCAATGGTTTGATCCGGATTGCCTGGCTCCTCCCTGGCACGCTGCTTTCCATCTGGCTTCTAAAACATCGCAATCTTCCCTTCGCCACGCTTGCCTTCATCATGCTGCTCTATCTCGACTCCATCACTCATGCTCCAAATCATAATCCTCGCGCCAGCATCTGGGGATTTGACCGGGGCACGCTCGAACTCGCCTCCCCACCGAAGCTTGGACAAACCCGCGCCATGATCAGCCCCGGCGCCAACTGGCGGATGGATCACCAGCTTTTTAACGATCCGAACAACGACCTCCTGACCAGTCGACTGGGCCTTTTTGCAAACATCAACCTCATTGATCGCATTCCCAAGGTGGACGGTTTCTTTTCCCTGGAACCACCCCATTCTGCTGAATTCCAAAAAATTCTTTATGGCTCAACCAATGCCTTTTATCCCTCGCTCCTGGCTTTCATCGGCGTCGGTCCATGGAGCAATCCAAATCAACCCATCGAATGGCAGCAGCGTCCCGGCATGCCTCTCCTCACCGGCGGTCAGGCAGTTATTGAATACAGCAGGGAACAGTTGCTGAAAACCGATCTTGCCCGTGCTGTGCTGATCTCAAATGTCACAGCATCACCCCTTGCAGGGAGGGAACCAGCTGCTTTTACCATTCTTTCCAGCAACCTTCAGCCACATCGGATTCTGGTCCAGGCAGAGGCGGACAGGGATACCGTCCTGGTCATCGCGCAAACCCATTATCATTGGTGGAACGCCACTGTGGATGGAACTGCTGTCCCGTTGCTCAAAGCCAATCTGGCTTTTCAGGCCCTCCCCTTTCCAAAAGGCAGGCACACCGTCGAACTCCGTTATCAGGATCAATCGTTCAGGATCGGCTTCCTCATTTCAGCCATTGCAACTCTCTTTCTCCTTGGGTTAATCCTCTCGCACAAACGTTCAATGCCGACACAATGAACTTTCAATTTCCTCCCCTCCCGGATTTCCGCACGCGGCATCTCATTTTGTTGCTCGCCCTTCTGTTGCTCCTCGCTTTTCCCGGGCCCATGCTGGGTTATCACACTTTTTTCTATCGTGATTTCGGCGTGATGGGCTACCCCACTGTTGACTATCACAAAAATTCCCTCTGGTCAGGAGAATTGCCGCTTTGGAATCCCTACAGCAATTGCGGTGTTCCCTTTCTCGCCCAATGGGGGACGCTGGTTCTCTACCCCGGCAGCCTGATCTACCTGCTCCTGCCCCTTCCCTGGTCAGTCAATTTCTTTTGTCTGCTTCATCTGCTGCTCGCAGGCGTCGGGATGTTTCGTCTCGCAAGGAATTGCACCCGTTCCACCTTCGCTTCCATTGTCGCAGCGCTGCTTTTTCTTTTCAGCGGCGTGACCCTCGCCAGCCTTCAATGGATCAATTACACCGTGGCCATCGGATGGATGCCCTGGGTTGTTCTCACCGTGCGACAAGCCTGGCTTAAAGGCGGCAAAGCCCTCTCCATTGCCGCTCTCGTTTGCTCCATGCAACTGCTCGCGGGAGTTCCTGAACTGGTTTTCCTCACCGCCCTCGCGCTCCTCCCCTTTTGGATCATTGATCTGCATCACAAAAATCTGCGCATCCCCGCTCTCTATCGCCCGCTCCTCATTGCCCTGCTCGTTTTTGGCCTGACTGCGGCTCAGATGCTCCCATTCCTGGATCTTCTTTCCATCTCTCAACGGAACCCTGCTGCCGCCACTGGAAAATGGGCGCTCCCCGCCTGGGGCTGGGCAAATTTCCTCGTCCCCCTTTTCCACACCTTCAACACTCCTGAAGGAACCACGTTCCAAACCGGACAGGAATTCCTCTCCTCCACATACATCGGCCCAATCACCTTGACCCTCGCCCTCTGCACCCTTTTATGGGCGCGCAATTTCCTGACAGTTTCCCTCGCCCTCATGGCGCTGTTTGGCTCGGTCATGGCCCTCGGCGATTCCGGTTTCCTTTACTCTGCCATTCGTGAACTGATCCCCTTCATCGGCATCGCCCGCTTCCCTGTGAAATTTCTCTTTCTTTCTGCGTTCCTTCTCCCACTCCTTGCCGGGTTTGCCGTTGCTGCATGGAAAAATTCCGAAACTCCCGCCTCCCAACGAAACAGTTTCATCAAAATTGCCACCTTCTTTTCCCTGGTCATGATTGCAATTCTGGCCTGGCAACACTTCAAACCATTCCCATACGACCGGTGGGATGAAACTCTCCGAAACACCTTCGCTCGGCTCGGAATTCTCGTCGCGTTCGCCTGGCTGATTTCCGACTTCCTCACCCGACCCAGCGCTCCGAAATCAATCGGAATTCTTCTGCTCCTGTTAATTGCGCTTGATGGCCGTTTTCACCTCCCCAACCAAAACCCGGTGATTGCTCCCTCCGTTTTTCTCGAACCCATTCCCGCCCACGCCCCGAAACTCGGCCAGGGTCGCGCCTTTATCACCCCTTCTGCCGAAAAAGCGCTTCTCCATAGCAGTGTCAAAAACCCCATGACCGACATGCTCGGCAAACGAATGGCATTCTGGTCTCATCTGAATCTCCTCGGAACTGTCCCCAAGGTAAATGGTTCCGCCACCCTTCGCCTCCGCGAACAGGTTGAATTCCAAAAAGCTCTCTATCAGATGCCCGATTACGCTGCGACCAATCTCCTCGATTTTCTCGGTGTGACCTTCATCACCGCTCCCGGCAAAGTCGTGGAATGGGCCACCCGTCCCGCTTCCCCGCTCATTTCAAGTGTGACAAATGTCCAGTTCCTCCCGCCCGATTCTCTTCTCGCCACCCTCACCAATGGCCTTGATCTTGCCTCAACCGCCCTGCTCGAACCCGGCGAAGCTTCTTTCCCTCCACTGGCTCAATCCACCATCTCCGATGTTCAATTCACCCCTCATGTAATTACTGGTTCAATTTCAAATACAGGCCCTGCACTCCTGGTTATCGCCCAAAGCTTTAACGCTAACTGGAAAGCGTTTCAGGATGGCAACTCTGCCCCTCTGCTCCGAGTGAACCATGCCTTTACCGGGCTCCTGCTTCAGCCCGGAACAAAAAATTTCCGTTTTGTTTACGAAGATCGCTCCTTCCGCTGGGGGGCAATCATCTCACTGATAACCCTTTGTTTCACCATTTCCCACTTGTTCCCACTTCGCCGCATCACCGTCCCACAATGAATTTTTATCATAAATACTTAATAACAAGCATCTTATGTATCATCTTCCTGTTTTCAACCGGATGTGAAACGGGATCTCGTCCCACTTCCCGCTTTCCACACACCCCGGTTCCTCCCGCCCTGATCAGCTCAAACCTCCCCGCTCTCGACCAGGCCCTGGAGCAGGCGGTCATCGAAAACAAAGCCCCCGGATTTCTCCTCTGGCTTGAGAGGAATAGTCAAACTTACATTACCGTTAAAGGGAATCGGGCCATCCTCCCCCACGTCGAACCGATGACCCGCGATACCATCTTCGATGCCGCCTCACTGACCAAGGTAATTGCCACCACCCCTACCATTCTCCTGCTGATCGAACGTGGAAAACTTTCACTGGATGACCCCGTCTCGCGTCACTGGCCGGAGTTCGCTCCAGGCAAGGAATCCATTACCATTCGCCACCTCCTCACCCATACCTCCGGTCTTCGAGCTGGTTTGCCCGTTCGCACGAACGAAGGCCTTGCTGCCTTCGTTAAACGACTGGAAGCTGAAAAGCCGCAAACTGTTCCCGGCAGCGACTTTCTTTACAGTGACCTGAACTTCATCGCCTTGGGTGAGTTGGTTCATCGTGTTTCAGGAGAACCACTCGACCGCTTTGCCACTCGTGAACTTTTTCAAAAGCTCGGCATGGCCGATACCTTCTTCATCCCCCTCGAAAAAGGTTCTTCAACTCTTTCAACCGGAATCATTTCCCGGATCGCTCCCACCGAACGCCTGCCGGATCAGCAGGTTCTTCGAGGGATTGTTCATGATCCCACTGCTCGGGCCATCGGCGGGGTTGCCGGGCACGCTGGCCTTTTCACCACAGCAGCTGATCTGGCCCGTTTCGCCAGGATGTTACTGAACGATGGTGAACTGGAGGGAGTCACTCTGTTCAAGCCGGAAACAGTTCGATTAATGACCACTGTCCAGACTCCCCCCTCGGTTGAAGCTCGGCGCGGCCTGGGCTGGGACATCGATTCACCTTACGCCACCCCGCGCGGAAAGTTTTTTCCCATTGGCTCTTACGGCCATACCGGCTGGACCGGCAGTTCCCTCTGGATCGATCCCTTTTCGAGGACGTTTATTATTCTCCTTTCCAACCGCAATCACCCCTCCGGTGGGGATGTTGTGGAACTTCGTTCCACTATTGCCACCCTCGCCGCCAAAGCTGTTGCGGATTTTGATTTTTCCAACGTTCATGGCGTCTTGCCCCCTCTCGCAAAACAGAATGAAAGACAGGTGTTGAATGGAATCGATGTCTTGAAGCAGGAAAAGTTCAAATCATTGCGTGGTTTTAAAATCGGTTTAATTACCAATCACACCGGGCGTGACCGGGAACGAAATCTCACCATCGACCTGTTGCATCATGCTGAAGGGGTCGAATTAAAAGCCTTGTTTGGGCCGGAGCATGGCATTCGCGGAACGTTGGATGAGAAAGTCGGGGACAGTGTGGACCAGACCACCGGCCTGCCTGTTTACAGTTTGTACGGGGAACGCCGTTCTCCCACCCCGCAGCAACTCGCCGGACTGGATGCGCTTCTGTTTGATATTCAGGATATTGGCTGCCGTTTTTATACCTATCTTTCCACCATGGGAAATTGCATGGAAGCAGCTTCCAGGGCAGGTCTTCGATTTATCGTTTTGGATCGGGTCAATCCAATCAATGCTGTGTCTGTTGAAGGACCGGTTCGCCAGGGGGAAAGTCGTTTCACCGCCTATCACGATATTCCATTGCGTCATGGAATGACCGCCGGGGAGCTGGCTCGTATGTTCAAGGAAGAACGGAAATTGTCGCTCGATTTGACCGTTGTTCAAATCAGGAACTGGAAACGCTCCCAATATTTCGATGAAACCGGACTTCCCTGGATCAATCCCTCTCCAAATATGCGGAACCTGACCCAGGCAATTCTTTACCCGGGAATTGGTTTGCTGGAATTTTCCACATTGTCCGTGGGACGAGGCACGGACACACCATTTGAAATCATTGGGGCACCTTACATCAATGGCCTTCAATTGGCGGAAGAGCTCAATCGCGCCGGACTTCCCGGAGTTTCGTTTCTGCCGGTCCAATTCATGCCCAAAAGCAGCGTTTATCAGGGAACCAACTGTCATGGGGTGAATATCCTGTTGCTGGACCGCAACCAGTACCAGCCAGTATTGGCTGGATTGGAAATCGCCCGGACCTTGCATCGGCTCTACGGAGAAAAATTCACCCTGCATCGTCTCGACACCCTGCTTCAACACCCTGAAACAATAGAAGGCATCCGGGCTGGTAAAACGTTGCAGGAACTACAGCAGGAATGGACGGAGGAACTGACTCGTTTTAAATCGCGGCGAGCCAGGTTCCTGATCTATAACTGAACCTTAAGTTTCCCGTTCAGTCAGCTGCCCAATTTTCAGCAGGCGCAGGGCGGGTTTCTCCAGTTCCCGCGATTTCGCAAGATCAACCTCAAATTCCGCTACCCAGTCATTCAGCCCTTCCGGATCGACAATCATCTGCTGGATACGCCAGCCCTTTTTATCCGGCGAAGGAGTGACATAAGTATGACGTGCGTTTCGCGCCTCGGGCTCCAGGCCTATTCGGTGGTGGTCACGGTAAAACTCCTCCATCCGTTCCTTCAGTCGTTCCGGTGTCCAGGGGGATTCATCCACTGATGTTTGAACATCAAGCCCTGTAATGGCCTGTTCGAAATCTTCATTCACCAGGCCTCGCAGAAACGTGAAGATGCTCTGCCGGATCATTGCGGTAAACTGTTTTACATCCCGCGTGATATCGGCCTCTGCCAGCTCTGCCCCCGGCGGACGCGCCTCCTTGATCTCTGCGGGTTTGTAGTTTGGGTCGCGCAATTTTTCCCATTCATCCAAGAGGCTCGAGTCCACCTGCCGCACCATTGTATGCAGGTAAAGTTCCATTTCCCTGACCTGCTCGTTTTTGGCATGCTCTGGAACAGTCTGTGACAGGACCTTGTACACATTGTTGAGATGGCGCAGAAGCACCCCTTCAGCCCGCTGCAACTCGTACAATTTGATATAATCGCTGAAGGATCTGAACTCCTCGAACATCTCCCGGGCAATGGATTTGGGACGAATATTCTCCTGCCCGACCCATGGGTGGCGGTCTGCAAAGGCGTTGAAAGTGGAATAAATAAATTCCTGGTTTGGCTTTGGATATTCCAGTTTTTCCAACTCTTCCATGCGATCGTTGTATTCCATTCCATCCATTTTCATTTCGGCGAGTTTTTCCGTTTTCACCTTGTCCAGCTGCTTCCGCAAAATAATTTCCGGATTTTCGAGGATGGATTCCACCAGCGTCAACAAGACGAACGCATACTCCTCAGCTTCTGGATCGATCATTGGGATGGTCTCCAGAAGATAAAGTGAGAGGACCTGGTCCATGGAAAAATCCTCCTGCAATTCCACGTTAACCCTCAAGTATGCTCCTTCCTGGGTCTGAGGAATAAATTCCACAATCTTCCGATCCACCAGAGCGCGGAAAAGTTGCCAGCCACGTTTAACATGGGCTTTTTTTTGTTTGGGAGATTCGTGCGAATCCCGAATCAACCGGCTCATTGCCGCGCAACCATCTTCCTTCCTGCTGAGGACATTGAGCAACATCCCGTGAGTGACCTGGAACCGGGAGGTTAATCGTTCCGGCGGGGCGGAGATCAAACGAGTGAAGGTGTTCTTGTCCCAATTAATAAAGTTTTTTTCCGGTGGCTGCCGTTTGACGGTTTTTTTGCCATCACGCGCGGATTTTTCAGCGAGCTTCAAGTTTTCGATCACATGCTCGGGAGCCTGTGCGACCACCCAGCCCTTGTCATCAAATCCTTTTCTGCCTGCACGTCCTCCGATCTGGTGGAAATCCCGGGCAGTGAGAATGACCGTTTTTTCACCATCAAATTTGCAAAGTTTGGTGAACAGGACCGTTCGAATCGGAATATTGATCCCCACGCCAAGCGTGTCCGTGCCACAAATCAACTTCAACATGCCCTGCTGGGCGAGTTGCTCGACAAGAACGCGGTACTTCGGGAGCAGCCCGGCATGATGAAGACCAATCCCATGCCGCAACCATTTTTTTATTTCAGGCCCGTAAGGGCTGTTAAACTTAAAGTTCTCGATGGCTTTTGCGATGGAAGCTTTTTCATCGCGCGAACAAACATTGATGCTTGTGAAATCCTGGGCGCTTTGGGCCGCTTCCAACTGAGTGAAGTGAACGACATAAACAGGCGCTTTCCCATCTTCTATAAGGCTTTCGACAGTTTTGGCCAAAGGCAATTCCGAATAGGCGTAGTCGAGAGGGACTGGACGGGTTGTGGAGGAAATTGTAACGGTGGGTTTTGCATTCAATCGGGTCAGGACCTCTTCAAAAAAACCTGTCTCTCCCAGTGTGGCCGACATCAGCAGGAACCTTGTTTGTGGCATTGTCAGCAAAGGGACCTGCCACGCCACGCCACGTTCACGGTCAGCATAATAATGGAACTCATCCATGACCACGTCATGAATCCTGGCCTCCTTTCCTTCGCGCAGGGCAATATTGGCAAGGATTTCGGCTGTGCAGCAGAGAATGGGCGCATCACGGTTAACCGAGGCATCTCCTGTCGCAAGGCCCACATTGTCCGGTCCAAATTCCCGACATAAAGCCATGAACTTTTCATTGACCAACGCCTTGATGGGACAGGTATAGACAGATCGTTTCCCCTGGGCGATGCATTTGAAATGGAGCGCAGAGGCTACCAATGACTTTCCCGACCCGGTGGGAGTGTTCAGAATGACATTCTTTTCCTCAAATAATTCGAGAATGGCTGATTCCTGGGCGGGATAAAGCTGAAGCCTGCGTCCTTCAATATAGTCAAGGAAGCGTCCGAGCAACAGATCATTGCCCACTGATCCATCACGCGGGATTACATCATAAAGTGTGGCTGGCACGGCGGCGCCGATTTTACGGGGAAAATCCGTTCACACGAAGGAATATTTAATTGGCCGGGGCGAGCGGAATCCGAAACCAGAATGTGCTTCCCCGGCCCAATTCCGATTCGACACCGATTGAACCATTCATCCGTTCGAGGCTCTTTTTAACCAGGGCCAGCCCCATGCCGGTGCCCGGGTAAATTTCCTGGGCATGCAAGCGCTCGAAAATGCGAAACACGCGTTCATGATGTTCGGGCGCAATTCCGATTCCCTCATCCTTGATGGCGACGTGGAGGCAGTCAGACTTGATCCTTCCGGTGATGGTGATGATCGGCTGTTTTTCCGGCGGAGTGAATTTAATCGCATTACTGACCAGATTTTGCAGCACGCTTTCCAAAGTGCCGGCATGAGCCACGACGGGCGGAAACTCTCCCTCAATGCTGAAGCGTGCTGATCGCTGCTCAATTTCGGGGGCCAAAGTCCCCTGGACCTGCTCAATCAACTGGCGCAAATCGACACGTTGGAACCTGAGCTGAGAGCGGGTGACCTGACTATAGCTGAGCAAATCCTGGATCAAGGCATCCATTCGTTCGGCCGAACTGCGGATGCGGTCCAGGTAATCGCGGGCTTCCCTGCTCAGCATCTCACCGCAATCTTCAATCAGCGCGTGAGAAAAACCCTGCATGGCTCGGAGTGGCGCACGCAAATCATGGGCCACAGTGTAAGTGAACGCCTCCATCTGCTCCTTGCTTTCCTGCAAGGCAGCAGTCCTGCGCTCAACACGTTCTTCCAAATCTGTATTGAGTTTCCTGATTTGCTCCTCTGTGTTTTTACGATGGGTCATGTCGCGCAGGATTTTGGCGAAGCCTTGTTTTTGTGTTTGGTCCAGAGTGATCAGGGAACCGCTGGCCCAGAAGCGGGTTCCATTTTTACGAATCTGCCAATGCTCGCTTATTACCTGCCGCCGCTCCCGGGCAGTTTGAAGTTCCATCGCAGGGATGTTCGCTTCCTGATCCTTCGGATCGAAGAAAATGTCCGCGCTGCGGCCGAGGACTTCCTCGCTGGAATAACCAAAAATGCGTTCTGCGCCCAGGTTCCAGCTGGAGATGCGACCTTCTGAATCGAGCATGAAGATGGCGTATTCTTCGGCGCGGTCCACGAGCAAACGAAACCGCTCCTCGGTTTCGCGAAGGTTTTCCGCGATGGCGGTGCGCTCCCGCAATTCCCGTTGGGCCGCTTGATAAAGGCGTGCATTGTCAATGGCAATGGCCGCCTGGGCAGCAATCCCACCGACCAGTTTTTCACTCTGCTCGGTGAAAACTCCTTCTTTTTCATGCCCGAAAAATAATCCGCCAAGCACTTCCCCCGAACGGGCAACCACCGGCACCGCCAGATAACTCACGACCTGGAGGTGACCACCGGGCATGCCGCGATGGGGAGCGTTCTGGCCGTAGCGGGGATCCTTGCGAACATCTGCCAGGCGAATAATTCCTTCCCCTTTGAAAGTTGGGGAAAAAAGCGGGGTATTTCGCGGGGTGGGAAATTTTGAAAACGCCTCACGCGGCACTCCGGAGATGGCGTAGAGCGTGTAGGATTCACCCCAGCTATCTATGACATTATAAAAGAATGCACCGAATCGTGCGCCCGAAACTTTGGTGGCAGCGTCGGTTACTGCCTGGATCAATTTTTCCAAATCCAGCTCTGCTGAAAGCGCACTTCCCACCTGGTTCAAAAGTTCAAGGGTGCGCGCTTGTTCGAGCAAACGTTCCTCAGCTTTTTTACGCTGTGAGATGTCGCGAAGGAAACCAGTAAAAATGCGGCGGCCCTCTTTCTCGGACATTCCAAAGGCAACCTCGAGCGGCACTTCCGTTCCATTTTTGTGCAAACCGGGGAGTTCAAGACCATCCCAGGGCAATCTCTTTTGACCGGTTTCAACAAACCGGCGAATGCCCATTCGATGGGCCACATGGAAACGGGCAGGCATGAGGATGGTAATATCTTGACCGATCAATTCCTCGGGTGTGTAACCCAAAATCCTCTGGAATGATTTATTGGCGCTAAGAATTCTGCTTTCCTCATCCATCGTGAGGATTGCGTCAGCAGCTGTTTCCGTGATGGTGCGGTGCAGTTCCTCACTTTCCTTCAAGCTGACCTCCACCTGTTTACGCCGAAGGAAGTCACCGATCTGGGAGCCGAGGCTCGCCCCCATGTTCAGGAGGGCTTCGTCAGGCTGGGAAGACCCCTTGATCATGAATTCGAACACCCCAAAAAATTTCTCGTTTGTGGCAATGGGAAAACCAAAAGCTGAGTGGAGCTTGTCCTGTTTCGCTTCGGAACGGCGGATAAAGCGATGATCATTCTGCAAATCAACACTCCATTCCGGTTTTCCACTTTCCCAAATCATCCCTGGCAAACCTTCCCCTTTTTCCGGCGAAAATCGAAGTGTGCCCTGCCTGAAATGTTCCAGGTCACTGCCCGGAGCAGTCCAAATGGTATGGCATTGTGCCCGCTTATGATGCGGAGAGCAGAGCCAATAGGCACCGAAAGGAAGGCTAAGGTTTTCGCAAATCGCTTGCAGCAGTTGAGGAAGCGCCTGCTCAAAGGTCAAGGCTTCAGCCAAAACTCGGGTGACCGCATGCTGGGTGGCGGCGCGCCGTTCATACTGTCGCTGTTCCGTGACCTCATGAAACACCAGAATGACACCGATGACGACGCCGTTCTTGTCCCGGATCGGGGCGGCACTATCGTCGATGAAATGGGCGGCACCGGTGCGGGAGTAGAGAATGGTATGGTTTGCCAGGCCCACTGTCTTGTGTTCCTTCAAAACCGTGAAGACAGGGTTTTTAATGGGCAATCCCGTTTCCTGGTTAAACACGGGGAAAATGTCCGGAAGGGACTTTCCCACTGCTTCCTGGCGGGTCCATTCGGTTATCTTTTCAGCAACCGGGTTCATGAAGGTGACGAGACCCCTGGTGTCTGCGGCGATAACGGCATCCCCGATGCTGGAAAGAGTGACTTGCAACCATTCCCTTTGCTCGAACAACTCTCGAGCATTCTGTTCACTCCGCTGACGAGCCCTTGCCTCTCTGCCAGTCATGATAAAAAGCAGCAGGCTGATACTGGTCCCGAAAAAAGGGACCAGGTAGAGGATTGGTGAGCCGCCAGCGCTCCATTGCCTGGTGTTCGGAAAGGCCACCAACCTCCATGTTCGATTCCCGAGCGAAATGAGAACAGTTACCTGTTGCTTTCGGTATGCAGTTGAACCTGCTTCATTGTTCAGGGTGAACACAGGAACATCGCCTTGATCCGGATAGATCTCATACGCAACGCCTGTTTGTTCCCTGGATTCGAAAATTTTCCCAAACAGATCATGGACCCGGAAAGGGCTGTAAATAAAACCGCGCAAGGTTGCCCTCCGTTCCTGGACTGTTCCCGGAATCGAACCTGTCGTATAAACCGGCACATACATGAGAAATCCTGGTTGCGGATTGTCATCCGTTTCCTGGACCAGGCGAACGATTTCAGTGGTCGTGGGCACGCCAAGGTCCCGCGCCTGTTCCATGGCAGAACGGCGAATCGGTTCGCTGAACATGTCATAGCCGAGTGCCCGGACATTCCTGGAATTTCGCGGTTCAATGAAAATGATACTATGGTATTCGGACCGGGGATCTTTCGGCCAAACGGTAAAGTTGCTCATTCCCTGCTGTTGCAACTGCGTTTCCAGCTGGGCAACTTCATTGGAGGCAACCCGAATACTGAATCCCACCCCCTGGACTCCGGCGTAAAATTCAGACAATTTCAGGCGATTGACATAAAGCCTGAACTGTTCCGGCGTGACATTGGTGTTCGCGGCAAACAACCCCGCACCGCCACGCAGTAAATTGATGTGAGAATTAATCCGGACATGGATCGTTTCCTCTGCGTCCCGAACCAGCTCCTTGAAGAAATTTTGTTGTCGTTCAAGCGCATTCTGATAAAGGAAGAAGGTGGCCAGAGTGGTGAGGAACAGGCCGCTTAACAACACGGTCCAGGGCAGCCATTGATTTGTTGGCTTGCTGTGCAGATGCTGAGATTGGTCCTCCTGTTGAATCATTCCGGCTGACCGACTTCGATCAATTATCTCCCTAGAGGCAGCAATACAAAATCAGGGTGTCCCCTAAAACCTTTTGCTTTCGCTGGTGTTAGTTTGGGGGACAGACTAGAAAAGTAAAGCTACCGCGCAAGCGCAACGAATAATGAAGGTCACCGCAGGATTATCAGGCAGAGGAAGTTCAATTAGCACGTTATTGAAGTTTTTGTTGGCATGGTTTCTGGCTGTCGCGCCTGTTTCAGCGCAGACTTTGTTGAGCAATTGCACCGAGGAAAACCTTCGCAACGCTGTCGCCCAGGGAGGAGTGATCCAGTTCGACTGCACAACCGAGATTGTTCTGACTTCACCATTGGTGATCGAACAGGATGTCACACTGGAAGGCACCAACGCCGCTGTGGCCCTGAGCGGAAATAACCTGACGCGGCTCTTTATCGTGCGGCCGGGTGTGAGCCTGACATTGCGCTCAATCGGGCTCTTCTCGGGTCAAATGTCTGCCACAAACCTGAACAACGGGGGAATTGCCGAGATGGCAGGCGCAGCCATCTACAATGATGGCGGCAATGTGACTTTGTTTAATGTGACCATCAGGAATCATGCAATTAACGGAAGCAACGGCCGTGAAGGACAGGTGACTCTGGAAGGAACCGGGGAAAATGGCGGCAATGGAGAATCGGTGAAAGGCGGGGCAATTTACAGCAGAAATGGAACGGTTAACCTTGAATTGTGCGATGTGGAATTGAACACCATCATTGCGGGAAACGGGGGCAAGGGTGCGAATGGTCAGGTCCGCGGGAATGGAAACGACGGCGGCAATGGAGGATCCGGGGGCTCGGCCCAAGGCGGAGCGATCTACATGGAGGACGGGATGCTCTCGATTATCAACTGTTCCTTTGGCACGAACAAAGTGACCGGTGGAACGGCAGGCCTCGGCGGCAGCGGAAGCGGTTTGCTCGGCTTTAACGGCACTCCCGGCCAGGCTGGAGCGGCCATGGGTGGAGCCATTTACGTGAATTCAGGAGTGGTTGCCATTTACGGTTCCACTATTAACGCAAATGTGATCATTGGCGGCAATGGGGCGGGAGGATTGCCGGGGTTGAGAGCGGAAGAAGGGTTTGATGCCACTGGAGGAGGAACTGTAATGGGGGCCGGTATTTTTAACGGAGGATCGCTCTTTGCCACAAATAGCACCATTTATGGTAACTCGGGCACCGGCGGCACGGGAGCCTCGGGCGGGGCGGGAGGCGCAGGAAGTTTTGGTGGAGATGGCGGAAATGGCGGCAACGGAGGATCGGCTCTTGGTGGTGGAATTTACAATAGTTTGACCGCCTTTCTCAATCATTGCACCGTAGCTAATAATACAGTGACCGCTGGTCAGGGAGGCGCAGCCGGTGCGGGGGGCGGGGTCCTTGGCGAGGCCGGGCAGGCTGGAAGCGCCGGGGTGCGCGCTGGAGCAAACCTGAACAATCAGGGAACGGAATTTCGCCTCGCAAACAGTATTATCAACCAGGGGACCGGAGGCAACGGTCAAGGCACGTTCGTCGATCTGGGCGGAAATATTTCAAATGACACAACGATCAGTCTGAATCATTCGACAAGCCTGCCGAATGCTGATCCCCGGCTTCGCACCCTTGCCAATAATGGAGGCCCCACACTGACCGCTGCGTTGGCAACCAACAGCCCCGCCATTGACAAGGGAAACCCCGCCTTCTGCCTCACATTGGACCAGCGCGGCACAAATCGGGTGGCAAACTGTGACATCGGGGCTTATGAATTGTTCAACCCCATTCTAACCAATCAATTGACCGCCTCACTCCAGACCAATCAATTGGTTCTTTCCTGGGACAAGGCATTGAATGTTGATTTGGAACGTTCGACCAATCTGAGCCTCACCAACTGGACCACTGCCTCGCCAACACGAACAACCAACGGGAACACAGTTACTGTCAAAACCACAACGACCAACCTCCCCGCTGCTTTTTATCGGTTGCGAAAGAAATAATCGTTGACTTTCATCTGCCAAAAACAGAATCTCACCCTGTTAATGAGGATCATTAATCCAGCTTTCGCAAAAATTGTTCCTGCCCTGACCGGGAAAGGACATGCGATGCTGTGCGTTCTTCCTGTCGCCAATTCTATGGCTTACCGCTGGGTAAGCTGTGGGCAGGAGGAAAAGAGGTAACAGAACCGAATAATTTTTCCAACCCTGCTCACTGAAAGGTGGGCAGGGTTTTTTGTTTTTATGAACCTTGCCACAATCCAACGATCAATTCCTGTTCCAGCCAAAGGCTGTCTGCGGCCCCTTACAGATCTGCTTGTGGTTATCAAAGGATTGCCTCGTGCCATCTGGGTTCTTTATATCGGCACCTTCCTGAATAAATTTGGAACTTTTGTCGTTCCGTTTCTTGCCCTTTACATGACCAGGCAGGGTTATTCACTGGCCCAGGCAGGTACTGCAATCGGGGCTTATGGCGCGGGACATTTGCTGGCCTCCATCATTGGAGGGCATCTGGCAGACAGCATCGGACGACGGAACACCATTGTTCTCTCAATGTTCAGCACTGCCATCGCGATGGTTCTCCTGAGTTATGCCCCTTCATTCTGGATGATTGTTTTATTAAGTGGATGTGCCGGATTGACCGGCGAACTTTATCGTCCTGCCAGCATGGCATTGATTGCCGACCTGACTCCTCCGGGTCATCGGACAGCTGCCTCAGCAGCTTATCGTGTCGCTTTGAATGCAGGCTGGGCTTTTGGGCCTGCGACTGCGGGGTTCCTGGCAGAATCCTCATTTCAGTGGTTGTTCTTTGGAGATGCGTTTACCTCATTTCTCTTTGGAATCGTCGCGTTGAAATTGCTTCCCCACGGTCTTCGGGGACAAACCAAACAGGTGAAGTGGAGCGCAGCGTTCAAAGCCATGCGGCTGGATCGGCAATTTACACGGCTCTGTTTCGCAAATCTCCTCATCGCGCTGGTCTTTTTCCAGATGGCGAGCAGTTATGGATTACACGTCACGCAAGCAGGTTTCTCCTCATCCACCTATGGCATGCTCATTTCCGTGAATGGTCTGCTGGTCGTGGTGTTTGAAATTTTAATAGTCACGTACGCGCAACGTTTTCCTGCAAAATACATGATCTTCCTTGGCTACTGCCTGATCGGCCTGGGATTTGGATTAAACGCATTTTCCTTCACCATCCCTATGCTGGTGCTTTCGATGTGCATTTTTACCCTGGGCGAAATGATCAGCATGCCTGTGGGAGCAGGGTTCATTTCCGAACTAGCCCCTCCCGCCATGCGAGGACGCTATATGGGAACACTTGGGTTCACATGGGCCACCGCCATGATGTTCGGGCCGGGATTAGGGATGCAACTCTTCCTGGCTGGACCGACGCTGCTATGGCTCACCTGCGCATCTCTAGGAATTGGGGCTGGATTGGTGGTACTGCAAGGGCTCAGTTCTCCAAATGCCAGAACAGTTTCAGTTGCAGAATAAACATATAAAACCTGCACAGCGGCTCACAAAATAACCTGCATCACAGACCACACCAAAAGCACGAGCATGGCTAATGCACCCAGAAGCAGGACTGCGAGGATGACCAGATACCAGCCGATCAGTTCTGCCACCGAACGTGGACGCAGGTTGGGAGAGTAAGCTTCTTCAACGAGTCGCATATTCCTTACATTCGCTTTCCAGATGGCATCAAAAATATCGCCCAGGATCGGAAACGCTCCGGCAAGAAATTCCAAAGCAACATTACAACTCATGCGAAAAAGCACGAACTTGGGCAGACCAAGCCGGGCTGCTTCAAAGATCAACCAGGTGGAAAGCGCAGTGCTGATAAAATCCCCCACCCCTGGCACCAGACCAATGATCGGATCAATCCCGATGCGGT
>JANRLX010000014.1:0-32598 GCA_033762115.1 Verrucomicrobiota bacterium
GCCCCCACCCCGGGAAGCACCACCGCACGGGCCTTTTTGACTCTATCTGGATGGGTGACAACTTCCACATCAGCGCCTACGAACCGCAGTGCTTTCTCAACACTCCGCAAATTTCCCGCGCCATAATCCACCAACGCAATCACCCTGGCAGGATACGTTCCTCACCTCACCCTGTCCAGAACGCGCCTGGCGTTTACTCCTTCACGTTCTCCGATTCCCTCAACACCAGTGGATTGGCGTGCAATTGAAGAATCCGGGGGACAATCGAGGCAAGATCGGGCAGCACATAATCGTAATGGCCCCTGCCATTCCAGGGAGAACGAAGCATCAGCGAAACGGACCCAAGATTATGCGCAGCTTGTGCATCCTGCCATTTATCGCTGACCACAAATGAATGGTCGAGATCAAGGTTATACTTGAAAGCTGCCTCCTGGAACAGCCCGACATTCGGTTTCCGGCATGGACAACGATCCATTTCATCATGCGGACACATTAATAAATCATCGAGCGGCAATTGGCGCTTGAGCACCAGATGCATCAGGTCAAGTTCACGGCGGGAAATATAGCCTCGTGAAATACCAGGCTGGTTGGTCGTGGCGATCAATACGAAACCGGCTTTTTTCAATTCAGTCAGTGGCGCGAGCGCCTCCGGGTTGACCTTGAACTCCTCCAGGGTGCGCGGCGCAGTCTGCTGCCCATGCGATACAGCCGCCAGGTTAAGAACCCCGTCCCGTTCAAAAAAGATTGCTGACCTCATGTTGCCCATAAACAGCATAAACCTCGCCGACTTCGACTTTGAGATTCGCCTTATTTCTTAAGTCCGGCGTGGAACCCAAATTCGCAAAGCTGCGACAGGGCCGCCACGCCGGTGTCCACCATGACAATCAAGACATCGGTCTCTGGCAACAGTTCTTGAGAAACATTTCCGTGACACTTCCACATGGGCTTCCCCCTGACAGTCCCTTTCGGGTTCAGGCGAGGGGCAGGAACCGATCTTCCCCAGTTCCCGCCGAAATCCCGGCAGCTACGATGAGAGTAGTTTAAAAGGTCTTTTATGAAATATACGAAAGCAGTCTGGCTGGGTTTGTTATCAGGTTTGATTCTCCCGTTGCACGCCAACGACAAGCATCCACTGAATTGGTCGCGGGTGGCATTTGTCGGCGAAGCCGTTCATAAATCTTCCCAGGGCCTCGTCGAGCGGCTCGGCTCCGACAACCAATGGCACCAGGTAAAAGCAGGTGATTCATTCCTGCCAGGTTCCTTTATTCGCACACAGTCCGAATCTTCCGCAGTTTTCCAAATGAAAGATTCTGGAAGCCTGGTTCGCCTCACCCCCAGGACCATGCTTCGCCTTGCCCCTCTGGATCAGACCATGGAACGTTCCACTTTAACCGGGCGGGAGGAGAGATCAGGCTTTGTCGTTCGCGCAGTCCGGGGAAAAGCGGAATTCAAGCGCAATGGAGAATGGAAAAAGCTTAATGTCGGCGACGTCCTCGCCATCGGAACTCCCATCAGAACTTCCAGCAAATCCACACTGGACCTCTTTCGCGCAGACACCGGAATGGTGCTTCGTGCTTCTCCAGCGACTTTCCTGATTCTCGAAAACCGGCCTCGCTCATTGTCAGGCAGACTCTCAATCGTAAACCCCCATCAGGTTCAAACTCCCATCGCTGTTGCTGCCACGCGTTGATTACCGCCCCGTTTTTCGAAATTCCCCAACGACATCTGCGTAAGCTTTGATGAGCTTGTTCACCCAGGGACTCTCTTTCATCTTCTTACCCTCCACTTCCTGGATCGGCACGATCTCAATTCCAGTCGAGGTCAGGAAGGCGCCGTCACTCTTCAACAACGTTTCCAGCTGAGCTGACACCTCACTCACTTTCAGTTTCAACTCCCCTCCAAGGTCCATGACAAATTGCCGCGTCACACCTGGCAGCAAGCCGACATCCGGCTTCGGCGTGTACATGATTTTTCCTTTAAGCCAAAAAATATTCCCGCCGCTCGCCTCCGCCACGCAATTCTCATGGTTTAAGAAGAGAGCTTCGTCATAACCCGCCTCTTCAGCTTCTCCTTTTGCAAGCACCTGGACAATTTTGCTGCTCGTTTTCACCTGCAAGGTCTTGTCCCGGGAGCAAAATGAATAACGTGAAATTTGCAATTTCCATTTGCCCTGATCTGTCATCACGTGCGGATGCACCGTAACGCAGAACGTTGGGTTCTCCGCCCCCCTGGGAGAGTACCCGCGCTTTCCCTGCCCTCGGGTGAGTTGCAGGCGCATGATCGCTTCAACCGATTTGTTCCTCCCCAAAAGTTCATGTGCAATGCCAGTCAAATCCTTTCGGTTGAATGGAATTCGAATATTCAGTTCCGCCGCTCCACGCTCCAGCCGGTCCAGGTGCTTCTCCCAAAGAAAGAGCCTCCCGGAATAAACGCGCACCGCTTCAAACAACCCGTCGCCATAAAGAAATCCGCGATCAAAAATTGAAACCCTTGCCTGCTCTGCAGGGCAAAACTGCCCATTGAAAAAAACGATCATGCTTGATGTTTCCGATGCCTTGCCCGCCTTTGGACCCGATTAATCGCAGCCCTGAAACCGGCTGCTTTTGCCACAGTCTCTTCATACTCAGCTTCCGGGTTCGAATCCGCGACAATTCCCGCCCCTGCGTAATACCAGGCCCGGCCCTCCTTGCAAATGGTGATGCGAATCCCAATGCTCAACTGGCTTTCACGATTGAACCCGATGTAGCCCAGGCTCCCGGTGTAAGGCCCCCGTGAAATAGTCTCCAACTCATCAATAATTTCCATCGCCCGGATTTTTGGCGCCCCTGTAATGCTGCCGCCCGGAAAACAACTTTGAATCGCCGCAAAATGCGTCACACCCTCCCGCAATGTTCCCGAAATGGTCGATACCAGATGCTGCACCTGCGGGTATTTTTCCAGCCTTACCAGATCGGGCACCTGTACCGTGCCATACTCACAAACCCTCCCAAGATCATTCCTTAATAAATCCGTGATCATCACCAGTTCAGCCATTTCCTTCGGGCTGGTTTGCAGTTCGTAAGTCAGCTGCGCATCCCGGTTTGCGTCCGGATCGCGCGGACGTGTCCCCTTGATCGGGCGCGTAATGATTTGTCGCCCGCTTAAATGCAGGAACAACTCCGGTGAACTCGAAATGATTTGGTGATCTCCCCAGTCCAGCCAGGCAGCAAAAGGGGCGGGCGAACATTCCAAAAAAGCATGGAACAATGCCCAGGATGAACTCCCCAATGCTGAATGGAAACGCTGGGCAAGGTTGACCTGATAAATGTGCCCCTGCTGGATGTAATGCTGCGCCTTTCTCACCATCTCAGTAAACTGCCTTTGCGTCAGGTTGCTCTCGATCTTCCCTTCTCCTTCGCTTTCCCCCTCCCCCACCTCGCAAGTTCCCGATGCGCCGCATAAATTCCTCCAGAATTCCAGTTCGGCGATTGCCTTTTTTTGATTCCGGCTTCCATCCGCTTCCATTCCCGTGGAAATGATCGTTCCCCATCCCATCCGATGGTCGATCACCAGCACGCTGCTGTAAAAACCCACACTTGAATCCGGCAGTTCAAGGTCGTTCACAGCTTTTCGGGGAAGCCGTGCTTCAATAAAGTTCTTCAGGTCATATCCCCAATATCCAAAACAGCCTCCCATCGGAAACGGCAGGTCCGGTTCATCCAGGATTTCGAACCGCGCAATCAACGCATCCAGCAAATGCCATGGATTACCGAAAAGTGTTTGGGTGCTTTCACCTTGAACTTCACATCGTGACCCAAACGATCGGAAACGAAGGAACGGGTTTGCCACCAGGAACGAATACCGCGAATGCGGCACATCGAACAACCCGCTTCGCAGCAGGACCACACCGGGAGCGGAGGTTAAGCTCGCTGCAAGCACTTCAGGCGGGACGCTGAGACGCACTTGTTCGAGCAGGGTGCTCATGCGGTTAAAGTTTGATCAAAGGCAGCAGGTGGCGTGAGTCCTGCAATGAACTGACAAGCGCCATCGTGAATCGATCCGGCTGGAAGAAATCGCGCGCTGCCCGTTTCACCTCGCTTGCAGTCACATCGCGGAGCCGTTGCTTGACCTGTTCAGGCGTAAAAATTTTCCCATAACCAATCAACTGTTCACCAAGCCACATCATCTGATTTTCCGTGTTCTCCAAAGAAAGATCAATCTGCCCAAGCACATAATCCCTCGCCCGCTTCAACTCCCCAGCTGTCGGTGACAGCCGGGCACAACCGCGCAGTTCCTTGACAATCAGGCGCAACGCCTTTTCCAGTTGCTCCGTCTCAAGCCCAGCCGAAATGTTCAACACTCCCACATCATCATAAAACGCAATGTTGCTGCATATCGAATAAGCCAGGCCATGCTCCTCCCGGATCGTTTGAAACAATCGGGAACTCATGTTCTCTCCGAGCACGGTGTTCAGAAGCCTCAATGCAAAACGCCGCTCATCATGTCGCGAGCAGGCCCTGATTCCCAGGGCAACCTGTGTCTGTTCCACGTTTTTTGTGAACAACCTCACCCTCGGCTTCTGCTGTTCCACCGCCGCCGGCTGGAATTGAGGACGCCGCCCCTTCGGAAATCGCCCAACCAACGGCGAAACCGCCTTGACGATTTCATCATGCTTCAGGCGCCCTGCTGCCACCACCAGCGTCCCCTGCGTCACATAATTCTCATCCCGGTACTGGATCAGTTCCTTCCGCCGCAATACATCCAGCGTGGCTTCAGTTCCAGTCAATGATCTTCCCAGCGGCTGGTCCGGCCACAGCGTTTCATTCAGCAACTCCTGCACATGATGATGCGGTTGATCCAGGTACATCGCCAATTCCTCTTTGATCACGTTTCGTTCCTTGTTCAACTCTCCTTCGTCGAACGTTGAATTAAGAAACATGTCCGCCAGGACGTCCCAGAGATCATCAATCTTGTCGTGACAGGCCTTTGAATAAAAACAGGTGGTCTCCTCTGTTGTGAACGCATTCAGGTACCCGCCAATCCCCTCCACCGACTGCGAAATTTCCTTCGAGTTCCGCCTTCGCGTCCCCTTGAAAAGCATATGCTCGATAAAATGAGACACCCCGGAAAACTGCGCAGGCTCGTACCTTCCACCCACTGCCACCCATATTCCGATGCTGACGCTCGACATGTGCGGCATCTCTGCCGTGGCGATGGTCACTCCATTTTTGTGCCGGGTAAATTGATACATACTTAGGCGAAAGCTTTGGGCACCTGGTCCGGAGGCCCGACTCTCCGAAGGTAATCCTCCACAATATCCACCACTTCCTGGATATCATCAGTCAAAAAAAGCAGGTCCATATCCCCAGCGCTGATCAACGACCCCTGTTCCAAGGTGGATTTCATCCATTTCAGCAATCCGTTCCAGTAACTTTTGCCGAAAAGAATCAGCGGAAATCGGTTGATCCTTCGCGTTTGGACCAGCGTCAGCACCTCGAACAACTCATCAAGGGTCCCAAACCCTCCCGGCATGAACACAAAAGCAGTGCTGTACTTCACAAAACACACTTTCCGCGTGAAGAAATAATGAAAATTGATCGGCACATTCGCGAATCGATTCCCCTTTTGTTCAAATGGCAGTTCGATATTTAACCCAACGGACCTCCCCTTCCCCTCCGCTGCGCCGCGATTCGCCGCTTCCATAATGCCCGGGCCTCCCCCCGTCACCACAGCCAAGCCCTGCTTGGCCAGGGCTTTGGATAATTTGACCGTAGCCTGATAGTAAGGATCGGTCGAAGGAGTTCGCGCCGACCCAAAAACTGTGACTGCGACCCCCACCTGCGACATCGTTTCAAACGAATCCACAAATTCAGCCATGATCCGGAAAATTCGCCAGGGATCTTCCCGCACAAAACCGCTGTTCCCAATTGTGGACATGCGACAAGACTAAAGAGGACATGCTTTTCCTACAATCCCGTATCTCACCTGATCACACATTTTTAGTCAGCTCTACTGTTCAACAGTTTTGCCCAAGTTTAACGATAAACTAAAATCATTTTATAAATGGATATTTTGCGATTGCAGGATTCACAAGTGCTGAGTCGCACCAGGAAGCTGTCCGCAGCCCCGTCATCCCGGACAAATTTGAGTCAAAGACACTTGCGACATACTTCCTCCCTTCAGTAACTTGTTCCCATGCCGAAACAGACCTGGATTTTCGCCTCAATTCTCTCCGTTCTTCTTGTCCTCGGAGTCATTGGGGCCTCCGCATGGAAGCAAAGCCACGAATTTAAGAAAGTCCTCGCCGAGCTTCAGGATCTCCAAGCCCAATCTTTGCAGCAAACTGCTCAGACCAAAGCCCTTAAGGAAGAACTTGAGCAGAGTCGCCTTGCTGTTGAAACCCTCCAGCGAGAAAAAGAGGAAGTCACAAAAGCCCAACAATCCCTCGAAAATGAAATGCGTTCCGCACTTCAATCCCGCGATGTAACCATCTCCGAACTTCAGGGCAAACTCACCGTGAACATCCTTGACCGTATTCTGTTCGATTCAGCCGAAGCTGTCCTGAAACCCGAAGGAGAAAAAGTCCTGAATCAGATCGCCACCGTTCTCGCCCAGTATCCCAAACGGCAAATTCACGTTATCGGACATACCGATAACGTCCCCATCCGCGCCGGGCGCAGCCCTTTCCAGACCAACTGGGAACTTTCCGTCGGCCGCGCCACCGCTGCCGTCCGTTACCTCACTGAAAAAGCTGGCGTCGACCCACACATGGTCGCAGCGGTCGGCTACGGCGAATTTCATCCCATCTCCGACAATTCCACTCCCGAAGGCCGTGCCCGCAACCGCCGCATCGCCCTCGTCGTCATGCCTGAAGACTTTGCCCGCGTTGAAACATTGCAAACCAACATCTCCCCCGGCACCGACCTGAACACTCCATCCAACCCCGAAACCAAGGCCGAACCTCCAGCTAAACCGCTCGAAAATGAGCCTTCCACGTCAGTTCCTGCCCAGTGAACCGGCCTCGGAAGAACCTTTTCCAAATTCCGCCTTTAAAAAGCTCACACCCTCACAATTTAACTCCTGACCACAACAGCTTCTCCTTTACATCCCCTTCATTCCGCCTATATTCCACCACCTTGGATGCCGACATGGCGGAATTGGCAGACGCGCTAGACTCAAAATCTGGTACTCTTACGAGTGTGTGGGTTCGACCCCCTCTGTCGGCACCATCCTTCCCCTTGCAGACTTTGCCAAAAGGCACTCGTCCCTTTTAATTTCAGATAGGTTCACCTCGTGTCATTCTATACTAGAAATAGTATATTGATGGTGGATGGGAAACACGAAAAGCCGCTTTCTGGATCGGTCACTCGTATGCCGACCTTCTGGCCTGTCCGCCCGAGGTTCGCCAGACCTTTGGCTTTGCGCTGGGCCTCGCCCAGCAAGGAGGCAAGTTCATCAATTCCAAACCGCTCAAGGGCTTCGGCGGGGCTGGAGTGCTTGAAGTTATTGAACCGCTGCGTTACTCAGTTAAGTTCGCTGGGGTAGTTTATGTGACTAGTTCCCCTTTTAGGGATGTGGTAACTCTCGGACCCGCAAAAATTGGGAAGGATTGCCTGGGAGCGGAAAGAAATTGGAAGGAGAATATAACCCGGCAGGAATCGGTTCCCCGTCCACCCATGTTTGCAAATTGGTCGAAAAGGAAGGCACATATTGATGTGCAGCACTTCCGATCAGATGAACTCCCTCGATCAGTTGTTGATTGATGGATAATTTCAGTTTCGGAGGTTCAATAATATTGATTATTTGTCGCGAATGAATGTTGTGCAATTCCTGGCGAACGCCGCTCGGCCACTCGATCATTACCCGATTGACTCGCTCTGCGTCCCCCAGCCCAAAGGCAGCAGCCAGTTCACTTTGCGCAAAGTATTGTCCCCCACCCGAGATTACCCGAAGCTGCTGGACCTCTCGACCATTGATTTCGGCGTAAGCCCGGACTTTAGCTCCAATCGCTGATCTGTTTGAGGCGCGTCCTTCCAAACGGAAGATCACCCAGGAGTTGCTGTTGCCATCATTGTAGAAAAGTTCGTTGCTGCCATTGAAATTCACATTTAGCAAATCCTGAAACCCATCCTGATTGACATCCGCTGAAGCAAAGCTGTTGTTGCCCCAGCTGGCATACGTCTTTGATACCAATCCTCCCGTGACCACCTTGGAGAATGAACCATCACCATTGTTTAGATAAACCAACGTTTTGGCCGCAGCGGATACCAGGTCCAGCCAGCCATCATTATCAAAGTCCACCCAGATCGATCCGGCGCTCGGTCCATCCCTGACAATAATGTCATTAGTAATCGAAGTGAAATGCCCATTGCCTTCATTGCGATAAAGCAGGGCGTTTTGCGGAGTGAAGTTCGAAACAAACAAGTCAAGATCACCATCATTATCGTAATCACCCCAGGCTGGACCGCCGGAGTTTCCCCCGGCAGCAACCACCGCATTGTTCGTGGTGCGGAAAAAATTCGTTCCATCAAGGTTCTTATAGAGGATGTTTTTCTGATTGCTTAAACTGGTCACGAACAGGTCGAGATAACCGTCCCCATCGTAATCTCCCCAAACCGCCCCCTGTCCTACGGCATTATCATTGACAGGAGGCCTGCTGGTTACTTTTTCAAATCTCCGGTTACCCAGGTTTCGGAAAAGCAGGTCGTTTGCTCCACCAAAGCTGGGGGTGGAGTCTGAAACGAAGAGGTCCACATTCCCGTCATTATCATAATCTCCCCAGGCACAGCTGAACGTTTGCAGATTGGGAGTCAGAAAAACCGCATTCGTCTCAAGTGTGAACCCGTCGGGCTCCTGATGATAAATGAAGACACGCGGCCCGGTCGCAGCACAGATCGCAAGATCCAATCGACCATCATTGTCGTAGTCTGCCCAGGCGGTTCCAGCCCGGCCTGCCTGGGTGCCGCCTTTGAAAATAGAGTTAGGTACACTAATGAAACCTCCGGAACGATCATTGGTGTAAACAAAATAACCCGTTCGATTGAGGAGATTTGCGACCATGTCCACCCACCCGTCTCCATTAAAGTCACCCCAGGCAGCGCCGACGGGTTGCCCTCCTGTTTTCGCAATCACACTGTTGGTAGCCAAAGTAAATCCTGAAACAATTTTCAAACGAGCAATTGAACTGGTGATGCTGCCCGTGGAATTCGTGATCACCACAAAATAATTCCCAACCTTCTCTGGCTGCACATTGGTAATGACAAGCGAGTTACTGGAGAGACCCACATCGATTCCGTCAAACTTCCATTGATAATTCAACGTTCCCCCGGATGCAGTCACACGAAATGTGACGGGGGACCCTGCGAGTGCAGCCTGTGAAACAGGTTGAAGAGTAATTTTGGGAACTGAATCAGCTGCAAAAAGCGCGAGGCTGAACAAACTTTGCAGGAGAACGAGTCGCAGGAATCGCATATACCGATAAGCAGACGTTGAAATCGATTCCGTACATCTATTTACCGAAATTTCGGCGTTCCTGCTTCAGGGCCTGTACTAAAAGATTTGTCAAAGTTGTGGCATCGCTAATGTGTGAATTCCTGATCGCAGATGCCAGTTGGTCAAGTGCCTCAGCATGACCTGCAAGATAATCGTTTTTTACCTTAAAGTCCTGGCTTTGCCAGCCATGAAACAGGTCCCATTTCCATTCCCCGGCCACCTGCATGAAACGCATCGGTGGCCCTCCAGGAAAATTGGACACTACTGTTGCGGAGCTGAGATCATTGGTCAAAATGGTTCCCTGCAGATCGAAAAGCGTTGATAGAGTGTGCGGGAAGAGACCCTGGGAAAGGTTAAGTTTGTTCGCAGCTTCCTGCCGGAATTCAAACTCGGCCTGCAGAAAACGACGCAATACTAAAGTGAAGTTGGTGGCCTCCTGATTTTCAAAATAAATCAGCCGTTCCAAATCCGGAACTCGGTTGAAAAAAATGGCCAGATCAATCCCTTGCTGAACCTGCCTTATACTTTGACTGCTTGCGGTTGATACAGCCGGAGCATTACTAAGCTTTAAATAAAGGAACAGCATTCCCACCCCTACAAGCATTGCCAGCCCTATTTTCCATGAAGGTGCCCAAGGTTTTTCAGCAACAGGAGTGCTGCTTTTGGCGCTCGCCAAACTCGCCGAAGTAATTTCAGCAACGATTGATGCTGAAACCGGGGTGACGGCAGATGCGGTAAGCGCATTTACCAAACCGAATGCCGTGATATGGACACCCTGTTTAAGGAAACATTTCCGCAGTTTCTCGATGGCGCGGGCGCAACGGATTCGAGCTGTGTTCTCCGTCAATCCAAGCTGCCTGCCCACTTCGGCCCATTCCTTTTGTTCCAAAAAACGAAGCACCACGACTTCACGGTCAATGCGGTTTAGAGCAGCGAGGGCCCCGTCCAGATGCGATCCAATCAAAGACCAATCCGCTTCTCCGGGATCTTCAGGAGTAAGCTCCAATTCCGCGGCTTTTCTTTCACGTTCCCGGCGTCTGTTGGCCATTTTTACAGAATCGTTGACAGCATAGCGCACGGCCACAAACAACCAGCCACCAATCGACTTGTGCGTCCGTAATGTGCCAGCCTTTCGAGCCAAAGCGGTAAAAACCACCTGGGCGATGTCCTGTGCTTCTGCATGATTCCCAACTTGACGGTAAGCGGCTGAATAAACCCAATGCACATGCCGTGAAACAAGAAGCTCGAACGCCTCGTTTGATCCGCTCAGCGCATATTCACTCAGTAGTTCCTCGTCCGCTAAGGGAGAGTCTGGCGGTGACGGCGTCATTTCAATTCAGAATCAGGATGCTTTTAACTGTACTGCCGCAAAAAACAAAACCGTACATCAAATTTGCGCCCACAATAGATTGCACTCAACACCTGATACTCTTACGAGTGTGTCGGTTCCACCCCCTCTCTCGGCACCATTCCTTTCTCACCTTGATGGGGATCAAAGCTCACCCCTGTAGAAAACCCCTGATTTGCGCTGACACCTTTGAACCTTCTGGGGGAGAGGTGGCGGTGAACAGATCAAATGATTGCTCGAAACATTGCTGTCACCTGGTGGGCTGTGCGGTTTTCAGAGAAATCACAAATTATACGCAGCACCTTGCGCAAACTCCACCCGAAGCAACTGCTTACCCGATGAATCAAACTTGAAGGTGGCATACGGACTGGAACGTCCCCAATAAAGAAAGAACTCCGTTGCTGCATAATCCGGCGGATGGCAGCGAGGCGCGGCATGATATTCCATTTTTGCACGGTCCAATCCACAGAGCTTGATAATCGAACGGCCTCGCTCGATGAGATCGTCGCAGGAGACTTCCGCTTTGAGACCGGCCATGGGTTTAACAAAGCTTTCGTATCGAAGAAGTCGGGCTCGATAATCCCAACTGAGGAGAAATTGGCTGTTCTTCACCGCGACGTATTCCCCAAGAATGGATTGGAATGAGCAAACAGAGAACTCGTCTGGAACAACGCCAGTTCCCGATCCGCTGGTTTCGATACTGAGTTTTTGCAGCCATGAGGCGATTCGGCCTGCGATCTCGACGGCATTGGAATGAGTATTCAGCGGCTTGAACGTTGCGTTTCTGGCTTCCCGGATTACCTCGTCATCCCCACGGTCCAGGCGGGTGTTTTGCCAGATGTGATTATCAATGTTTTCCAGAATGGGAAGCGATTCAAGATATAAATGAGGCCTTGAAAATAAACCCGAAGAAAGAAAATGTATCGAAAGAAGCCGACCGCTCTTCGGTTCAAATTCCAATTCCAGAACGTTGGTGGCCAATGAATGCGACCACCAGGAGATGCTGCGAGTCTTGAAAGTTGATCTGCTGTCCTTAAAATGTCGTGTTTGAGATTTTTCTGATATTTTACAGTCGTTTTTAGCCATCAATCGATTCGTCGCAACACCGATTGCCGCGAGCCGTGCTAAAAATTGGTCATAAATGAATGGCTTGTTTGAAGCCCCATCAGGAATATCACCTCGCGTGAGATCAACATCACTCACTGCGGACAAATATCCGTTATAAAAGGTGTATTGCTGCTGGGATCTGGTTCTTACCCCTGAAATATAATTTCCGGAAGGCAAGGGAGCTGTTACCCTTTCCACTATATTGGATCGCATCAGAGGGTAAGAGCCCGGCAAGCCGAGCTTGCTTCCCACATCGGAGGCAACCTCAAGCATTATCACCAATAAAATTGATTTTACAGCTTGGCTTACCATAATCAGGGAGATGATCTCGTTAAGTTTACGGCACCAAGAATTACTGCTTCCGGCGGCAACGGACTCTGATTTGAAGGACTTCTCGTTTTAGCAACATCAAGATAGTGGTTCAATGGTCCGCCCGTTGACCATCCAACAAACAATATATTCAATGCATATGCGTATTCACTCTCGCTGTCAGGAATAGCACAAATATCCCTCAATCCTATGAAAGCACGAGCAAGGCGGCCACGCCTTGAAAAATAATCAACACCCACAGGATAATCGGGGATTCCAAAAGCTTTCGATAAGGCACCACCCGAAGCAGTAGAGCATCCATGTAAGAACACGAAACGATAAGGATGGTTATATTTGAGTCCACGATTCCCCAACTTACCACTGATCTCTTCCGCAGTCATTCCCACACTTTCAAGCTTTTTGCTTAACCCATAATCATAAACACCGTAACCTATACTATTTGGATTTCCATGACCGAACCAAAAAAAATTGCTAAAATCATAACTTGCGAGGGTATTCAAAAAATCAACCTTATTCTCCTTCCGGAAATGAAAGGTACTACCCGTATTCCAGCCTTGTCCATGGTTCAGCAAATACGGAAAATTAAAGTCAGGAAAGCAAAGTCCGAAATCTACCACCGCATTCACTATGTCATGAAAATTGTCCACAAACCCGACGGCCCCCGTTTCTTTGTCCAGCCAGGCCTTTTCCCCTCGGGCCACTGCAAATCGGTCATTGCCCATTGGGCCTTCTCTAAACCATTTGAGTGTCTGTTTGGGTCCCGTGCTGGAACTCGCAACGGAAAATTGGGCGGCGTTAAACAACGTCACATCAGCGATGATGGTGGAATGGGAAACATAATTGCCGCTGTCTGGCGGGCTTTGCAAATCCAAATGTAACTAAACTGCTTGTAACCCTCCTCGATATCCACCAAAGAGCCATAAATCGTGAAAAGCAATGTTCGGTTCGGTGAGAAAACCTCCAGCTTATAGCTGTCATACGGCTCAGTGGTGTATCCGATCATGTTGACCTGCGAAACAAACGGCACATCCAGTGGATCCACAGTGATTAAATTTTTAATTTGAATTGGGACCGAACTGCTTACTTTTCCTGAGCCCTCTTCAAAGCCCCTGTCCATTTGAAGAAATATGGATCGGGTGCCATTGTAGTCGAGATAAGTCTCCCACTTCACAACCCATTGGCCATTTGTTTGATGCACTTCCGCACCATCTGCCATTCCGTAATCTTCAATAAACAATGAGATACCAAGCGCCTTCTCATGGCCCGTCACCACTTTTAACGGCAACTCTTTGTATCCAGACAAGATGGTGTTCGCCGGGAGAGACCGGAAGGCAATGACACCATCGCAATCGGTGCTCGTGTTTGCCAGGCCGACAGAGCCAGAGTTAAACGTCTGAGTCAGCCTGTCCACTGTGCAAAAAATGACGTTATTAGCATCGACCGTGCAGCGGTTTGCAATGATGGCTGTGCCGCAGCTTTCAAAGGTGATATTTTTTAAGACCGGATAAAGATATGGAGAGGCATTGTAGTCAAACTGGGCGCCGACAGTGCCGTTCTTGATATGAAAATTGTCGAACGTGTAAGCGCCCGAAATATAGTACGACCATAAAGCTGGGCCTGAAAACCTCTGAGGTGTGCCTGTCACACCGGGAATTGTTTCTCCAACAGAGTCGTCATATTTGGAAGTAATAACAGTCGTGGCCCCTCCCTGGCAAGACACCGGGCCGTACATCAATAGACTGCTGGAGTTATTCATTTTGATAATACTTCCGCCCTCAAAAGTAACCTGTCCTCCAAAATAACCTGAGGTTTGCACGTAGTATGTGACGCCCTGCCGAAAGATGAAGGAAGACCCAGACACCACAACATAATCGATCACAAATCCATTCTGAGAACTCTCTCGCGTCGAACTTCCAGTATTGTCGATAGTATTCCCAGTAACATTTGGTGAAAGCTTCTCGATTTCCACAAACGGGATGCTCTCCTCTAATAAATCATTACCGCTGCTTTTAAGCCACTGCTTCCGGACAACCCTTGAATGGGCGTTATCAGCCTTAAAACCGTACTCCGTGCTAAAGGCTTCTGAAAAAGCCTTACCCTGTACAAAGTCCAGGTCACCTATCGACATTACCTCGTCTTCTGTTTGCGGTGTCGTTTCGTGGAATTTCGATTTAGTATCAGGCAATTTTGGATCGAAAATAAACTCGGTGGTCACCCTTACAAGCGTGCTGTTCCGGTCCATATTGAATTGCTCGGGAGGCGGCAAATTTCTGAGGATTGTATCCTGCTCAAAAATCACCGGCCCCACTTTGAACCGAACGTCAGCGGTGGCCCCTTCAAATGCATCCACAAAAGAAATACCATTCTCATGCTGCTGGACCGAAGAAGTGTGTCGGAATTCAGCGATGATAATCTGTCGGTCCGTGGCTGTATCAAAGTAGGAAATGTGAAGAGGCTGGACCTGGTGCTTGAATCCCTCCGGAGTGGTTAACTCCACCAGACCTTCTTTATTTTCCGGTTTGATGCGGATTTTTAATGGGGCTTTTTGTAATGCCCAACTTCCATCACCTATTTTCTCTAAACGAGCATCAGAGCGGGACCATTTAAAACCATCAAAATAGTTCAGACCGCCCCCGACGACGACATAAGAACCCTCCCTTCCATCAGGTCTGGCGCTCTTTCGGATTTCGTAATCTCGCCCCTGTTCTACGATTGCGCCCGGCAACGTTTCGATTTCCTGCGATGCGACGTGCGCTGCACCTGCTGAAACTCTAAAAAAAACAAGCGCAACCAAAAAAAGATCATTTGATTTCATACTTAATCCAATTCACAAATTAATTGAATGATCTGGGCGCAAGATCACGCAACTAATATATCCCAACCGGAGGCACAGAAGAGGGTGTTCTCTTTTAAAGGTGAATCCGGGATGCCTTACATGGCTTCTCGCAGGGTAACCAGGCTTAAAAATTCTGCAACAAAAATCCCGATGGAGACAATGGTCGCCCGTCGGCCTCGGAGCAGTGCCAGGAGAAGTGACCATGTGCCACCTGTATTGCCTTAAGCCCTCATCCCGGATCCCTCCATCCTTGCGCAACTGTTTCCCATTTTATTCCCACTTCTTCCCTCAAATCGCCTGCCAACTGTACATTACTTAAGCTTTTCCTTAATTAAGCATTCCCTTAAATTTATTCCATTAATTCCCACTTGTTCTCATCTCATCCCCGTTCCCAGAACCACAATAGATAACACAAGTATCTCGTATCCAGATAGTTAAAGAAATCTCGACCATTCCTTGTTTCCTGCGTATCGTCCCCATCGCAACACTCATAATCTATGCGAGTCCAATGCATCCATGCGCACTTCGATGATTTCGAGTTCGTCGCGGCAGGCACCTTTGAATCTCTTCGTCGCCGTTTCGCCTCCGCATTCCAGGCGGAGATTGTTGTCTGCACGGATGGCAAGGCGGGCCACCATTTTCGCACCCGCGAAGAAACAGGAAAGCTGCGCCTGGAAGAACAAGGCAAATCTGCCGAGCTGGGAAAGTATCAGTTTCGTGCGTTGAAACTGCCTGATGGAACAACCCCTCGTGAAGGATGTATCCAGGTCAACGGACCTTTTCTCGCCGCGTTATGGAAATCCATTCGCGACTTTCGCCCCGATTACATTTTTTCGCCTCCGCTGCCTGCCGAAACTCTTGCTGGGGTGCATGTGGACCATTGGGCTGTCGCAGAGGCCGTCCGCAAGGTGGCTTACCTGATTAATGTCCCTCACGCCTTCACTCCTGAATATCCGGCAGACGAGAAATTCTCCACCCCCTGCAAAACACCTGTCATCCTCAATGTGCATGACAGTTACATGACTGGGACCAATGCCTATGATCTCGCGGTCGATGTGGAAGAGGTGTTCCCATTGATCGCTGAAATGACCTGGTGCCACCAGTCACAAATCGTCGAATGGCTCCCCTGGATCGGACGCCATGACATGCCAGTCCCTCAATCCATTGAGGAATGGAAGAAACTGCTGAAAAAACGGTTCATCAAACGGAACTATGAAGTCGCCGTCGCTTCTGATCGTATCTACGAATATTTCACCGTCACTGCCTGGGGGGAAGTGCCGCTCTTGCAAACGCTGTTAACAGATTTTCCTATGCTGTCCCAAAAAGTTTCCAACCTGGAAAAGCTGGAACAAAAGCTCAAGAAATGGCAGGGCCATTAATCATCTGCTTTGCGTTCCTTTTCCCCTGCCATTAAAATAGTCCCATGTTCATGACCGGTCAGAAAGTTGTTTGTGTGGATGACAAATTCCCTCTCGGAATTGAAAAATTTTACAACGCCTTGCCGAAAGAGAATGAAACCTACGTCGTTCGCGGCACCACTGTTGGAATCAGCCTTCAAGGCGAGGAAGGGGAGTTGTGCGTTTACCTGGTTGGCCTTCAAAATCCATGCAGTACCACTCCCCCGTATCGTGAGCGGGGATTCAAATGCGAACGGTTCCGTCCCCTGGAAGAAATTCAGGAGGAGAATCGCGCCAGGCAGGAACAGTCCGAGCCAGCCCTGCTTTAACTCTGTTCCCAGTTTTAGCTTTTCGGTTTTATCGCGCTGAATTAAGCTCACCGACGTGAAACCCTTTTCCCTTAAGCTGTTATTGGTTCTTTTGGCTTCCCTGACAGTCCACGCTGCTGAACCGTCGCATGACCGATTTTCCGCAGTTACACAGGTGATGGAACGATTTGTCAGTGAGAACGTCATTGCCGGTGGAGTCACCATGATCGCCACAAGCGACAAGATTCTCCACACCTCGGTTACCGGGTATGCTGATTTGAAAACCAGGCAGAAAATGGAGAAGGACAGTCTCATGTGGATCGCTTCCATGACCAAGCCGATCGTCGCGGTCGCGGTCCTGATGTTGCAGGATGAAGGAAAATTATCTGTGGAAGATCCGGTTGAAAAACATCTTCCCGAGTTCAAGGAAATGCGGTTACTTGCTGATGCTTCGAATGAACGTCAGGTGACCGTTCCCGCTCCACGAAAAATTACCATCCGCGATCTGCTGACCCATACCTCGGCAGTTAATGAACTTAAGGCAGGCCCTGGCCGACATAATGCAACCCTTGCAGAGTTGGTCATGGGCTATTCACAACGCCCTCTCCGCTACCCGCCCGGAGAAAAATGGGAATACAATAATCCGGGAATCAATATCCTGGGCAGGATTGTCGAAGTGGTTTCCGGGCAGAAATTCGAGGATTTCATGGATCAGCGAATCTTCAAGCCGCTGGGAATGAAAGACACCACCTTCTGGCCGGGCAAACAGCAGGTTAAACGGGTTGCAAAATCTTATAAAGTGGCGCAGGAAGGCAAAGGACTTGAAGAAACTCCGGTGTTTCTGGTTTCCGGGGATTTGTCCGATCGCACACGCACCCCATTCCCTGCGGGCGGGCTTTATTCCACAGCGGGGGATATTGTTAAGTTTTACCAAATGATGTTGAACCGGGGTGAGTTCAAGGGAAAACAGTTGCTCTCGCAAAAAGCGGTCGAGGAAATGACCCGCACCCAGACAGGCGACCTGAAAACCGGATTCACCAACGGGATGAGCTGGGGTTTCGGATTTCAGGTCGTGAAAAATCCAATCGGAGTCACGGAAATGTTATCCCCGGGAACGTTCGGTCATGGGGGAGCTTACGCCACTCAAAGCTGGGCTGATCCAAAAAAGGGAATCATTTACGTCATGATGATTCAGCGAGCTGGCTTCCCGAATGGGGATGATTCGATTGTGAGAAAAGAATTCCAGAAAGCCGCAGCCGCAGCGCTCTCGAAATAGAGCAAGCGCTCGCAATCAGCTGAGCGCTTTTGATCCAGCTAGGCGTCTATTCGTCGCTGCCGAGGATGCTGCCGAGGCCGATTCCACCCAGAATGGACCCCTCACCTTTGCTGGCCCCGCCTGCGCTTGGCGCAGCGGCTATAATCCGGTTGGCCAATCGGCTGAGCGGCAAGGACTGCAACCAGACACGTCCCGGCCCGCGCAACGTTGCAAAGAACAGTCCTTCACCACCAAAGAGCGCGGATTTGATCTTGCCGACGAATTGGATGTCGTAATCGACAGATGGCTGAAAGGCAACAATACAGCCGGTATCGACCCGCAGCGTCTCGCCCGGTGCCAGGTCACGCTGCATCAAGGTGCCTCCCGCGTGAACAAAGGCCCAGCCATCGCCCTGAAGGCGTTGCATAATAAAGCCTTCACCGCCGAAGAGACCGACACCAAGCCTTTTCTGGAAGGCAATTTCAATCGAAACGCCTTTTGCTGCGGCAAGGAACGAATCCTTCTGGGTGATCAGGTGGCCGCCAATTTCCGAAAGGTGGACCGGAACGATTTTGCCGGGATAAGGAGCGCCGAAAGCCACTTTTTTCTTTCCAGCCCCCTTGTTTCCAAAAAGGGTCATGAACAGGGACTCACCGGTGATCAGACGTTTGCCTGCGCCCATCAAAGCGCCAAAAAAACCGCTGTTCTGCTGGGAACCATCACCGAAAATGGTTTCCATTTCGATGCCGTCCTCCATGTACATCATGCCACCGGCTTCAGCAATGGCAGCCTCCTGTGGATCGAGCTCGATCTCGACAAACTGCATGTCGTCGCCAAAAATTTTAAAATCCACTTCGTGCATCGCTTGCATATGGAAACCTTTCTTGCGTAAAAGGAATTATAAGTCAATGGGAATGGATATCCAGCAGCTTGATTCAATAATTTTTTTGCCCCATTTCCCCGCTGAGGGTAAACTCAGTGCGTGAATAGCCACAGGATTTTTCTTGTTTGCCTTTTTTTGGCATCGCCATTCACAGTCCTGGAAAACTCCGGGGAGGACGCCGCTCAATTGTTTACTCAAAAAATTGGCCCTTTGCTGGAGTCCCGGTGTGTCAGTTGTCATGGGCCCGATAAGCAAAAAGCCGGTCTTCGGCTGGATTCACGCGAAGCGGCCATGAAAGGGGGGGAAGGAGGCCCTTCTCTCGTCCCGAACGATCCCGATAAAAGCCTCCTGCTTCAGGCGGTCATGCATTCAAAGCCTGACCTGGAAATGCCGCCGAAGGAGAAACTCACTCCCCGGGACATTGAACTGCTGACGCTTTGGATCAAAGCAGGCGCTCCCTGGCCTGTGACAAAATCAGAAGGAATCACGGTCTCGGCTGGGTTGGGCGAGTACGTGGGTGATGCCTGGTCTGACAAGAGGAATCCAATCCATCAGATATGGGGAGGCAAACGGCTGGATCTTTGGTCACTCAAGCCGATTCGAAGGGTTGATCCCCCGAGGAACAACGGACGATGGGCTCGCAACGCGATCGATCATTTTATCCTGCATCGCCTGCAATCAGCCAATCTTCAACCATTGCCGGAAGCAGATAAACGTGTGCTGGCGCGGAGGGTCTATCTTGATCTTACCGGCCTGCCACCATCGTTTGAACAGATGCAGGCATTTCTCTCGGACAAACGCTCTGATGCTTACGAAAGACTCGTTGATCAATTGCTCACCTCTCCCCGTTATGGAGAGCATTGGGCAAGGCAATGGCTGGATGTGGTCCGTTACAGCGACAGCAACGGGTTTGACTGGGATGAGTATCGGAAGGATGCCTGGCGCTACCGGGATTACGTCATTCGATCATTTAATTCGGACAAGCCTTTTGACCAGTTTGTCCGTGAACAACTGGCGGGGGATGAATTAATTGATGGCCCTCCCACATCTCCCAAAGAACAGGATCTGCTGATTGCCACAGGCTATTTGCGCGTAGGTCCGCAGGATAACTCGGCCCCGCTGTTCAATGAGCAGGCCCGTGCCAGGGCGGAGTTGCTTGCAGACCTGACCGAAACCACCAGCGGCGCCTTCCTGGGGTTGACGATGTCCTGCTGCCGCTGTCACGATCATAAATATGATCCGTTGTCGCAGGCGGACCATTTCCGGCTGAGAGCATTTTTTGAACAGGTCAAATATGCTGATGACCTGCCCTTGGATCTCAAGGAGGAGCAGGCGGTTATCAGGGCGCACAATGCTCAACTGGAGGAAGTGTTAAAGGATCTGACCGCGAAACGTTCAGCCTTGCTGACGCCAAAAGAAGAGGAGCTGAAAGCAGAGTTGATTGCCATGCTTTCGGCGGAAGAAGCGGAAATTTTAAAGCAAAGCAAAGAGGGCGCGGATGCCGAACTGAAAAAGAAGATTGAAGCGGTCGAAAAGAAAGTGACTCCCGCCGAGGAGACCGTTATTGCGGCGTTGCCCAGGGAGCAGGCAAAGGCGCTGGAAGAGCTGAAACAGGAAATCGAGGCGACTAAAAAGAGAAAGCGTTCCTTCACCGTGGGTTTGCTGATGACCGATGCTGAGGGGATCCCGCCAGCAACAAAAATCCTTTTCCAGGGGGATCACAAGCAGGAGCGAAATCCTGTCCTGCCCGGCTTCATTTCCGCGATTGATCCGAATCCGGCAATCATCCGCAAACCAGTTAACTCAAAGACGAGCGGGCGCAGGCTCACTCTCGCTGAACTGATTATTTCACCTGATAATCCACTTACTGCCAGGGTATTGGTCAATCGCATCTGGCAGGGACACTTTGGGCGTGGTTTTGTGGCCACTCCGAATGATTTTGGGCTGGCAGGCGCTGAGCCTTCCCATCCCGAATTGCTGGACTGGCTCGCAAGTGAATTAATGGCGCGTGGATGGTCTATAAAGCAATTGCACCGGCTGATCGTGACCAGCGCCACCTACCGCCAATCCTCAACCGCCCCCGGAAAAGTGATCGCCAAAGGCGTGGCGTCCGATTCAGAAAACCAGTTGCTTTGGCGGCAGACTTTTCGCCGAATGTCCGCCGAACAGTTGCGCGACTCAGCCCTGTTCGTCAGTGGCCTGTTACAGGAAAAAGCTGGCGGTCCCCCGGTCTGGCCGGAACTCCCCGCCGAGGTGTTGCAGGCAAATCCGGCATTCCTGGATGACAACGCGGAGAAAACAAAAGGCTGGTATCCCTCCCCGCCTGGAGAACGGAACGTCCGCAGCATTTATCTGGTCCAGAAAAGAACGGTCCGCGTGCCTCTTTTGGAAACATTCGACCTGCCGGACAACTCCACCTCATGCGCCCGCAGGAATGAATCCGTGGTGGCGCCACAGGCATTGTCACTGCTGAACAGTCCCTTTGCGGTGGAAACTGCAACAGCATTCGCTGCCCGGGTCGAACGGGAAGCTGGCAGCCTGCCAAAGAACCAGGTCCAGCGAGTGTTTGAAATTGCCTTTCAGCGGTCACCCAAAATCCAGGAACTGGAGACCTGCACGCAATTCCTGCAGCAAAGGAGCCTTGCCGAATTGTGCCGCAGCGTCCTGAACCTGAATGAATTTGTTTATATCGATTGAGTGGCCCTATTTCCGCACCGGCATCAATCCAAAATGCAGGAGCACCCAGAGAGGAACGGCAAAAAGGGCAATTGCGGTCAGGCGGTCCCATGACCATGCTAGATAGTTCGACTGGATGGGGAAAATGGCGATCATGAAATAGTTGCTGAAACGGCTATGCCCAAGAAAGCTGCAATATTTTGGGTATTTTCTCCGGATACCACTGATCAGCGCGGTGACTCCCGCGATTCCCACACCCACGGTCACGATAATATTTACGGCGAAGAGAGCAGTGACCGTGAGTTTCCCCTCGCTCTCAGCAGAATATTGATACAACCAGTGAGCGGCTGCCCAGCAAAAGCTGAACCCGGTCTGAATGGCGGTTTTAAAGGAAGCCTTGGAAGAGGTGATTTCGTTGACGATCCATCCAAAATAGAGGGGAACAATTCCCCAGATCATATCCACATGCAAAAATGGAGTGCGGACCAATTCCCAGAAAATTGCAGCGAAGTTTGTGTTCACCGGGCTCAGGTGTGAGATGGAGCAGTTTCCGTGTAGAGGTGGTTCTCCTCTTTATACCACCTGGCGAACGGAATAAAAAGAATCGCCGCAGCAAGCATTAACCCGGCAAAAAAAAGATAATATGCAGGCCCGGCCAGTTTGCTGGTTTGGTCCGGGTTTTGGATGAAATGATTGACTGCTGAAGTGAAAAAATTTCCCAGGGAAAGCGACAGCATGTAAAAACTCATGACGAGCGATTTCATTTTTTTCGGGGCCTGGGTATAGGCGAATTCAAGCCCGGTAATTGAAATCAGAATTTCACCCGCAGTGAGCAGCACATAAGACCACACCTGCCAGATCGCATGCGGTTGTTCACCGGCCATGATTCGTTGCTCAATCCACGCCGGAATCAGAAACGAACCCACTGCAAGAAACATTCCCATCCCGATTTTCCGGAGCGGAGTCACATTAAAAAATCTGCCCAGCAAGGGATAGATCACATAGGAAAACAGCGGAATGAAAAGCAGGATAAGAATCGGGTTGATGGCCTGAAGCTGGGCTGCGGAGAATTGCTGGCCAAAAAAGGTACGATCCATTTTACCTGCCTGGAGGACCCATGCCGAATGGCTTTGGTCGTACAAGGACCAGTAAACCGCGATAAAGAGGTACAACACAATCAAACGTGAAAGGGATTTGATTGAAGTCCAGCTGAAGGTTTCTTTTACAAATTCCATTCCGGCCGGTGGGATATGGGCATAGGTGTGCCTTCCCATCCAGAAAACCAGCGTTGCCAACCCCATGATTCCGGCCGGCAACCCGAAGGCAAGGGCAGGCCCCTCATTTTGCAGCAACCGTGGAATGATCAGCATGGAAATGGATGACCCCAGGTTGATTGAAAAGTAAAACCAACTGAAAACGCGCGGAAGCAAATGCTGGTTGGATTGACCAAATTGATCGCCCACATGCGCGGAAACACACGGCTTGATCCCCCCGGACCCAATCGCAATCAGCGCCAGGCCGATGAAAAGTCCGGTTCGAGTGGAATCCACCGCCATAACCAAAGGCCCAAGGCAATAGACGATTGAAAGCAAAATAATCGTTCGATATTTACCGAGAAACGCATCGGAAAGAATCGCGCCAAGAAACGGGAAGAAATAAACGGCGGAGACAAAGAGGTGAAAGTATTTTTTGGCTTCTTCTTCTCCCATGGGAGATTTTTCTCCCGCAGCATTGAGGAGATACTGCGTCATGAAAACCACGAGAATCCCCTTGAGGCCGTAAAAGGTGAACCGTTCCGCCGCTTCGTTCCCTACGATGTAAGGAATACCGGGAGGCATACCGCTGGTTTTCGGCGGGCTTGTAAGATATTTCGGCTGTGACATCGGTCGCGTTCCTTTTCACTGTACGAAGTGAAAAAAACGAGTCAATCCGCGAAGATTTTAGTTTTTCAGGAATTTTTCGATGAAGATTGTAACTTGTATGAGTGAGTTGTTTTATCTTGTGTATGTCAGTTCAGCGGTACGTCTTTTAGAGAATTCAGAGTTGTTGGATATCCTGAACAAAAGCAGAAAAAATAATGGCGCCCTCGGCATCACCGGGATGCTGCTTTATAAAGGTGGCAATTTCATGCAGGCAATCGAGGGCCCAAAAGAAAATATCATCGCTTTACAGGACAAAATCGGTCGCGATCCACGTCATCGAAATATCATGAGCCTGATCCAGGGAATGCAAACCGACCGACAATTCAAGGAGTGGTCGATGGGGTTTGAGAATCTCGATTCTCCTGAAGCGGTCAAGGTGCCTGGTTACACCGCTTTTCTCGACAGTTCCTTTGTTTCCGGTGAGTTCCGGCAGAATCCAGGCAAAGCATTGAAGCTGTTGCGGATGTTCGCCGAAAAAATGCGTTAGTTGAAGGAGGTTGGCGGCCCCTCCGCCGCAATTTCCTTCAGATGCTCCCGATCGCGCAACGTTAGATAGACCACGCCGCCGATGAGGCTCCAGAGCAAACTGCCTGCGTAACCCACCAGTGAAAGCAGGAGTGCCTGGGCTGCTGGGGTGTCAATCCCGGGAGCAGCGAGCATCCACACATAAAGGTTTTCCCTCACTCCAAGGCCGCTTGGGGTGATCGGGAGCGCTGAAATGCTTGTGACCATGGGAACGATTGCAGAGAGCGCGAGGGGGGAAAGATCGAGACCGAAGCCCCAGGTAAGGGAGAGAAAATGAAGAACGAGCACGATGTTGCAGATCGTCCAGATGGGGAGCATGCGAAACAGGAATGTTTTATCTTTTCCAAATTCCCTGAACGCCTCCAGGGACCGTTCGATCATTTCACCCTTGGGCAATTTGCGGAGCCATTTGCGGGCCCCCGGCACGGACTTTGAAACACCCCCCCAAAATGAAACGACAAGGAACATCGCGCAGCCAGCAGTCATTGCCAGAATCAGCCAAACCAGCATTCGTAGGCGATAATTGTAAGTCAGCAGGTCAAGGTTCGGAATCATCATCACACAGGCAAAAACCAGCATGGAAAAAAGTCCCAGGATGCGATCCACAAATACAGTGATCACCGCTTCTGTTTTCTTATGGTGCGTTTCCCTCGCCACGTAATAGGCCTTCAACAAATCCCCACCCACCGAGCCCAGCAGAAAGGAGTTAAAAAAATGGGCCACGAGGGAAATCTGGGTGATTCGCCATAAGGGCATTTGCAGACCATGAACTCTCAGGACCATTTGCCAGCGCACGACTCCGAGAAAAATTGTCATACCCATCAACACCACACTGAGGGCCAGTGCCCATGCTTTCATGAGCTTGAATGTTTCCCAGAGGCGAGTCGGGCCGTAGAGCCAGGCGATGTCGAAACGTTCCTTCCGGGTCAGGGCGTGCCAATCCTTGCCCGGATTAAGCTCGCTCCACTCCAGACGTCCTTCATTGTAGAAAATTGCCTGAAAAATCCAGGCCAGAAGCAGAAGGCAGACCGCCAAACGCCACGCGACCTTCCAGATTTTCCGCACCCATGTCACTCGTCGCCCCAGACTGCCTTTATATTTTTGAACCCGGTAAGAGCATCCTGAGGTGAAACCGCAGGGCTTAATTCAAGGACTTTGATATGCTCAGGTTTGACCATTGGAGCAAGCGCTTTCCAATCGATCATCCCACTGCCCGGTGGGCAATGGTCCTGCCCGGGGAAGCGGACATCATGAACGTGAAAACCGTGAAGCCACTCGCTCATCGATTCCAGATGCATGGCATGGTCAATAAACCCAAGGTTATGTTTGATCTGGGCATGGCCACAATCATGCCAGTAACGAACGGTGTCGCCCGGAAAATCATGAAAGAAAAAAGTGAAATCGCTTTCCAGGGGAATTTCCTCCAATGCCTCCCGGTTCTCGATGCCAAGCTTGACGCCATACTTTTGCGCCACATCCACAAGGCTGCGAAGCATTTCATTGGCTAGTTCGATGTACTTCTCCTTCTTCGCCTCCCGTTTTTCGATGACTTCATTGCAAATTTTTTCGAATTTCGGGGAACCTTTTTCATCCCGTCCAACCATCTCGATCAATTTGTCGGTATAATCCTTCATATCGATACAGCCCATGTGCAGGACAACCAGGCCAGCGCCGACCCGCGCAGCGGTTTCAATGGTTTTGACTGAATGTCGATAGGCGTTATCACGTTCACGACGGTCCGAGGAGGTGAACTTGAAAATATTCGGGGCGGCATGGTTCACACCCATCGGCAGGGGACAGAAGTTATGCAAGGTGGAGATTTTAATGACTCCGGCATCCACAGCCTCAAAGACACCGGGCAGGAGGCTGATGCGTATCCCATGACTTAACTCCGCATATTCGAAGCCCATTTCCCGAATCTCCGTCAGCATCGCGCGGCCATCGGTATGACGATGCGAGTTCCAACAACTTGATAGTGAATACATAATAAAAAAGCCGAGTGCCAAAAGAAATAGCACCCGGCTTGAAGAACTCAAATCTATTACAAATCAGCGTAACGGGCAGACAACATGGCGCTAAAGCGGGCCACTTTCATTTTACGCCGCTTTTTTTCGCTCGGTTTCTCGAAGTGCCGATGGTTCCGGACTTCTTTCAATGTACCTTCCCGGTCGATGCGCTTTTTGAGACGGCGCAGCGCTTTTTCCACCGATTCACCTTTTTTTAACTTAATTTCGGTCAAACCTGATTCACATCCTCTCCGGATAACCTCGTTCCAGACGGCGATTGTTTCATACAATCAACCCGGATTGATTAGGGGCGGAACAGTAGGTTCTCTCCCTTTTTATGTCAATTGCATTTCGAAAAAATACTTGTAAGTTATTTAACATTAGGCAGTTCAAACCAAAAAACACTTCCCTTTCCTTCTTCTGACATTAACCCGATTCTTCCATTCATCCGTTCAATGGCCTTGGCAACAATCGCCAGCCCCACCCCCGATCCGGGATACTCATTGGAGGAATGGAGCCGTTGAAATGGTTGAAAGATTTTGTCGTGGTGTCTTTTGGCGATTCCAATTCCATTATCTTCTATATGGAGCCGGACGTAGTCACCCATTGGTTCAGCAAAAATACGTACCTTTGGCGCTGTTCCTGATGCGACATATTTCAGTGCGTTCCCAATCAGGTTGCAAATCACCTGTTCCAATGCAGTGCGGTTGGCCATGACAGCCGGAAGCGGATTTTCAATGGAGATACTCGCCTGTTTCTCCCGGAAGGTAGCTTCCATTTGCGTGCCACAAGCCTCAAGAACCTCTCCCAGCATCACTGGCTTCAAAGGCAACTCGCCACGGCGAATCTGGCTGAAGGCGAGCAAATCCCCTATGAGCGTTTCCATCCGTTCCGCCGCGAGAACGATCCGATTCAAGTAATTTCGAACGGTTTCATCCAGCGCCTCAGTTTTTTCCTGAAGCAGGAAGGTGCTGTAACCTTTGACTGCGCGGGCAGGCGCTCGCAAATCATGCGAAACAGAGTAGTTAAACTGTTCAAGTTGCTGATTCAGTTCCTCCATGTTTTTTTGGGAACGAATCAGCTCATACTGATTCCGCACACGGGCTTTCAGTTCCTCGGGGTGGAACGGTTTAACCAGATAATCCCGGGCCCCTGCTCGAAGTAACTCGACTCTTAACGGGTCATCTGCGCGCGCAGAAAGGACAATAACGGGGGTATTTTCTGTGGCGGGGTTCGAACGCATGGAGCGAATCAATTGATCGCCGCTCATCCCGGGCATCATAATGTCCGTGACCACCACATCAAACTTTGTCACGGATAATTTGGCCAATGCTTCATTTCCGTCCTTTGCCCGAGCTACATTGCATTCCTCATGCAAGATATCCATGATGAATTGCGCCATTTCGTTATTATCTTCCGCAACAAGTACCTTTGCTCCAGAAAGAACCCTGTTCAGGTTTTCCACTGGAGCGCTGCCCGATTGCAGTTCGGCGACTGCTTGAGCAGCCACAGATTCAATTGACTGTTGCAGTTCAATGCCTTTCTGAACCTCTGCTCCCTCGGGGGCATGAATTGGCAGTTCGATCTCGAACAGGGCACCGCCACCCGGAGCCTCCATGATCTTGATTGTTCCGTGATGCAGAAGAACGAATTCGCGGGCAATTGCCAGACCAAGGCCGGTCCCGCCTGCTTCCCTGTTCTTCCCTCCTTCCAATTGGCGGAATCGCTCAAAAATGACTTCGCGCTTGTCTGGTGGAATGCCTGGACCGTTGTCCTGGACACTCAAAAGCACCTTCCCTTCCCGTTGAGCTACTTCCAAATGAATTGTGCCTCCCGGCGGCACAAACTTGAAGGCGTTTGATAAAAGATTAAATAAAATCCGTTCGACTTTTTCCTTGTCGATTTGGGCATCAAGCCGGTCCGGGGTCTTGATTGTAAAATGGAGTCCTTTGCTTGAAGCGAGGGATGGAAAATAAGATCCCACCAACCGGGCAAGAGATGCGACATCCACTTCACTGTAACGGATCATCATCCGGCCGGCATCAATCTTGGAAAGATCCAGGAGTTCATTGACGTGGCGAAGCAGCAACGCGCCATTTCGCCGAATGATTTCAAAATCACGGCGGGTTTCGGGAGAATGCTCCTGTTTCTCCAATTGGCGATCACTCAGGCCAAGAATGATGGTCAGCGGAGTGCGAAGTTCATGGCTGACATTGGCAAAAAAATCGGTCTTGAGCTGGTCAAGGTCCCGGACCCGTTTGTAAACCTCCTCCAGTTCCCGGTGGGCTGCTTCCAGTTTGACTCTCCGGGTTTCAGAAGCCTTGGCTGTTTCGATCAGCAGGAATATTTTTGGTAAAATGAGTGGAAAGGCCGCGGCTGTGGCAACTGAAGCGACGGCTGTGATCAATTTGATGTTACCCGAAAGCCAGTAGGTTGGCCGCCACATCGTCCAGACTTCCATGAAGTGGGTGAACCCGCAGGTAATGATAAACAATCCGAATGCCAGGAACATCCATTGAAATGGAATATCTTTTCGCGCCTTGTAAACGAGGTAAGCGAGCATCCCTGAAATGGCCAGGTAGGAAAGGCCAATCAATGCGTCCGAACTGACATGCAGCCAGACCACACGATCATTTCCAAGATAGCAATGCAGGTGCGGCATGAATCCGCGGCTGGAAAAGAGGTTCGCCCAGGTTGGCATCAGGATCAGCACAACACTTACCGGGGCCACTACCAGAACCCCGAACACCATGGCGGAAGTTCGAATTCCTCGAAGACTCTGAAACATAAGCTTGTTTTGTTGTCAGCCTGTCCTTGACCGATTTGGCTGCATCTTTGAGATGGAATATTCTGCAACAAGCATTTGCCGGTTTAAAGTTGAAACATCAGACCGGCGGAAATGGTTGTTGCTTGAATGTAACAGAAACGCCGTTGAAGCAAAGCAGGCGAATGCTAGTAGAAGGTTGATGAGTTCGCGTGTGCTGGTTGTTGATGATGAAGTTGATATTCAGGATCTGGTTAAATTTAATCTTCAGGCTGAGGGCTACGATGTCATCCAGGCATTGACAGCTGAGGATGCAATTCGTCTTTCCAGCGAGGGAAAGCCGGATTTAATCATTCTCGATCTCATGCTCCCGGACCTGGATGGAATTTCCGTATGCGAAATCATCAAGCGGAACGAGGTCACCTCGCAAACCCCGATTCTCATGCTCACCGCATGGTCCAGCATGCAATCCCGGGTGCTTGGAATTGAAGCCGGGGCGGACGATTACATGTCCAAACCTTTCAGCCCCAAGGAGCTTTCGATGCGAGTTCAGCGAATCCTGGCCCAGCAGGCCCGCTAATCCGCTCATTTGCGTACTGCCCTTACCGTGTTATAATCCTTTCACTCATGGAGCCCTTTGGCAAACCGCCTGCTTGGTTGCAGGCATGGCGCTGAACTGCGGTTCCTGAAGTTTAAAACCTATACAAATTGGAGTTCCAAATTGAGTAAAGCATTTAGCAGACGCAATTTTCTTGCAACAGGCAGCCTGGCAATCGCCGGAGGAACAGTCTGGCTAAATCTGTCTCAATCGAAGGCATCCCGCTTTTTGAGGGCGCGAGCGGCCGAAATTGCCAAACCTGCCTTAAACGCCGGTCACAAGCCGGATCCGAACTCATGGAGTGACCATGAACTCACGGCCTCATGGCTGGGTCATTCAACGGTGCTGATCAATTTTTTCGGCGTCAATATCCTGACCGATCCGGTGCTGTTTTCCAGGGTCGGCGCAAACGTCGGTTCGCTGACAGTTGGCCCGAAGCGTCGTGAAGCGCCTGCTTTGACAGCCTCGGAGCTGCCGAGAATTGACCTTGTGCTGCTTTCGCACGCTCATTTCGATCATTTCGATATTCCCAGTTTGCAGCAACTGAAAGCTTCCACCGTTGTGGCCACCGCAGCCAATACCTCAGACCTTTTTTCAGAGACTGCCCTGCGCGCGATTAATGAATTTAAATGGGGTGAATCGCGAAAAATCGAAACCGCTTCCGGTGTCATTGAAGTTTCGGCTTTCCAGGTGCGGCATTGGGGAGCCCGCATCCGTCATGATCAGCATCGCGGCTATAATGGGTATGTTTTGAAGCGGGGTGGCAAATCGGTCCTGTTTGGCGGCGACACCGCACTTTGCGACACGTTCAAGGATGCGCGCTGTGCCCAGGCGATCGACCTGGCCTGCATGCCCATTGGCGCTTACAATCCCTGGGTCAACTCCCATTGTAATCCTGAAGAGGCAGTTCAAATGGCGAATGATGCCAATGCCAATTACATACTGCCCATGCATCACTTCACCTTCCGTTTTGGTCGCGAACCGTGGAACGAACCGATGGAACGTTTGGAAGCCGCTCTTGATAAGGAACAGGAGCGGATCGCCTTAAAAAAAGCCGGGCAGACCTTCACTCTCCCTTCCTGACTTACATCCCATCTGCGGATGGTGCGTTTATTCTAATCCCGATTCGGGTTCCCTCCTGATTGCGAGGAGTCTGCTCCAACCTACCTTGCTGGAGGAGGAAATTATGGGATGCCTCGCTGGAATGCGGCGCCGTTGCATGGGAGCAAAGCCGGAGAAAACATTGATCAGGGTACTCTTCGAGGTCACCGCGATTATCTTTGTTTTTCATTACATGCTTCAACCGATTCAAATCATCGGTTCCAGTATGTCACCGACTTATCAGGATGGATCACTTAACCTGATGAACCGCGTCTGCTATAAAAGAACAAATCCCAATCGTGGGGACGTTGTTGTGGTCGAGAATGAGGGTGAGACGCTTCTGAAGCGCATTGTCGCCATCCCAGGCGAGCGAATCTCAATTGAGCAGGGCACGCTTCGCATTAATGGACACATTTTTGAAAATGATCCTTTTGGGGCGATTCGCATTCCGTGGGAACTTTCCTCGCAGCAATTGCGAGCGAATGAATATTTTGTCATTGGAGACAATCGTAATGCGACCGTCTTCTGCAAAGTCCATAAATCCAAAATTCTCGGAAAAGTAATTTTTTAAACCATCAGTGGAATTTATTTTGGAACGTTTAATCCATTGTTTGCAAAGAAGTGATGCGCGGCCCATGATAACAGCTTGAAAAAGCGTTTCCTGCTCGGGCCTGCCGGTTCCGGCAAGACTTTTCAATGTCTTGCCGAAGCGCGTGCCTGTCTGCGTGAATCCCAGAGAGGGAAACCGCTCCTTTTTATTGCACCCAAACAGGCAACCTACCAATTGGAGCGTGAGTTGCTCAGTGCGGATGAACTCGTCGGGTTCTCGCGGCTGCATATTGTTTCTTTCGAGCGATTGGCTCGGTTCGTTTTTGATAAGTTGGGCTTGCCGGTTCCTGAAATTTTATCCGAACCGGCGCGAGTGATGGCTCTCAAGGCTCTCCTGCTCCGCCATCAGGAAGAACTTTCCATTTTTTCCCGGGCAGCGAGGAAACCGGGCTTTGCCGCGGAATTATCAAACCTGCTTCGCGAATTTCAGGAACAGCAACTCACTCCAACAGCGCTCCGAAAAACGATTCAGTTGTGCCGTCATCCGGAACTCAAACAGAAACTCCAGGATTTTGCACTGATCTGGGAGAACTATTCCGCATGGCTGACCCGGCAATCCTTGATTGATTCAGGGGATCTTCTGGAATCGGCCACTCGACTAATTATAGAACAGGGCTCGGCGCTTCAGATTGAAGCAATCTGGCTTGATGGGTTTGCCCAGATGACTCCACAGGAACGTGGCCTGTTTCGGGCAATCACCAGAAAGAGCGAAGCTGTTACGATTGCCTTTTGTTTACCCGGTGAAAAGCTGTATGGTTCCGAATGGCAGGGACCGTGGCACCTCGTTCATCAATCCTTTCTCCGACTCCGCAATGAACTTGCCTCGATTGGACCGTGGGAGGTTGAAGTCCTTGAACTTTCTGGTGGGAAGCACCGCTTCATTCAATCCCCCACCCTCTTCGAATTGGAGAAAGGATTGCGGAATGGTGTGCCCATGCTCCAACCGGCAGGCGATGGGTTGAAAATTGTTTCCTGCCTGAATGTTGAAGAGGAAGCGCAGCTTGCCGTGGATGAAATCCTGCGGTTTGTACGCTCCGGCGGCCGCTTTCGGGAAGTGGCTGTGCTTGTGAGATCGTTGGACGCTTTTGCTTCCCCTCTTCAACGCGCATTGAATCGTTATCGAATCCCCCTCTTCCTGGATCGGCGGGAGCCAATCGCCCATCATCCGATTTCGGAACTTACCCGGGGAGCGATGCGGCTCGCACGACATGGTTGGAATCACGAAGATATTTTTCGCACGCTAAAGTCCGGCCTCTGCCAGATTGATAATGCTGATCTTTACTGGTTTGAAAACTGTGCGTTATCAAGTGGCTGGACCCAGGAAGATTGGGAGCAGGGCCTCGCTTTGAGAAAACCGGATCCTTCCCTTCAAAGCCAGGTCGCAAACATTTATGAGAGGCTCATGTTGCCATTGCTCCCGTTTCTTAAACGTGTCACAGGACGCGTCTCGGGAATTGCCATT
>JANRLX010000015.1:0-35820 GCA_033762115.1 Verrucomicrobiota bacterium
GAAACGCATTTGGTAACCAGGCTCGAGTTGAATTTTAGCCAATGCAGGCCTCGCGCGGTTCAGGATTTCCGAAGGAAGCTCGCCAAACGGTGCATACGATTTAACCGTGACAGTGCGAAGCTGGTTGTAGTGAGGAATTGTGACGTACTCCGGCTGAATTCGCAGCCGGGAAAAGCTTTCGAAAGGGACGGATGTCCCGCCGGGTATTTGCGCGTAAAGGCCCCGAATTTTTTCCGCCTCGCTGCGGTCTTCAATGCGGCCACGGATCAGCACCGGGATGAGTCGATCTCCCTCGCGCAGTTCGGTCACTTTCAGACCGGTGAAGGAAGCCTGGGCCACGGCCCCGATTTGCTGATTGTTTAACCCAAGGGAATTGGCGCGATCCTGGTCGATATCGATTTGAATATTCGGCATGCGTAAACCCAGGTCATCGAACACATGATACCCTCCTGCCTCCCGAAGAACGGCAGCAGTTTGATCAGCAAGCACGCGCAATTTATCGAGATCCTCACCACTGAGACGAATCTGGATCGGCTCGTCCACCGGTGGCCCCTGTTCGAGTTGCTTTACGACACAACGCGCGCCGATGACTGATTCGTCCAACTCCTTGCGGAGCTTTACCAATAACCCGGCGACATCATTCGCATGGTGGGTATTGATGAGTATCTGGGCGAGGTAATTGGCAGGTTCCTTGGGGGCCACATTGTAATAGAAGCGCGGGGCTGTGCCACCGGTGAATACGGCTGCGCTGGCCACCTCGTCATGACGTTTGATCAGTTCGACAACGGTATCCACAGTGGAGCGCATCGTGGAAAGCGAATCAGTTGAGGGCAGTTCAATATCCACCAGCAATTGATTGCGTTCGGCAGGCGGAAAGAACTGGCTTCCGAGGAAAGGCACCATCAGGCAGCTTGCAACCAACAGCGTATACCCCCCGGCGAGTACAAGGAAGGGACGCTTTAGCGCTCCTTCAAGGGCAGCGCGGTAACGAGGCAGCACGGCCGCCAGTGCCAGGTCCACGTAACGAAAAAGAATAAACGAGCGGACTTCGCCACCTTCATCCAACCCTTTTTGGCCGCGCAGAAGATAGTAACTGACGAGCGGAGTGAAGGTAAAGGAAACCACCAGCGCGGCTAACAGCGACAACGTAATCACCGCAGGAAGGCTTTTCATAAATTCGCCCTTGTCGCCTGTGAGCATGAGTAATGGGAGAAAGGCAAAAATATTGATCAAGGTGCCAAACACCATTGGATGAGTAAGATGGACCGGCCCCAGCCAGGCAGCTCGCTCTCGTGGTTGGCCACGATGCAGCTCACGATTGATCCCATCGGAAGCGACCACGGGCACATCCACGAGCATTCCAAGGGCGATGATCAGGGCCGCGATGGAAATTTGTTGCAGCGGGATGTTGAGCATCTGCATGCCGATGAGCGTCATCGCGACTGTCAATGGAATCGCGGTGGCGAGAACCAGCGCAGATCGCCAATCCATCAGGAACAAAGAGACAATAATCACGATCAGAACAGCTTCGATGAAGCATTGCACAAAATGGTGGATGCGATGGGCGACCGCGGTGGGTTGATCTGACAATACGCGAAATTCCAAACCTTCGGGAATGCGTGACTTCATGGCATCCGCCACTATCATGACCTGTTGGTTGAAATTTCGGATGATCTCGCCGTCCCGCATTTCGACAGCTACCGCCACTGCCCGGCGCGTATCCAATGGGCCGTCCTTTCCTGTGCGTCCGAGCACATCAATTTTATAGGGAATGGGTGATTCATACATGCGTCTGACTTCGAAAAGATCGCGCAAGTACGTTGGCGCACCGTCGCGGCTCATTCCCACGACAGTGCCAAGCATGTCATTTTCAGACTTGTATTCGCCGGAAAGTTGCACTGGAAAATTGCGCCCCTCGGTGCGCAATGTGCCACCTGGGATAACGGCATTGCGTGCTGAAATTGAACCCATGACACCCTCGGGTGTGAGGCCGTAGCCAGCGAGGTTTGCGTCGGAAAAGAGAAGATACACCGCTTCCTGGACAATACCGATCCTGGTGACTTTTCCGACGCTGGCAACCTGCTTCAATTCATCTTCAAAGTCGCGGGCCAGCAATTCGAGTGTGCGATAGCTGTAGCGTGGCATTGCGGCAGCCCGTATTTTCGGCAGCGGATCTTCATCTTCCATCAGCAGGATCGGTGGAGTAAAATCGGGATGAAACAATTCGCGATCTGTGCCGGTAACCGTTCGGGTAAACTCAGTGATGAAGTTCTGAATTTCCTCCCGGGAGGCAGACGTCTCCATGTCGGCCAGAATCAAGGAACGATTTTGCAGAGTCCGCACATCGGTAGCCAGGCCTTTTGCCCGAATGGTGGTTTCGAGGCGACCAAGAATCTCGCCCCGATAGCTTTGGGCAATGGAGGGCGGGAAAAATGCGGCTACGGTGACGCGATTCTGCGAGGGTGATCCATTCCGCACACCTGCAAGGCTCTCACGCAATAGATCAGCGCGGGCGACACATTCCGCATCGCTGATGGGGGGGCTCACCAGACCAAATAACAGTGTGATGGTATTCCCGAAATCGGTATTCAACCATGGCTGGCGGGTACCTTCAGGCAGCGTGACCTCCTGAATTTTTGCGCGAACCTTGTCCCATTCCTGGTCGATTACCTCTGTGGAAGCAGGCAGTTGCTTGATGGTCATCGTGGAAATGCCCGGGCGTGATTGCGTTTTTATTTCCTCAATTGATTTGAGTTCGCTGATTTTCCTTTCCAATGGTTTTGAGACCAGTTCTTCGACTTTTGAAGCGGTCGCTCCAGGAAAAACTGTCACGAGCATGGCAGTACGTTGCGGAATCGTTGGATCCTCCTGCTGCCCAAGCCGGGTGTAAGCAATCCCGCCCCACACTAAGATTGCAATGAGCGCCAGCCAACTCACCTCCCGGTGTTCAACACAAAATTGCGCGATGCCGCCCGATTTAATTTCTTTGTCCACGTGGTTTGACATTTTATTGGTTCCTTCCTGTGTCATTTCGCGGACTGGGTCTCATCAGCAACTCGGATGGGAGCGCCGTCATAGAGGAAACTTGCCCCGGAAGTGACAACTCGTTCCTCCTCAAGCAAACCTTCTGTAACCACAATGGAGCTCTTGAGAATGTCGCCAGTTTTGATGGCACGTTTTCGCGCCTTGCCGTTCTCGATGACGAAGACACCCAGTTGCGTTTGCTGCTCACCAGTCATGCCCTTTTCTGAGGGTAGGGTCACGAGCGCCGATAACGGAATGCACACAGCGGAGGTACTTGCAAGTTCTGTGTCCGGTAGATGAATTCGAGCAGTCATACCGGAGCGCAGCAACCCGTCAGGGTTGGGGACTTTGATGACCACGCGAAATAATCGTCCTTCACCAGTGGCGGCGAATCCAACTTCCGAAACCCGTCCACGAAAAGGAGGAAGCCCTTCAAGGGCGGAAACTACAATATCAACCTCCTTGCCCGGCAGAAGTCGGCCAATCAGGCGATCAGGCAATCCCAACTCAACGGACATAACGCTCGTGTCAGCGAACCGGAGCACACGTTGTCCGGGCGCAACCGTGACGCGTGAATTGACGTAACGCATCAGGATCATGCCATCCTTTGAGGCGACCAGTCGTGAATCGCGCAGGTTTTGTTCGGCTTGATCAAGCTGTGCCTGGGCGCTGCGCCAGTCGGCTTCGGTGACATCCAGTTCCTGTTGTGAAATGGCATCGGTGGCGCGCAGCTTGCGAAAGCGTTCAAGTACCTTGGCGGTCAGGTCGGCACGAGCTCGCGCTGAAATCAAGGCATTGGTGAAGTCTGACTGGTTTAACTCGGCCAGCACGGTCCCGGTTTTGACGCGCGTACCTTCGTCCCAGTCATCATCCGCCCCCGGGCCGATTCCGGAAAGGATTCCGCCCACCTTGAAACTCAAATCCGTTTCGTTGTCGAAGCGAATGATAGCCAGGTAGGACGCGTCGCCTTCACCCCGGATACGGTCGATGGGCTCGACAGTTGCGGCACGCACGAGAGAGGTCTCGGGAGGTTTGGTTGACTGCTTTCCGCAGCCTGTAAGGGCCAACACCGCGCAAAGCAGTGTTGGCGAAAGACTGCGCCAATAATGATGACTCTTGTAAAATCTTCGCATACACAAACCTCATTTGCAGTCGGAATGCCATGATTGTTTGCAGATGCAAGTAATTGGACATCAATATGAAACAGATTCAGAACGCCTTCCGAAGATGGGTTCGAAACAAGAAAGTTCGAAAATTATCGTACGGCTGAACCTTAGCGGGCTGAATCACGCTCCGGTTTTTTTAAACCCCATTTTTCCATTTTGGAAAGCAACGTTGTGGGCTTGAGCCCGAAAAGTTCGGCGGCTCCATCCGGCCCCTTTATTTTCCAATTCGCAGCCTCGAGAGCACGCAACAGGTTATCTCGTTCCAATCTTTGCAACTCGGCCTTTGTCAGAAAATCTGTCGCTACTCGATTATGGGCTATAGGTTTGGCAGAATGCTTCGAGGTCGTTTGAGCGGTGACAGGCAGGTCAAATTCCAAAGCTTTGCCACGGGCCAGAATGACAGCGCGTTCAATGACATTGCGCAACTCACGAATGTTTCCAGGCCAGCTGTAATTTTGTAAACTGGCCAACCCAGCCTGGGTAATTCGCGGTTTGGGGCATCTCAGTTCACGCACGGAAAGCTCAACAAAATGTTTCGCCAGAGCCGGGATATCCTCAAGACGCTCGCGCAACGGGGGAACTTCGATTGGGAAAACATTCAGTCGGTAAAACAGATCTTCACGGAAGCGCCCCGCGGCTGCTTCATTTTTCAAGTTTCGATTCGTGGCAGCGATGATGCGCACGTCTGAGTAGCGGGTACGGTCATCACCCACACGTTCGTAGCGGCGTTCCTGTAAAACGCGCAGCAGCTTGCTCTGCATCTCCAGCGGAATTTCTCCAACTTCATCAAGGAATATTGTGCCGCCGTGCGCCGTCTCAAACCGTCCGGCACGATCCTTGATCGCGCCAGTGAACGCGCCCCTGACATGACCAAAGAATTCGCTCTCGAACAAATCCTTTGGGATGGATGCACAATTGACACGGACGAGCGGCTTTTCCCGACGAGGGCTGCGCCGATGTATTTCGCGGGCGACCAACTCCTTGCCGGTGCCGGTCTCGCCAAGGATAAGCACAGAAGCTTCTGTCGCTGAGACAAGATCAATTTCCCCAACAATCTGCCGCAACGCTCCGCTTTGACCGACCAACTCGCCAAAAGCGCGCGCTTCGATGACTTCCTCCTGAAGGTAGGCGTTCTGTTGCTCGAGTTGATTTTTTAGCTTTTGGATTTCCTCGAAAGCACGGGCACCGGCGATCGCCGCCCCGATATGGTTGCAGTAAATTCGATTCCAGGGATGGGAAACCGCAAGCGGATGATGGTCGAAATAAACAGCCGCGACTCCGAGCACCTCACGTTTATGCGTCACTGCACCACCCATAAAACCGCGAATCCTTTGCTGTTTCAGCCAATCAAGGTTGCCCACGCGTTGCCAATCAGGATCATAATCGCAGAGCACCACTTCCTCTGATCGGGCTGCCGTTTCCCCTAATATTCCCTGACCCACCGGGATCCTGGTGTGCAAAGGGTCCACTTCTGGAGGAAGCACTCCTTCAGCGGCAACCAATGAAAGGGAGCGTTCAGCAGGGTCAAGCATCCAAATCTGTACCCCGCGAATGTCGGCGCGAGAGCCAAGCCGGGAAACAATTTTCTTCAGCAAGTCTTCAACTGATCTCTCGTTCCCGATTTCTGCCAGGAGTTGGGCATTAAAATGGGGATCGAATGGGCTTTGATTTGCCGACTCCATCTGGAAAACGCTGCCAAAGCGCGGCTACTTCGTCCAATCAATTGGGTACGATTTTTTTCGTACCGTACAGTTATTGACCCGTCCGCAAGCATCTCGTCACTTCTCCAAAAATGTTTTCGTTCAGCGACTTAGCTCATTCCCAGGCAAATGGCACGACCGCTGCAATATCCTTTGGCAGATCGAATATGAACGTCTCACAAAAGAAAACGAATTTTCTGTGCGGGTTTAAAGCCGCGGCGGCCTTGAGTGGTAAGATCGTGTTTGGGCTTGGTTCGATTCTTCCCTTGCATGCCGCTGCGGCTGAACCAGCAGCCGTTCTGACAAATGTTCTGAGTGAAGCAAAGTCCGAATGGACTTCCTCTCTTCGCTGGGAGAATGACACCTTCGGCGGAAGCGACCGCTTTTATACAGACGGGATTTCTATTGGGTTTTCCCAGACTGGAAAAAACTGGATGGACCCCCTGGCGGAGTGTTTGCCCTGGGGCGAGGGACGGCGCACGGTGGGTTACGATCTCTCTCAAGGGATGTTCACCCCGTCCGATATTGACCGCACCATCCCCGATCCAAACGACCGGCCTTATGGTGGCGTCATAACGTTTGGATTGTCTCTGCACGTGGAAAAAGAGCGATCTTTTCATGGATTAAAATTACTCAGCGGTTTTGTTGGCTCTGTATCCCTTGCTGAGGAAACCCAAAATGCCGTTCATGAACTTATCGGCAATGACAAGGCACAAGGTTGGGATTATCAGCTCAAGAATGAACCGGTGTTCAACCTGGTTTATGAATATCGCCGAAAATATCCATTGCTAGGCGAACGCAAACAATGGTCTGCCGAAGCACTTTCCATCAGCGGCGGCTGGGTTGGTAATCTGCTGACTCAAGGGCAACTCGGCGCGCTGCTTCGCGCGGGCTACAACATGCCGGAAGATTTCGGCCCAACCCTGGCGCGCGGGATGAGCCACACGCCACCCCCCCGGCATGACCCTGATATGACAAAATCAGATTGGGGATTTTCCTTTTACGGCGGCGGTCTGGCGAATGTGGTGCTCCGCGACATCATGCTCGATGGCAATACCTTTACGGACAGCCCAAGCGTGGACAAGAAATGGGTTGTGCCAATGGCAGGAGTGGGTTCCAGCTTCGGGAACCGGCAATTCCAGATCTCCTTTTCCTATATTTTTTGGGGAAAAGAATTCGATGGACAGGAGCAACATGCCGAATTTGGCGCACTCACCATCAGCTACTTCTTTTAAACGCAATGCACAAACAGAATAAAGTATGAAGCAACATCGAGTCTCACTGAGGGTTTACACAAAAACGCCAATTTTCCTGCCGATCCGGAATTGGGATGACACCGGGTTTACTCCGACCTTTTCCATACGGCGAAAGAGGCCGAGGAACGTCGCAGCTCAGTTTTCTCCTGGGTCCCCGGGTTATCCGCGCCAGTTTGCCGGCCCTCGCTTTTAACCAAAACAATTTAAACCAAAATTATGAATGTAATCCCCAGCTTCCTTAGCCTTGAAATACACACATCCGATGGTTTGATGACAGAATTTTATCAGGCTGAACCCAAACTCATCCGAGAAACGTTGCGTCTATTGTGGACGCCCCGGTTATTCACTCAACCACAGTTGTTCCTGGCGTCGGGACGTCACGCAAGTGCTTTCACCGGCCGATCAATCGACGTGATTCTTGCCCGCACGGATGCGACCATCCAGGGATTTTTGCCAATGAGCTCTCCTGCCGGACCAATTAATGTTTTCGAATCCAACGTCTCTTTTCCGACCAGCGATTTGGGGATTGCGGCGCATGGCCCGCATTCAGACAGCCAAAATCCCCGAGTTGTGCATGTTCAAGTGCATACGCTGGGTGGCTGGAACAAAGTTCTCGAGGTTCATGCAGAGATTCGAGGCGCTGCTCTTGACCGTCGCCAGACATTTGCAAATTTTTTTACGCCCCCTGTCATTTCGTTTCATCTCAAGACTGGCGGAATTGGCCTTATCAATCCCGCGAATCTTACCTGCACCAAGGCTTATCCATCCAATGATGACCAACCGGAAACATCGCTACCCATGAACCTGGCGGGGCGGTCCTCTCGTCCAACGTATCCCATGAGAGTTTATAGCATTCAGCCATGAACGCTGGTGTTACCGCAACACCGCTTAACTCCTGAGATTTGGGAAGCAACATATTGCACTATTAAATATGACATGGAATCCACTCACCTCCACTCTGCTTGGGGCATTCATTTCTTATAGCGCCATTCTCCTGACGCAGGTAATCGACCTGTGGAAGCGCAAGCGCTCCCAGGAGGCTTTGATCGAAGCTCTCCTGCATGCTGTACAAGAAGAGGTGGAAAGCCTTCTGGAAATGGCAAGCGTGAACGCTCCACCCGTTGATAAAGGTTCAGAAGAGAAACCTTATGAACATCTGTTCACCGCAAAACAGGATTATTTCACCATTTATCACGCAAATCCGGAGCTGGTGATGCAAATCAAACAACCTGAACTGCGCCGCAGCATTTTTACAACCTACCTGCGAGCCAAAGGGCTGCTGGACACCGTCAGCATGAACCGCCTTTATTTGGAACGTTACCATTATCTTCAGAGCACATTCCTTAAAACCAGGGACCCCATCGCCCAGACCGCGTCTGAAAATTACCGTCAAATGTTGATCCAAATTGCCGGGCAACTTAGAAAAGCGGACGCTGATTTCAGGAAATCTGCCACAAACCTGCTGGAATTGATCTCCGCCCAACTCAAACCTCGTTCCACACTTGACGCAAAGGCGGCTCGCACGTTCGCCCTCCAAAAATTGCGGCTGCCGAAACTGACCAAAATTTATGGGACGCCCCAGTGAAGCACGCAAGCATATCCTGATCGCGGCCATCGACCTGCTTTGGGAAAAGAGTTATCACGCGCTCACCGTTGATGCGGTCTGCGCGAGAGCCGAAGTGCGCAAAGGAAGTCTTTATCATTGTTTCCCCTCCAAAAGCGCATTGGTGGTCGAAGCGTTGCAATTTTTTTGGGCAACGACTGTTCAGCCTGCTTATCAGAAGCATTTCCATCGACATAACCCTCCGCTCGAGCGCATCTCAAATTTCCTGGAATGGCTGCGCTCTTTGCAGATGGAGAAATATCGCGCTGCCGGGAAGATTCTTGGCTGGCCTTTTTTCACCCTGGGCTGCGAACTGTCAACCAACGAACCCGCCATCAATCAAACTCTTCGTCACATCGACGCCTTGGAACTGTGGTACTTTGAAGGTGCCATTGGCGACCTCGTTGATCGAAAAATGAACGACTCCGACATCCCGCGCATCAAAGCTGTTTCCTTGCGATCATCCATTCAAGGCGTCCTCGCTCGTGCTCGAGTATTGAATGATCCAAAAGAACTTAAACTACTCGCCACCCTCCCACAAATGATCCTTTCCTCCAATTGATCGAGAAGGGATCAGCAGTGTCCATGCACAATGATAAAACAGGCAGATGAAAAGCCATTTCATGTGAAAAGGCTTGTTATAAGGGGCGGCCTGGGATAAAAAAGGAGAGCCTTCCATTTTGCGGTCGCCTGGCGGGGTTTCTATGAAACTGTTGTTTGTTGCCGATCTTCATTATGCATTAAAGCAGTTCGACTGGCTGGCTGCCAATGCGTCCAATTATGATGTGGTGGTGATCGGCGGCGATCTTCTGGATCTTTCCTCGGCTTTGGATCTGGATGTGCAAATCGTGGTGATGGGGAAATATTTTACGCGACTAAGGCAGTTGACGAAGCTGGTGGTGAGTTCCGGGAATCATGATGGTGACAGCCGGAATGCAGCGGATGAATCGGTGGCACGCTGGTTATTGGAAGCAAAGGCACCCTGGCTTTTCGTGGATGGGGATTCGGTGGAAATTGATGGCACGCTGATCACGGTGTGCCCATGGTGGGATGGCCCGGTGTCACGTGCGGAGTTGGAGGGGCAGATTGCGCGGGATGCGTTGAAGACAAAGTCGAAATGGATCTGGATTCATCATGCGCCGCCGGATCGTTCAAGGGTGAGCTGGACAGGAAAGCAGTTTGGCGGGGATGAATTTTTGTCGGAATGGATCGCCCAGTATCAGCCGGACCTGGTGCTTTCCGGCCATATTCATAATGCGCCGTTTTATTCGGATGGATCATGGATTGATCGACTGGGCAGGACCTGGATTTTTAATCCCGGGCGACAGATCGGTGCGTGTCCCTCCTGTTTGTCCTTTGACCTGGAGCGGATGACTGCCGCGTGGATTTCAGTGGAGGGTCAGGAAGTGCGGGAACTGCGATTGCCGCTGCCGGAGTCTGCAGTGAGGGGCAAAGCCAAACAGAGTGTGTAAGGCAGATTACTATCGCTTCTGGCGATGCATCAAGGTTTCAAGGACTTCATCCACCATGCCAATGTGATCGTGACCCTCGTATTGGCGACGGACATCAACAAGATATTTGTTCAGCGCATCAAGACGGCTGGCGAGTAGCTCGGCGAGGTAAATGCTGGCCTGGGCGGATTGTTCAAGGAACTCGCGGGGATTTTCAATAACGGCAAACGAACAGGGTGTGAGGGCGCGAACCATCGCGGTATGAGGAGCACGAAGGAGAACGGACATTTCCCCAAAAACAACACCAGGCTGCGAAGCTTTGGCCAGCAGGACTTCATCACGAAGAATTTCGACCTCCCCTTGAAGGAGGACAAGGATGGCTCCGCAGGGTGTGCCTTGCTCAACGATAATATCACCTGTGTTGAACTGGCGGACCTCGCGATCTTTAACAAGCCCCAGAATCCCACTCATGAAGAGGGATTATAAAGATGAAGAGAAGAAGCTGGAAATGAATAGGGTTAATGAATTGGATGAAAGATTTTATTAGTTAACGGTCCAGTTCCTTGCCATCGCTCAAATGGGAGGGAATATAGCGGAAGTATGGAAGTTGCACGAGTGGCTGATTGAGCCAGCCAAGACCGAACTCTTTTTTGATAATAAATTCAGAGACGTAAATCTGGGCAACAAAGCTGAACCAGACAAGAACGAGAGCAACGGCGGTAATAGCTCGACCAACCCGGGTGCCAAGCCATGCGACAGTACGGACGAGGACATGGCGGGTGGGGGCCGGGCGGATTTTGAGGAGATCAAAGCGATGGAGGAGTTCCCATTCCCTTTCGGCAAGTTGATCCTCGAGAAGAAGACCGCCCTGGACGCACTCGACCAGACCATTGGCATAAATACGGGCGGCAACCAAACGAAGTATGAAATAAGCCGCAACAAAATAAATGCTGCAATAGAAGAAATAAGTCTTCAAGAGGCTTAGCGCCTGGGCATCTGTGTAATTCGAAAGCTCGGGATTGATATTAGGGAAAAAAGCGACCGCTGATTTCATGAACATCAGCGGGACAGCAAGCGCGGAGTAGAGCATGGCCAGAAGAAGCATGGCGAGCCATTTGCGGCGGACGATCATCCAGACAATCCGAAACTGAAAGAAAGATTTCCAATTGCCTGTGCTGGCCTGGCGGGCCTGGGCCATGGGAACGTAAAGCATCGCGGTAATGAAAAGAATAATTCCGAAAACACCAAGAGCAGGGCCCACAACTGCTTGTTCATAGCCTTTATTGAATGAGTTGTGCCATCCATCGTACCACGAGAAAAGCCAGATCACACCTGCCGGAAGAACAAGGACTGATGTGGTAAAAAGTCCTTTAAAACCGACCTTGGCGTTCAGCCAGAAGGAGCCGGTAAGGTTATGAAAAACGGTTTTGAAGCGGCGAATGGCATTAGAAAGAAGGTTCGCTTCAGGAAGAGGAACGTACTCACGATAATCGTGGGCAGCAAACCAGTTTGGTAAGCGTTTCAGATGACGCGAGTGCATGGTGGCGCCAAGGGCGTCCGCAAGCGGTTCGCTGGAGCCGCTGAGTTTCCACCAGCGTCGAGCGATGGAGTATTGCATTTTGCGATAAGTCCAGCCGACGATAAGAAAAGCGAGCATGCCCTGGGTGAAAAGCACTGCCCAGAGATATTTGAATGCAGCCACCGTGAAGCGGCGCAGGCGCTGAAATCGCGGTTTCCGCACAGCAACAGGCGTGGGAAGGGAATCGACCGTTGAAAGAGTGATCGGTTCCATATCAGGCGAGCGCCTGCTCGAGAACAGGGCCTTCAGTGAATTCAGTTTTCATTTTCATGAAATGACCAATGGTGGCGGCAACGCTGATTTGGTCGACGGCTTTATCGACAACCACCCCTTTTTGGACGCCAGGGCCAATGATGAGACTGAATATCTCGTGAGAGGATTTGGAGTTGAAATGATGCTGGCATGGAACGGCGGCAAACGGGTTAGTGTCCCGCCCGCAGTCAGGCACGATGACGAAGATAGTATTATCGCGATATTCAGGGTCCCCTTCGACAGTGGACATGATCTGCCGCAAACCTTCGTCCATCACGGAAATGCCACGGGTATAATGGCTCATATAGCCCCAGTGGACATAATCAGGATCATTGTAGTTCACCATGATCAGTTTTGGACGAAGTTCCTTGAGGGCTCTGATGGTGAGTTCAGTCAGGAGACGATCGCCGCGAGGATTCACAAAGCCTGATTCACCATAATGGTTGCGCCATCCTTCCCAGAACTTGACGATTTGCTCTCCCTGCTGGTCTACCCCTTTGGTGCGGTAATCAAGGGCTTCCAGTTTGGCAAGTTCCTGGCGTTTTTTCTCAAGTTCCTTTCCCTGCCACTTTCCAGCATTGATCTGGCGCTGGAGGAGGAAGGTTTTATACCGGTACAAACTTAGAACGTTTGAACGGAAATGGGCGCCAAAAAGATGATGATTACTGAAGCTATAAAACTCTTCATCAGTGCGGTCTTCGCCATTAATGATAAGGGTTTGGTGTTCAGGAACATTGTACTGTTTACGAAGATATTCAAAAACGGTGGGAACCTTTGATTCAAACCGTGCGCCTAAAAATTTGTCCCCGATATCCTTAAATTTTTCATACTTGCCCGTCAGGATGTAAAGGGTGCCCTGGCCATGGCTGGTTTCAATGTCATGGAGGGAACTTAATTCCATGTTTTTAAACAGAGTGCCGCGCCTGGTCAGCTCATGACACAGGAAGGGACTATAAGTGTGCTCGGGATTGATGGTCTCACGCCGTCGCACCCCGCCTCCAAAGCGAATGACGATAACATTGGGCCCGGTGTAATCCGGACGGGCGGGCGCAGTTTCGAGTGCAAGAGTGGAAAGGCCACCGGTTGCAAGACCAGCTGCGCCAGCCATGACACCACCAATAAATTGACGACGCGGAATGACAACAGAGCGATTATTCATAGGCCACTGGAATGATAACACAGCAGGTCGCGCGTTTGTTACAGAAATTTTGGAGGAAAAGGGAAACAGAGAACTACCGCGATTTAAGCGCTGTAAAGCGTTGACAGCAAATATCTTGTATCTTGAATATCGATTTTTTACGGGGCGTAAAAACTTGGAATGAATTTAAAAGTATCTGGCAATAGTGCGCTCCTCGATTGAATTCGGTCTGGAAAGGCGAAATGATTGACTTGTTTTTTTGAACAGTGTTTATTCCGGGTTCAAGATGGATTCCACCGAAGCACTCGTCGCCCTGAACATGATTTCCCATATTGGGCCGGTGAGGATCAGGAATCTAATTGAGCATTTTGGGTCTCCGGAGGAGGTGCTGCGCGCATCGGAGCAACAATTGCTTCAGGTCCAGGGAATGACTACAGCGGCTGCCGTAGCGGTTTCACAGTGGGAAACTGGAACGGACCTTGCACGGGAACTGCAATACATCAAGGAATTCGGCTGCCATATTGTCACTCAATTCCATGAAAATTACCCCGCGCTTCTCCGGCAGATTTATGACCCCCCAGTAGTCCTTTACGTGAAAGGGTCGCTTCTTCCTCAGGATAAAAATTCCGTGGCGCTGGTCGGTTCACGGATGACCACTCATTACGGAATCAATGTGGCCCGGCGGCTGGCTTATCAATTGGGGATGATGGGCATCACTGTTGTAAGTGGTGGTGCGAGGGGAATTGACACAGCCGCACACCAGGGAGCGATCAGCGGAAAAAGCCGGACGATTGCTGTGCTTGGGACGGGGATCAATCTGATCTTTCCTTCTGAGAATGCAAAATTGTTCGAGCAGATTTCGGAGAATGGAGCTTTGATTACCCAATTTCCTTTTAATCGTCCGGCTGACAAGCAAAGTTTTCCGATACGGAATCGAATAGTCGCAGGTATGACCCTTGGAACTGTGGTGGTTGAGGCGAATCTGACCAGCGGGGCATTGATCACGGCCAACATGGCAACTGAGTACGGGCGGCAGGTTTTTGCTGTGCCAGGCTCCATTGAATCACCACGCAGCAAAGGGTGTCATGACCTGATTAAAAAGGGCGCAAAGTTGTGCGAAGGCGCGGAGGACATCGTGACCGAATTCGAATACCTGTTTCCCGGCAGCAACCGTTCCTCAAATGCCAGCCAGCAAACACTCCCCGGACTTTCATTAACAGAAAATGAGCAGATCATTTATGACCTCGTGAATTCATCGGAAATTCACATCGATGAACTTATTGTTAAATCCGGTCTGCCAACCAGCGCGGTCTCTGTGACGCTGCTTGGATTGGAGATGAAGCGACTGGTGACGCAGCTGCCCGGCAAAATTTACCTCCGTAATCGATAAGAATTGCACTCGGAAGGGAAGGCATTTCGATGAATATAGGCGAGGCTAATTTTTATAGTTGACACTAACAACAGTTGGCTTATGCTCGGGCCATGTTGGTTCAACATATGAAAACTTTAATCTTGTTACTCTCTCTTCTCTGCGCCACCTGCTCTTCGGCAGCGGAAAAGAAACTCACCGTTTGCGCCACCGTCAGCATGGTGGCTGACCTGACGCGGTCCGTCGGAGGAGAGCGCGTGGAAGTGCAGGCCCTGATGGGCGCAGGTGTGGACCCTCACCTCTACAAAGCGACCGCTTCAGATATCGTGAAACTGCAAAAGGCGGATTTGATTCTTTATTCAGGGCTCATGCTTGAAGGGAAAATGGAAGGCCTCTTCGAGCAAATGAAGAAGGGAAAGCGTGCGGTTTATGCAGTGACGGCAAACCTGCCCAAAGAAAAATTGCTCACGCCGCCGGAATTCGAAGGACATCACGATCCGCACGTGTGGTTTGATGTGGAATTATGGGCCGCGTGCATTGGGACTGTGGAAGAGGCGCTGAGCAAGGTGGACCCGAAAGGAAAGGAATATTATGCCGCAAACGGGGCGGCATTGCGGCAGAAATACGCGCAACTTCACGCCTGGGCGCTCAATCGTGTTTCCGATCTTGCGAAGGAGCAGCGCATTCTGGTCACCAGTCATGACGCATACAATTATTTTGGGCGGGCCTACGGTTTCCAGGTGGTGGGATTGCAGGGAATTTCGACTGTGACAGAAGCCGGGCTGGCTGATGTGACCAAGCTGGTGGATTTTGTGAAGCAAAAGAAGATCAAAGCGATTTTCGTCGAATCGAGTGTTCCGCATAATACCATCGAACGCATCAGCAAAGATGCGGGAGTCAAAATTGGTGGGGAATTGTTTTCTGATGCGATGGGTTCTCCGGGTCAGATGGAAGGGGATTATGATGTGGGCACTTACGAAGGAATGATCAAGCACAACATCAACACGATTGTCACCGGATTGAAATGAAGATTCTCTTCAGAACGTTAGCTGGAATTTCGTTCGGTGTGGCAGCCGCGGAGCATGCTGTTCCAACACATGATGTGATTGCAGCGAGAACGCCACGTTTTGAGACCGGTTTTGAGCGGGACCACCTGACAGGAGACTGGAATGGAATGCGGACGCGATTGGTCGAGCAGGGAATTCACCTCAGCGCCGGTTACACAGGAGAAGTCATCAGCAACCTGGAGGGAGGGATGCGCCGTGGTGCGATCTATGAAGGAATTTTCGAGCTGGGTGTTGAGCTTGATTTTGAAAAACTGGGTTTCTGGGATGGGGCATTGCTGAAATTCAGCGCAATCAACCTGCATGGCGCAAGTCCCACGGCAAAGCTGGTGGGGGATTTTTTCGCGGTGAGTAGTATTGATGCCTACGATTCATTCCGCCTATACGAACTCTGGTATGAACAGAACTTTTTTGAAGATCAATTTTCCCTCCGGCTCGGGAATTTACTCGCAGATGATGAATTCGCTGGAACGGAGAATGGGGGGGTAATGATGAATGCCGCTTTTGGCTGGCCAGCATTTATCTCCGCGAACACGGTCAATACCGGCCCTGCTTTTTTCGTGACCGCGCCGGGCGCACGTCTTCGTTATCAGCCCGCGAAATCAGTCTATATTCAGGCCGCATTGTTCGATGGTGACAGTTTTGATGATGCAAATGGCAATCCACGCACGACCCGCTACGGCACACATTGGGAGCTCAATTCAGGTCAGGGGGTATTTGCAATCAGTGAAGCTGGCTTTGGCTGGAACAGCGAAGATGCCTATCCAGGTATCCTGAAACTTGGTGTTTGGGGCCATTCGGCGGATTTTTCTGACAATTATCTGGATGAAGCGGGAATTCCCATCGCGATCAGCGGAGGCAATCCTCGCATTCATGAAGGCAATTACGGAGGGTATCTCGTAGCGGAGCAAAAACTTTATGCGGAAACGGAAGCAGAAGGACTCGGAGCATGGGGCCGTGTTGGTGCGAGCCCGCCTGACCGGGGATTTTTTGAATACAGTTTTGACTTTGGGTTAAATTACACCGGGCTTTTGCCAGGCCGCGAAGAAGATATTCTTGCCACCGGGTTTGTCTATGCGCGGATTTCGAAGGACATTGTTGCTTCTGAGCGACTCAGTGGTATGAACCCTCTGTCCGATTACGAAGCAGGCTGGGAAATCACCTACATGTTGCAGGTCAGCAAATGGCTAAGTGTGCAACCGGACCTGCAAATTATTTTTCATCCGGGAGGATCATCCGCGTTGGATAATGCCATTGTGGCAGGAGTGCGATTTAATCTGGTCTTTTAATGTCATGAACCCCTCTGAAATTCCTCTGCCGCTTGAAATTCACGACCTGACCGTTTCATATCAAAAGAAACCGGTCTTGTGGGGAATCGACCTCGAAGTGCCAGCGGGAAAATTGATTGGAATTGTGGGGCCGAACGGGGCGGGCAAATCAACCTTGATCAAGGCGGTGCTTGGCCTGCTGCCTCATTCGAGCGGCTGGGTAAAAATTTTTGGCAAACCACCCAGGGAAAACGCCCGACGGGTCGGTTACGTGCCTCAACGAGAATCTGTGGACTGGGATTTTCCGGTCACCGTAATGGATGTCGTCCTGATGGGACGTTATGGACATCTTGGGCTGGTGAAACGCCCGACTTCAAAAGATCGGGACATCGCCCGGGAATGCCTGGATAAAGTGAAGCTTCTCCCTTTTGCCAATCGCCAGATCGCCAATCTTTCCGGTGGCCAGCAGCAGCGCGTCTTTCTCGCTCGTGCGCTGGCACAGGAAAGCGATCTTTATTTCATGGATGAGCCGTTTGCCGGAGTGGACGCCGCGACTGAAAGCGCAATCATCACGCTGCTGCATGAACTCAAAGGGCGTGGCAAGACTTTAATGGTGGTGCATCATGACCTTCCCACCGCACGAAATTATTTTGATATGCTGCTGCTCCTGAACATGCGGGTGGTGGCTTTCGGTGCGACCGAGGAAGTTTTTACCTATGATCTGCTCCAAAAAACGTATGGTGGTCGGCTGACCATCCTTTCAGAGGTGGCGGACGCCGTTCGCCAGCGGGGATGAAAAATTTTTCCCAATCATTGATACGCCTGCTGCTGCTGGTAGGAACAATCTCCCTGGCGCCTTATTCTCATGCCGCGAGGATCGGCGATATCAGCGAAACCAACCTGCTGGAGCAGGCGATACGATTTTTCAGCCTGGCTGACCCCGCACTTCGCTATGCGCTGATTGGTTCAATCCTGCTTGGAGTTGGTTGCGGTCTCTTGGGTGGATTCATCGTGGTCCGCAGGATGGCACTGGTGGGGGACGCCCTTTCACATGCGGTACTTCCCGGGGTGGCGATCGGTTTTCTCTGGAACATGAGCAAGGATCCTGTGGCAATTTTTATTGGCGCGACGGTTGCCGGTTTGTTCGGGACCATGGTGGTCAGCTGGATCAAGGAAACGACCCGGCTGAAGGAGGACACCGCGCTCGGGCTGGTGCTGGCGGCTTTTTTTGCCATTGGCATCTGCATGGTTACGATGATTCAAAGGCTACCCTCAGGTAACAAAAGCGGGATCGACAAATTTCTTTTCGGTCAGGCTGCCGCGATTGGTTCACGGGACGTGCAATTGATAGCGCTGGTGACGGGCCTTTCGGTGCTGGTGGTCGTTGTTTTTTACAAGGAGTTACTGGTGAGCAGTTTTGATCCTGGCTTTGCCCGTGTGGCAGGATTTCCTGTCAGGGCACTGCATTACACACTGATGCTGCTCCTGGCATTTTCTGTGGTGGTCGCGCTGCAGGCTGTGGGTGTTGTCCTTGTTTCAGCGATGCTGATCACCCCGGCTGCCGCGGCTTATCTATTGACTGATCGATTGCACCGAATGCTCTGGATCTCTTCGCTTGTTGGGATGTTTGCCGGGGTGCTCGGCGCGTTTTTTTCATTCCTCAAACCCAATCTGCCCACCGGGCCATTCATGGTGTTGGGCGCAACCACCGTTTTCGCCGGGGCCTTTCTTTTCAGCCCAAAGCATGGAGTTGTTGTCCATTGGTGGAAATTTCGATCTCGTGGCGCGAGAGTAAAACGGGAAAATACGATGAAAGGAATTTACCATGTGCTTGAAGATCATGCCTTCAACGGTGAAGGAGTGGAATTGACAGAACTGGCACAGAAACGTCGCGTCACGCTGGAAGAAGCCAGGATTGAGGCCCGGGAATTGGTTCGACACGGGATGGCCACTCTGAATAACGAGGACACCACATTATTCCTGACGCCGGAAGGCTGGCACCGCGCTTCCTCAATTGTTCGCAATCATCGTCTCTGGGAACTTTACCTCACCAATGAGGCACAGATCGCCGCTGATCATGTCCATGAAGATGCAGAAAAAATCGAGCATGTTCTCGGTGATGAAGTAGTCCGGCAACTGGAACGCCGCCTTTCTTATGCCACGCAGGATCCGCACGGCAAAAAAATCCCAAGCTGGGAGGAGGTTCGTGAACGCGGTAATCGAGCCACACGGCAGGAACGACCGTTAGGGTACAATCGTCATGAGTGAACTCCTCCCGCCATTTGATTTTCAGAAGGTCATCGTCGCTCCCTGGACAGAGGGACTGGGCACCACCGGCTGGGTTGCATTGATGGGATTCTTTGTCACCGCTGCATGCGGACTGGTTGGCAATTACCTCATTTTGCGCCGTATGGCACTGGTGGGTGACGCGATCAGCCACAGCGTTTTGCCGGGGATTGCGAGCGCCTTTTTATTCACACAAAGCCGTTCCTCCGGGATCATGTTCCTTGGCGCGCTCCTTGCGGGTGTGGTCACCACGTTGCTGATCGAATTGATTCATAAAAAATCACGGGTGAAGCAGGATTCCGCCATTGGCATTGCATTCACTTCCCTGTTTGCAATTGGTGTGATCATGATTTCTCTCTTTGCTTCCAAAATTGACCTCGACCAGGAATGTGTACTTTACGGAGAGATCGGGTTTGTTCCATTTCAGCCGATGATGCAGCTTTTTGGCTGGCAGGTCGCGCCCACTCCGGTGGCTGTCATGGGCGCAGTCATGCTTGGGACGCTGCTGCTGCTGCTGCTGTTTTACAAGGAGCTGCTCGTCAGTTCTTTTGATGCAGGACTTGCCTCCTCACTGGGAATTAATGCCACCGCTGTCCATTATTCGCTGATGTGCTGGCTTTCAATTGTGGTGGTCAGCGCCTTTGAATCCGTCGGCGCGATCCTGGTCATCGCCATGTTGATCCTTCCGGGCGCGACTGCTTCGCTCCTGAGTTACCGTTTGCCTTCGATTCATGCCCTGACGCTGCTGCATGCAGCGCTCAGTTCCATCCTGGGGGTCCATCTCTCCTTCTGGCTCGATTGCTCCACCGCAGGAGCCATGGTTGTCATGGGCGCGGTGCTGTTCACGCTGGCCTGGTTGCTGAGCCCTGGCCAGGGACTTGTGGGGCGCTGGCTACGGCAACGAAAGCAACGTCTTGAGGCGCCGCCGGAATTGATGGAGACAGTCAACGCCAGGTAATTTATGGGGAAAACCGGCCAGTGGCTCACCCCTTCCATTGTTACGGAGTGGTTTCTTAAAAAATACCCTGATCCCACTCCGGCACAGCGAGAAGCGTGGCCGAAAATCAGCGCCGGTCACAATACGCTCATTATCTCACCCACCGGCACCGGGAAAACCTTTGCTGCCTTTCTTGGGATTCTCAACGAACTGGCTTTGCTCCATTCCGCCGGGCATCTCAAGCAGGCGATCCATGCCATTTATATCTCTCCGCTTCGTGCGCTGAGCTATGATCTCCGGAAAAACCTTCAGCTGCCGCTGGATGAAATTTACGGATCAAAACCTCCGGTGCAGGTCGGCCTTCGTTCTGGAGACACCACTCCCTCCGAACGGCAGAAACAATTCGATCATCCTCCCCATATCCTGCTCACGACGCCTGAGAGCCTGAGCCTGCTGCTCAGCCAGGCAAAATGGGTCCCGGTGTTGGAAAATGTTCGCTGGATTGTAGTCGATGAAATCCATGCGCTTGCCGAAAACAAACGAGGCGCCCACCTGAGCTTAAGTCTTGAACGGCTGGAGCACCTTGTTTGCAGCGGCCAACAGAATGCTTCGCTGCAACGGATTGGCCTCTCCGCCACGGTTGCACCAGTGGCTGAGGTTGCCCGGTACCTGGTTGGCGGTGAGCGTGACTGTTCCATTATTGATGTCAGCGCGGCAAAGAAAATCGATCTCAAGGTTTATTCGCCATTGAGTAAGAATCCTTACCCACAAAGCGGCTACACCGGGGAACGGCTCATTCGTGAACTGGCACGGCTGGTTTGCGAGAACCGGACCACCGTGATTTTTACGAACACACGTTCCGGAGCGGAGGCCGCAGCGTTCTGGCTGCACCAGGCACTGCCCGAACTGGCCAGTCAGATCGAGTGCCACCACGCCTCGCTTGACCGTGATGTTCGGCAGGAGGTCGAAGATCGCCTCAAACGTGGTGAACTCCGCGCTGTAGTTTGCTCCACGAGCCTCGAATTGGGAATCGACATCGGCTCGGTCGACCTGGTGGTGATGCTTTCCACTCCCAAGGGAGTCAGCCGCGCCCTTCAACGGACAGGCCGCGCAGGGCACAATATTCACACAGTCAGCCGTGGGTTGCTCATGGCGACAAACATGAATGACCTGGTTGAATGTTGCGCCACTGCCATCCTGGCGCGAACCCGTCAGCTCGACCCAGTGCGATTGCCGGAGGCACCGCTCGATGTACTGGCCCAGCATCTTGTCAGCATGGGTTGCATCCATGAATGGCCTCTTGACCAGGCCTACGGCCTTGTTCGCCAAGCCTACCCTTACAGGAATCTGGGACGCCAATCGTTCGACGACGTGCTCGATTATCTTGCAGGCGGCGGCAAATCGCTTCGTCAGCAATACACGGAAACTTTTGGAAAAATCGAGCTTTCCACTGAATGTTTCAGGACCCGCAAGGGAATGGTCCAGCGCGACCTGTTACAAAACATTGGCGTCATTCCCACGGAAGGGATGGTTCTCGTTAAACTTAAGGGGCGCACATTGGGTTCGATAGAGGAAATCTTCATCCGCAATTTGGCCATAGGTGATATTTTTATTATAGGCGGCAGACCAGTGCGATTGGATCGGATTGGCATGATGGAATGCTTTGTCTCACGCGCTGACGCTGCCACTCCCACAGTCCCGCGCTGGAATGCGAACAAGATGCCGCTCACCAATAAAGTCGCTGAGGAAATCATCTCTTTTCGCAGTGAACTCTGCACACAATTCGATCAACAGCAGGAGCCGGAAACAATTATCAAATGGATTCGCGACCGTCTCGAATGCGGGGAAACGAACGCACAGATTATTTTCAGGATGTATGCGGCCCAGGCACGAATTTCAGAAATCCCCACGCATCACTTTTTGCTGGTGGAAGAATATCTCTCAAGGGCCGAGGAGGAATCGATACTGGTGAAGGAGAATGCTTCCCCAAAACAAAAAAGACATCGCTCCTTTGCGCAGGCGCGCCATTACTTCTTTCACTGCCTGGTGGGCCGTGCCGCCAATGAAGCGCTTTCCCGGGTCGTCGCATTGCGCCTGAGCCGTTTACGCGGGGGGAATGCGGTTGCAACGCCGGATGATTACGGATTTGTCCTGACAGTGACCCCCACCCAGGAATTTGCATCGGCTGAGTTGCCGATGCTTTTGGCTGCTGAAGGATTTGAGGCGGACCTTCATCATGCCCTTTCAAAATCCGACCTGTTGAAATACCATTTTCGAAATGCCGCCCAGACTGGCATGATGGTATATCGCAATTTTTTTGGTGAACAGAAAGCATTGCGAAAGGTACAATGGTCTGCGGAGGTGCTCTTTAATGTGCTCACGCAGTATGAACCGGACCATGTGCTCCTCCGGGAGGCCCGCCGGGACGCGGTCCATACTTACATTGACCAGCAGGGGGCACTTCAATTTCTCATGGGCATCTCTGACAAACCGTTCCGGATTCGGCAGGTGGACCGGGTCCCGCCACTTTCCTTTGCTCTCTTTGCAACGAAAATCAAGGAAGCGCTTCTGGTTGAAGATCCGCGTGAAATGACCGAACGTCTCTACCATCTATGGTGGAGCAAACTTGAACAGGAATAAGCCTCAGTACGAAATCGCCCCGAATGTGTGGCTTGATCCTCGTCGGGCGGTTTTTCTTGAAAAAACCCGCACACTGGCTGTGGCTGACCTCCATCTGGGTTATGTCTGGGCGCACCGGGTTCGGGGTCAGATGATGCCTCTCCTCCAGGAAACCACCCTGGCGCGACTGCTTGAACTGATCTCGGATTACCAGCCTAAAACCCTCGCGCTGCTTGGCGATATTGTTCATGAAACAGTCTCAATCCATTCCATTCGGCAGACTGTTGAAGAACTGGTCAATGAGCTTTGCTCCCGCATCGCACTTGTGCTCGTCACCGGAAATCATGATCGCGATCTGCAACGCATGCTGCCTGGGGATTGCATTGCCACCCTGAAAACCGAGTTTATTCAGGAGAAAGTGCGGTTCATTCACGGAGACCAGCGGTTTGACCCCTGCCCTTCCGTTTTGTTGACAGTGCTGGGTCATGAGCATCCGGCTTTTCGTCTTGGTGATGGGGTAGCCACCTCCGCTCGATTTCCCTGTTTTCTTTGGTCCGCTGATCTTTTAGTGCTCCCTGCCTTTTCCGAGTGGGCCGCCGGTTGTGTTCTTGGCTCCGCGCCGTTCCTTTCACCGGGATTGCAAAATGTCCGCTTTCAGCAGGCCATCGTCATTATGGGCAATCGCCTGCTGCCGATTCCCCTTCTGTAAAAATTCAGGAAATCGATGATGTGGGCTTTCCGTTTTGAATGAGGGGTGCTATTCCTCTGTTGTCGGTCAAGGAAGCGGTGATTTTGATTGGGTTATGAAATCTGAAAAACGAACAGGTAAACCAAAAAAAAGCGAGGCAGCCAGTAAACCCGCTTCAAAAACCAAGTCGACTGCCAAGGCCGCCGCCGAAGCCGCTCCAGAACCAACGCCCGCGGAAAAAAAGAGCCCGCCCCGTTCTCGGAAAAAACTCGCGGTACCGCCAATCCTCCTCGAAAACGATAACCCGCCTCCTTCAACGGGCACCGGTCCCGGCCAGCGCTACATGCTGGCTCCCACGGCCCCGACGCACCATGAAATGGCGCTGCCGGAACTTCCTGAAGCTTATGGCACCCGCCGCCTGCTCCTGGCGGCACGTGATCCACATTGGCTTTACGCCTCCTGGGATCTCACCCGTGAACAACTCCGCGAATATAATCAGCTTTCCCGCGAAGGCCATCTGGTCCTTCGCGTTTTCCTGAACGAGAAAGGGGGCCAGCCGTTTAGTGAGGTGCATGTCCATCCCGAATCCCGCAACTGGTTTCTCCATGTGGGCCGCAGTGAAACCCGGTTCGTGGCTGAGCTTGGTTTTTATCAAAAGAAAAATGGGACCTGGGAATCAATTTCAATTTCACGTCCCACCCTGACCCCGCCGGATACATTGTCAGAAGAAACTTCGGCTGAATTTGCCACCATCCCCGGCATGATCAGCTTTCAGGAACTGCTGAGCACTGTGCAGGGTGCGGTCAATGAAAACCAGCCACTGGTCGAGGCGCTTCGCGAAGTTTGGTCTGAAGAGCATGGGGCATTTCCAGATCGCGCCAAAGGTGCCGGTTACCATTGGACACCCGAGCAGGCCGAAGCCCTTTCACAGCTGATCAGCATTGATAGCATGCGTCGTGTCTGGATGGGTTCGCTTGAAATTACCGAACTGATTCGTCGGCGTCTTTCAGAGGAGACCTCTTCCATCGCCGCGCAGGACATGATGAAAAGAGCGGCGCAGTCACTCGCACTCGGCGGTATTTCGAGCATCTCAAGCCCGTTTGGGGGACTCCCTCGCAGGAAAAGTTTTTGGTTTAACATCAATGCTGAACTGATCATTTATGGAGCGACTGAACCCGATGCGAGCGTTACCATTGGAGGGCGTTCAATTCGCCTTCGCCCCGATGGAACCTTCAGCTACCGCTTCCTTTTTCCTGATGGCGATTATGAATTGCCAGTCATTGCAACGTCCGCTGATGGTGACGATTCCCGTGCTGCTGCTCTGAATTTTGTTCGTGTCACCGAATATGAGGGAGACGTCACTCCCCACCCGCAGGACCAACAAATGAAACCGCCGGGGCCGCAAAACGTCAGTTAACTTTGCGGGATTCTCCCAATTCATTCTATGCCTGGATATTTCGCCCTGGTCCTTCATGCGCACCTTCCGTTTGTCCGGCATCCGGAGCACCCGCGATTTCTTGAAGAAAACTGGCTTTTCGAGGCAATTACCGAGACTTACATTCCGCTCCTCCAGGTTATGGACGGTTGGCTTCGGCAGGGAATGGATACCCGTCTCACCCTCACGCTCACTCCTCCCCTTTGCTCGATGTTACTCGATCCGCTCCTGTGTGATCGTTATGACCGCCATATCAATGAATTGGTCGACCTTGCCGAACGTGAAACTCACCGGACATGGTGGGACCCGGCACTTCGTCCCCTTTCTGAAATGTATCTCCGCCGTTTTGAATCGGTCAGGGAGACATGGAACCATTACGGTCGAAATCTGGTTGGCGGTTTTCGCAAATTCCAGGAACAGGGAAAGCTGGAAATCATCACCTCAGCTGCCACACATGCGCTCCTGCCGTTGCTTGCGGAGCATCCTCCTTCATTGAAAGCCCAGATATTGGTGGCGCGCGATCATTATCGTGAATGTTTCGGCCGTGATCCCCGCGGCATCTGGCTGCCTGAATGTGCCTATGTCAGCGGGATTGAAAACGTGCTCCAGGAAGCGAACATCCGCTGGTTCATCACGGAAACCCACGGTGTCCTCCATGCACGCCCCCGCCCCCGTTATGGCACCTTTGCCCCGATTTTCACTCCCAATGGAATAGCCGCTTTCGGCCGCGACCTCGATTCCGCCAAACAGGTCTGGAGCCGTAATGAGGGTTACCCGGGAGACCCGGCCTACCGTGATTTTTACCGGGATATCGCTTTTGACCTCGATTACGATTATATCAAACCATGGCTTCCCGCCCCGCCGCAACGCAGCTTTACCGGCATTAAATATTATCGGATTACAGGGAGCGACCCCAAGGAAGCCTACAACCGCTCCGTTGCGCTTGAAACCGTAGACAGGCATGCCGCTCATTTCATGACCGCGCGCATGGAGCAACTCACCGCTGCTTCAGCAATCATGGAACGCCCACCGATTATTGTAGCCCCATATGACGCTGAACTTTTTGGTCATTGGTGGTATGAAGGACCTGAGTTTCTCGACCTTTTCGTTCGAAAAACCATTTATGATCAGCAAATATATTCGCTGACCACCCCGGAGGAATTTCTTCAACGATTCCCCACGCATCAGGTCGCCACGCCAAGCCCATCGAGTTGGGGTGAGGAAGGTTATTGGAAAGTCTGGCTAAACGAAACAAATGAATGGATTTACCCCCACCTCGGTGTTGCCCAGGAAAGAATGAGTGAACTGGTTCGCCGACATCCTGCTCCCGATCCTCTGACTAACCGGGCCCTGAAACAGGCGGGCCGTGAACTGCTCCTGGCGCAATCCAGTGACTGGCCTTTTATCCTGCGGACCGGCACGAGCCCGGACTACGCCAAAAAGCGCGTAAAGGAGCATCTTCTTCGCTTTATTGCTCTGCACGAACAGCTTACAAATACAAAGATCGATGAATCCTGGCTTTTCCAGGTTGAACAGATAGACAACCTTTTCCCAAATATTAATTATCGTTACTGGCTTTGAACAAATTTCCACGAATGGAGTCAAACCAACCTGAATCCGGTTTACACAATACCCAATCTGGATTAATTCAAAGGAAAAGGATGTTATGAAATTATCAAAGTTAACTTTTGCCGCAGCTTTACTCGGTTTTGCTGCCAGTTCCTTCGCCGCTCTCAAGCCTGGCGATAGTTTGACCCCTTACGAAATCAAGAATGTCGCCACCGGCAAGGAATATTGCCAGGTCTGCCAGTATGGCGGCAAGCCAGCCAAAGTGATCGCATTTGGCAAGCTTGACGATGCTGAATTCTGGGCCGACCTGAAGAAGCTTCAGACCATCGCCGACAAAAACAAGGAAGTCGGTGTTTTTGCCCAGGTGCTGGATTCCAAGGACATCAAAGCGATCAAGGCTGCCGCTGATAAAAACGGCATCACTTTCCCCGTGGTTGTTGCCGTCGAAAAAGATTGGGACAATGCCTACAAGGTCGAGGGTGTTAGCCGGACAGTTTATTATGCCAAAAAGCAGACTATTGCCTGGACCGGCGTGGGGCTTGATGACAAAGCGGTGGAAGCACTCAAATCCAAAATCGCAGCTGATGTGAAAAGCTGAGATCCACTTTATCTCCTGACACCCTTCATCTGCACCAGGTGAAGGGTGTTTTTCTTTATTGAAACAGATCCAATTGTGGTGGTGGTGCCAGCTTCTGCAATTTTTCACGCTCCCGTAGACGCCCGGAATTCTTTCGCCCTGCCGGCGTCAATTCCGCCTCTTCGAGGTTTGATAAAATTTCCTTTGCCCGCTCCACCACAGATTTGGGAATTCCCGCCAGACGTGCCACCTGAATTCCGTAGCTTTTGTCTGTCCCGCCAGCCACGATCTTGCGCAGGAAAATAATCTGCTCATTCCATTCCCGCACGGCCACGTTGAAATTTTTCACACGCGCCAGTCGTCCTGACAGCTCGGTTAATTCATGGTAATGAGTGGCGAACAAAGTCTTGGCCCCTGCCTGATGATGCAAATATTCAACAATGGACCAGGCAAGACTCAGCCCGTCAAACGTGCTTGTTCCACGTCCGATCTCATCCAAGACAATCAAACTTTTTTGGGTGGCGTTGTTGAGGATGTTCGCTGTCTCGCTCATCTCCACCATGAAGGTTGATTGGCCGCGTGCCAGATCATCACTCGCGCCGATTCGCGTAAAAATTCGGTCCAGCAAATCAACCCGCGCCTTCGTTGCAGGAATGAACGAGCCTGTATGGGCCATCAATGCCAGCAGCGCGGTTTGCCGGATATAAGTGCTTTTTCCAGCCATGTTCGGTCCTGTAATGATTGCGATTTGCTGCTCCCGCGTATCCAGATTGACGTCATTGGGCACGAAGCGCTCCTCCGTTAGTGATTGTTCCAGCGCAGGATGCCGGCCCTCGCTGATCCGGAGAATCCCTTCATTCCCGATTTCAGGTTTGCAATAGCTGTAAAGCCGGGCTGTTTCCGCAAAACTCCCAAGGGCATCCAGTTCCCCCAGGGCCCGCGCTGTCCCCTGCAATCCGGGCAGTTGTGCCAAAACATTTTCACGGACTCGTTGAAACAATTCGTACTCCAGCTTGATGCTACGCTCCTCAGCGCCGAGGATTTTTCCCTCCATCTCCTTTAATGCCGGTGTGATGAATCGCTCGCCATTGGCCACTGTTTGTTTTCGGATATAATGGGCAGGCACTTTATCCAGGTGCGATTTCGTTACTTCAATGTAATACCCGAAAACAGAATTAAATCGGATTTTCAGGGTTGTGATCCCTGTCTGCTCCATCTCTTCCTGCTGCAACTTCGCGATCCAGTCCTTTCCCTCCCTTGTGGCAGCCCGCAATTCATCCAGGCTTGAATCAAAACCGTCCCGGATCATCCCTCCTTCTTTCAATGCCAGCGGCGGCTCGTCCACAATTGCTTTCCCAATGCTCTCCGCGAGTTCCGGAAAATCCCGCAATTCATTGAGCAACCCTCTGAGCAAGGATGCCGCCTCGCTTGTTTCTGCGAAAATCTCCTCGGATTCCCTTGTTTGCTGCTCCTTGTCCAACGCCTCCCGCAATGTGCCGCGAATCCCCGGCACTCGCTCCAAGGCGGCGCGTAATGCGACAAGATCGCGTGCATTTCCTGATCCGATGCTTAACCGGCTCAAGGTTCGTTCAAGGTCACGCACCTCACTGAGATGCAATCGAAATTCCTCCAGCTCACGCGCCTGTTTCAGCCAGGTTTCCACAGCGGCTTGGCGCGCCTTGATCCGTTCCTGCGATGCCAGCGGTTGTGTCAGCCAATCGCGCAGCTTCCTGGCACCCATCGGCGTGACGGTTCGGTTCAACGCACTGTAGAGAGAGGAATTACGCGGTGCATCAGCCAGCGCGGGTTCAATCACCTCCAACGTTCTTAATGTTGTGGAATCCAGTGCCAGGAAATCGGAGGGTTCATAAGTTTGCACCCGTGTGATATGCGCCAAATCCCGCCGCAAATGATGTTGCAGGTAATGCAAGGTGGCGCCACCGGCACCAATGGCTGCCATTCGGCTTTTCAAACCGTAGCCGTCGAGAGTTGCGACTTTAAAATGCTCTCGCAACGTAAACAGCGCCGTTTCCGGAGCAAATGTCCAGCCTTCGTAAGGCAGCAGGATTGGGCAGACACCTTTTAACAACTGTGCCAATCTGCTGTCCCCATCCGGATAAATCACTTCCGCTGGTTTGAGCCGCTCCATTTCAGACAGTAAAGCCGTTTCCGAGTTGACTTCGGTGAGCTTGAATTCGGCGGTAGTCAAGTCAAGCGCCGCCAGGCCAAACTGCTTCTTCACGGCACAAATTGCCGCGAGATAATTGTTTCGCTCGGCTGAAAGAATCCGATCATCAAAATGAGTCCCGGGGCTGATGATCTGGGTTACTTCACGCCGCACCAACTGCCCAGGTCGCGCATCCTCCACCTGATCGCAGATTGCCACTTTTCTCCCTGCCCGAAGAATCCTGGCGATGTAATTATTCGCGGCATGGAAGGGAATTCCGCACATTGGCGTCGAACCACGGCGAGTCAGGGCCACATTTAGAATCTGTGAACCGGCCTGGGCATCTTCAAAAAACATTTCGTAAAAATCCCCCAGGCGAAAAAGAAGAAGTGCATCTGCCGGCAGTTCGCTTTTGATTCTGCGATACTGCGCCATCATCGGCGTCAATTGGGGATCATTGGGCACTCAGGCAATTCTGGAAGTGATTCAGATGGAAGTCATCACATAAAATCCGCTGTTTTGCGAAAGAAAATCCGAAACTGATGCACTTAACTCTCACATGAAATTCAGGCGGCTAGCGTGACAAATGTTGGATCAAAACAATGCGGATTAACGCTCATTCATCGCTCTTCCCGGCTGATGAAGAAACATTTTTTCACTGCTGATTCCTCTCCATCGTCGAAAAATATTTTAAGATATTTGCGAAAAAGACTAGTCAACAAAAATTATTTTTGCTTAATGAGTGGTGAACCTATGAAATATACTGAATCGATCGGAGGTGAAATTCAGTGGCCGTAGCTAAGAAAAAAACAACAACTGCAAAAGCGAGCGCTAAAAAAGCACCTGCTAAAAAAACAACCTCCAAGAAGAAATAACTAATTGTCGGTTTTTCACCGGGATGGAAAGTCCCGGCTCAACGGTTCGGGACTTCCATCCTGGCTACTTCGTCCCCCTCTCTCATGGCAACCCTTGTCTTCGATATTGAAACCTCTGCTCTCTCTCTTGAGCATTTCGATGAATCGCAGCAGGAGTACCTGTTTCGAGAAGCGAATCGCATTCCGGACCTCACCGCTGCCGAGCAAAAACGGGCCGAAATCCATCGCCAGTTCAACCTCTGGCCGCTCACTGCGCGCGTTGTTTGCCTTGCCATGCTCAACTCTGACACCGCCCGGGGGCAGGTGCTTTTTATTTCAGACGATTTTGAACCGGAAGGGGATGAAGCCGGGCCTGTGGAATTTGTCCCTTGCATGGATGAAGCGGAGCTTCTGACCGCATTTTGGGACGTTGCCCGACATTATGATAATATCGTGACCTTTAACGGTCGGGGATTTGATGTTCCATTTATTTATCTTCGATCTGCGCTGCTGAATGTCCAAATCACCCGCAAAGATTGGCTTGGTTACCGTTACCAGACCGAACCGCACTGCGATCTTGCGGAACAACTTACCTTTTATTGCGTGAGCGGAAAGGACGGCGCCGCCCGCCGTTTTAATCTCGATTTTTACTGCAAAGCATTTGGTATCGAATCGCCGAAAGCCCACGGCGTTACCGGCATGGATGTAAACGACTTGATGGAAGCCGGGCAGTTCCGTGAAATCGCCGAATATTGCCTGCGCGATGTCCGCGCTACCGTCACCCTTTATCACATCTGGAAAGAACGACTCTCGGGAATCAAGTAGACCAGATCAGATTAAAATTAAGGAAAGAGTTTGATTTCTTTCCATAATTTTCGGGCTTCCAATTGCCGGGGCTGATTCAATTGCAAGCGGTTCTCCGTTGCTCGTCCAATAGCTGTTTTTCCGCAAACATAAAGTTTATCCCTGATTTTGAAATGATCAGCCCATTTGTCTTGTCGTGGATTAAACAAACGTTCTTCCTTGCCTGATTTCAGGTCTTTTCCTGTTATATGATAAGACTTTGCTCGATTGCACGGCATGCACGAAAGCGCATAGTTTTCAATTTCGTTCACGCCGTCTTTGACGCGCGGATGAATATGTTCAATGTGAAACGCGTATCCAGTGACTTCTTCCGGTGCATGGCAATATTCACAGGCGATAGCCCGCTCGCTTACGGACGATTTCCTTCTGTTCCTGTTTGCTCGCCATCAGCGATGATGCAAAGCCTTTTTAGGATGTTGCGCTCTCTTGCGATCAATCGAGTTGTTCCGTGAACGCTGGGCCATAAGAGCACGACGCTGGGAGACAAGCATCCGCGCATTTGCCATTGTTAATTGATGCGCTTTTTCGGACAATTCATCCAGTTCGCGCAATTCATCCCTGCTCAATTCCCTTTCACTATGGCTTGTCATTAATTCATCCAACCGCTTTTGCTCGGCAATAGTGAGTTTTTCCAGAACTGGTTTGGGCTTTTCGAATGCAATTACCTCCTCAATGCTGACATCACAAGTCTCGCAAATTGCCCCTACAATCCTGGTGTCGATTTTTTGGATCGGCTTCAGAGTGGTAAGTCGGTAAAGGCTCTTGGGATTGACGTTGAGCCCGGCAGCCTTCAACCTTTCATGCAAATCTGAAATGTTCAGGCGGCATTTTCTCAGGATTTGCGGTAATCGTGAGTAGGCAACTGGTAAACTGTTAATCATATGGGTATGATACCACTCAGATGGTAAATGGAAAGCAAATCGTTTCCCTTTGTTTCACACTGTTCTTATTGAAGCGGCTTTGCCGATGGCACGAAAGTGGAATGCCGCAAAAATGCGAACGGAATGTAGGCTGCTGATCGGCAATTGCTCTGCGGAGCGTTTCTATGAAATGGATTGCATTATTACTCGCAGTATTGGCCAGCGCGACGTTTGCTGGTGAGGTTGAAACGGAACTGGCTTCTGCGCCACAGTTCAAGGGACTCGGACGACACCATCACCCCATCACCACAAAATGGAAACTGGCGCAACGTTACTTCGACCAGGGGATGGTGTTGCTTTACAACTTCAATCACGCGGAGGCGATTCGATCTTTCGAAGCCGCCGCGAAGGTGGATCCCGAGTGCGCGATGGCGTATTGGGGAATCGCGCTGGCTTTGGGACCGAATATCAATGCGCCAATGGAGGAATCAGCGGTAACCAAAGCATGGGAGGCAATTCAACGCGCAATTGCGCTAAAGGAAAAAGCTTCACAGCCGGAGCGGGATTATATTGATGCGCTGGCAACACGTTACACAAAGGAGCCGGTGAATGACCGTTCCGAACTGGACCAGGCATTTGCCAGGGCAACGGAAGTGGTCGCAAAAAAATACCCGGAAGACATGGATGCGCAGGTGCTCTATGCAGAGGCTTTGATGGATACTTCTCCATGGAATTACTGGCAGGAGGACCTGACCGCCAAACCAAATGCAGCGGCGGCGTTGCAGGCGCTGGAGCCTGTGCTGAGGAGCAAAAAGGCACACATGGGTGCCGACCATTTATATATCCACCTGGTGGAGGCGGGGCCCACTCCTGAAAAAGGCGTGCCGAGCGCGGAGCGGATTGGAAGTTTGGCGCCACGCGCAGGTCATCTCGTGCACATGGCTTCACACATTTATGTGCGGGTGGGCCGGTACCACGAGGCTTCAAGCGTGAATGAAAAAGCCGTGAAAGTGGATGAAGGTTACATCAAACAGGTGAACCCGACGGGATTGTATCCTGGAGGTTACTACCCTCATAATTTGCATTTTCTATGGTATGCGACGGACCTGGAAGGGCGAAGTGAGTTGAGCATCCAGACTGCCCGAAAGCTCTCGAATTACACGCTGGATCTGCGTTGCGGAGCGGTGGAAGGACCGCGCCAGCGTTATCTGCCACTGCTGGCAAATGCACGCTTTGGAAAATGGAACGAGGTAATCTCGTCCACGCCACCCGCACGGGATTACCCCTTTGACCTGGCGATGAGTCATTACGCACGAGGGGTGGCCTTTGCCGCCCTGGGAAAAGTTCAGGAAGCCGAATTGGAACTCCAGCAGTTTGTTGCGTTAAAGGAAAGTGAAACAGTCAAGGCTCTGGACAACCCCTACTTTCCCGGCAGCGGGATTCTTGCAGTGGCGGAACCGATGCTGCGGGGAAAGATCGCAGCAGCGCGAGGAGAGAGTGGTAAAGCGGTGGAGCAGCTGCGTGAAGCAGTAAAGCAGGAAAAGGCCTTGCCATACATGGAGCCGCCATTCTGGTATTATTCAGCACGGTTGTCTCTTGGCGCAGCGTTGTTGAAAGCAGGGGAAGCTGCGGAAGCGGAAAAAGTATTTCGTGAAGACTTGAAGAGTTTGCCTGCGAATGGATGGGCCCTCTACGGCCTGCACGAAAGCTTGAAAGCGCAGAAGAAGCAATCGGAAGCACTTGTGGTGAAGAAGCAGTTCGACCGCGCGTGGAAGCATGCGGATGTGAATCTGGACCTGGATTGGTTTTAAGCACGGCCAATCCATGCGGGCTGACCATCACACCGGGAAAACCTGTGGGTGGTCAGTCTGCGATATTTTTAAGGACCCATTTAACCAAATCGCTTGCGGCTTCCAGGGCGCTATAAACATCAGTATCCCCCTGGGTTGAAGAGGTCGTCGGGACAGGAACCTGTTCGGCAGCCTTCCTGCGGCGTTCACGCTCCAGTTCCTCCCGTTCCCGCATGCGGGATTTGTCCATGCCACCCGAACGGATAAAGGTGATGATCTGGTGAAGCTCGTGCCGGTCAAACCACGTGCCGTGCCCTTTGCAAACGTCAACAACCACTCCGGAACAATTGGCAAAATTGATTCGGTGCATGAGATTTCTGCACTCGGGACAGGGAACATAGCGGATTTTCATCGAAGCCGAGATGGACGATGAGGGAATCTCGACTGCACTGCCAAGGACTGCGCTTTGCTGTTCGGCATCGTGGGCAATTTGTTCGAAAGAAACCTTATCGACCCACAACCCCTGGCAACCAGGGCAATCATGCAGGATTACTTTGCCAACTCGCGATTCCACGAGATTTGATTTGCAGGATGGGCAAAGCAGATTGACCTGTTCCCCTTCCTCACGTGCAGCACGCGCGCCACAATGTGGACAAAAACGGGTGCCTTTGAAGATCATTCCAAAACATTTGGGGCAGGAGACGGTGGCAAGGGCTGCGCCACAATGAGAGCAACGCGAATCACGGGTTGAAGCAACAGCCCCACAAGAAAAACAATGCAATGTGCCTGCGTGTTTCTTTTCCATGCTCAGGTTTTCATTCGGACATTCAGTTCCAGCTTCCACTGACCGGCTCCGTCACGTTCAATGCAACGAAGTTCGAGCATGCCAAGCTCAGTCACTGCAGCCTGAAGGTTGACTGGAATAATTGTTCCAGAGTTGTGCCTGCCTGGAGGCAAGGTGGCCTGGATGGGGGCCAGTTCTTCCAATTCATCGTTTCCAGTGGCGTCTTCCAACAAATCACCGGCTTTATCCCCCCGCCGAGTGGATGAAGCGAAGAACCGGAAATCAGCGGATTCTCCGACGATAAGACCAAATTCCTGCGGCGGAATTTCCGCAGCAGTTCCCTCTTCCATCCCAAATGGGGCAAGGCAGAGCGCCTTGACGGGAGGTTCGAAACCGGGGACAGCAGGCATGGCGGATTCAATGCCGACATAATAGGCACGGGCTGTGCCACCACGGATGCGGATGCCGCGTCCCTGCCGAACCCAACCGTAATATGCAGCGCCGCGGGCCACGGCGAGATCGAATTCAACGCCGGGAAGCTCCCTCAATGAGGGAGATTGTTCCAGGGCGAGCCATTCATTCAAAGTTTCCAGAACGCGCTGACGGAGAGCAGCTGCCTTGAAAACGCCACCATTAAAAAGAATCGCGGTAGGGTGAAGAAACTTTTCTCCAGCAACAGGAACGGAGCTCTGGGGACTATTTCGCAACGCGCTGATTTGACGCGAAAGAAACGCAGCGATATGACGAGTGACGGCAGGATCCTGGGCGTAAGGCAGAGCCATTTGCGTCAGGCCGGTTCGACGGGTGGCCTGGGGAAGATCAGTAGCGGCTACTTTTGGAAAGAAGCCGTTCGTCAACAACGATTCCAGGTCGGTACGGGAGAGTTCGACCCTGATCGTCCCGCCCACAAGAGCTGACCCACGGCTGGGCACAGTGATGCTCGTCTTGTCGAGGGCAGGGTTATTGAAAAGGGATTCCTTGGCTTCGCGACATCCGAATGTGAGTGAATTCAATTGCCATTGATCGAGTTTTTTTCCCTGGGTGGCGAGGCGTTGATTCAAGGTATGCGAAAGCGCGAGATCCATGTTGTCTCCACCAAGCAGGATATGATCACCGACCGCAAGCCGTGTGAGTTCGAGATTTCCCTCGCGTTCTGTAACAGCAATGAGAGAAAGATCAGTCGTGCCACCTCCCACATCGACCACGAGAATAATGTCCCCAACCTTGAGATGCTTGCGGAATTGTTCACTCGTTGATTCGATCCAGGCGTAAAGGGCGGCTTGAGGTTCCTCAAGGAGCGTGACGTTGGGAAGGCCTGCCTGGCGGGCAGCCTGCAAGGTGAGGTCACGGGCAGCAGCATCAAAGGAGGCAGGAACGGTAATGACAACTTCCTGCTGATTTAGCGGTTTGGCAGGAAACTGGTGGTTCCAGGACTGGTGCAAATGCTCAAGGTAACGTTGGCTTGCTTCCAGGGGAGAAATTTTGGGGATTTCCACCGAGGCCATCCAGGGAAGAAGAGG
>JANRLX010000016.1:0-52367 GCA_033762115.1 Verrucomicrobiota bacterium
GATGAGTCCCCCTACAAGGCCTCCACGGGCAGCGCCGCCAATTCCATCTGAGCTAAACAATTGAGCGCGGGCGGGAGCTAATGTTCCTGCGATCAACAGAACCAGAAGCGTTTTTTTCATACTTATGTGCATTAGACGGGCTGTTGCAGGACCTATTCACATTCGACCTGACCCGGCAGGAGGAGATCGAATGAAATCACAGGTATCTGCGGGTGAAAGAGTAGCATCCCTCCAGAAATTTTCAACGAGAGCAACCTGCTTTTAGGCAGCCCGCTTAATCAGCCTGAAAGCTGAGGCAGGGATTATTCCCGTTTCGCTTCCCAATCCATCGTCCGGTTTTCACCGCTCCAGTCAGAGGTGATTTTGCCTTTAATCTTCCCCGCTTCCAATGTGCCTTCGTAAACTGAAGTTATTGTCTTTCCATCACGCTCCCGTTTCACGGTAAACTTGAGTTTGTTATCACTGAAATTACCCTCTTGAATTGGCGCTTCGGCGATATTGTTCCAGCTTGAAGTCCCGGTCACTTTATTACCTTCCTGTTTCAGCACCACCTTGAGTTCCATACTTTCGCCATCAGGACGAGTGAACGTTGATTTCCATGTCCCTGTTAAGTTGGAATTAGCGCCCGCCCTTTTGGCTTCCCATTGCCGGGAGCGTGTTTCGCCATCGCGGGAAAACTCTGTTTTGCCTTTTAAGGTGTCTCCATCAATCTCGCCGCTGTAGCTCGTCTTAATCGTATTTCCGTCCCGCTCACGAACAACCACGAAACTGATCTTATTCCCATCGATCTTCCCCTCAGTAATTGGGGACTCATTTCCATCCGCCCTTTTGATGCTGCCGGAAAGCTTGGATCCCTCCTGGTGCAATGTCATGACCGGTTCCATGGTGCGACCGTCCGGTGTCGTATAGGACCATTTCCATATGCCACTGACGTCGGCAGCATCCAGGGGAAGAGCAAAAGCAAGCAGAGCGGTGAGAAAGCAGAATTTTTGAAATTTGGATTTCATAAACTTTAAGACCTGCACGGAGGTGGAAAGATTACAACGTTTAGTGCCAAAAACAAGCCCGTTGCTTCCACTGCCAATCCGTAACCTAACCGTAACGTTAAAAGAAGTTCCATTCTTTGGTCAAAAGTGTAACGTAATCCTCAGGTCGTCCGGCCTGTATCATGTTGAAGCTTGTTCTCACCTGGATTAACAAGCCCTGGGCTTTTGAGGTAAAGCCTGGTCTGAATAAACTTGGACGCAATCCCACGAACGATTGTCGCGTTTCAGATGCTTCCGTTTCGAGTTTCCATTGCGAACTGCTGTATGAAAACGGGGTGGTTTCAATTCGGGATCTCGCTTCGACCAATGGCACATTCGTCGATGGCCAACGGGTGAAAGACGCTGTGCTCATCTCTGGACAAACCCTTACTTTAGGGGCTGTTTCGCTTCGCCTTGAGGAGGGATTTGTGACCGATGCCTTTTCGCCGCCTCCACAGGAAACCTCCTCGGAAGACCACACGACGATGCTCTCTGCATCATTCGAAAAATGTCACATCCACTCGACTGCCAGGGCTGAGTTGCGTTGCGGGAGCTGCGAACGTCTCTTCTGTTCCGCTTGCGTGACCCGAATGGATGCCGGACGTGGCGAGGAAATTTTCATGTGTCCTGTCTGCACGGGACGATGCCAGTTACTCCATCCTCAATTGTCGGCAGAGAAAGAAAACCGCTCCCTGATTGGTCGCCTGACACAATCTCTCGGAATGCGGTTAAAATAGAAATCCCTTCGCAGTCTTCAGCGCTGAGGGAGCAAATTCGAGAGGTGACACCGTTATTTTGCCCCGTTCCCGGTAATCACCACCGGAACGGTTTGCGCCAGGATTTTGATATCGAGCCAAAGGGACCAGTTATCAATGTATTCAAGGTCCAGGCGAACCCAGTCTTTGAAATCGGTGACGTTGTTACGCCCCTTGATTTGCCAGAGGCAGGTCAGCCCAGGCTTAACACTCAGTCGTCTACGATGGGCCAGATCATCGAACCGTTTGACCTCATCCACCGGAAGAGGACGAGGCCCGACAAGGCTCATTTCTCCACGCAGGACATTGATCAATTGCGGTAATTCATCCAGCGAATATTTGCGGAGAAAACGGCCAATGGGTGTGATTCGAGGATCATTGCTGACTTTGAAAACCGGGCCGCTCATTTCGTTGAACTGCGCCAACTCATCTTTCCGCTGCTCGGCATTGGTAACCATTGAGCGGAATTTCAACATGGTGAACGGCTTCCCATTTAATCCGCTTCTCTGCTGCCGAAAGAGGATGGGCCCTGGTGACGTTAAACGGATAATCGCCGCAATTAAAAGGAACAGCGGTGCTCCCATGGTCAGCAGAATGATCGCACCTCCAAGATCAATCCCATGCTTGATCACCTTTTGCCAGCTTTCTTCCGGAGTGGTGCGGAAAACCAGTAATGGACGACCGTTAAAATCATCAAGAGTGGTTTGAGATACCTTGGTGCTGAAAAAATCCGCTACCAGCCAGGCCTCGACACCTTCCACCTCGCACGCCTGAATTGCCTTCTCAACCTCCCCGAAAACACTGTGTTTCGCATTAAACAATACCGCATTCGCTGAATGGTGATGCAATAGTTCAATAAATTGTTCTGTGGAAGTCTCGTTGATATTAACCTGGGCGACGATTTCAATTCCATCACCGTTGCTTCCCATTTCCTGGACCAGTTTGCTGGTGTCCTCCCTGGCGCCTGCCAGAATGACACGGCGACGCAACTGCGCCTGTCCATATCGTGACAGCACTGCATGGCGCATGATCTCTTCCTTCAAAAGGACCATCAACAGGCTGATTGGGCCGAACAGAATGATTACAGAACGCGCCAACTGTTCCCTGAACAACATGACCGAAAAGCTCAGGACCAGCACCGCCAGGGTGCAGGACTTCATTAAGATCCAAACACTTTGAGCACGAGATGCCAGCAGGGGCCGATCATAAAATCCCTGTATTTCGAGGATAAATGGGATACTTGGGATCAGGATCAAAAAGAGCCAAAGGTAATCCGAGAACGGCTCGATCTGAGGTGTCCCGCCAAAAACCGTGATGCCGCTGCTTTGTCGCAGTCCATGTGCAAGCCAAAGACTCAGCGCAAAAAGTCCTGCATCCAGAAACTTTGCGATCTGCGCTCGAATTTGTCTTTGTCTCCTGAGCATGGCTATTTATTCACTGCAAGTGCATCGGGCTGTTTCGGAGTATGATGGGCATTCTGCTGCCCGGCTGTGATTTGAAATTCAGGCAATGTTTGGGCCACAAATGATTTGAGCCTGTTAAAGGTCACCTCTTCCTGGCCGGGTTGACAATCAGAGAAATAAATGATGTAAGCCCAGCGCTGAAGTGTCCCTTTTTGCACAAGGTCTCTGGCCATCCACCACATTCTTTCGCCGTGGTAAGGGGTGAGTTGGTTTTCAGCGACAAACCAGTAAAGAAATACTCCTTTGCGCACTGCCGGTTTTCCACCAACTCCTCTGATTGGCATGGACATTGTCATCTTCGTGACTTTCAGATCATAGGGATAGGGCTTCGGAATGGGAACAGTTTCAATTTCCGTTTCATCAATTGTCCAACCAGACCCTGTCATGCAGTACTGCGGTTTATGAATACTTGTTCTATCAGTCCCCATTAAAACGACATTTACAAAAACACTGAAACCATCCCGCGTTGAATAGAGCCGTCGGCCGAAGGTTGTGTCTGGAGGAAGTACCTCGAGTTCTGCCTTGGTAATAGGAAAAGCGCGACTAAGCGTTCCATCCACTTGCGGAGGTAACCAGACACATTGATTTGCTATTACCTGACCATCTTCCCCTCTAAGCTCCTCCTGAACCACCTTCACTCCCGGAACCCCGAGTTTTTGAACTGCTTGCAACCTTGTAATCATCGCCGCCGTGAGCGCGATCATCAGGCAAGCTGCCCCAACAATAAATGTCTGTTTATTCATGCTGGCTGCTCAATCACCCTGGAATTTTTCATCGAGGAAGTTTCCCGATCGCGAAGCACCCAGCCCATGAACATCAACCCACCAATGGCCGGGAGATAAGGTAACATGCTGAACCATGAATTATCATGAACCAGATTGCCATATTTTTGCCCGAATGCTTCTGCCACGATGATGATTGTCGTCAGACGAACAATGTTTCCTGCCAGGGCCAAGGGAAATGCTGCCAAAATAACCAAAGCTCGTTTACCGGCCGATTGAAACGTCATGAAACCGTAAATGGTTGCCAGGGCCACAATTGCGGTAAGACTGCGCAATCCACTGCAAGCAGCGGCAACTTCATATTGAAAGGTGCCATCGGCGGAAAAAATCTGGGTGCCTCGTTGGATTAAATTGATCCCCAGAATGGTATCACAAATGAAACTGGAAAATTTCGTAGCCACTAACCGAAGTGGGAACGTGATCAATTCAGATAAAGTCCCCAGAGGAACACAGAAGGCAAAAAGAAAAAACGGGAAAAAGATTGCTCGTAACATCCCAGCCCCCCAGGTCACGCCAATAATTCCATAAAGGCAAAGAAAAAAGGCAATGATCGATATTCTTGCCTGCTGCACCAGAAAGCCCGTTAAATGCAGAAGAAGGCCCGCTGCAAGGATCAGCAATCCAGGCCCCCAGTTTCGCTTGTGCACAGCTGTGATTTCCGCCCGTTTCCACCAGAGCAACCCCAACACAACCCATGGAATCAAATAACCGTGACTATCATCCTCATTAACTTCATAGGCCCACATCGTCCAGTTGAACAGGGAACGACTTTGTAAATATCCCATGGTGGAGTTGCCATAGAATTCAAAAAGCAGCACGACCATCCATAACAGGAGGAGGAACATTGGGATGGATGGGGTCTTTGCAATGATGCCTCTCATTTCCGAGAGGACGTTCATGCAAGCATTCCTGATTTCCTCCAGCAACCCCGGCTTCCCGATTGTTTGCTCTCCTGAAAAGTCACTCATATTGGCCGATCGGCTGCTCGTCCATTAAAGGAGCAAGTATATCCATTGAGTTCATCCATTCGCAATCAGTTTTCCTCTTCTTTCAATCTATTGAGCTTCATCTCAACCTCTTTTCAAGTTGACAGCACTGTGTGGGGTTTGTTCAGATGCAACACATTACCGTGCTGAATGGATCAAAGGTGATTGCCTTTGATCTTGAACCATGACTCAGAGGATCAGTAAACTCGTACAATCGCATCAGCCTCCAACAGGCTGAGAGATTCCCTCACATTTAACCACTTTCAGAAAACAAACTACCTCAACAAACTATGGATAATGGTATCACTCCAAATGCAAAACGGCTCTTGTGGGCTGGTTTCATGGCCATTCTGGCCGCTGGTGTCGGCTTCGGAATACGTGGCGGTATTCTTGATAACTGGGGTGCCCAGTTCGGCTTTACCGCAGGGGAACTCGGCGCGATCGGCGGCGCCGGATTTACAGGATTTTGCTTTGGTATCATTGTCGGCGGGGTCATTGCCGATAAGATCGGATATGGCAAATTGATCATTGCTGCATTCGCGTTTCATGCCTTATCTGCTTTCGTCACCTTTGCCGCGCGCGAAGGGATGCCAAAAGAGGCTGCCTATAACTATCTTTATTGGGGCACATTTATTTTTGCGCTTGCAAACGGCACATTGGAAGCGGTTGCCAACCCGCTTGTGGCAACATTATTTCCCCACAATCGCACCCACTACCTGAATATCCTTCACGCAAGCTGGCCAGCTGGTCTCGTCATTGGTGGCGCGGCAGGATGGATTCTGGATGACCAGATGAAATTAAGCTGGAAATTGCAATTGGCCCTTTTCCTTATTCCTACTGTCATTTACGGCTTGATGTTCCTCGGCCAGAAAATGCCCAAATCTGAAGCTTCCGAAAAAGGCCTCAGCCTGGGTGAAATGTTCAAGGATGTTGGGATATTGGGAGGCCTGGTTATCTGCTTCCTTCTCTCCCTCTTCTTCTCAAATGCGCTCAAGCTTCCTCCTGTTATTGCTTACGGAATCGGCGCGGCATGCTTGATCGCGATTGGTGTCATCACCCGCTTCTCAATGGGAGCGGTGCTGCTCTTTGTTCTTTTTGTGGTCCATGCGATGATCGGCGCTGTCGAACTTGGGACAGATGGCTGGATTCAAAATATCACAGGAAATATCCTCACGTCAGAGCAGGGCAAAATTCTCTTCGTTTTCACCTCTTTGTTGATGTTCGCGCTTCGTTTCTGCGGTCACTTCATTGAAAAACGGATCGGCCTCTCCCCTATCGGGATTCTGTTAGTCTGCTCGATTTTCGGCTTTGTCGGATTAAACATGGTCAGCCGAATCGAAACTTTCGTGGGCGCGATGGCGGCTCTGGCAGTGTATGCCGTCGGAAAAACATTTTTCTGGCCTACCATGCTGGCCGTTGCCAGCGACAGGTTCCCCCGAACCGGCGCAGTTGCCATCAGTATCATGGGTGGCATTGGAATGATGTCCGCGGGTTTGATCGGCTCCCAGGGACTTGGTTACGCCAAGGACCGTTTTGCCGGTGAAGCGTTGCAATCCGCCAACCCCGCCCTGTTTGCCACCTACAAGGCAGAATCTCCAACCAAGTTCCTTATGTTTGAACCGGTTTACGGCTTGGATGGGAAAAAATTGGGAGAAGTCACCACTGCCTTACAGGCTGCCCAAAAAGAAATGCCCGATAATTTGAAAGGAGCCGTGGATAAGCTCGCTCCTGAGCAGCGTACCGTCTATCAGGCCAGTATCACAGGCGACCGGCGCACTCTGGTTGCTGACTCATTCATTCCCGCCACCATGGGTATCATCTACCTGGGCATTCTGCTTTATTTCAAAGGAATCGGTGGTTACAAAACGGTCCATATCGATGGTGAGAAACTCACCGGCGGTATCAAGGGACCGGTTCAGGCGTAACCGCGAAACTGCTTTCAAAGGGCGGCTTAGGCCGCCCTTTTTTATTTTCCGAATGCAACTGATCCCACCACCCCGATTTCCCCGGTTGGCGAGGATTTTGGAAGATGATTGGGGGAACCGGCGTCATATCGGGGCGCAATTTTATATTCAGCTCTCCGATAAACCAGTTCTCGAACTCGCCTATGGAGATAATGGGAATGGCCAACCGCTCTCGTCTGAATCCCGCATGCCGTGGCTTTCAGCGGGAAAACCGCTTACCGCCCTGTTAATCAATCAATTGATCGAATCAGGCGCATTGAAACTTGATTCAACCGTTTCGCATTACCTCCCTCTCTTTGCCCATGGCGGTAAGAACGAAATTACCATTCGCCATTTGTTGACGCATACGGGCGGATTTCGGTCGGCTGACCGGCTGCCTGAATCGTTGGATTGGAACGAAACCATTCAACAAATTTGTCAAACCCCTCTTGAAAGCGGCTGGATTCCCGGTCAAAAAGGTGGTTACCACATTTCAAGCAGTTGGTTCATCCTGGCCGAACTGGCGCAAAAAATCGCTGGCGTTCCATTCCATGAACTAATCCATCAACGGGTGCTTGTTCCATTGGGTTTGATGGAAACGGGATTCACCCTTCAGGACTGGAATGCTCGTGAGGTCAGGATGCACATTACCGCCGGTCAGCTTCCCGCACCCCATCCATTGCTGAACGACCTTTCCATCACAAGAAATATCAGGCCCGGCAGCAGCGCCAGGGGACCAGCCAGGGAGCTTGCCAAATTTTACTTTGAACTTCTCAAAGCGTGTCATGACGAAACCAGGATTATTAAATCAGAAACGGCTTTGGCAATGACCTCTCGTCAACGGAATGGCATCTATGATCAGACTTTTATGCACGTCGTTGATTTCGGCTTGGGTGTGCTGATCAATTCCAATCGTTATGGCGCAGAGACAGTCCCATACAGCTTTGGGCGTCACGCTTCCGAAGCAACATTTGGGCATGGAGGTGCCCAATGTGCTGCTGGATTTGCTGATCCGGACAAAAAACTGGCGGTCGCCTGGATTCTGAATGGCATGGCAGGGGAACGTCTCCACAATCGCAGAGCCCGCGAGATTAATTCCGCAATTTATGAGGATCTGTTCGAGATCTCCTCTTGAGGAGGTGATTGTTCCTATGGTTGGGGAAATGAGTTCGAGTTCGTCGTCACCGGTTCGAAGTAGATGATAGTTTCACCGGTTCTGGCATAGCCAAGTCGTTCGCGAGCGGTTCGCTCCAGGGTTTTGGGGTCGTTCCGCAACGCTCGGATTGCGTTTTCCAGTTGCCTGCGCGCTTTTTCCTCCTCTTTAACCTGCTGCTCCAGGTTATGGATTTCCTTGCGCATGCGTTCGTTCTGCTGGATCAGGGGCAAATACCAAAAGGCCACCGCCAGAAGGGCGGCAACGACTAGAAGTAAGATGATCAGCCTGGTCAGCTTATGCCATATCCCCAGGTCAACTTGCTGCTGCATGTCAGGTGAGAATAATTCTCACAGGGAAAATGGCGACTGATTACTTCAAGACTCTTTTGTGACCCGCGAGACGTCCCTCCTTATCAAAAGAGAGCCGGATAAAAGCGTCTGGTGATCCGGGATCAGGCATTACATGAACGTACCTTCGACCATAGAAGAACCCGCCGCCAGAACTGCCGGACCGGCCACGATAAGTCAACCATTCGGCCACACGAGAACCATCTGATAATTCAGCAATTTTATCAGGAGGCCCCAGTTCCAGAACGGCCTGGTCATAAGTGTAATTTCCGATGCGGCTTTCCCAATCAATCTTTGGACCGGTGGCACATCCGGAAACCAGACCCAGACAAATAAAAGCAATCAGCAGTGCCATCCCACGTAAATTCATAACGGTAAATTTACCAAAACAGAAAGGTTCTGCTGCACTTTTTTACAAAAAAAGAATTCAGGGAAAGCCTCACGTTGCGGATTCGATTGAATGCCGTGAACTTTTTCTTATCTATGAAAACATTTTCCTTTTTTGCGATTGGATGTGCCCTGGCAATTGCCTCGGCCAATGGACAGTCAGGAGCAGCGGGCGGCGGTACGTCTGCCGGTGCAACATCTGGGACGGGTAGCAGCGTGGGGGCTGGCGCAGGGCGGGTTGGAGGTGCCACTCCAAATGCCGGTGCGGGTCGGATAGGGTCCGGAGCAGTTGGCACAGGTCGAATCGGGGTAGGAACCGGGACCTCCGTGACGCCCGGAACTCCCGGGGTTGGGACCTCCAGCAGCGGGAGCAGTGCAGTGGGAACAGGCAGCAGCACGACCCAGGATCCTGCATTGAACGGGACTACGGTTCCCAATGGAACGGGAATTGGAGCAGGCACCACTGTGAACGGAAGTGGAACTCTGAACTCACTCGGGCGTCCCGGCACGGTAAGTACCGGACAGGGAACTCTCTCCGGCGCTTCCCCAGGTTCTGGGAACAGCATTGGTCAACCACTGACATCTCCGACTCCAGGTGTGATTCAGCCATCACCCGCGGGAACCACATTTTCTCGTCCCATTGGAACGAACCTTCCAGGTGCGCAAGTGCTGACGAACCAGGCGGGCACCAACAATTCCGGAGTATTTCCTCCCGGCACTCCTGTCGGACGGGTCCTCGCTCCCACCAGTTTCCCTCCCGGCACTCCCCTGAATGGGGAAATCCTGCGAGGCCAGCCGTTAGCGACCAATAATCCAACCGGTTCCGGAGTAACGACAACTCCACGACAATAATATTTTATTGTTCCGGGCTGAAGCCGCTCTTTCTTAGGGCGGCTTCAATTTCGGTGAGATGTGCCTGATCGCGGCTTTCGACCAGGCAATGAATCGTAACCTTGCTCAAATCATCGCTCGCAAAAGCCCGATCATGCTCAATCTGGATAATGCTTCCTTCAGCAACCGCAACAACCAAGGCAAATTCTGCCAGCCCACCCGGACGGTCACTGATCGTGCAGGTAATTCGTCCCAATCGACCATCCGCTGCCAAACCGCGTTCAATCACTCGCCCCAAGGTTGTGGTGTCAATATTCCCCCCGCAGAGTGGAAGAACCACTGTTTGATTTTTCAAATGTGACAGCTTCCCCGTAAGGAGGGCGGCCAGAGGGACTGCTCCTGCCCCTTCCACAACCGCTTTTTCCAGCTCGATCAGTTTAAGAATGGCGAGTGCGATCTCTTTTTCACCGACCTCCACCCATTCATCAATCAACGGAGCAAGGATTGACCAGGCCCGCTCCCCCAAAACTGGAACAGCCAACCCATCCGCAAGCGTCTTCTCTATTCGATTGGGAATAGGAGAACCCGTCTCCATGGCGGCTTTCAAACTGCCGACGCGTCCCGGTTGGGCTGCAATAATGCGTACATCAGGTCGGATTGATTTCAGGACCAGGGCGATTCCAGCAGCCAATCCACCACCGCCCACCGGCAGGATGATCGCATTGAACTGAGGAACTTGCTCAATCAATTCCAGAGCAATCGTCCCCTGCCCTGCAATGATCGCAGCATCATTGAATCCATTGATATAGGTAAGCCCCTCCTCTTTTACAATTCGAAGCGCAAGTTCTCGTGCTTCCTGAATATCATTCCCATGGAGCAATACTCGCGCATTGTGTTTACGGCAATTTGCAATCTTGGTAATGGGGGCGCTTTTTGGCATCACCACCGTCACGGGTATTGAAAGCGATCGCCCATGCCAGCTGAGGCCAAGGGCATGATTGCCAGCGGACGCTGCAATCACGCCAGTCAAGCGTTGTTCAGGGGAAAGTAGTAGAAGGGCATTTCTCGCTCCCCGTTCCTTGAATGAACCGGTTCGTTGAAGGTATTCCAGTTTGCAAAAAATCGAAGATCCGGTCAGATCACTTAATGCAGGTGAAGGAGGACAGGGCGTGCGAAGGATCGCATCGTTGATTCGCGTAGCGGCATCCTGAACATCTACCAGGGTGACACTTTTTATCTGGTTCAATTCCCTCTGAGTTGACACGGGTAAACTATAGCAGACTCAAAGCAAACCACATTTTCCATTCAGGAACGAATGCAAGCTTTTGAAGATCAATTACCTGGGTGGTTTATTGACAAGCTTTTGAGGTATGGTACGATCGTAGCCAGCAGCCTAAATCCGGCGAAATGAAAGCTGGATGCGGGGGAACCAATTCCTCATGGGAGGATGGGGCTAACCTGACCGTGAACCGGTCAGGCGGTTACTTTCAAGACCGAGCCCGGCAGCTAACCCCGTCGGCATAATTGGAAGGGCGATCTTTGATGACCGGATGCGTCTTCGCGATTACCCAACCATGAAGAACCAGCTTTCACGCAAAGCTGAATGTTTGGGATTGCTCGAATATGGATACGCATAACGGACGGTCAAAAATGGGAGGTTTGGTCCTTGGAGCGCTTGGCGTTGTTTATGGAGATATTGGGACCAGCCCGCTGTATGCCTTGAGGGAATGTTTTCATGGTTCCCACAAAATCCCGGTAACTCCCGAAAACGTCCTCGGCGTTTTGTCCCTCATTTTCTGGTCATTAACGGTTCTGGTTTCGATTAAATACCTGACTTTTGTCATGCGGGCTGCCAACAAAGGTGAAGGGGGCATTCTATCGTTAATGTCTCTTGCGTTCCCGGATCGCAACCTTGGGAACCTGGTTGGAAGCAAAAAAATGATGATTGCCCTGGGCATTTTTGGGGCAGCGCTTCTTTACGGGGATGGAATGATCACTCCCGCCATCACGATTCTTGGAGCGGTGGAAGGGTTGAACGTGGTCACAACCGCATTTGAGCCTTTCATTATTCCTATTACAATCGGGATCATCCTCGCAGTGTTCATGGTCCAGAAAATTGGCACTTCAGGTGTCGGACGGTTGTTTGGGCCTGTCATATGCCTGTGGTTCCTGGTGATTAGTGTTCTTGGAATCAAGCAAACCATCGAATCTCCAGCGGTGCTGGCCGCAGTTAATCCAGTCTACGGGATCAAATTTTTATTCAATAACGGTTGGGCCGGATTTGTGGTGCTGGGCGCTGTTTTTCTTTGTGTGACCGGGGGGGAGGCATTGTATGCCGATATGGGGCACTTTGGCCGGAAACCAATCCGCCGAGCCTGGTTTACGATAGTCATGCCCGCTCTGTTCCTCAACTACCTTGGACAGGGCTCCCTCTTGCTTGAAAATCCTGAGGCGGCAGCCAATCCATTTTATCAACTTTCGCCGAAATGGTTTCTCACCCCGTTAGTTATTCTGGCGACATCGGCCGCAGTCATCGCTTCCCAGGCATTGATCTCGGGCGCCTACTCTCTCTCAATGCAAGCCATCCAGCTGGGCTACTCGCCGAGGTTGGAAATTGAGCACACTTCCCAACATCATCGAGGACAGATTTACATGCCCAAGATCAACTGGATTTTAATGTGTTGTTGCATTGGGCTGGTCCTTGGCTTTCGTTCCTCCACCAATCTGGCCGCTGCTTATGGTATTGCGGTCACACTTACGATGTTGATCACCACAGTGCTCTTCTATTTTGCTTCTCAACGAATCTGGGGCTGGAGCAAGCTGACCGCCGGAAGCATCTGTGCAGTCTTCATCATCGTGGAAGGGGCATTCTGCGCGGCAAATTTGCTGAAAATCGCGCATGGAGGCTGGTTCCCGCTGGCAGTGGGATTGGTGATTTTCACCTTAATGTCCACCTGGAAGACCGGACGCAGAATATTGGGCGAGCGGTTGCGCGCGAGTTCCCTACCCTACGAGATGTTCCTGATGGATGTGAAACAACATCCTCCGGTGCGGGTTTCCGGCACCGCAATTTTCATGGCAGGAAATTCAGAAGGAACCCCTCTAGCGCTGTTGCATAATCTCAAGCATAACAAAGTCCTTCATGAACGGGTGGTCCTGCTGACAATCTCCACTGAAGAAGTGCCCCATATGGAAGAGGGGGAGCGTGTCATGATTGAAAATCTGGAGGAGGGATTTTATCGGGTCCGCGCCTTTTACGGGTTTATGGAGGACCCCAACGTGCCGGAGGTGCTGGAGCATTGCAGGAAGAAAGGCCTGGAATTGAATCCCGAGAGCAGCACGTTTTTCCTCAGTCGTGAAACGATTATCCCAAGTGCAAACCCGGGAATGATGCTCTGGCGCGAACGCCTGTTCGCCTACATGTCCCGGAATGCTCAGCGGGCGACAGCATTTTTTCACCTGCCAGCCAACCGGGTGGTGGAACTCGGAATGCAGGTCGAGATTTAAGAGACCCGATCCCTTTTCCGCTCCTGTTCTGTGCGAGGCTGCGGCTCACCGTTTTGCGCCGGGGTCACTTTGGGATCTTTCGCCGGAGCTTTCCTCTTGCCATCGTCAATGACATCCTGCCGTCGTGCCGCCCTTTTATCTGCCAGTCTCATAAAGAAAAATGCCGCCTGGCCTAAAAAGGGCAAGCGGCATTGAAAATGAGTTAAGCTTAAGGGAGATCCGTATGGCCCATCAGGTAACGGTCACATTCGCGGGCGGCACCCCGACCCTCATTAAAGGCCCAGACCACAAGACTTTGACCTCGACGGGCATCGCCTGCAGCAAACACTCCTTTAATGTTGGTGGTAAATTTCCCATGGTCAGACTTGATATTTGTCCTCGCATCACGCTCCACTCCCAACGCTTCGAGAAGCGGCTGTTCAGGCCCGAGAAAACCCATGGCCAGCAGCACCAGCTGAGCAGGGCGGATTTTTTCAGTTCCCGGAATTTCGACAGGAACGAAACGGCCCTGGGCATCTTTCTCCCATTTGATTTCAACAGTGTGGATTTCTTTCACGTGCCCGTTTTCATCACCGACCAGTTTCTTGGTTGTGGTGAGATAGATGCGAGGGTCAGCGCCGAATTTAGCTTCGGCTTCTTCCTGGCCGTAATCCATCTTGTAAACTTTCGGCCACTCAGGCCACGGATTATCCCTGGCCCTTTCCATTGGAGGTTTTGGCAGGATTTCCAATTGAATCAGGCTTTTGCAGCCGTGACGAAGGGAAGTGCCAACGCAATCCGTTCCGGTATCGCCGCCACCGATGACGACCACATCTTTTCCTTCGGCAGAAATGAAACTTCCATTTCGATGGTTGTCGAGCAGCGCCTTGGTATTTCCATGGAGAAACTCCATGGCAAAATGAACCCCTTTGAGATTGCGGCCTTCAATGGGTAAATCCCGCGGTTTTGTCGCTCCCGTGCAAAGCACAACAGCATCAAAATCCTTCAATAATTTTTCGGCGGGGTAGTTCTTTCCGACTTCAGTGTTTGTCAGGAATTGAACCCCTTCCTTGGCCAGCATGTCCACGCGACGAAGGACCAGTTCCTTGTCCAGCTTCATGTTGGGAATGCCATACATGAGCAACCCACCGATACGATCGGCTCGCTCAAAAACCGTGACGAGGTGACCCGCTTTATTCAATTGTGCGGCAGCGCAAAGCCCTGCCGGACCGGAGCCAACCACTGCAACCTTTTTACCGGTGCGTGTGGCGGGCGGGTCTGCCTCGATCCATCCTTCATCCCAACCGCGGTCAGCAATGGATGCCTCAATGTTCTTGATCGTGACCGGCGGTGAATGAATTCCGAGGACGCAGGAGCCTTCGCACGGAGCAGGGCAAACGCGTCCGGTGAACTCTGGAAAATTGTTGGTCTTGTGAAGGCGTTCCAACGCTTCCTTCCATAAACCGCGATAGACCAGGTCGTTCCACTCGGGAATGAGGTTATTAATGGGGCATCCGGAGGCCATTCCGCTGAGCAGCATGCCGGTGTGGCAAAAGGGCACGCCACAATCCATGCAGCGGGCTCCCTGCTCCGCCAGTTTTTTTTCCTCCATGTGAAGGTGGAATTCCTTGAAGTCGCTAATCCGCTCAATTGGGGTGCGATCTGCAGGCAGTTCGCGGAGGTAGTCGATAAATCCGGTAGGTTTACCCATTTGTTAATTATGTAAAGGTGAAGAGAATTAATCAGCCGCCGCCGATACGAGCTTCGTCGCGGGCATTCGCCTCGAATGCAGCCATGACCGCTTCATCGCCGCTCAGGCCCTGATCTTCCGCACGTTTGATTGCTTTGAGCATCCGGTTGTAATCCTTCGGCAGAACTTTGATGAATTTCGGAACCATGTCCTCCCATAAAGCCAGGACCTTCCAGGCCCGCTGGCTTTTCGTATAGTTGGCGTGGCGTTGAATCATCTGCCGCACTTGTTCCATCTCAGTGGCATCATCCAATTTTTCCAGAGTGACACCCTGCATGTTGCATCGTGCAGGAAATTCATTCTTTTCATCAAGGATGTACGCCACACCACCACTCATGCCGGCAGCGAAGTTTCGGCCGGTTGACCCAAGGATCACCACACGTCCGCCAGTCATGTATTCGCATCCGTGATCGCCAACCGATTCCACAACGGTGTTTACCCCGCTGTTTCGGACACAAAAACGTTCCCCGGCCATGCCGCCAATGTAAACTTCGCCACTGGTCGCCCCGTAAAGAGCAACGTTGCCAATGATAATGTTTTCTTCGGCAATAAAAGTTGAACCCGCAGGAGGGTGGATGATGATTTTGCCGCCGGAAAGGCCTTTACCCACGTAATCGTTGGCATCACCTTCCAGCCGCAATGTCATTCCTTTCGGAACGAAGGCGCCAAAACTCTGGCCCGCAGAACCTTTGAAGTTCAACTGAATGGTATCTTCCGGCAACCCTTCCGCGCCATGCAGGCGGGTCACTTCGCTGCCAAGAATGGTGCCGACAACCCGGTTGACATTCCTGACGGGGACATCGGCAATGACTCGTTCCCTTCTTTCCAGGGCGGGCTTGCAAAGATCCAGCAACACCCGTTTATCCAGCGAGTCTTCAAGCCCATGGTCCTGGGGAATTGAAGCGAAACGACCAACATCATCGGCCACGTTTGGTTGATAAAGTAATTTCGAAAAGTCCAGTCCCCTGGCTTTCCAATGATCAATCGCCTTTCGTGGCTCCAGTCGATCAGTGCGGCCAATCATTTCATTGATCGTGCGGAAACCCAGTTGGGCCATCAATTCCCGCACTTCCATGGCAATGAAGCGCATGAAATTTACCGCATGCGCAGGATCGCCGGTAAATTTTTTCCGAAGCTCCGGATCCTGTGTGGCAACTCCCACCGGACAGGTATTCAGGTGACAGACCCGCATCATGATGCAGCCCAGCGCCACTAACGGCGCGGTGGCGAACCCGAATTCCTCAGCGCCGAGCAATGCTGCGATCACCACGTCACGGCCGGTCTTGAGCTGTCCATCTGTCTCCACCACGATACGGCTGCGGAGATTGTTCAGGAGAAGCGTTTGATGGGTTTCGGCCAATCCGAGTTCCCAAGGAATTCCCGCGTGCTTGATCGAAGTCAATGGTGATGCTCCGGTGCCGCCGTCATATCCGCTGATCAGGACAACGTCCGAATGAGCTTTGGCAACGCCCGCGGCCACTGTTCCGACCCCGACTTCAGCCACCAGTTTCACGCTGATTCGAGCGCGCGGATTTGCATTCTTGAGGTCATGAATCAGTTCAGCCAAATCCTCAATGGAATAAATATCATGATGAGGAGGTGGCGAAATCAGACCCACCCCAGTTGTGGAAAGGCGGACCTTCGCAATCCAGGGGTAAACTTTGCCACCGGGGAGTTGTCCCCCCTCGCCGGGCTTGGCCCCCTGAGCCATCTTGATCTGAATTTCCTGGGCATTGACAAGATAATTGCTCGTGACACCGAATCGACCGGACGCCACTTGTTTGATGGCGCTGTTTTTGGAGTCGCCATTCGGTTCGCGGACATAACGAGCCGGGTCCTCCCCACCTTCGCCAGTATTGCTTTTTCCACCAATCCGGTTCATCGCAATCGCAAGGCTTTCATGCGCTTCCTTGCTGATCGAACCGTAAGACATCGCTCCTGTTTTGAACCGTTTCAGGATTGCTTCGACTGGTTCCACTTCTTCAAGCGGGATCGGTGAAGGAGCAAGTTTCAGGTCGAGCAACCCACGAAGAGTAGCGACCCGTTTGACCTGTTCATTGACCAGCGCCGAGTATTCCTTGAAGGTCTTGTAATTGTCAGTGCGGACCGCGTGCTGCAATTTATGCACTGTTTGCGGGCTGAACAGGTGCAACTCTCCATCCTGCCGCCACTGATACTGGCCACCCACATCGAGCGTATGGCCGTTGACCGGTCTCAATGGGAATGCGTGATTATGTCGGAACAGTACTTCCTGGGCGATTACATCCAGACCCACGCCTTCAACCCGGGAAGGTGTCCAGGTAAAATATTTATCGATGACAGATTGCTTTAATCCAATTGCCTCGAAAATTTGTGCGCCTCGATAGCTCTGGATGGTCGAAATCCCCATTTTGGAGATGACTTTTACCACCCCTTTGACCCCTGCCTTGACAAAGTTTTTGCAGGCAGTTTTATGATCCACATCCTTCAGCAGTCCCTGGCGAATCATATCATCCAGCGTTTCGAACGCGAGATAAGGATTAATTGCGCCCGCGCCATACCCGATCAATAAAGAGAAGTGATGCACTTCGCGTGGTTCGCCGGATTCCAGCACCAGCCCCACCCGGGTGCGGGTGCCTTCCCGAATCATGTGATGGTGCAACCCGGAAACAGCAAGCAAGGACGAGATCGGCGCATTTTCGCGATCCACCCCCCGGTCCGACAGGATGATGATATTGTAACCATCCTTGATCGCCTGTGTTGCTTTGACGTAAAGCTCTTCCATTGCCCGTTCGAGCCCCTTTTCACGTTCGGAAGCCTTGAACAGGATCGGTAAAGTGACGGATTTAAAACCGGGCTGATCGATATGCCTGAGCTTGGCCAATTCTTCATTTGTCAGGATTGGCGATTTCAATTCGATCAGGTGGCAACTCTCCGGACGCGGCTTGATCAGGTTCCCTTCCGTGCCAATCGTCGTCACGGCTGAGGTTACAATCTCTTCCCGGATACAATCGATGGGAGGATTGGTGACCTGGGCAAACAACTGCTTGAAATAGTTGAAGAGCGTCTGAGGCTTGTCAGACAACACTGCCAATGGAGTGTCCGTTCCCATGGAACCGATTGCTTCAACCCCGGTGCGGGCCATCGGAACCATCAGAATGCGGAGATCTTCAAATGTATAGCCGAACGCCTGCTGGCGACGCAGCACGGTCTCATGGCTCGGTTCAGGTAACTGTTCCGGATCAGGAATATCGGCGAGTTTTAACAAGTATTTGTCCAGCCATTGCCGATAAGGCTGCTCGCTGACAATGGCTTTTTTGATTTCTTCATCGGCAATGATTCGTCCTTTGATCGTATCGACCAGGAACATGCGTCCCGGCTGTAACCGTCCTTTTTCCAGGATGCGATCAGGAGGAATATCCAGCACACCGACTTCAGAAGCCATGATGACCAGGTCATCCTTGGTCACATAATAACGGGATGGGCGGAGGCCGTTCCGATCCAAAGTCGCCCCCATGACAAACCCATCGGTAAAGGCCACGGAAGCAGGACCGTCCCAGGGCTCCATCAGGCAGCTGTGATATTCGTAAAAAGCTTTTCGCTCATCACTCATGCTTTCATGGTTCGCCCACGGCTCCGGGATCATCATCATCATCGCGTGAGGCAACGACCGGCCACTGAGCACCAGCAGTTCGAGGCAGTTATCGAACATTGCAGAATCGCTGCCGTCCGTTTCGATGACAGGCAACAATTTCTTGATGTCTTCACCGAACAGCTCGGACTCGAACATCGACTCGCGGGCATGCATCCAATTGATGTTGCCGCGGAGGGTGTTGATTTCCCCATTATGGGCGATGTAACGGTAAGGATGAGCACGTTCCCAGCTTGGGAATGTGTTCGTGCTGAATCGTGAATGGACCAGCGCCAATGCGCTTTCCACTCGGGAATCAGCGAGATCAGGATAAAATTCATCCACCTGCTCGGACATGAGCATCCCCTTATAAATAATCGTCTTATAAGAGAGGCTCGGGATATAAAAGCGAGATCCACCCAGGAAGTTACCGCGGCGAATGGTGTGGGTGGCAATGGCGCGAATGACATACAGCTTTCGCTCGAATGCCATTTCATCCTTTAATGCCGGGTTGCGGCCGATGAAAATCTGCCGGACAAACGGCTCTGACATTTTGGCTGTTGCGCCAAGAGTCTCATTTCGTGTGGGAACAGTTCGCCAGCCGAGACATTCCTGCCCTTCGGCCTTGACGATCTCCTCGAATTTCTTTTCGCAGGCAGCCCGTTCCTGCGGATCCTGCGGCAGATAAACCATCCCCACACCGTAATGGCCGAACTCAGGAACTTTGATTCCTGCCTCCGCGCCCGCTTCCTTGAGGAACCGGTGCGGCAGCTGCATGAGAATACCGGCGCCATCCCCGGTGTTGTGCTCACATCCGCACGCGCCGCGATGACGCAAATTGATCAGAATAGTCAACGCCTGCCGGATGATTTCGTGTGATTTTTTCCCCTTGATGTTGACAACAAATCCCACGCCGCACGCGTCATGCTCGAACTGCGGGTCGTACAACCCCTGCTTGGACGGCAATCCCGTCAAGCTTCTGCCTTCCGATCTACTCTGCACTGCATCAATATTCATTATTGGAGTGTCTGGTGTAATAGGATTTAACACCCTTTTCAATGTATTTTTATGAAGAATTTTGAACGTTTTTGCGCTGGGGCAAAGCACCCAGGAAAATCCGATAAAAGGAGGTTTTTAAAGGCTCTGAATCCAATCTTAATATCGGAGGCTCTCCATGGATTGAATCAAACTGAACCGGTTCATCGCCGGTCAATTGAGTTATTGCGCTAATTTGCCCTGCTACAGGCATTGGAATTTCAATAATTCCCGGGTTGTTTTCTGTACTTAGCACCAGGTCAACAAATGGCTCGTTTTCTTTTGTCCAGAGAAGGCCCACGCAGCTGTGCAGCGTGGATCTTACCTGCAAAACCTCACATCGCCCCCGCCCAATCAAAGTCTTTGTTCTCAATTCCAGCAATGCATCATACATGAATGCAACCTGATTATCCACTTGTTCCTCTGGACGGGGAACAAGCTGGATTCGGGCAAACTGTCTGCGGCCCTCCAACTGCCCTTCATGAATCAATTTCATCCCCGGCAACGCGAGCAGTAACCCAGCATTTTTTTGATGCTCCTGGAAATTGAAAATGGCCGAACTTCGCTTTTCATCATGATTTTCCAAAAAATGCACCGATTTGGAAAGCTGCGGCAGAGGCGTTCGATCCAATAGTGCTGCGTACCTGGCATAATCCCGAGCGACCAGGCAGTCATACGGCTCCTTGAAATAGGTATAATCAAACCCAAGTTCCTGCATCCGTTGTTCAAGGCCCCAATAAACTTCTGCAATGAACAAAAAGTCTGGAAATTTTTCTTTGATTCGCGGGATGGTCTCTTCCCAGAATTCCCGTTTCGGCATCCGCCAATGGTCCAGGAAGTTTCCCCAGGTTTTGGCAAAGACATCGTTCAGTAGCAGCATTGACATGTCGCAGCGCACGCCATCACAAAACGAGGCGACTTCTTCCAATTCAGCTTTTAATTCTTCCCTTGTTTCCGGGGAGAAGATATTTACCTGCACGGTATCACTCCACGGCGGGAAATGAGGGTCTCTTCCATTTGCCAGCCATACGCTTTTCGTTCCGCTGCGAACCTCTATTGAGGTTTCGCTGCTTGACGGCAATTGAACGAATCGACTTGGAAACCGGTGAATCCATCCGTGATCCACTCCCAGGTGGTTGGGCACAAAATCGAGCAGCAGTTTCAAACCATGTTCATGCAGTCGCGCTCGAAATCTTTTTAGGGCGGCACCTTTCCCAAATCTTGCTGCAGGGGTGTAGGCTGCAATGGCATAAGGAGAACCTTGAATATGGTCGGTTCGAACTGAATTAATAAATTCAGCAGGGTGTTCCTGTTTCCACCATAGCTCCCAACATTGCCGTGCATGAAGTGCTGCCATCGGCCCTGTCTCCCATATTCCCATCAGCCAGATGTGAGTGAAACCAGCCCGTTTCCATTTCTTGAACTGCTCCTCGGGAACGGTGTCCAAAAATACAGGACGCCCTTCTGTTCGCTCCAATTCGTGCAACCATGAGCGGGTATTAATTTCGTAAACGATCGGGGTTGGGTGCATTGCCCTGAGCCGGATGGGACAGAACCATCAGCTATTCAGCACTTTGAGCGCTTTTTTTGGATCGGCAGCACGCAAGATCAGCAACCCCTTTTGTGCCTTGGGACTGGTGGCGCAATAGGCATACTCGATGTTGATTTTTGCTTTGGCAAGTTTATGGGCAATCTCCGCGAGGGCTCCCGGCTTGTTGGATCCTTCGATCATCAGTACATCCGAAGTCACAACCAATGTTCCATGCTCTTCGAAAATTTCCAATGCCCTGCGACTGTCGCTGACCACCATTCGAATGACGATATGATCCACGGTGTCGCTGCTGGAAATGGCGAAAATATTAATTTTTGCCGCACTCAACGCATCGCAAACACGCGCCAGCATGCCAGGGCGGTTATCCAGGAAAAGCGCGAGTTGTTGAGTGATTTGCACTGCGCCTACGCTACCGGCTTCTGTCTCTCTACGCAAGAACGCCGGTTGCAGTTCATCAACAACCGGTGCCCTTCGAGATGAAAAGTTGCCTTATTTGCTGAACACGTCCGGCAGCGGCTTGACAGCGGAATTGGTCTCTTTGGCAGTTCCCGCCGGGGCATCGAGGTTGCCTGCTGGAGCGTCAGCGTTCATGGCTGTTAGAATTTCCTGGGTAAGATCGTTTTGCCCGCTGTGATAAAACAGAACTGGAGTCTGGTTGATGCTCTCGGCAGCAGTGTCAATCACATGGGTATAGCCCGCTGTTTTCGCCCTGGCGTTCACCAATTCCCGGATTTTATCCAGAATCGTGTCACGCATCCGCCGTTTCTGTTCTTCCAGGGAGGCACGGGTTTGTCGCTCGAACTGGACGACACTTTTTTCGATTTCCTGCAACTCGGACAATTTCCCTTCCGCGCCTTTTTTGCGCTTCTCCCGCTCCTCGGCGGAGACCGCCTGATCGTTGCTTCCTTCAATCAATTTTCGATACTCATCACGGGCCTTTTCAAAATCCTCCCGCATTCCTTTCATCACCTTCTCGGCTTCCCCTGCCCGCTCTTTCAACTGGGCATCAGCCTGTTTGGTTTTGTAATAACCGTCGAATACCGTCTTCAGGTTAATGATCCCGATTTTTTGCTGCTGCGCGCTGACGCTGATGCAACATGCTGTCATCACCGCGATCAATGCCGCGACCCTTTTCAAATTCATCATTTTCATGTGTTCTTTAATAATCCCGAGTAAAGCCTACGCTAAATTGAAATTTTCCACTGTCACTGGTGAACCGGTCATCATGCCGGATCGGAATACCGTAATCCAGGCGCAACGGCCCCAGCCTCGGAATATTCAGACGTATCCCGACACCCCAGTTATCAGAATATTCCGAAAAATCGTAGTCATAACTGTCGGCATAAACATTACCGATATCGTAGAACAGCGCAAATTTAAGCCGCTCGATAATCGGAATGGAATATTCCACCGAACCCATCCAGAAGGTATTTCCACCCACCGGTTCAAAATTCCCGTTCGGGGCCTGCTCATGCGGTCCCACTGTGCGATAACGATACCCGCGAAGCGAAGTCACGCCACCAAGGAAAAATCGATCAAACAGATGGACCCGGGGCGAGTCGTCATACGCTTCCACCACACCGCTCTTGCCGATGATTTCCCAGGTATGTCCCTCCCAAAAACCGGGGAAATACCAGAATGTCCTCAGCTCAAGTTTGTAAAAATCCGCTTCCGCTCCCAGCGGTCCACCCGCCAGTTCTGTCAGCAACTCGGTTTTCTGCCCACGAGAGGGGCTGACCGCATTATTTCGCGTGTCGTAGGTAATTCCTGCCCCGACCTTGGAGACCAGGGTGCTTCCCTCCTCCTGCTGAATGACCAAAGGCGCTTCGAATGGATCAACATCATCAATGCTGATATTTTCCAGTGTGTAGCTGACCGAGGCACTGAAATTATAGGGCAATGCCCTGGTCAGGCTCAGTCGCCCACCAGTCTGGGTCAGGTCATAAACATCGCTGAAATAATTCAGCTCGCTATGGTAAAGATCGACTCCCAGCGCCAACCGACGCCCTAAAAACCAGGGCTCCGTAAATGAAATTTCGTAATTCTTCCGCCTCAACCCAATGGTCACACCAATACGCAATTTCTGCCCACCGCCGCGAAAATAGGGAGGATTGAACAGGTCGAAGTTTCCTTCGCGATAACCGACGAAGCCAAACAAACTATCGATTGAACTGAATCCTGCTCCCAGTTCCAGATGCCCGGTCGTGCCCTCCTCAACGTCGATGATCAGGTTCTTCCGGTTTGGAACATCGGTGTCTTCCTTTTCAGTCTCGACCTTGTCGAAGTACTGCATCTGTTCAAGGATGCTTTTACTCCGCTTCACCCGCACCATGTCAAAGGTTTCCCCGGGTGACACCGCCAATTCACGGCGCAACACCTTGTCTTTGGTTTTGGTGTTGCCACGAATCTCAATCTTCTCAATGAACGATTTTCCCTTCTCTTCATCCATGATCTGGTAAACCAGATCCATCGTTCCCCGTTCGGTATTTGGGTTTTTAATCGCCCGAACCCAGGTATCCACATAACCGCGAGACCCATAAAAATCCCGTATGGCCTCAATGTCCTCGCTCAATCCCTTGGGTGTGAAAGTTTCACCCTCCAGCATCTTCATCCGGATTGGGGTGCCCACGGAGATGATCCCGTTCCTGATCTCTTCGGCCTTGAATTCCTTGTTCCCCTTCAGTTCAACATTTCCCACCTTGTACTGCTGCCCCTCATCCACAAAAAAGCGGATGATCATTTTATTCGGGCTCACGTAATCGTACTTGATGTCCTGAATCTCGAAATCGATATAGCCAGCCTGACGATAAAAATCCGCCAGGGTCTCCTTGTCCTCCTGGAACTGGTCATCCTTCAAAACCCCGCTGCCGGTGATCCATGAGAGAAACCAATGCCGCCTGGTTTTAATCGCTTTCCTGAGCTTTCGCTGCTTGAACGCTTCGGCCCCAATGAACTGGACATCCTCAATCTTGATTTTTGGCGCTTCCTTGATCTCGAACGTGGCGCTTCCCCGCCCCGCGCTCTCCTCGATATTCAGGACATATTTGACCTCCGTCCGTTGATAACCGGACTTCTGGTACATCTTCTGGATTTCCTGGGCATCTGCGAAAAGCTTCCGTTCATCGAGCGGATCGCCTGTTTTTGAAGAAACCTTTTTGAGAATTTTTTTGCGGCTGTACTTTTGATTTCCTTCGATGTTGATCTCGGAGAGCACTGGCTTTCCCTGCAAAACATAAACCAGTTTGATCCCCTTCTCACCCGGTTCCATTGCCACCTGGATATTGTAAAATAATCCGGTGGCATAAAGGTTCCGCACATCATCATCCACACTGGTGCGGGTGTAGGTGTCACCCTCCTTGATCCGGATATTTCCGCGAATCAGCGATTCACTCGCTGCTTCCGGCCCAATATGGCGAACTTCGATCTTCTCGATAGTTTGGGACGCCTGCCCGTAGGCAGTTACAAGGGAACACAAAATCAGGACAAAACATGTCCATCGACGAACAACAAATTTCATTAAACTTCTAATCTGCAGGCATATCTTCCGCTGCGACTTTGGCCGCGCTCTCAAAGCGGGTGTAACTCTTCAGGAATGTCAAATGGACATCCCCGGTCGGTCCATTTCGCTGTTTGGCTACGAGCAGATTGACTGGAACAGCCTGCAGGTCCGATCCTGCGTTCTCTTCTTCCTCACCGCTCCCTTTATCCGCATTGGCTTTATACAATAGAGCCACAAGGTCGGCATCCTGTTCAATCGCGCCGGATTCACGCAAGTCAGACAATCGCGGCTTTCGGCTTTTGTCTTTCTCGAATTCACGGTTCAGCTGCGCCAAAACGATCACTGGCACGTCCAGTTCCTTCGCTAAAGCTTTCACCCCGTTGGAAATCTGCGCGATCTCCTGCTGCCTGTTTTCGATTCGTGAGGAACTAGAATTCAGCAACTGCAAGTAGTCAATCACAAACAACTTGATCCCATGCTGCTGATGCATCCGCCGCGCTTTCGCCCTCAATTGTAAAATGCTCAATCCCGCAGTGTCATCAATGAATAGCGGAGCGCCGGCCAGCTTCCCGGCGGCCCCCGTCAATTTCGGAAAATCACGTTCCGCCAGAAACCCGTCCCGGATATTGCGCATGTTCACACGCGCCCTCGAACAAAGCATCCTCAACACCAGCGACTCCGCGCTCATTTCAAGGCTGAAGACCCCCACCGGCTGCTTCTGGTCAATGCAAACAGCCTCCGCAATGTTCATTGCCAGCGAGGTCTTGCCCATCGAGGGACGCGCCGCGATGACTATCATCTCCCCCCCATGCATTCCGCTGGTCATTCGATCCAGATCGGGAAAACCAGTCCCCAGCCCCGTCAACATTCCCTGTCGCTGGTGATAATCCTCAATCGTGTTAATTGCCTTGTGGACCAGGTCCTTGATTGCCTGGGATTTCCCCTCCACCCGATCTTCACTGATTTGCAGGACATCCCGTTCCACTTCATCGAGCAACCCATCCACGTTTCCTTCGTGCTCATAAACCCGTCCCACAACCCCGGTGCAGGTCTGGATCATCCGCCGCAGGATGAATTTCTCCCGCACGATACTGGTGTAATATTCCAGGTTTGCCGCGGAGGGCACCCCATCCACCAAAGCGCTCAGGTAAGCGATGCCTCCCATCCCCTCAAGCTGATTTTGATCCTTTAAAACCTGCTGGACCGTGATGATATCAATCGGCTTCTTTTCGTCGTACATCCCCACCAGCACATCGAATAAATGCTGGTGCCGCAGGTCATAAAACACCTCGCTGCCACGCTTAAATTTTTCAATGCAAATCCCCAGGCTTTCGCTCGGCGCCTGCAACAAACATCCAAGCACCCCCTGCTCCGCCTCAATCGAATGCGGCGGCAACCGATCAATTTTCGGTGGCGATGGCAAAGCGGGTTTTTCCGAACGGCGGCGTCCCTTTCGAAAATCCGGAGAGGCGGAGGTTGCGTCAGTAGTGTCGATCATGGCTCAACAAAGAAAACAAAATTCAGGGAAAAGAGGATAGCATAACTTACCCAGACTATACCCATTTTATCCCAGCTTATTCACAGAAGAACAAGAATAACTCAGGTCAGTTGCTTTCGCATATTTGAATCGATCGTATCTGAAGTTAAATTGTCGGTTATGGAACAAGAGGATCCCTCGTATTATACGCAAAAAATGCCGCCGTTTTGGAAAATTTATTCTCGGCTTTTTGGGTTTACAGCTTTTTCCAGCATCCTGCTCATCGCCTGGCTTGATAACTGGATTTACGCCCTGATCCCTTGCACGGTCGCACTGATTTGCCTGGTTCACATGTATTATTTCGTCCGTTGTCCCCGCTGTGCTCGACGACTTAGCCCTCGCACGGCCAAAAAACAACCCGACTCCGAACGCTACCTTTATGACTGTCCTGAATGCAAAATCACCTGGGACCCCCATTTGATTTTCGACCCGCCAAGCGCCTGAAGGGATTCAGTTATGCGAGATAATTTAAACCTCGAACGTTCCTCCAAGAGTTCTGATCGCAGCTTTAAAATCCTCCGGGACAGGCGCGATGAATTGCAGTTCCACTTTCCTGGTTGGATGTGTGAACGCGAGTTTCCAGGCGTGCAGGATTTGGCGAGAAGGTTTGAAGCGGGTCTGTGATACAAGCCGCTTGTTTTGCCTTTCGCCATAAAGGTCATCCCCCACCAGCGGGTATCCCAGATGTTGAAAATGGACGCGGATTTGATGGGTGCGACCGGTATGGAGCGTTGCCTCCACAAGGGTCGCAGCCTTTAATCGTTCCAGCACCCGGTAACTCGTCCAGGCTTCCCTTCCGTTTCCATCTTTAGTTACTGCCATTCGCTTTCGATAGGTCGGATGCCGCGCAATAGCCGCTTTGATCTCCCCGCTCTTTTCCGGCAACAGGCCGCAGAGTAATGCCAGGTAACTTTTTGCTACTGTGCGTTGCTCAAATTGGACGCTCAACCCAAGGTGGGTTGTGTCGTTCTTTGCCACAACAATGCAGCCGCTCGTATCTTTATCCAGTCGATGGACAATGCCAGGGCGGGCAATCCCACCAATCCCGCTAAGCTGCCCGTGGCAATGGTGAAGTAACGCGTTTACTAATGTATGCTCATCATGGCCCACGGCAGGGTGCACAACCAAACCAGGTGGTTTGTTAATCACCAGCAGATCAGCGTCCTCAAACAATATTTCCAGGGAAATTTCCTCCGGCAATGCCTCAGCCCGCTTCGGCTCCGGCCACGAAATGTCAATGAGATCCCCTGCACGCGGGCTTTGGGTCGGTTTGGCGGCAGTGGAATTCACGAGGATATGTCCATCATTAATGAGCCGCTGAAAGGCACCCCTGGAAACCGCCGGAAACTTCTCTTTCAGGAAAACATCCAGGCGGAGATCGGGGTACGATTGCTCCACAACGATTTGGTCCCGCCGTTCACCCATGTAAAATCAGGCGACGGCTGGGCGTGAACTGCTTTTGATTCGGCTGAGCATCCACCAGAGCACCAGGCCCGTGGCCATGATCCCGATGCTGATCGCCTGGCCCGGCGTGGTCAATCCAGCAATGAAATAGCGGTCATAATCTCCGCGGAACGATTCAACAATCGCTCGCAGGCAGGCATAGCCGATCAGGTAAGCTGCAAAAATCTGACCATCGAATTTTTTGCGATTGTAAAGCCACATCAACCCGAAAAACAGCAGCAGGTACAGCAGCGAATCATAAAACTGGGTTGGATGCACTCCAACCCCATGCGTCCAATGTTCCTTGGGAAAATGGATCGCCCAGGGAAGGTCGGTGGGGCGACCGTAGCAACAGCCTGTCATAAGACAACCGATCCTTCCAAAAAAATGCCCGAGGGCCACGCTGGGTGCCATGATGTCACCGATTTTCCACAAGGCAAAGCGCTTGAGATAACAATAAAGGATGGTGGCCAGGGATGAACCGATCAGCCCGCCATAAAAAACCAAGCCGCTCCGACGAATCATGATCACCTCGTAAAGCGGTTTTCCAGCGAACTCCTCCTTCCAGTAACTCAGAACATACAGAAGGCGTGCTCCAATGATTGCCCCAATGATAATCCAGGGCGCGAGATTCATGATCGCTTCAGCAGGAATCCCTTCACGGCTCGCCCTTCTGCCAGCGCTCCAGAACGCCACCATGAAAGCGGTGGCGGCAAGGATGCCGTACCAATAAATGGTCAGGCCAAAAATTGTAAATGCTTCACTATGCACGTGCGCAAAGTGGTATTCTAAACTTCACCCTTCCGCGTGGCAAGCAGGCCATCCCTCATCCTCTTGCTCAGGCATGGCTGAAAAAGGAGCGGCGCACGAGCGAATTGACATCCAGGAATGATCCGCTGGAATGATGTTTGCAACTTTCAAACGCAGTAATCAACCGTTCAGCCGCTTCTTCAGGTTCTGGCATCATCGGGGTGCCCCGCGCCTGCCGAAGGGTTTCCAGTGAATTGAACCTGCCATCATGGGGCACTTCCGCGAGTTCCGCCTGCATCGGTGTATCAACAATCCCCGGGGCCAGGGCTGTAAAATGGGTGTCCATCTGTTCTGCGGCATAAAGCGCAATCAACATGTTAAGAGCCGCCTTGGAAATCGAGTAGCTGTTCCATCCCCGGTTTGCACTGCTCGCCGCGCCCGAGGAAATCGCCACCACCTGGGTAACTGGCAACGCGAGTTCGGTAAAGCAATCCAAAACCACTTTATTGGCCCAAAGGTTGATGTCCATCACCCGCTTGACCTCATGCAACGAAGTTTCTGCAAGGTCGGCAATAGGGCCGAGGATGGCTGCATTAAGAATGACAAGATCCAACTGTGGAGCATCCTTGAGCAGTTCCTTGATTTCGGGTTTGGTCCCTTCCAGAAGTTCCAGATCAATCTGTTTGAATTGAAATTGCGGATGGCCCATCAGCTGGACCGGTTTTCGACGGCTCAAACCGTAAACAGTGTTATTCCGCCGAAGGAATTCTTCCGCAAGCGCAAGACCGATCCCGGAGCTGACACCGGTAATGAAGATATTTTTAGACATAGGGTAGTATGATCTCTTCGGAACTCGTGCAGGACACCGAAGATTTTTAAAACAGCCCGGGCAGCGACCGGACAAAACGTATTTTGAGAATGGAGAAGATTGAAAAAAAATAAAATCAGGCAGGCACCCTATTAAGGTTTAGAAGCCTGCCTGAGAGAAACTGAAGAGATTAGGCTGCAGACACGGAAGCAGCAGGAGCGGCAGCTTTTCGGCGGACGCGTTCCAATGCCAGGACACCGCCCAACAGGAAAATACCTGCAAGCGTGGTCTTGGTTTCTGGAACAAGAATCTCGTCATCGCCGATTTTCACACTATCTTCATCACATCCCACACCCTGAACATGGGCCATGGTAAAAAGACCGTGTGATTCAGCCAGGGCAAAGTCGCTGGCATTGATCCCACCGGCATCAATGAAACTGATGCGAACAGAATCGTTATTATCAAAACGGTTCGCGCCGGTATTATTTTTGATCGTCAAGTTGAAATCGAAATCAAACGAACCAAGGCCGTTCCCAAAGCCATTGATTTTTTTGGAACCACTCTGGTAGCCAAGCGAAAAATTACCGAATGTCCCAGTCTTGGAAACCACCGACATATTCAAATCTGAAGGGCTTCCGGAGTAATTAAACCACCAATTACCAAGGAAACCTCCATCCAGATGCACAGCTTCCAACACAAGATCAACGCGGGTGGAGGAAACTTCAGTGAAGGTGGCCCGCAGCCATGTTTCATTCACACTGACAGGGCTAGAGGTGACTTTGCGGTCCAACTCGTAAACCAGGGAAACAATTGCGTGAGAAGAGGTGCTGCCAGCCAAAAGCCCGGCGGCAATCAGACCGCTTCGAACCAAATTTGATGAAAATGTCATATGTTTTCCAGTCTGTTCAGGGCAGCTCTGTTCAAACCTGAACTTATTGAATCATAATATCAGAATTCATGCAAGTGAAATTTTGGCTAAAGAGCTTCCCTGTTGTCTACGGCTCTCCCTCTATCATCGGAAGCTCGCCCATTTGGGTGAATAGTATATCCACGCAGTTCGCAACGTTCCTTAATGGATTTGACTTCGAACCTGAGTTTTGCCCCAATCCTTTGGATGAACAAGACCGCTCCAGCCTCCATAGGCATTACTATGCCAAATGGAAAACGGCATGGTTGCCGATGAATTTGTAATGGGTTCTTTCAAGAGTAGCCGAACGCATGTCGCGATTTGGGATTTAAACATCAGAACTATGAAATTTAATTGGGTTTATTTGCTTGTTGGAGCGATCTTTTCTCATTTGATAGTATCAGCGCAAACTGTTGATGTAGAAGCTTTAAAGCGTGAATTGTCGGACCTGCGCAAGCGGACCGAAGACCTTGAACAAAAACTGAATGCTTTACAGTCCCAGGCTCCCCAATCAACGAACGTAACTGCTTCTTCATCAACGGCCAGTTCTATTTTGCCCAGTGGTGCGCAGAAGCCCTGGTCTCCTACCGATCCGATCCGGTTGGGATCTCGTGGAAATAGTTATCTGGATGTCGCGGTTGATGCTTTGGTTGCGGCAGGAACTTCGACAGCGGAAGATGTTGAGACACTTAATCCAGGAGGTCACGACCCAAACCAGCGTGGATTCACTTTGCAAAGCCTTGAAACGACATTCACCGGGATTGTTGATCCTTATCTCAGGGGACAGGCAAATATCCTCTTTTTTATCGATTCTGAAGGGGAATCGAACGTGGAACTGGAGGAAGCCTATCTTGAAACCTTATCGCTTCCCGCAAACCTCCAGCTTCGGGCTGGTCAATTTCTTACTGAATTCGGAAGGCATAATCCCACCCATCCTCATGCATGGCAGTTCGTCGATGCACCCCTGGTAAACTCCCGCTTTTTTGGTGCTGATGGATTGCGAAACCCAGGTGCGCGACTCTCCTGGCTTGTGCCCACTCCATTTTATTCCATGCTCTCCCTCGCCGTGCAGAACAGCCAGGGCGAGACAGCCCAAAGCTTCAGAAACAGCCATGAAGATGAGCCTTACCTGGGCCGTTTGCATTCTGTGGAACGAGTCAAGAGCCTCAACGACCTTCTCTTCACTCCCAGGTTTGAAATTTCCTTTGAGCCGACTGTTACCCAGGTGTTGTTGCTTGGGAGTTCGGCTTCCTTCGGACCGAATGCTTCAGGTGCGCACAGCGATACTGAAATCTATGGGGTCGATCTTTTCTGGAAATGGAAACCGACTAAGCATACGAAAGGTTTTCCCTTCGTGAGCTGGCAGACCGAAGCAATGCTGCGGCAATATGACGCGGCGGAATTTACCGAGGACATCGACGGTGACGGCGTTCCGGACAACGATCTCAACGGGGATACCGTTGCCGATTTTATCCCGGCAGAACAGCTGACGGACTATGGCTTCTATTCGCAGGTGGCTTATGGATTCACTCCGGGATGGGTTGCAGCCGTGCGGGGAGATTGGGTCGCGCCCAAGGATGACGGGGCTTACGAGTTAATTTATGGGCCCGACGCAGAGCGCGTCGAGCGGTGGCGTTTGTCACCAAATATCACCTGGTACCCCAGCGAATTTTCCAAAATCCGGTTACAGTATAATTTGGATGATCGAAAGGGTCTTGGGATGGATCATTCGATCTGGCTGCAGTTTGAATTCCTGCTCGGAGCACATGGAGCGCACCGTTTCTAAAGCATGAAAACCCGTTTCACCTTGGTTGCAGGGTTGCTTGCCCTGCTCACCGCCAGCTTGCATGCCAGGCTTCAGGTCGTGGCCACATTGCCGGAACTGGCCGCCATCGCCCAGGCGGTCGGCGGGGATGAAGCAACCGTTGTCTCCCTCGCCCAGGGAACTGAAGATCCCCATTACATTGATCCTCGTCCCAGCTTTAATCGCGTTCTCAATAAGGCGGATGTACTGATTGAAGGAGGAGCTGAATTGGAATCCGGCTGGCTTCCTCCTTTGGTCCAGAACGCGAGAAACCCTAAAATTATCGGTGATTCTCCAGGGCACATCATCGCATCCAGGGGAATTTCGTTGCTTGAAAAGGCAACAGGGCCTGTGGATCGCTCTCAAGGGGATGTGCATCCCGGCGGCAATCCTCATTACCTTATGGATTCACGGAATGCTTCCATTGTCGCGGGAACCATTGCCGACGCCTTTACATCAATTGATCCAGGCCATGCCCCGGCTTATCAGAAAAACCTGCTCGCTTTTCGTGGGCAACTGAATGAGAAGCAACGCGCCTGGGAACAAGCTTTGCTAAAAGCCAGGGGAACCAAAGTCATCACTTATCACAAATCGTATGACTATTTCCTTAGCCAGTATGGCATGCAGCTGGTTGGGACGATTGAACCAAAGCCGGGAATTGAGCCTTCTCCACGCCACATTACCGACCTGATCACCGGGCAGAAAAACGGTGATGTCAAACTGATCCTGATCGAGCCCAATCGTTCGACTCGCACCCCTTCACGCATCGCCGAATCCATTGGCGCATCAGTGCTGGTGGTTCCTGTCATGCCATTAAAAATCGGCTCTTCATCCGCTTATTTTGACTGGATCGATGGAGTGGTTTCACAAATTGCAAAGGCATTGAACTGAAGTGCCCGCCAACGAACAACCGTTAATCCATGTCAGGGATCTCAGTGTGGGATATGGCCGGAACCCGGTGCTTGCCAACCTCAGTTTCGACCTTGGGCTCCATTCATTTCATGCAATTCTTGGTGCAAACGGCAGCGGGAAAACAACCTTGCTGAAAACCATTGCCGGCATCCTTAAACCAATGGCAGGAGAGATTCGCTTTACTGTCCAGACGCCCGGGATCGGCTATGTCCCGCAACGCGATTCACTCGACCCGCTCTTTCTTTTTACCGGACGGGAAGTTGCGCAAATGGGTGCCTATGGTCGGGCCACGCCAGGACGATTTCTCGCGAAAAGTGACACTGAAAAACTGGAACAGCTTCTCAAGACGCTTGAAGCAACAGAGTTCGCGCACCACCCTTTCACTGAGCTATCGGGCGGCCAAAAACAGCGGATTCTGATCGCCAGGGCCTTGTTGACCAATCCTTCCCTGTTGCTTTTGGATGAACCCACCGCAGGCCTGGACCCTTCGGCGGCGAACTCACTGTTCGCGCTTCTCTCGGAATTGCACCGCAACAGGCAGGCCACAATCCTGATGGTCACCCATGATCTCGATCTCACCCGCCAGTATGTCCCCCAGGCGCTCTGGGTTCACCGGGGTAAACTTCTTAATGGCAAAGTCACAGAACTGGCATCTCCAGAGCGTGTCGGTGAACTGTTCGGGATAGCGCTTCAGTGAACACGCTGCAGGAAATTTTGTCCCCGGATTTTTTGTTGCGCAACTCCGTTTACGTTAGCGTGCTGGTTGGCCTGATTTCTCCCATTCTGGGAATATTCCTTGTGTTACGGCGGCTCATTTTTCTCGGTATTGCATTGCCGCAGGTATCATCCACTGGAATCGCGTTTGCCCTGGCGCTTCATATCCTGGCCGGACACGACTCACCCATTCACGATGCCAGCGAACAAACGATGGCGTTTGTGGGTTCCTTAAGTTTCACACTCGTGGCAGTCATTGTGCTCGCGGTTATGGAACGTCGCGGTCGCGGCCTGGTTGAGGGACGTTTAGGGACGCTATACGTCGTTGCGACAGCACTCAGTGTCTTGATGCTGGCAAAATGTCCCCAGGCTGAACGTGGCTGGCTGAACCTTTTGAAAGGGGAACTGGTAGCTCTTTCCTTGCGTGACCTTGTGACCACCTCAATCGCTTTTGTGATTGTCTGTTCCGTGCTTTTCCTTTTCGGGCGCATTTTGCTGCTGGTTTCCTATGATCGGGAAATGGCGATCACACTTGGCAAACGCCCTTTGGTCTGGGACCTTGTCCTGTACCTTCTCCTGGGGACCACAATCTCTGTTTCCGTGCTTTCCGTAGGTCCAATGATTGCTTTTGGGTTCCTGATCATTCCACCACTCACGGCCCACAGAATCGCTTCCAGCATGAAACAATTATTCCTGCTGTCATCACTGATCGGCGGACTTTCCGCGATTGTCGGATTCTGGATCGCTTATCACTTTGATTTGCCGGTTGGCCCCACGGATATCTCGTTCCTTGCCGCCATCTATCTGGTGACAGTCATTTTCACGCGGCGATAACAGGTCCTAACTCTTGACAGTCGGCTTCACGAACCAGCGCAATCGCAACGCATTTCCCACCAGCAACAGATCAGAGAGGCCCATCGCCACCGCGCCCATGATCGGGCTGAACAGGCCAAACATCGCCAGCGGCACACCGGTGGCATTGTAAAAGAACGCCCAGAAAAGGTTTTGCTTGATCACCCGCAAAGTCCCCTGTGCCAGGGCGAGCGCATCCGGGACTCCCTCGATGTCCGCGCGGAGCAGGATAATATCAGACGCGTTTCGTGCCGCATCGCTCGCATTGCTCATGGCAATTCCAAGATCAGCCTGAGTCAATGCAGGTGCGTCATTGATGCCATCTCCCACAAATGCCACCCGCTCCCCCTTTTTTTGTAATGCCCTGATCACCTCCACCTTTTTCTCCGGTCGAGTTTCAGCAAAAACATTTTCCTTTGGAATGCCTGCCGCCTGCGCAACCGCTTCCGCCGTCGCAACACTATCACCAGTGACCAAATAAACTGTTTTTCCTGAATTCAGCAGCTGTTGAACGACTTCCCGGCTATGTGCCTTGATCTGGTCCTTCAAGGCAATCAGCCCCACCAGCTCTTCATTCAAACTCAAGCCAAGGATCGTTGCAGCTTCCGCCGACCATTTCGCAATAAAAGCTTCACTCCCTTCCGTTTTGATGTTTAAGGAACGCAGCCATGCAAGCGAACCCAGTCGTGCGAACGATTTTGTCCCACCTAAAAGCGCCTCTCCCATCAATCCTGAGCCTCGAATCTCCTGCACATTTTCCATCGGCATCAGCGGCGGTGTTTGCGCCACTGCCACTGCTCGACTCAATGGATGCGTCGATGCAGCTGCCAGAGAGGCTGCAAGATGGCGCACCTGGCCGGTTGTCAGCCCGCCGCCGACACGCTCAGCGGAAACCAGCGTAATCTTTCCCATTGTCAGGGTTCCCGTTTTATCAAAAAGCACCGCGGAAATATGACCGCTTTTTTCCAACGCAATTCCATCCCGAATCAGGATTCCCACCTTCGCCGCCGCGTTGGTCCCCGCCATGATTGCAATCGGAGTTGCAATTCCCATCGCACATGGACAGGCAATGATCAGCACAGCTGCAAAATGGTAGATGGCAGCGGCCAGCGGAGAGGATGGTGTATGCGCGTTCCAGAAAATCGTGCCCAGCCATTGGGAAAAAGCATTCGCGCTTTCAAACGCAAAGCCCCACCACAAAGCGCTTGCCAATGCGAGCAGCACCACGATGGGCACAAACACATTACTGATTTTGTCCCCGAGGCGCTGGATATTGGCTCTGCTGGACTGGGCCCGTTGCACCACCTGAATGATTTGCGAAAGCGCTGTCTGTTCCCCTACCCCGGTGACGCGCATGGTCAATTGCCGGTCCTGGTTGATTGTTCCCGCATACAATTTCCCGCCTCGCTCTTTTTCAACCGGCAATGATTCACCAGTCAGCATGGATTCATCCACTGAGCCACTCCCTTCATGGACTATCCCATCTGTCGGAATCTGGTTTCCCGGCCGCAGGCGAACCAGGTCTTCGGGCGAAAGTTGCGCCACCGCCACTTCCTCCTCCTTGCCATCGGCATTCAGCCGAATCGCTCTCTCCGGTGCGAGGCGCAGGAGCGCTTTCAATGCAGCTGCCGCCTGCGCGCTTGCCTTGGCTTCCAGCCAGTGACCGATACTCAGTAACGTGATGATCGCCGCCGAATCCATGAAATAAAGATGTGAATGCCAGCCAGCAAATAATCCCCACACACTGAATCCATAAGCCGCTGTGGAACCCAATGAAACCAGCGTGTCCATCCCCGCCTGCTTGTTTGACAACTGCCGGTAAGCGCCGTGATAAAAACGCAACCCGCCAATCAACTGGATCGGCGTGGCAAGTCCGAACGAGAGCCATTGATACCAGCGCTCCATGCCGACACCCAGAACCCACTCCATGAACATCAGCGGAATGGTTACTGCACTGCCGATCACGACATTGAAACGCCATCCCTGGAGAGGGGACCACTCATCCCAGAGACTTCCCTTCGCAGATGCGGGCAATTTCCCTTCGTAACCCGCCTGATTCAGCGCCTTGAAAAGCAACTCCTCACTTGCCACCTCCCTGCTTTGCCATTGCACCCGAGCTTTCCCCTCTTCAACCGAAACAGAAGCGCTGGTCACGCCGGGCACCTGTCGTAACGCTTCAGTCACATGCCTCGCACAGTTACTGCAAGTCATCCCGGAAACCAATAGTTCAACTTCAACAGCCCGATTTCCTGCCACTGTTCCCATGCTTTTATATGATCCTCTGCCAGTTTTAATGCAATCCCCCCTTTGGGGGATCGAAGGAAAATATTTCTGCATTGTATTGAATAGAGGCAAGCCCTGCCTCGTCGAGTGTCCTTCTTGCGCCATCAACGGCAAATTTTGACCAGCCGCTTGTCCTGATTTACTCCAGGCTGTCCTGCTATCGGACAATCTACAATTTTTGCCTTGGTAATTTCTTCCATCGCTTCGATTCGGCATGGCCGTTGCTTAGAGCCACCCCGTGATTCCAAAACCATTCACGAAGTTGGTCCGGGTCCATGACCGGAAATCACTGGAGCTCGCTCCAAGCCGTTTTGAAACCAAAAAAATTTTGAAGTCGGTTCAACAAAAATTTTCTGCTCTTGCTGTCGCGACACTTGCGTTCATTGCCACATCTGTGGCTCCCATCGCCGCCGATGCCGTCATCGATGACTCGCAAAGTCTCGCAATGCCGGAAGTCGGCTCCTACAGCCTGCGCGTATTGACGCCCACAATGCTGGAACTGACCCTGATCAATACAAAAAGCGCCGACCAGCCTCCCGCTGAATGGAATTTCGTCGGTGCTGGCTTCACACTTTCATTACCCGCCATCCAGGAATTCACCGTCACAGCCGGCAATCAACCCGTCCAGGTCAAGTCAGTTGGTTTCAAACGCCGCCCTCTTTATGCCCCTTTGAAAGTACGTGACCTTCGGATGGCCAACCACCTCTATCTCGAACTCAACTCTCCATTGCCGGAGAACACGACAGTGCAAGTGCTGAATCCAAACTCCCGGCTTTGGACCACCAGCAGGCAATTTGTCACCACCAACAGCCCTCTTCGCTGGAGTCCGGCCATCCATGCCAACCACGTTGGTTATGCCCCAAACCATCCCAAGAAAGCCATGATCGGTTATTACCTTGGCAGCGGGGGCGAACTGACGATCCCGGCTGCCAATGGATTCAAGCTGGTTCGCGTTACTGATGCCGCTGTCGTTCACACCGGTACCCTGACCTTGCGCAGGGACGTTGGCTTTAGTTACAGCCCCCTTCCTTACCAACAGGTGTATGAAGCGGATTTTTCTGCTTTCACCACCCCGGGAGAATACCAGCTTATGGTTCCCGGAATGGGCGCGTCTTTCCCATTTCGAATTGATTCCGGAACCCCGGCACTGTTTGCCCGCGCTTTCGCTCTCGGTTTATACCATCAACGCTGCGGCGGCTCAAATGAAGAACCATTCACGCGACATGAACATGCCCTTTGCCATGCCGCGCCTGCCGAGGTCCCCACCTCAGCTTTTGCCAAAGTTCAGGAATTCCTGGCCACCGTCACTGCTGATTGGCAAAACGAACCTCGGCATACTGCACCTCGCCTGAACACCGTTGACGCGAGTCTCTATCCTTTCGTTACGCAGGGAAAAGTAAATGTTGCGCTCGGCCATCATGATGCTGGCGATTACAGCAAATACACCATCAACAGCGCCGGGTTGATTCATCACCTCGTTTTCGCAGCAGATGCTTTCACCGGTGTGGGTGAACTCGACAACATGGGTCTTCCCGAAAGTGGCGATGGTAAAAGTGACATTCTCCAGGAAGCAAAGTGGGAGGCCGACTTCCTCGCCCGCATGCAGGATGCGGACGGCGGTTTCTATTTCCTCGTTTATCCGAAGGAACGGCGTTACGAGGACAATGTGCTACCAGAGTTCGGTGATCCCCAAGTCGTCTGGCCAAAGACCACCGCGGTCACTGCCGCTGCCGTTGCCGCTCTTGCAGAGATCGGCTCCTCGCCCCGCTTCAAGGCGCAATTTCCTGTTGAAGCCGCTCTTTACCTGCAAAAAGCCCAGCTCGGCTGGACCTTTTTGATGAACGCGATTGCGCGGTACGGAAAAGATGGCGCTTATCAGAAAATCACCCATTACGGACATGAATTCATGCATGACGATGAGCTGGCCTGGGCCGCCTCGGCCCTTTTCGTTGCCACCGGAAACCCTCTTTATCACCAGAAACTCAAGGAATTTTTCCCTGATCCCAATGCTGAATCCACACGTCGCTGGAGCTGGTGGCGTCTCTTTGAAGGATATGGATGCGCCGTCCGCACCTATGCCTTTGCCGCCCGCAGCGGACGTTTGCAATCGTCACAACTGGACGCTGCCTATCTCGCCAAATGCGAAAATGAAATCAAGCTCGCAGCCGACGATCATGTCCGCTTTTCCCGTGACAGTTCCTACGGCACAAGCTTCCCGGACACAAATAAACAGTATCGCAGCGCTGGATGGTATTTCTCCAGTGAGCGCGCCTTCGATGTCACGGTTGCATATCAACTGACCCCCCGCACCGATTACCTCGAAACGGTGGTGGCCAACTTCAACTATGAAGCGGGCTGTAACCCCGTGAACATGACATTCATCACCGGCCTCGGTTGGAAACGGCAGCGCGATATTGTCCATCATGTCGCCCAGAACGATCATCAGACTTTGCCACCCGCGGGCCTTCCCTTGGGAAACATCCAGGCCGGGTTCAGTTTTCTCTACCCGTACCAAAGCGAGCTCGGCGGCCTGGCTTATCCCCCTGACGGAGCAACCTCAGCGCCGTATCCCTATTACGATCGCTGGGGTGACAGCTTCAATACGACTACCGAATTCGTTGTCATGGATCAGGCCCGAAGCCTTGCCAGTCAACTCTTTTGCAACCCTCAGCATGACAGCGCCCGGAATCGATCTCTCCACCGCCCGTATTACCTGGGAAGTGCGTTATCTCAATCCCACTATCGGTTTGAGTAATCGTTTCACTCCAAAATATGTGGGTGACACCTGGATCGAAGCGGAGGCCTTGCTCCCGGACGGCCGCCGTGTCATTGCCAAAACAAATTTTACCGCCACCACTTCATTGGATGAGCCACCCAACTCTTATCAATCCGCCGAAGTGGCTCCGGGCAGCGGCATAGTTTCGGTTTATCACTTGAACAACGTTGGCAGTGACTCAACAGGCATCGGCGGCACGCTCGCAATTGCGGGAAATACCTTTTTCGATGTCAGTAATCTTGGCTGGTTGCAAACTCGCTCCGGTGCTGCGCTGCGCTTTCTCGATTTGAACGATTCAGCAGTGGCTACTTTGCCCGGCACCTTATTCACACAACCAGGCACGGAGTCCATCACTCTTGAGGCCATGATTTACATCAATGAATTCAAGGCGTGGAATCGGGACGTGGCTCAGATTCTTCGCCTCGAAAACAGTTGGGATGCCTACCTTGCCTTGATGGAAGACAAATATGCCGGCCCTTGTGTCAAAGGCGGCGGGCAATTCGCATGGACTGGCACGGCAGTAAAATCCGCACTGGCCCTTAAAAAATGGCACCACTTCAGCATCCAGCTTGATCGTTCCGGATATTCCGTTCGCCTGAATGGTAACACCATTGCTTCCGGTGCCAGCACTGAACTCGCAAACTGGGGACGCAGTTCATCCGTCACCCTCACTCTCGGGGATTTCGACGGCTGGATTGATGAAGTAGTCATCCGACGCAACGGCACTCCGCCGGGCAATAATCCTCCGACCGCCACATTGACATCTCCGGTCAACGGTTCCACCCTGGCCATTCCCGCCACGCTGTCTCTCACCGCAATCGCCGCTGACACAGATGGCATTGCAAAAGTGGAGTTTTTCTCCGGCGCCACCAAACTGGGTGAGGATTCAACCGCGCCATACACTTTGTCATGGACTCCCACTGCTGGCGGCTCTTTCAGCCTCACCGCCCGCGCCACCGATGCTCAAGGCGCTGCAACAACTTCCGCTCCAGTCGGAATAACCCTGGTGGCAGGAAACGTCGGGACTGTTGCAACTCCAGTCATCAGCCCCTCTGGAGGCACCTTTACCGGCAACACCTCGGTCACAATCGCGTGCGCGACTCCCTCAGCAACGATCCGTTACACAACGGATGGCAGCACCCCCACAAGCAGTTCCCCCCAATACACAACTGCCATCTCCGTAAGCCAAACGCTCACCTTGAAAGCCAGGGCTTTCAAAACCGGGATGAATGAAAGCCCAGTGCAGAGCGCAACCTTCACAGTGACCAGTGGCTCCTCAAATGGAACTCAGGCCACTTTTATCCGCGAGGATGCCGCAACCCTCGGAGATTGGAACAGCGCCTACGGTTCTCAGGGTTATCATGTTTTTGGGACATCGAGCAGCTACCCCGCTTATGTCACCGTTGCCGCCTCCGGAAAACAGGATTACACATGGACTGATTCCTCGAGCGACCTTCGCGCCCTGCTCAAACCAGGATCTGATAGTAGTCGAATCGCAAGCGTCTGGTATTCCGCAACCGAGCTTTCAATCAATACCAGCTTCACCGACACCCTGACACACCGTGTGGCTATATACTGTCTCGATTGGGACAATCTCGGCCGCGTTCAAACAGTGGAACTGTTCGACGCGGTTTCCGGCGCTTTGCTCGATACCCGGACCATCTCCAATTTCAGTGAAGGCAAATACCTCGTCTGGAACATCAAGGGAAATGTCCGCTTTCGTTTCCAGAAAAGCGTGGGACCTAATGCCATTGTCAGCGGACTGTTTTTTGATCCTCCCGCAACGCCACCAGGAATCGCACCAGTCGCGATGAACAGCAGCGGCCTTGTGCTCAGAGTCTCCGGACAAACCGGTGGTAATTACACCGTCCAATACTCCGAATCACTGAACGGCTGGACGACTCTGACCAATGTCACACTCACCAGTCCTCAGGTTCAGGTTCTGGATGCCAATGCCAAATCACGACCTCACCGCTTTTACCGGCTCGCTCCATAGTCATTAACGGTTCCGGTCCTTCTCCAGGCCGCAGGCTATCCTGCGGCTTTTTTTCTCCCTTGAGAAACCCGGCTTGCGAGAAGCCTTGCTGTCCCTCTACTGTTTCACAGTTGAGCAACCTGAGAGCAATATTGAGCTTTGGCGCACCTTATTTGCGCCGTTATTCCACCCGGCTCGTTCTGGGAATTTTGTTGGGGATTTTCTTTGGATTCTCCAATGCCACTTTTGTTTGGGCGACAAAAACTTTATTCGAACGCCTGGACCCACCCCCTCCCCGGATCGAAACATCCACCCCCTCTCCTGCTGCTTTTGATTTCATTCGCCAGCCCATCCAACGTTTCTCTTCCGGAATCGCCCAACGCCTCAACAATATCATCGATCCTTGGCTGCCAAAGAAAGGGGCGCCCCTCACCTGGCAAAACATCCTTGGCGGTTTGATGTTCCTTCCTCTGCTCGCTGGCTTTCGCGGTTACGTTGGTTATCTCAGCAGTTACTGCATGAGCTGGGTCAGTGAACGTGTCGTCAAGGACATGCGCCTTGATGTTCTGATCAAAATGAATTCTCTCTCCCTCGACTTTTTTAATAAAACCACCATGGGCGACCTGATGGCCCGGATCAATGCAGACACCTCCGCTCTTTATCGCTGCCTGAGTCTTGGCTTTTCAGATTTAATCAAAGAACCGATGAGCATTCTCGCCCTCGTCACGGTCCTTTTCTTTACAGACCCAGGACTTACGCTGCTTGCCTTGATTTTTACTCCCCTGATGGTCATACCAATTCGCATTCTCGGAAAAAAAGCCCGCAAGGCTGTCAGTCAGGCCCGCTCCAGCGCCATCTCCCAGGATAGTTTGCTGATCGAACTTTTTTCCAGCATCCGTATCATTAAAGCCTATTCCCTTGAAAACCGGCAAATCGACCAGTTCCGCACCATCTACAAAACGATTGTTTCCACCGGGATGAAAAATGTTCAGGCAAAGGAACTGGTCAATCCGATCATCGAAGTGATCGCAACCCTCGGCCTCGGTGTCGTCATCGTGATCATTTTTTACTGGAACAAAACCATTCCGGACCTGATCGCCTTTTTGACCGGCGTGACTCTGATGTACACGCCAATTAAAAAGCTCGGGACTTTGCACGTTACTTTTCAGCAGGCCAGCGTCGGCGCACAGCGCCTCCTCGAAATCTTCAGCTTGAAACCAACGGTTCTCGAAAAACCCAATCCTCTTCCCATCCCCACGTTCACGCGTGCGCTGGAATTCCAAAATGTCAGCTTCACTTATGGGAATCAGCCTGTTCTTTCCAACATTTCCCTCCTCATCCCACACGGCAGAAAACTCGGCGTCGCAGGGCCAAGTGGTTCCGGAAAATCAACCCTTATCAGTCTGGTCTTGCGATTCTACGATCCCACAGCCGGTCGCATTTTATTCGACGGCATCGATCTGCGTGACGCTTCGATCAATGATCTCCGTTCACAAATGGCATTGGTCAGCCAGGATGTCGTCATTTTTGATCAAACCATTGCCGAAAATATCGGCTGCGGCCGTCACGGCGCCACCTCCCAGGAAATCGAAGCCGCGGCAAAGGCAGCCTTCGCCCACGATTTTATCCTTCAAACTCCCAACGGTTATCAAACCCGCGTAGGGGAACGTGGCGTGACTCTCTCCGGCGGACAACGCCAGCGTCTCTCCATTGCCCGTGCATTCCTTCGTAACGCCCCCATTCTTCTCCTCGATGAAGCCACCGCTTCCCTCGATTCCCAGGCTGAAGCCGAAGTCCAATCCGCCATTGACCGCCTCTCCGAAAATCGAACTGTGATCTGCGTTGCCCATCGCCTGTCCACGCTTCGGAACTGCGACCAGATCATTATTCTCGAAAATGGCCTGATCGTCCAAACAGGCGGTTACGAGGAACTCCTCCGCCAAAACGGCCTCTTCACTCAAATGGCAGAACGACAGGGCATTCGGCTCTAGCAGGAAATTACAAATTGATTGGGCTCGTTGAACTCCCTACTGTTCCAGTTCGGATTGCATGAAAATCTATATCGACGGCAAGTTTTACGACGAGCAGGACGCAAAAATATCCGTGTTTGACCACGGATTGCTTTACGGCGACGGAATTTTTGAAGGCATTCGCGCCTACAACAATCGCGTCTTCAAGTTGAAGGAGCATATTGATCGCCTTTTTTATTCTGCCAAGGCCATCCTCCTCAAGATTCCCATGTCCCATGCGGATCTCTGCGAAGCCGTCACCGAAACCTGTCGCCAGAATAACCTTCGCGAAGGATATATCCGTCTCGTGGTCACTCGTGGTGTCGGCACGCTTGGGCTCAATCCCAACAAGTGCAAAAACCCTTCCATCATCATCATCGCCGATAAAATCCAGCTCTATCCAAAGGAGTTTTACGAAAAGGGACTCACCATCATCACCGTCCCTACAACGCGCAATCTCCATTCCGCATTGAACCCGGCAATCAAGTCTCTCAACTATCTCAACAACATCCTGGCAAAAATCGAGGCCAACAACGGCGGCTGCGAGGAAGCCATCATGCTCAACGCAGAAGGATACGTGGCTGAATGCACCGGCGACAATCTCTTCATTGTCCGTGGCAACCAGCTTCTGACCCCTCCTCTTTATGCAGGAGCCCTTTACGGGATCACCCGCGGGGTTGTCATGGAACTTGCTCATGAAGAAGGGTTGCAGGTGGCCGAAGCCAACCTCACCCGTTACGATGTTTTCAACGCCGAAGAATGCTTCCTCACAGGCACTGGCGCCGAACTCGTTCCTGTGGTTACGGTCGATGCACGGGTGATCGGCTCAGGACAACCTGGCCCTTATACCAGGAAACTTGTGAAGCGTTACCATGAACTCGTTCAGAATTCAGGTGCTCTCATCTTTAAGTAATCGGGAGCCCTGTCGATGAACAGCAAACAGTGCCATTCCAATCGATGATTGCTGTTTCACTGAGCTGTTTCTTGACTATCAGAACCAATCGGTCGATATACAATTTAGCGCAATATGCTTTGTGACCTCTGCAAACAAAACGTCGCCACCGTTCACCTGACTCAAATGGTCGAAGGAAAGACCAAAAAGGTCGATCTTTGCGAAGCATGCTCCAAGGAAAAGGGGGTTGACGATCCCACCGGATTTTCCCTGGCTGATCTCTTGCTCGGTCTTGGCGCTGCCCAGGAGATTGAACAATCCGCCGGGGGTGGAGAGCTTAAGTGCCCTCATTGCGGATTTACCCAGGCCGATTTTAAAAAAGCCGGTCGCCTTGGATGTTCCGAATGCTACAAAATTTTCAGCGAAGGTCTGGAGTCGCTTCTCAAAACGATGCACAAAGGCACCCGCCATGTCGGTAAAGTGCCTCAATCTCTCAGACAATCCCAGGATTTGGCCGACAAACTGAAAGCCCTTCAGAAAAAATTGGAAAAAGCCATCGCTGAGGAGGATTTTGAATCCGCTGCCCAAATCCGCGACGAACTGAAACATGTCCGCGTCAAGTTGGGTGAACTTTCTCCGACAAAATGAGCATCCACGAATTCCTCAGTTCACCTGCGGAAATGAGCCATCGCTCAGGACCGCATGATCGCATCGTTCTTTCAAGTCGCGTCCGCCTCGCACGGAATCTTCGCTCTCTCCCCTTTCCGGGTTACGCCAAAAAGCCGGATCGCATCAAAGCCCTTGAGATCGTTCGTCCTGCAGTCCAAAGCCTTCCGCAAATGGCCAATGCCTTTGCTGAATCCATGGATAATCTCACAGCGCTTGATAAAAATATACTTGTGGAGCGCCATTTGATCAGCAGGGAACACGCCGCCAAAAATGCTGGCAGCGGTCTCGTCCTTAACAAGGAGGAATCCCTCTGCGTCATGATTAATGAGGAGGACCACCTCCGCATGCAATCCCTCCATCCGGGGTTGCAGATCAAGGAAGCCTGGGCGGCCATCGATCAGGTTGATTCCTCCCTTGAGAAAAAACTCGATTACGCTTTCTCCCCTGAGCTGGGCTATCTCACCGCCTGCCCGACCAACCTCGGCACTGGCATCCGGGTCAGCGCCATGCTTCACCTCCCCGCTCTCGTCCTGACCGAGCAAATCAATCAGATCGTTCAGGCGGTCAACAAACTCGGGCTCGCAGTACGCGGTCTCTACGGGGAAGGCACTGAAGCTTTGGGAAATATTTTCCAGGTTTCCAACCAGATGACCCTGGGCGAAGTTGAGACAGATATTGTCGAACGGCTGAGCAAGGTGCTCGCTCAATTAATCGAGCATGAGGAGAACGCCCGGGGATCATTGCTCGAGAAAAAACCCAAGGTTCTTTTCAACCATATTGGAAGGGCCTATGGCATTCTCGCCAATGCTCACAGCATCTCCTCCAAGGAAACCATGAATCTCCTCTCTTTAATGCGTTTGGGAGTAGATTTGGGCCTGTTTCCGGGTGTTGAACGAAGCGTTGTGGATGAGCTGTTTATCAACACTCAGCCTGCCCATTTGCAGAAACGCTACTCTGAAAAACTCTCCGCTGAAGAAAGGGACATGCTCCGTTCTGATATGCTCCGCGAACGGTTAAAGCTGGTGAGTCGTCCTGTCACAAACAATGCCGGAACCAGTGGGTCAAAACTGGACAAGGAAGAATAACCGGAGCATCTTGGGATTATCTGTATGAGCGACGAAGCCATGAACAACTTCACTCCCCGAGCACAGCAAGTCCTTGCGCTCGCACGCAAGGAAGCTGACCGCTTTAACCATAACTTTGTGGGGACAGAGCATCTTTTGCTCGGCTTGATCAAGCTCGGCCAGGGTGTCGCCGTCAATGTCCTTCAAAAAATTGGTCTCGACCTCGATACCGTCCGCATGGAAGTCGAGAAACTCGTCGGGACCGGTCCCGATCAGAAAATGATCGGCAACATCCCTTACACCCCCAGGGTCAAAAAAGTCCTTTCTCTCGCCGCAAAGGAAGCTAAAGCCTTGAACCACACTTACGTCGGCACTGAGCATATCCTCCTGGGATTGCTTCGTGAAGGGGATGGCGTCGCCGCCCGGGTCCTCAAAAACATGGATGTCGATATCGAGCAGACCCGCCAGGAAATCCTCAAGGAACTCGATCCTCATTTCAACAACCCTGAGGAAAGTCCCTCCGCCGAGGCAGCTGGCGGTGGTGGCTCCCAGGAAAAAGCTTCCCCCGGAGATAAAAAAGGAGAAGTCAAAACTCCTGCCCTCAAGGCATTTGGCCGCGATCTCACCGAAATCGCCCGCAAAGGGGAGATGGACCCCGTTATCGGTCGCCGCAATGAAATCGAACGGGTCATTCAAATTCTTTGCCGCCGCACAAAAAACAATCCTGTCCTTCTCGGCGAAGCTGGCGTCGGTAAAACTGCCATTGTCGAAGGTCTTGCCCAGGAAATCGCCAAGGGCAACGTTCCCGAACTTCTTCGCGAGAAAAAAGTCATCACCCTTGATTTGGCCTTGATGGTCGCCGGTACCAAATATCGCGGTCAGTTCGAGGAACGCATCAAAGCTGTGATGGATGAAATCCGTCGCGCCAAAAACATCATTTTGTTCATCGACGAGTTGCACACAATCGTCGGCGCTGGTTCCGCTGAAGGGACCATGGATGCCTCCAACATCATCAAACCCGCCTTGAGCCGTGGTGAATTGCAATGCGTCGGTGCCACCACCCTGAACGAATATCGCAAATACATCGAAAAGGATGCCGCCCTCGAACGCCGCTTTCAAAGCGTCAAGGTCGAAGCTCCTTCAGTCGAGGAAGCGATCCTCATCTTGAACGGGCTCAAATCGAAATACGAAGAGCACCACAAGGTCGATTACACCCCCGGGGCCATCGAGTCTGCCGTCAAACTTTCCGATCGCTATCTGACCGGTCGCTTTCTTCCCGACAAAGCCATCGACCTGATGGATGAAGCTGGCTCACGCGCCCGGATTGGGGCCATGACCCGCCCGCCTGATGTCAAAAACCTCGAAAACGAAATCGAGGAAATCAAAACGAAGAAAGAGCGTTTCATCAAGGAACAGGACTTTGAAGGTGCTGCTTCCATGCGTGACCAGGAAAAGCAGGCCAAGGAAAAGATGGAAGCCGTCCTGACCGCCTGGAAAACAGCGCGTGAAGAAACCCGCGTCACCGTCAGCGATGATGATATCCTTCAGGTCGTGGCCAAGTGGACAGGCATCCCTCTCAAACGCATGGAACAGGGCGAAGCCCAGCGTTTGTTGAGCATGGAGCAGGAATTGGAACGGATCGTCATCGGCCAGCGCACTGCTGTCAGCGCCCTGTGCAAAGCCTTGCGCAGGTCCCGTGCCGATTTGAAGGACCCCAAACGTCCCATCGGCACCTTTGCACTCCTCGGCCAGACCGGTGTTGGCAAAACCCTTCTGGCAAAGACTTTGGCGGAACATATGTTCGGCGATGCAAAATCGCTCATCCAGCTCGACATGTCCGAATACATGGAGAAATTCACCGTGTCACGGCTTGTCGGCTCACCTCCCGGCTACGTTGGTTACGAAGAAGGTGGCCAGCTCACCGAGCAGGTCCGTCGGAAACCCTATTCTGTCGTGCTTTTTGACGAAATCGAGAAAGCCCACCCTGACGTCATGAACATGCTCCTCCAGATTTTGGAGGAAGGCAAACTCACTGACAATGTCGGGCGGGTCGTTGATTTCCGAAACACCATCATTCTCCTCACCTCTAACGTGGGTGCCGAAACAATCCGCAAAAACAGCACCATCGGCTTCGGCTCACGCAGCGAGCAGGACAATTACGACCGCATGCGGGACAAAATCATGGATGAAGCGCGCCGCGCCTTCCGTCCTGAATTCCTCAACCGCCTGGATGACGTCATCGTCTTCAATCCGTTGACCAAGCCGGACTTGATCCAGATTCTTGACCTTGAAATCAAGAAAGTCATGGAACGGCTCAAAAACCGGAACATCAAACTTGAACTCGATCCCAGGGCCAACGACTTCCTCGTCGAAAAGGGCTACGATCCTGTTTATGGCGCACGCCCAATGCGTCGTGCCGTCGAACGCTACCTTGAAGACCCGCTCGCTGAGGAAATCCTCAAGGGCCGCTTCACCGAGCAAGTGCCCATCCAGGTCACTGTGGAAAACGACAAGCTGGTCTTCCAGCAGAGCGCTCCCACCGAAGGCGCACTCTCAGGTAGTTAATCGCTGAAATTCAATGAAGCGCCGCAATAATCTGCGGCGCTTTTCTATTTGGCTGGTTCATTCCCGGACAATGCCTCTGTGCTGTTTCGACACAATTTCACGAATGTCTCTTCCGCGAGGCTGAGACGTCGGTTTTTATGATGAAGTATTCCCCAGTTCCGTTTCAGCTTTCTTTTTCCCAGGGGAAACGCCACCAATGAGCCCTCCGTCAATTCTTTCCTCGCAATCCACGGCGCCAGGATGCTGACTCCCATATTCAGCTTCACCAACTCCTTCATCGCCTCAATGTTGTCGATCTCAATAAACGAATTCAGAACCATCTCCTCTTCCCGGAAATACTCCTCCACAAATTTGAATGTCAGGCTCCGCTTATTATACAAAATATAATTTTGCTTCGGAATCTGTTCCCGCGCCGGCTTTCCTTCCAACGCCCACGCATGCCCTTCCCCCACCAGGAAAACCAGCTCATCGGTAAACAATGGCAAAAAAGTAATTTCCGGAGAATTCGGAGGCTCAAGACAGATCGCCAGGTCAATCCGGTTTTGCTCAAACAGCTTCAATGCGTGGAATGTGTCTCCCGGCTCAATTGTTATTGTCGATTGTGGATAATTCGTCCGGAACTGCCGCAGTACCGGCGGCAAAATATATTGCGCAGCGGTGCTGGTGACTCCCAGCCGCAACCGCCCCTGACCCCACTTCCCCAGATGCTCCAAAGTCTCACGCGCCTGGTCCATCTGATTTAATATTTTTTGCGCATGGTGGTAGAGGTGTTCTCCAGCCTGGGTCAGCACCACAGTTTTGCCCACCTTGTCAAAAAGACGACAGCCTGCATCCCGTTCAAGGGCTTTCATCGCATGGCTTACAGCCGACTGCGTGAGGAATAATTTCTTCCCTGCAATCGTAAAACTCCCCGTTTTTGCAAGGATTAGAAAAGCCCGGAGCTGTCTGCTGTCGAATGGTGCTTTAGAGTATGAATCACTTTCATGCCGCATATTAAATGATTGGTTAGCAACCGGCAGACCAACCGAAATTTTGGCACAACTCCAGCATTGCTGCTCACGACTGAATTTGAAAAGGGAAAGACAACAATCTACCTGGACTCCAGGACAATAATGAAAATTAGCACCAATAATCAGGGCCTCGCCTCTCGTCGGTCATTTCTTAAAAAAACCTCCCTCGCCACCCTTCTGGCCGGGCTCCCGGTTTCCTGGCGCGGAACTGTTTTCGCCAGCGACGCTCCCGAAGTGTCACAGGTCCGTTTCGGAATGATCGCGCTCACTGATTGCTCCCCCATTGTCATCGCCCATGAAAAAGGGTTCTTTAAAAAATATGGAATCAACTCCGTTGTTGCCAAGGGCGCGAACTGGGCGGCAATTCGCGATTCCCTTTCCAGCGGTGACAACCAGGCCACGCACATGCTGATTGGCATGCCGATTTCTTCCACCATGGGGCTGGGCGGCGGCGCCAGGAAATCCATGATCATTCCCTGGATTCTCAATCGCAACGGCCAATCCATCACCCTCAAGGCCTCCCTCAAAGGTGTCGTCAAGGATGATCCCAAAGCCCTCAAGCCGCTCGTGGAAAAAGCCGCTGCTGAAAAAATGACCTTCGCCATGACCTATCCATCCGGCACTCACGCCATGTGGATGCGCTACTATCTGGGCGCGGGCGGCATCAACCCGGACAAGGATATTTCCCTCATTACCGTTCCCCCTCCACAAATGGTGGCCAATATGAAAATTGGCAAAATGGACGGCTTTTGCGTCGGTGAACCCTGGAACGCCCGCTCAATTCAGGATGGTATCGGTTTCACCTCCCTCAACACCCAGGACATCTGGAAGGATCATCCTGAAAAAGTCTGCGCCTTCCTCGAAGAGTTTGCTGATAAAAATCCAAAAACCGTCTCCGCTGTTCTCAAAGCCCTGCATGAATCCAGCGTCTGGCTTGATCAACTCGATAATCGCAAGGAACAGGCTGACATCGTCAGTAAAGCCACTTACATCAATTGTCCCCCTGAAACCATCCTTGGCCGCATGCTTGGTGATTACGACTTCGGCGATGGACGCACCAAAAAAGATCCCAACTACATGATCTTCAGCAGCCGCAACTGCAATTATCCTCAGTACAAATACGCCAAATGGTTTCTCACTCAATTCCGCCGCTGGGGTCTCACCACAGGCGCACCTGATTACGATGCCATTGCAAAACAGGTCATGCGTCCGGACCTTTATGAAAGCGCCATGAAGGAACTCGGCTACACCCATGGTGGCCCTGACAATTCACCCGAGACACTCTTCGACAATATTACGTTCGACCCCACCAAACCTGAGGAATACGCAAAGTCATTTCCTGTTCACAGCCTCAAGGGATAATATCATGAGTAAATTTAAACTCGATTGGTTGGTCCTTCCGATTTTGGGCTGCATTCTCGTCCTCTTCTTGTGGGGACTCTCCAGCGCCACATGGACCAAGGAATTACCCTCCCCCGGCAAAACATGGGAACAGAGCAAGCTCTATGTTCAAAAACCCTTTGAAAAACGGGGCGAAATGGACCAGGGCATTCTCCGCTTCACTTGGTACTCCCTTGTCCTCGTGGCAAAAGGCTATGCCATCGCCCTCCTGATCGGCACACCCATCGGGTTCTTTCTCGGCCTCTCCAAGACGTTCACCAAGACCTTTGATCCATTGATCCAGGTCTTGCGTCCGGTCTCCCCTCTCGCATGGCTTCCGCTGGGTCTGGTTCTCTTTCAAAAACCTGGCCCCGCGGCCCTTTTCACCATCTCCGTTTGTGCCATGTGGCCCACTGTTTTGAACACAGCTGTCGGCGTCCGCGCCATTCCCCAGGATTACCTGAACGTCGCCCGCGTGCTCAAACTTTCCCGCACCAAAACTCTCTTTAAAGTACTTATTCCAGCCACGCTTCCCTATATGTTTACTGGGTTTCGATTAAGCTTGGGGATTGCGTGGCTGGTCATCGTTGCCGCTGAAATGCTCACCGGGGCTCCTGGGGTCGGTGGCTTCCTCTGGCAGGAATACAACTCCCTCATCTATGAGCATATCATCCTCTGTATTCTCACCATCGGGATCGTTGGATTTACTCTTGATCGCTTGATGAGCCTCGTCGAGCAACGCTTCAAAACAGCATGACCATGCCATTCCTCGAATTGAAGAACGTCTCCAAGTCCTTTGGAAACCGTCATGCCCGGACAGAAGTGCTCAAAGACATCAACCTCTCAATTAACAAAGGGGAATTCGTCGCCATTGTCGGCTACTCCGGCTCCGGGAAAACCACCCTCATCTCCCTGATCGGTGGTTTGCTTCAGCAGGATTCCGGCACCATGACCCTCAATGACCTTGAAATCACCAAACCCGGTCCGGACCGGGGCATCGTTTTCCAGAATTACTCACTCCTCCCCTGGATGACTGTTTACGAAAACATCTATCTTGCAGTCGAACAGGTTTTCCCGAACTGGTCTGCCGCGAAAAAAGCCAACCACACCGAAGAACATATCGCCCTCGTCAATCTGACCCCTGCCCGCAACAAACGCCCAGCTGAACTTTCCGGCGGGATGCGCCAGCGCGTTTCAGTCGCCCGCGCTCTGGCCATCGATCCACAGGTGCTCCTGCTTGATGAACCACTCGGTGCGCTCGATGCGCTCACCCGCGCCACGCTCCAGGAGGAAATCAGCCGCATTTGGGAGACCAACAAAAAAACCGTCGTGCTTATCACCAATGATGTCGATGAAGGGCTGCTCCTCGCTGACCGGATCATCCCCTTGACTCCTGGTCCCGGCGCCACC
>JANRLX010000017.1:0-13202 GCA_033762115.1 Verrucomicrobiota bacterium
TCGGAACAGGGTTTCCGCGAAATGATAAAGCTGGTCCGGGAAGATAATGACAATACCCGTGACGTTTCCTTCAGGAACAAGCTGGAGATGGATCCCAGCGAACCGTTCTGCAACATCGGTACGGACAACATGTGGATTCAGGATGGTGACGTGAAGCTTTGCCCTTATCATCCTCCGATCGGCAACATGTTGACTGGAACAGAAACGATTAAACAGCTTTGGGACAGCGAAATGGCAAAACGGATTCGCGCCGGAACCCGCGCCTGTCGCCGGCTCTGCACTGTTTCCTGCCTGCGCCGTTCTCCGTTGACCCACAAGGTCAACATGTTCCTGAAAATTGCTTAATCCGGTGAGGCGCTAAACCTCATCATCCGGCAATTTCTCTTTTGGCAGCCGTTTCAACGCCTCATTCCTTCGTTCCTGGAAGAAAGTTTGCAGCAACATCCTGCATTCCGCCTCTCTTACCCCCTGGGTGATCAGACTTTTGTGGTTCAGGGTAGGCCATTGCAGCAGGTTCATCACGCCACCGGCAGCGCCTCCTTTGAGATCGCTGGCTCCAAAAACAATTCGTTGCAGTCGTACATGCACGATTGCCCCTGCACACATCGGGCACGGCTCCTTCGTTACATACAGAGTGCAATCCGTCAGACGCCAATCTCCCACCAACTCTTCCGCCTGGGTAATTGCCAGCATTTCCGCATGAGCGGTTGCGTCCCGCAAGGTTTCCACCTGGTTCCATGCCCGTGCAATAATTCGACCTTCCCTGACAATGACCGCACCGACAGGGACTTCCTCCGCTTCATAGGCTTTGGCTGCCTGTCGCAACGCTTCCCCCATAAAGTAATGGTCGCTCTGGAGATCAATGATTGGCTCTTCCATTTACAGGATGATAATTCACCACTGCTGGTGGCAAATGCTCGAGAAGCAGAATAAGGGTTAAACTGAGGTTGTAACAAGTACTCAGGCTTGAAGCTGAAACAGGCTGGCTCCCAATTTCCGTTTTCAGCATCCGGTTTACTTTCAAACTGGTTCTACTCGCGTTGTGGAACCAAAACGAAAGAAACCATGCAAGCCCACCGCCAAATCGCCATTTTTGTTGCGACGCTGTTTTCGGCGTATTCATTGGACTCCTCTGCCCAGATGAAGATCATGAGTTATGACACGCCTTCCTATATTGAACTGCAATCGAGTGAGTTTCTGGTTTATGAGAATGAAACCAATGCCCTGGTGACAGTTGTCAGGACAGGCGATTTCAGGAGGTCGGCATCCGTTGACTATCAGGTGACCGAATCCAGTGCCACAAGTGGAGTTGATTTCAAGCCAAAGGGTGGGACGCTGGTTTTCGCAGCGGGCGAGTCATTCAAAATCATTTCCATTCCAGTGATTCATGATGAAGAGGCAGAAGAGAATGAAACTATCCAGGTGCTGCTTCAGAATGCAGGAAGCAATGTGATGATTACCCGGGCGGAGGCCACTCTGATCATTCGGGATGTCCCTCCACTTCCTCGTTTGCAGATCGCTGTCGTTGGGCAAAAACTCCGTCTTTCCTGGTCTGCGACCGCTGGAAATTGCGTTCTCGAACGGTCTCACCCTGCTACAAACCAATGGGAAACCGTCATGGCTGCTCCGGTTGAAGAGGAAGGCCTTTTCTTTGTTGAGGAACCCATGAACGAGGAAATGTTTCTTTACCGCCTTCGTTCCTGATCATCCGCTACAGTTCTTGCTCTCCGCTGCAGAATCTATTTAGCATTCCGGGATGACAGCTGAGCAAGTTCGTCTCGTCCAAAGCAGTTGGGAAAAAGTGCTGCCGATCAGCGACCAGGCTGCTGCCCTTTTTTATGGTCGCCTCTTTGAACTGGACCCTGAACTAAAGCCACTTTTCACCAGTGATCTCCGGGAACAGGGTAAAAAATTGATGCAAATGATTGGTATTGCCGTTCGAGGATTGACCAACCTGGAACAGATTCTTGCTGCAGTCCAGGATTTGGGTCGCCGTCATGTGAAGTATGGGGTGCGGAAAAAAGATTATGACACTGTCGGCGCCGCACTTCTCTGGACGCTGGAGAAAGGTCTCGGCCCTGCGTTTACCCCTGAAACCGCAGAGGCCTGGCGTGACCTACGTGACCCTTGCGGAAGTGATGTTAACCGCTGCCGCAGAGGAAGCAGCGCGATAAAACGAAATTTGAACTTTTTCCGTACCTGATCGTCTGATTCAGGAACGGATTGATTCATGCAATCTCCTTTGATGCTGGACGTACGAAATGTCTCCAAATATTTCCAGAGTGGCGACTCACAACTGACTGTCCTGAACCAGGTGACTTTTTCGCTGGCTACCGGATCCTCCTGCGCGATCATCGGTCCTTCCGGGAGCGGGAAGACAACACTGCTCGGGCTCTGCGCCGGGTTGGATCGCCCCAGCAACGGCACCATCAGCATCAACGGCGCGGAACTTACTTCCCTGGATGAAGATGGCCGTGCAGCGCTTCGGAGCCAAACGGTCGGGTTCATTTTCCAGAATTTCCAGTTGCTTCCAACGTTGACTGCCGTGGAAAATGTCATGGTCCCGGCAGAATTGCGGGGAGAAACCGGGGTCCTTTCCCGGGCAAAGGAACTATTGGACCGAGTGGGGCTGGGAGCTCGTTTCCGGCATTATCCTGCGCAACTTTCCGGGGGTGAGCAGCAACGGGTGGCGCTGGCCCGGGCCTTCATCAATCAACCTAAGATTCTTTTTGCTGATGAACCCACTGGAAATCTTGATACCGAAAACAGCGAGAAAGTTATTTCGCTGCTGTTCGATTTGAACCGTTCGGCAGGCACCACACTGGTGTTGGTGACTCACAACCTGGAGCTTGCGGGGATGTGTCAGCGCCGGATCAGGATTCATTCCGGCATTATTTCAGAAGAAACTTACTCGTGAACTCGGTCCTGCTCAATCCCTGGGTCTGGAGAATGGCATGGCGGGACACCCGGGCAAGTCGCAGGCGCCTGCTTCTTTTTTCACTTTCCATTGTCCTGGGAATCGCTGCCCTGGTGGCGATCAGTTCATTGGGTGTGAATCTTCAAAGCACCATCGATGATCAGGCCAAAAGCCTTTTGGGAGCAGACCTGGTCATTCATTCACGCGATGAGTTCACCCCGGAAGCTGAAACATTGATTCAATCGGTGGGGGGAGAGCAGTCACGTGAAGTTTCTTTTTCCTCGATGGTTTATTTTCCAAAATCGGAAGGCACCCGCCTGGTGCAGGTGCGTGGTTTGACGGGGAAATTTCCCTTTTATGGGGAGATCGATACCACCCCGCCCGGCGCAGCGCGGCAATTCCAGCAAAGCCAGGGCGCGTTGGTCGAGAAAAGTTTGATGACACAATTTGGTGTTTCGGTAGGAGACCCCGTCCGGGTCGGCTCGCTTTTTCTGCCCATTGTGGGAGTGCTGGAACGGGTGCCAGGAGAGACGGTGGCGTTTTCCACCATTGCTCCCCGCGTTTACATCCCGCTCGAAGCTGCTGCGGAAAGCGGATTACTCCGCACGGAAAGCCTGGCCCGATACAAGGTGTTCCTGAAAGTGCCGGATTCCTTCAACGTCAATCAATGGGTTTCAGAAAACCGGGAAATCCTGCGTGAATCGCGCCTCGGCACGGACACTGTCGATGAGCGGAAAGAGGATTTGGGCCGCTCGATGGAAAACCTCGAACATTTCCTGAATCTGGGCGGGTTCATCGCGCTGCTTCTTGGCGGCGTGGGGATTGCGAGCGCGATTGATGTTCATGTGCGGCAAAAGCTTGGCAGCGTTGCCACCTTGCGATGTCTGGGGGCAACCGTCTCGCAAACATTTTCAATTTACCTTCTGCAAGGGATCGGGCTTGGATTTTTGGGAGCCAGCGTTGGGGCCTTATTAGGGGTGGGCATTCAATATTATCTTCCGGGAATCATTTCTGATTTCGTTCCCTTTGATGTGCGGGTCGAAATTGTCTGGGGCGCGGTCCTGAGAGCAATGGGAGTGGGGTTCGGCATCTGCTTTTTGTTCGCTCTCGTGCCTCTGTTGCCAACCCGCAAAGTTTCTCCCCTTGCGGCATTGCGAAGTTCATTTGAACCGGTGCCGGTTGGCAATGATCCATTGCGCTGGCTGGTTTTTGGAGCAATCGGATCAGCGTTGCTGGCTTTTGCCATCTCTCAAACCCGTCGCTGGGAGCATGGGGCTGGTTTTGCCACCGGGATATTCGCCGCATTCCTGACACTGGCGCTGGTTGCCCGCTTGATCATCTGGAGCGCCCGGAGATTTGCGCCCTCCCGGGCGGCATATGTTTGGCGCCAGGGTCTCTCAAATCTTTATCGTCCCAGAAACAGGACCTTGCTGCTTTTGCTATCACTGGGGCTGGGGACGTTTCTGGTAATGACCCTTTACCTGACCCAGCGTGTCCTCCTTACCGAGTTGATTCCGGGCGGTGCAAATGACAAGCCGAATGCCGCCTTGTTTGATATTCAGACGGACCAACTTCCAGGTGTGCGTGCAATCCTGAAAACGAATGGCCTGCAAATTCTTCAGGAAGCTCCAATCGTGACGATGCGATTATCAGCAATTAAGGAGAAAAGCGTGGCCCGAATTTTGAAAGAGAGAAATCACGGGTTTCCACACTGGGCCTTGAGACGGGAGTATCGCTCGACCTATCGGGACACCCTGGTGGACAGCGAGGAAAGCATTGGTGGGAAATGGCCAGCAGCAAAAGTTGATGACTGGATTCCAGTTTCTGTCGAGGAAGGAATCGCAAAGGAACTGAAGCTCGGGCTGGGAGACACTCTGGCGTTTGATGTCCAGGGAGTGGAGATGAAGTTGCGCGTGGCCCATTTGCGAAAGGTGGATTGGCGACGCATCCAGCCCAATTTCTTTGTTGTGTTTCCAGGGGGAGTGCTGGAGGAAGCGCCCTCATTTCATATCTTTACCACCAGGGTTGCTTCCGCTGAGGAGTCTGCAAAAATGCAACGGGAAGTGGTTCGCGCCTTTCCAAATGTCTCGATCATCGACCTGACACTCGTGCTTGAAACCGTGGATCGAATCCTTTCCAAGCTCTCGTTCGTCATTCAATTCATGGCCCTGTTTACGATTATCACCGGATTGATCGTACTGATTGCCGCAATTTCCACAGGACGTTATCAGCGAATCCAGGAAAGCATCCTGCTCCGCGTCCTGGGCGCATCGAAAAAACAGGTGATGCAGATTCTCCTTGTTGAATATTTTCTTTTGGGATTGCTGGCCAGCATCACCGGATTGGTGCTTTCAGTAGGCGCGAGTTGGGCGTTGGCGGTTTTCCTGTTCAAGATGAAATTTGCCTTCCCTCTCCTGCCGGTGCTTGCCTCGATTGTCATTGTTTCTTCAATCACGATCATCACTGGCCTTTTGTCCTCCCGCGGGCTTTTGGCCAGACCGCCATTGGAGATTTTACGGGCGGAAGCCTGAACGCCTCTGGTGGATATTATTTAGCCACCAATTTAGGACACCGTTCTGATCTGTTTCTGAATCGTAACTTAAAGAACATCAGGTTCGCATCATTTTATACCGATACTCCCTTGGTTGGTGAATACTTTTACTTTGCACTCGGCCATCGAACATACGGATTTAGCAGCACTTGTTGCGCATCAAGTGGCCATTCCGGTCTCCTTTACTGTCGGTGAAGCTTCAGAACTCCTCCAAAAGCATGAGCATGAGTATGCAGCAGTTATTGATGGCATCCGCTACATAGGCCTTTGCTCAAAAGCTGAATTGGGAATCCTGATGGGGTCCCGTTTCGGTTTTGCCATTTACAGCCGCAGACCTGTGACGGATCATCTTCAAAAATCCTCCTTGAGTTTTTCGCGCGGCACTCCGCTGTTGCATGTCCTTGAAAAAACGTTGCACCGAGATGGAAAGGAATTCCACGAGGATGTGGCCTTAACCGATGAAAATGGCGGGTACCTTGGATTGATCCCTGTGCAGGCGCTTGCGAAACTGCAAAGCAAACTGGTTGCTGAAAAAGTCCAAATGCTCGAACAACAGCAACTGGCCTTGCGTGAATCCAATGTGGCTTTGGCCCAGGCTCGTGATGCAGCCCTGGATGCCGCGAAGGTGAAAAGCGAATTCCTCGCCAACATGAGCCACGAAATCCGGACGCCCATGAACGGTGTCATCGGCATGACGAATTTTCTCCTTGAAACCGACCTGAATGAGGAACAGCGGGAATTTGCGACCGTGGCCAGGGATTCCGCTGAAGGGTTGCTCGCGATCATTAACGATATTCTCGATTTTTCCAAAGCCGAGGCAGGCAAGCTGCGGCTCGAGGTCGCTTCATTCAACCTTCGGGAATCGGTGGAAGGCACCATCAAACTTCTGAATGTCCATGCGGCCAAAAAGAATCTCAGCCTTAGCAGTTCAGTAGCCCATGCTGTTCCGCGGAAACTGCTTGGAGACGCCGGAAGAATTCGTCAGTTGCTCATTAATCTGGTGGGGAACGCGGTAAAGTTCACAGAAAAAGGCAGCATCACTGTCGAAGTGGTGGTTGAAACCGAGTCTGACGACAAAATCAGATTACTTTTCCGCGTCATCGATACCGGCATCGGCATTGACGAGGAAGCCGGAACAAAATTGTTTCAGGCATTTACCCAGGCAGACAGCTCGACAAGTCGACGCTACGGCGGAACAGGACTTGGACTGGCAATTTGCAAGCAATTAGTCGAATTGATGAATGGTCAAATTGGCTTCAGCAGCCAATTCGGCAAGGGATCAACGTTTTGGTTTTCAATAGAGCTGGCCAAGGACCCGACTCCATCGATTGAACCCAAAGTGGAACCTGTTGCAGGAATGTCGCCAGGAAATTTGCGGGTGATGGTGGTGGAGGATAATCCAATCAATCAAAAAGTCATTTATCGCCAACTGCGAATGCTCGGCTTTACCTGTGCCTTGACACAAAACGGCACAGAAGCACTCGCGATGTTGGAGAAAGCCCGATTCGATATCATCCTGATGGATTGCCAGCTGCCAGGTTTGGATGGTTATGAAGTAACCAGACGAATTCGCCAGCTCGAATCCACCACCTGGGCTAATCGCACTCCGCTCCATATCATTGCCATGACAGCGCATGTGTTAAGCGGATCGCGCGAAGCATGCCTGGAAGCCGGAATGAACACTTTCATCAGCAAACCGGTAAAACTTGATCAGCTTCGCAAGCTCCTCGAAGATTTCCGTCCGTTGGAAATATCAGCCTGCCAGCAGTAAAACTCAGTGGCATTGCCGGATTGCCATTCAGTAGGTTTTATCTTCCAGCCACGATATAAACATCCATCAAGTGGTTCCTTCGGACGCAAAGATCCGCTTCCGCGGCGTCCCGAAATAAAAGAGCAGTGGCTCGGTCTCCTGTCCATGAGCCGGGGGCCTGATAATAAAGACCTGTTTTAATCTCCTGAATGACTGCTGCTGCGCTCATTGTTCAATACTTTCAGGCAAGGGCCACTGGTTGCGGCACACTCTGGTAAGACTTCCTTCCCACCAGTACGTCGACGTCATCATGAATTGAACCGATCGCCTCCACCGGGCAGGATTCCATGGCAGAACGACACAAGCTCTCTTCGCGGGAATTGGAAGGTTGCCGGTAAACTACGGAATGACTTGCGGCCCCGCTAAAACTGCGTTTAAAAAAATCAGGTGCGATCTGACGACACAGGTCGCAATCGATGCATTGATTGTCGACAAAGAATCGTCCTTTCACGTTCTCCAAAAACCTGTTCGCTAAATTTGCCATGAGCCAAAGTGCTGCCGACCCTGAGGGTTTACTAGATGGGCAGAAGCTGAAAAAATGCCATGACGTCTCCCGAGACCGGTGTGGAGATTATCCCACAATTCGGTCAGGGAAACGCTGAACTCCGATTTTTTTGCGCTTCCAACTGAACAATTTTCCACGTAACTAATGAGATTGCATGGCGAGTGAGGACAATTGCGGATACAAAATCTGGGCAATTGACAACGTGGTTTATGGCCCGGTCGAATTGCCGATACTGGTTTCATGGGTCAAAGAGGAGCGGGTGACATCGGAAACCTGGATTTATAGCGAGGCGCAGAACCGTTGGAGCCCAGCGGGTCAACTGCCGGAATTAGCCATGTTCTTCAAAGGAAAATCCTCGCTTCACCCTGTCATGTCCGATACCCAACTTTATCAGAAAGGTTTTGGGGATTTACGACCGGGTGCGTTAAGGAGAGTAAAAATTTTTGCGGGGATGAATGATGATCAACTCCTCAGGTTCATGCAATTCATGGAGTTAAGGAAAGTTCCGCAATGGACCGAGGTGGTCAAACAGGGAGACCCTGGGGATGCCATGTATTTGGTGCTGGAAGGCGAGTTGCGGGTCAGAATGTTGATCACTGGCAAGGAAACGATCCTGGCGATTCTTCAATCCGGTGAATTTTTTGGAGAAATCGCACTGTTTGATCATGGCCCCCGCTCAGCAGACGTGATCGCCAATGAGAACTCCTCACTTTTGAAAATCAGCGTCAGCAACTTTCAACGTTTGGTCAATGAAGCGCCGGAACTGGCTGCCCCTTTTCTGCTTGGGATTGGCAAAACCTTGACCGGAAGAATCCGCGCGGACAACAAACGATTCAAGGATTCCGTCAGTTTTGCACGCGCGGCCGGAGCTTAGCCGATGAAACCCGCCATCCCGCAAGCGAACCGTTTGCGCCCCCCTGCGGAGAAATGGAATGGTGAGCTGGAAGGAGTGCTGATCAGCGCCGCACAAATCAAACGCCGGGTCGGGGAATTGAGCGTGGAGATCACTAATGATTTCCGGGGAGGAGACACGGTGCTGGTTTCCCTGCTGAACGGGACAGTCCTCTTTCTGGCAGATCTGATTCGGCGGTTGGATTTTCCGTTGCGACTGGACTTCATGGGAGTTTCCAGCTACGGCAACCAGACTCATGGCAGGCAATTGGTTTATACCAAGGAACTGAGGTTGGATGTCTGCGGGCGGGATGTTCTGCTGGTGGACGATATTCTTGATACGGGCCGGACTCTCAGGCATGTCAGCGAAAAATTGCTCAGCCTGAGACCACGAACAATGAAAACCTGCGTTCTCCTTGATAAACCTGCCCGTCGAGTGGAAAACGTTCGTGCGGACTACATTGGTTTTACCGTGCCGGACTATTTTGTCGTCGGATACGGTTTGGATTACGCGGAGCGTTATCGTAATCTTCCTTTTGTGGGCGTACTTCAGGCACATCTTTACCAGGAGCAATGAAAGTAACAGTCCAGTTTTATTCCTGGTTCAAGGAATTGGCGCAAAGTTCAGTCCAGGAACTGGAGATTTCAAAGGGAAGCACCGTGGGGGATTTGTTGGAACAGGTGTATGGGCAATACCCAAAACTGCGCGAGGTGAAAAAATCCACCCTGATCGCTGTCGGAGTGGAATACGCCAGCCTCGAACAGGAATTGCATGAAGGTGATGAAATTTCCTTCTTCCCGCCAGTGCAGGGAGGCTAAAATGCGCCAGGAACTCAGCATCACAACCGAGATTATTGATGAAACAACCTTGAACCACTCGCGCAGGTTATCGGCGGGAATGGGCGCGGTTGTCCAGTTCCTCGGAGTGGTTCGTGAGCTGGAGGGAGAACGGGCAATCAGCGCAATCGATTACGAAGCGTTCGTGCCAATGGCCAGGCACCAGTTCGGGAAAATTTTTGATGAGATTGACAGTCGCTGGAGCGTGGAATCGATTCGCCTGGTGCATAGAATCGGAAGGGTGCCGGTCAATGAACCTTCGCTTTGGGTGGAAGTGATTGCTCCGCATCGCGGCGAAGCCTTTGAAGCGTGCCAGTATTTGATCCATGAAATGAAAAAGCGGGTGCCGATCTGGAAGCGAATTATTGAATTATGAGTCCTGCAACCACACAGTTACGACGAGCAACCCTGGATGACCTGGGACAACTCAAGAAAATCTGGGCAGCGGCAGGGTTCGCGGTCGATGAGTTGGAAAAACGTTTTACCGAATTTCAGATCGCAACCAGGGAAGGAACCGTTATCGGGATGTGCGGGTTGTTGATCCAGCAACAGCAGGGTTTGTTGCATCATGAGTATTTTACCGCAAAGGAGGAGGAAGCTGAATTACGTTCACTGCTCTGGGAACGCATTTTGAATATTGCCAAAAACCATGGCTTGCTTCGGGTATGGGTAAAAGACTCCGCCCCGTTCTGGCGCGAGAAACAATTCGCTGAACCTTCCGGGGATTTGCTTCAGAAGTTGCCTGCGGGTTCACCCGTGGAGGGTGGTTGGTTAACCCTGAAACTGAAGGAAGAAAGCAGTGGGATCAGTTTGGAACGTGAGTTCGAGCTTTTTACCCAGGCACAACGTGAGGAAAGCGAAAAAGCTTTAAAACAGGCGCGTGGACTTCGAATATTCGCATTCGTCCTGGTGATGCTGTTCCTGGCCGGAATCGCTGCCCTGGCCTTTTACACTTTCATCCGCGTGCCACTCAAACGATGAGGCAGGCTGACCTCGTCAGCGTGGTAGGAACTGCGGACCATTGGCCCGCTGGCAACGTGGAGAAAACCCATATTGCGCGCCACTTCACCATACTCCGCAAATTTCGCGGGAGGCACAAATTCCACAACCGGCAGATGTTTTGGGGTGGGCTGAAGGTACTGACCAAGAGTGAGAATATCACAGGAGGCGTTTCGCAAATCCTGCATCGCAGTGAACAATTCCACTTCAGTTTCACCCAGGCCGAGCATGATCCCTGATTTTGTATAAATGGCATCTCCCGCACGCTCTTTGACTTTGGAAAGCACGCGCAGGGAGCGGTCATAATTAGCACGGGAACGAACCTGTGGAGTCAATCGGCGAACCGTCTCAAGGTTATGATTGAAGACTTCCGGCGCGGCGTTCAACACCATCTCAAGAGCAAAATCCTTTTCATTGAAGTCAGGCACAAGCACTTCAACAATAATGCCTGGGTTTTTCGCGCGAACTGCTTCAATGGTCTTTTTAAAATGTTCCGCCCCGCCATCCTGAAGGTCGTCCCGCGCAACCGCAGTGATAACCACATGATTTAACTTCATCCGGCGTGTGGCTTCGGCGACCCGTTCCGGCTCATCCTGTTCCAACGGGAACGGTTTGGCCGTATCCACCGCGCAAAAGCCACAGGCGCGGGTGCACCTGTCGCCCGCAATCATGAAAGTGGCTGTGCCCTTGCTCCAGCATTCCCAATGATTGGGACATTTGGCGCTCTCGCAAACCGTATGCAACCGCAGATCATTCAGGAGATTGCGGGTCTGGAAATAGCTGCCCTCCGTCGGGAGCTTGATCCTCAACCATTCCGGCAGGCGAGGACGCGGTTTCATCACTGACTCATTCACCATCCCCATGATGGATCAGGCGGGCTGGTTTTCCAGTTTTTTCCAAAAGCGCTCCAACTGATCCGTGTCAAAATCGGCCAGGACCTGACCGTCCACCTCGATCACAGGAGCGTACGTCTGGTTGGTGAGGGCAAGCATCTCCTGCCGGGCGGCACGATCATTGGTGACATCAAGCGTCTCATACTTGATTCCACGCTCCATCAGCCAATCCTCCGCCTCCTGGCACCATCCACAAAACGGTTTGATAAATAATCGGACCTGCTTCGGCTTCATAACTGGAAAAACATAGCACTTATTCAGCGATTTCAAAGATTTCATCCACATGCTGCCCACCTCTCCTCCGTACTGAGTACGGATAGCTATATCCGTAATCATGGGTGAAAGAAAGTTTTGACCTTAAACACTGGTTTGTATTTAGTGGTTCTAGTTAAAGGACCCATATTTATGAAAATACTTCTCTCCGCAAGGAAACTATTACATTCAGCCTTGGCTCTTGCAGCAGGCCTCCTGATCATCAATGACGCAACAGCTCACCCGACCAATGAAGTTTGGGTAAGCGACCAGGCCATCGGATCAAACGCTGGAACCTTGGCAAATCCATATGATGCATCAACTCAAACAAAGTTCGATGCGCTAATGGCCAACCTGACACAAACAACCAACATGACGATTCATTTCCTGCCAGGTACTTTTACCACCGCGGGATCGGGGTCATGGACTTTAAAAACTGGAAATCGTCTGCTGGGCAGCGGGATTGGCATCACTACAATAAAGTTAATAACCAACGCTGCTTTGGGTGCAACAACCATCAAAGGTGCCAATGGCGGTGATTATATTGAAATTTTGGATCTCACAGTTGATGCCAACGGAAGTCAGGCGGCTGGCAGCCCGTCTCAATGGACCAGTGGTATCGCAATTAAGGGAGAGCACTGCCTTATAAAAAGAGTGGAGTTTAAAGGAGTGGCTGGCAGTTGGTCCGCCAGTCGCGTCAGTTGGGCAATTCACATTCAACCCTATACAAGCGGTGGTGTCGCAAAGCCAACAGGCAAGGGATCACTAGTCACTGAATGCGTGATTAAAGATTTTGTAGGCGATTGGTGCCATGGAGTAATGATGATAGGACAGGGAGCCATAGAAAAAACCATGGTTGTTATGAAGCCGTATGAGCAGGTCGGCGGTTTGGTGAGCGCGTTCAATGGTCAAACGGAACAGGGATTACGCATCTCGGACTGCGTTACTGAAGGGGGGACTTATGGTGTGTTCATGAACACAGGCGCTGCAACAAACCTGGTGATTCGCGGTAACAGCTTTTTGAATACTAGCATTGGAATAAGCTTGGAGCCAGTTGATTATGTTCAGTATAATAACGATGCCGAGACGGTCATCATCCAGGATAATATCTTTGAACTGAATCCTTCAACGACATTGAATAATGTATTCGGGATAGCAAGCAATCCATCAGACGGGGCCAAAAACTATATTATCCACGGAAATATCGTAAAGTGGACGAGCGCCAAAACAGGTTCAAATGGAACGAATATTGTTTATGGAATTAACCTTCATAAAATTAACGGAGCAGTCGTTTATGAAAACAAAGTTGATCCAGCTTTCTTCTGGTACATGCCCACGGTTACAAACTTAAACACCTGGAACAATTGGGATCTGACCGGGAATCTGATTCCCGCATTTTCCAGTGCCTATCAGCCTGTTGAAGAAACGGCATTTTCGAGCCGGCTGAGATTTGCGGCGCGCCGGAAAATTGCGCGACGCCGGAGTTGATTCGATGTGGCGATGGCGGTGATGCAGTCGATCCAGGGCTCTATCACACTCAAAAGGAA
>JANRLX010000018.1:0-19909 GCA_033762115.1 Verrucomicrobiota bacterium
CAGTGAATCCAGACCTCCGCCTCGCGGGTGACGGTGTGGCGTTGACGGACCTCTCCTCGGTTCAAAATCTCTGCGCCGAATTCCCTGAAAACAAATTCCTCACCACCGTACTGGCTCGCGAGAACCAACACGAACTCTGCGTGCTGGCGCGCAAATTCAGGAACCTCCATATCTTTGGCTGCTGGTGGTTTACGAACATCCCTTCAGTGATTGATGAAATCACTCGCATGCGTCTCGAATTGATCGGCACCAGCGTGACACTCCAACATTCAGACGCACGGGTGCTGGACCAACTCATCTATAAATGGCAGCACTCCAGGGAAACCATTGCCCCTGCGCTGGCTGATCGTTACCAGGCCCTGGCACGCAGCGGCTGGACCGCCTCTGAAAGCGAGATTCGTCGCGATGTGAACGAGCTTTTTGGGGGTTCTTTTAAGCGATTTTTAGAGAGATAGAATTATGTCGGCACGCCTGAATGGCTTGCTTGCATTGATGAACATAGTTGCTTACGCTTCCGTCCAACGTAAGTCGCCAAGAATTTATGAATGCCCAGATTAAAGCAGCTTGCCTGGCTACAGGCCTGGTCCTGAATCTTTCCTATTCAAATTTTGCAGACTGGCCGGAATATCGCGGTCCAAATCAAAACGGTATTTCTTCTGAAAAAATTTCCTGGAGTTCCCAGGGACCGCGCGAACTCTGGAAAGCGCCAATGAATGCCGGTTTCAGCAGCATTACCGTCTCTGACGGAAAGGCTTATACGCTTGTTCTGCAAAAAATTGAAGGGGTTGACCGCGAAGTTTGCGTGGCATTTGATGCAACCAGTGGAAAGCAGCTGTGGACCGCTCCCCTTTCCGTTGCCAAATACGATGGCGGTGGCAACGACGGGACTCCTGATAACAAGGGGGGTGATGGCCCTCGTTCCACCCCGGCAATTGTCGGCGATTCTGTTTACGTTCTGGATGCCCGCCTCACCTTGCACTGCTTTAACACTGCGGATGGGAAAACCAAATGGTCCAAGGACATTGCAAAGGAGCATAATGGAAAATTGATTACCTGGCAGAACGCGGCGTCACCTGTGGTGGAAGGAAATCTTATTTTTGTTGCTGGTGGTGGCGAAGGTGAGGCTTTGTTGGGCATTGACCGTAACACCGGGAAGACAGTCTGGAAGGCAGAAGATGATAAAATAACCCATGCGACTCCAATTACGACGGAAATTCATGGAGTCAAGCAGGTGATTTTTTTCACTCAAAAGGGTCTCGTGGCCCTGACGCTCGATTCTGGAAAAGTCCTTTGGAGGCATCCGTATCAGTTCAATGTTTCTACCGCTGCTTCCCCGGTAGTGGCGGGTGACATTGTTTATTGCTCGGCAGGTTACGGGGTAGGCGCTGGTGCAGCCCGCATCAAAAAGACGGGAGATGCCTGGGAAGCGACGGAAATCTGGCGGGTTCGCGGCAATCAACTTGCAAACCACTGGAGCACACCTGTTTACAAAGACGGATACCTCTATGGAATGTTCCAGTTCAAAGAGTATGGCAAAGGTGCTCTCAAATGCGTTGAAATGGCCACTGGAAAGGAAATCTGGTCAGAGCCTAATTTTGGCCCGGGAAATGTGACACTTGTCTCGGACAAATTGCTGGTTCTGGGTGACCGCGGTCAACTGGTCCTGGTCGATCCGAGCCCCACCTCTTACAAGGAACTTGGCCGCATGGAAACCGTTGAAGGTAAATGCTGGTCCACGCCCACCTTCAGTTCCGGTCGAATCTTTGTTCGTAGCACCAAAGAAGGCGCCTGTTTCGATGCTGGCGCAAAACTTGGCCTCCGTTAAGGAGGCTCCTTCATGGCAAAACTGATTGCAGATATGGTGATTGAGTCGGCGAAGATGGAACTTCCCGATACGAAAACCATTCGCCTCAAATGGCCTGAAGGTTACGACATTGAATTCAAAACAGGCCAGTTTATTACCCTTTACTGGCCTGACACCCCAACTTACAAACGGGCCTATTCCCTTTCTTCCTGTTCCCTTGATCGCGGTGCGTATGAAGTGACTGTTAAGAGGGATGGTAAAATGGGAACTCGCCTGGTTGACTGGGCCAAGGAGGGAGATGTTCTTACGGTTATCCCGCCGACAGGCCGTTTTCTGCCTGTTTACGAAAGTGGCAAACATCTGCTTTGCATCGCAGGCGGTTCCGGTGTGACTCCGTTTCGTGGATTTGTCCGGGAAGCCACTCGCAGGGGACTTGAGACAAAAATTACGATTCTTTACAGCGTTCGCACGACCAAAGACATCATTTTTAACGAGGAGTTTCGCCAACTTGAACAGCAAAACCCCCACTTTAAGTTTCATGTGACCTGCACGCGGTTGCCAGAAGGAGATATCTGGACTGGCCGGTGTGGACGAATTGATGCTGCCTGGATTCAATCGCAAATCAGCGACCTCTCAAATACCATCTTTTACGCTTGCGGCCCCAACGCACTAGTGGATTCCACTGAGCATCTTGTTCTGCACGATCTCCACGTCCCCAAGGAACAGATGCGGACCGAAAAATGGGGTTAATTCCACCACTCATGCTCAAACGCACACCCCTTTTTGCACTTCACCAACAACTTGGCGCGCGTCTGGTTGAGTTCGGCGGATGGGAAATGCCGGTTCAATACAGCAGCATCATGGATGAACATCAGGCGGTACGAACTGCTGCGGGCATTTTTGACATTTGCCACATGGGTGAAGTTTACGTTCAGGGGAAAAAGGCCGGTGAATTCCTCAATTATCTCCTGACAAATGACATTAAGAAACTTGGCGTCAATGATGGCCAATATTCCCTGATGTGTAATGACAAAGGGGGAGTCATTGATGACCTCTATGTTTATCGTGTGGCCGCCGAAGGCTTTTTGCTTATTATCAACGCCTCTCGGATTGAGCCCGACGTTGCCTGGATGCAGCAACAACTTGCTGCATGGGACGGCGCGAAGGAGGTAATGCTTTCCAACGAATCGGATCGTTATGGCGCTATCGCCATCCAAGGGCCTGCCGTGGCGAAATTCATCGATTCAGCCTTTCAGTTGAACGGCCAGCAGGGGCCCTCTGCCTTGAAAAAAAATCAACTCGGTTTTTATAAACTACAAGGTGAAGAATTTTTTGTGGGCCGTACCGGTTACACAGGTGAGGACGGTTTCGAACTGGTCGGAAGTGCTGATAAAATTTCTACAGCATGGGTACACCTGCTTGACGTTGGCCGCCCTTACGGCCTGAAACCCGCCGGGCTCGGCGCGCGGGACACGCTGAGGACAGAAGTCTGTTATCCTCTTTACGGCCATGAACTCACTGAAGAAATTACTCCCATTGAAGCAGGTGTGGGCTTTTTTGTGAGCCTCGATAAAGGTCCCTTCATTGGCCGGGAACGTTTGGCGTTGCAAAAAAGCACGGGAATTTCCCGAAAATGCATCGCTTTCAAAATGGCGGACAAAGCCGCGCCCCCACGACCTGGCTACCCCATCTGGAGCGGAGGAAACGATTCGCAAAAAATCGGTGAAGTTGTCAGTGGCACCCAATCCCCGAGCCTCGGAATTGGTATTGGTCTTGGCTACGTTCCACCTGATTTTTCCAAGCCCGGGAGCGCCATTGAAATCGAGGTCAGAACCCGCAAATTTCCGGCAACTGTAGTCCAAAAGCCCATTTATCGAAAACCGGATTGACCCGGTTGCTTCCCCTGCATTTAATTTCCCCATGTCGAATATTCCTTCTGACCTCAAATACGCCAAGACTCACGAATGGGTCCGGATTGCTGGAGAGATCGGCGTTGTCGGCATCACAGACCACGCCCAGCATGAATTGACTGATGTGGTTTTTGTGGAATTGCCAACCCAGGGAAGGAAGGTCAAATCGGGTGAAGCATGCGCCGTCGTTGAGTCGGTGAAAACGGCCAGTGACATCTACTCCCCCGTTACAGGGGATATCGTGGAAATCAATCAGGCGGTGGTTGATAACCCCGCGCTTGTGAATAGTGATCCATACGGCCAGGGCTGGTTTTATAAAATCAAACTCGCCAGTGCTTCAGAAGGAAGCAATCTGTTGTCGGCAGACGCCTACAAATCGCAGATTCACGCCTAGGTTTGGTCCCTATTTCTCACGCTCCACAGAAAGTCGGAAGAATCGCTTGGAGTTTGCAGGAAGCGGTGCGGTGTCTCTCACTGTAATTGTCTCAAACGACCCATTACTTCTTGAGACTTCTTTTGTATGCGCAGTTTCCGGAACGTTGGTCGAACCGCTGTACTTTGATCCTGTCACCCAGGTCACGAGGTCTTCAGATACCTCCACTTTGTGCAACAAGTTGCTGGCTGCCTGTTGGCGTTTGAAAGTCATCGCCAGGAACTCTTCCCCATTTTCCTCGTGACGTGTCAAGGTCGGCACATTGTTTGTTTTCCAATGGCGCAGCAATTCCTGCAAAGCCAATGGTGAGTTTGTCGGGGAAGGATTGCCCGCCTGATCGTGGCGATTCACACCATGGCAACTCGCGCACATTCTGATCTCCCCCGGCTGAAACGTCACCCAGTAACGTTCACGCACGACTGGCACTCCGTTACTCCCTGTCAATTGCCATGTCATGGCGCGGCGGGCAGGCACGAACGCGGCGAAAGAACCATCAGAAGCCACTTTCACGCTGGAAGGCACTTCCTCGACTACAGGATTATCAGCCACTGGATCATGCATATGCTGAGCCAGGACGCGTCGGCCGGACCGTGGAGAACTGTTCTGTCGCAGGCCAATTCCCCGGATCAAATCCGCCTGAAACAATTGAAGATGGGAAACGTTGTAAATCTTTCCTTCTGATCCAATGGTTTCCACCCCGCCGGGAACCCGCAGATTGTAAGGTTGCTGCTTGTCCCCAGCGTCCCGGGTCGTAACGTTTCTCCCAATAATCAGGGCGAGGTCCCGCTGTTTCAGATAACGTTGCAGATCCTGCACCTGCACCCCCTCTGCATCAAAGACGGTTTTCTCAGGTGTTTCAATCTTCGGGTGAATACGTGAAGGGCGCGGTCTCGAAATCACTTCAACAGGGTCCAGTTCCCACAATGGCCCATTGTAAGTCACGAGGTAATCCGGCGCCCACCACGTTACATTATTTGATATTCCAGGAGTCAACGGCATATCCGGGTACCACATGTCATTCGTTTGTTTCATCAGCACGATCCGGAAGTCGTAACGTGACCGTGGCGCACCGGGAGTTCCGATATTTCGGTCTGCGCGTGGTTCTGCTGTGTGGACCGCGACCAATCCTCCATTGCTTAAAGGCAGGGGGTTTCGGAACAAACCGATATGGTTTGTTGTGGGCGTTGAATTTTCACCAAGGGCGCTGGCGGTCGCCCTCGGCGTCAGGTAATGAAGTTTGACAAAATCGGCATTTGTTTTGATATGCGCTTCCAAAGCCTGGATCTGCCCTGCCGCATGCGTGCCGAACTCGGGCGCGTCAATTGCATAAATTAAACCGGGCGTTACGGGTGATTCACGAAGCTGAATAAAATTCAGCGTCAGATTTGTATTTGGCTTGTTCCCGAAGTAATAAAGCTCCACCACGTTGGGATCATCACTCACGCTTGCAGAACGGTAACTTCCCCCAAGTTCCTGGCGTCCCACATGATTGATCGTTTCCTCCTCCGTCCCATCTTCGTTGATCTGCCATGGGAAAAACTGGTTGAATCGATGGCCGTTGTTCACCCCTTCAGTTTGCCGCCGTTCAGGGAAGACTTCCGCCCTGTTATTTGTCAGCACCAGGGCCGTGGCTGATTCGTCGGAATAATTAAAAGTTCCATAAGTATTCCCTCCCTGTGCGTTATCAGCATCTGCCTGCTGGTCTCGCTGCAAATGGTCCCATCGGCTGAAGATCACCCGTCCAAAACTATCGACGCTCGGGGAGAAAACTCCTGAAGGTGAATGGTTCATCATAAACAAATCTCCCGTCGCCGGGTCCAAACTCCAAAGACCCGTCACGACGGGAGTTTCCTCGTATTCATCCAATTGTGGATAAAGATGTCGTTGCCCATCCCGCGGACGATCGCTTGCAAAAATAATCCGATCATCCGTTCCGTAGCAGGGGGACACGTTATTATAATTCGTCGGTTGATTGGAAACTTTTGTGATCACTGGAGTCTGCCCCTGCCCGAAATTGCTGATTTCATAAAGCTGCCAGTAAAAATCCTTCACCTCGTATTGTTTTGCTGGCGCTCCAACAACCATGCTGAAAACAGCCTTCTCTCCATCCCAATGAACTGTGGGCTCACGCACTGCAATTCCATTGGTGTGCTGCGCTCCTTCAAGGCCAAAACCGGCCGCAGCTGTCAGGTTTCTTAAAGTTCCATCAGCATATCGAATCCAGAGACCGCCACCACGCGGGGCACTCTCCATCGTTCCACGATGGTTTCCAAATAGCGCTGTAACTGTGGCGAAATCAGAGGGTTGTGGGACTTGAGTGACAAACAAAATTGGGTTGCCTGGAAGGACCTCAGCAGCAATCAGTTGAACTGTTATTGAAAATGCCGTGATTAAGATGATAAAATGCCTGCTAAATCCAATTTTCATAAAATGAACTGCTGAAATTGGGAAAAGCAGCTAATGGGCCATTCATGAAAATTACTTCCCAACTGACTGGGGCGGATTTCCCAATCTCGTGGGCAGTCCTCCCAGGAAATCAACCCGAATTGTCCTTTGATCTGTCTCCAAAATCAGGACAGTCCCTTAATTTTATCAGGGACTCCCTGTAAAAAGCGGCTCTGCCGCGTTTGTTGGTCTGGACAAACGAGTTGGCACTCTGTTTGCAGATGGGTTTTCCGTCAGTGCAGGGGCGGCGCTCGTGGAGTTAGGGTAGTAACTTGCGAGCGTCGCCACAATAAACAGTTTTATGAAATTTTTAATTAAAACGATTGTTGCAGGTCTTGGAATTTTACCCTGCCTTGCTCTTTCACCGGCAGAGGAAAATGCCCTTGACCGCGCTCTGGCAAAATTCCCTGCTCCGGAAATTCCTGCGAAAGTTTTGGAAACAATTCAGCGGGCTCACGTCAATGAACGAAAAGAAGTCGCAATAACTGCGGTCACTCTTGCGCTGCAAAGGCATCGCTCCATTGCGCCAACACTCCTTTCATCGTTGAACAAGGCGGTGCCCGACTTGTTCAACGAAATCGCTCAAGCAGCAAATCAAACATTATCTGCCAGATCCAAATCAGGAACTTCGACTGTGGGTTCGTCTGGAAAAGGACAGGAGAAAACAAATTCTGGAAAGGGCAATAAGCCAGGTGATTTGACGAACGGGCATGGCAACGGGAATGGAAATAATGGCAGCAATAACTCAATTTCTGATCGTGGAGAATTTCGGAAAGAGCATCGAGGCAACGGTCCCACAAACCCGAATATTCCTTCAGGACCTCCCCGGAAAGTTTCCGGTAAAGGAGTAGGTCCTTACGGCGAATTACCTAATGGCAAGCCACGTCATTTTCCGCCGGACCCGCCTCATCGCCCGGTTGATCCACCGGGACCGCGGGATTACGCAGCACCCCGGCGATAACAGCTCATCTTCGAGCTGACAGCACAAACAGCAGCAACGCATATGCAGCCGCCCCCTTCGGGGGCGGCCTTCATTTTGTAAATTCAAAAAGCAGTTCCGGGTTTTGCCCTAACGAAAGAAATCGTTCTCGGGGATCAACCTCCTTAAGTTCACCGTTGGCCCAGCGACGTTGCTGGTAAAGGGTGCCGAAAACAAAATCAGGGGCCGCACCTCCCTGCCCTCCCACCAACTCGCCACCGCGTCGAACATTGTCCTGCATCCATGATGTCAGGGTGAGATGGTAAGGGTTTCGTTTGACTTCACCCACATGGAAAGAGAGCGCTGCCACAAGATCGGCAACTTCATCGACGCCTAATTCCACGAGGAGATTAGGCGACCTGTTCTGGCCCCAGAATTCTGTTTCAAAAAGATGACAACTGAAATGGCGCGACAATGTCGCCAGGGCATCCATCACCATCCAATGCGTCCCAATATGGGCGCTGTTCCAGTCATCCTTATGGGGATAGAAAATGGCGATTGGGGAGGTTTCGGTTAAAATTCGCGCAATGATTTCAACGCCCGCATTCCACTGTGATTTTTCATTCTCTCTGGATGCGGTGGTTACATTATCCAGACCTCCCTCGCAGGTCTGCATGAGTTTGAACCCAATGAATTCGCAAGCAGCTCTTAATTCATCCCATCGCTCGGCTTTGCGCTCCTTTTTTCTGCCCTGAGTCACAGCCACATTGATGACTTTCATGCCGCATTGACGAAGCATCCGCAGCGGAAGCCCTCCAATAATGCACTCGTCATCGGGATGTGGAGAGAAAATCAGAACAGAAGGGGCATCCGGAGAGATTGCAGGAGGATTGATCGACGCGATTTTGCCAAGTGGCACTGATTTCCCGACCGTTCGAAGTCTCACATATTCTGATACCAGCTGATGATAAGGGTGCACACGGACTTTGCTGTCTGAACCCGTGGGAGAAAGCAATTAAATTATCCGGCTTGTGCCGCATCCAGCCGCTCGCGTAATTTTTGCAGGGCCGCTCGAGCGTAAGCATAACTGCGTTGATCGATATACGTTTGCAGGTCTGTAAACAAAGCATAACAGTAAGAAATCTCTTCATCTGTCAAAGCTCTCTTTCCCACGGTGGCCGCCTGCAATCGTTGATAAGCCATTTCGACTTCCCGCACGAGCCCCCCAAAACCAAAGACACCCCAGATTGAGAATTTTTCGGTGATCTTTGAAATCCAATAACTGGCGATACAGATCAGGATTGCCCCCGCAACAATCAAGGTCACATTGCCCAGGGACATGGACATGCTGTAATTGCCCGCGCTGAAAACAAGCAGGCCGGGAACAGGAACAATGAAGAAACAGAGCAGAATCAGAAACGAGAGCACAAAAGTCCGGAGAAATTCGGAAAGCGCACGCGGATTCTTTTTCGTGAGCAGGCCAGGAGGTTGTAAACGCGTTTGTATTCTGCTCAATGTCAATAAATATGGAACGAGTGCCTCTCGTTGCGCCTGGTCGAGTCGCCATGTGGCGATGAGCTTTTCCGTGGCGGTTTCGTAACGGAGGTCGAGTTTCAGGAAAAGTTCCGCAGCCTCGTTTGGGTTTAAGAGATCCCAGTTTTTAAACAGCTGGAGCAATTGCCTGTGAAGACGACCGAATTCGAACCGGACCGTAATGCAGCGTAATGCCCAGACAAGGAGCAGGACCATTATGGTGGACAGGAGCAACCCAGCTCCAAGTGAAGCGAATCCTCCCTCAGCCACCAGCAAGCTGACGAAAATATAAAAAGTAATCGAAGCGCTCCATCCAAGAATCTTGGGTAGAGCAATCCATTTTCCAATAGCGTTTCCGGGATGAGGAGCCATCAGAAAGGGCCCGGCAATCGTGCTGACGCTGAAAAGAAATGATGGCAGAAGAAGGAGCACGTTGAGCATGTCCAAGCTGGTCAATGCAATCAGATTGGTCGTCAGGGAGAACAAACCAATACCCCAGACAACTGTCCTCAAGTTAATGAGATTGGCAAAACGCTCCTGCGCTTTATCCTCCCGTGGTCCAACGAGAGTTCTGTAAGCCACGTTCACCCCGCGCACATCTTCCGGCGATGCACCGGATACAGTGAATTCGAGAGTTTGGCGCACCATCTGTCCAATTGCATGAAGGACGAGCTGGGGCCCAAACAGGAGCACATCACGGAGCCTGGTATAAAGCCACCTGCCTATGCCGACAGTATATCCGCTGGCCAGTAGAACAAGGGGGAGCCATGCAACGGTTGTCGTTGATAATTGGTTACCGGCGTACATCAGTAGACCGGTAATGAGCGTGACCAACAAAGCAAATTCCTTCCGAAATCCAGTGCTTTCAAGGTAAGCGTTCAGCCCGTGGATCGTCAGGATCTGATTCATGACAAACCCGAAATTCCACAGGACAATCAGAATCTGTACAAAAGGGGTCACATCAAACATGATGGCCAAAGGCATGGCCAGGATGTTGAGCAATGCGAATGGCGCAGTCAGAAAATTGCGACCGCTATTTGCCCGGATTTCCTTACAAAAAATCGGGGCGGGCCCGAAATCATTAATTTTTTGCATGACAGGGTCATGCATCATTTGCAGGTACCCCCCGGACCAGCGAGGAAAGGAAGCCAGCCATTCACTATGGCTCCATGTTTCACGAATTTTGTGCCAGAGCGCTTGAGACACTAAAAACTTTGCCCGATAACCCAAAGCCATTGCGTGGTGTGCAGCCTGCGACACGGCCCACGTGTCTTCGGAAATGCCTACAGCATGCGGTGTGAAGCCGATCAGACCTTCTGTTCGAACTGCAAAGGAAGATCCTCTCATCATTCGATTAGTCAGTGGCATTTTGGGAGTTTGAGGATTCAGCAGGGCACGCTGCACACGTCCGTAATGACATGCCACGATGTTTCCCCACCCTGTTCCAACCGCCTCGCTTCCTTTTCCTCCAAGCCAGGACATTAATCCTTTCAAAAACGAGCGATGCCCTTCTTCGACCAATTGTGAGGCCTGGCCGATGGCGGTGTGCGTATTGGTTGTGCCTCGGCCCGGAATGACGACAACAACATTGGGATCAGCCATGGCACAGGTGATGTCAGACATCACCGCATCCAGGTCGTGGACGTTGGCATTCCGATCGAGAAACAGCAATGTACTGAGTTTGAGAGATTCCTCATGGACCAAATCCATCCCGGTCAATCCGCCAGCTTTAAAACCGAATGGTGTCCAATTCTGAAGATTATAAGCCCTGGCCCCTGGTGCCAACGCGCAGAGTAAACGCGCCAGCTTGTTTCGTTGAGCGAGTTCACCACCCAAATAATTTAGCTCCGAAGGGCGATTCCCTTCCGATTGGTCGAATTTGTTTTGGACCAGATAAAAAACCGTTTGAGCAGCCAATTTTTCCCGGTCCAGTCGCAATGCAAAATCAACCAGGTTAACGCCGGTATCCTGCGCGTGCCCGGCAGTGGACATCATTGTCACGAGCCACCGTCGATAATGCCATGCGATGACCATGCGCTGACGAATTTCTTTGCTGGCTGCTTCAATCGTCAGACTGGATTCAAGGTGATGCTCCTCACCGGCGACGCGGATTTGCGAAGGATGCCAGAGTGTGACAGCTGCTTTTTTTTCTGCATCGTATAATTCCTGGAAAAGCTGTTGCAGAGCGGCGTCGTCAGGGGCTGGCCCCATTTCCTTCAAAAGCGGGATACTGCTGGACCCAAGCTTTTCACGGAGCAGCCGCCATCGCGCCAGAAGCAATACGGGTGTCAATTTTTGGCAAGCGAGATCATCGCCGCTCATGTAAACAATCCCAAGCCGGTTCGATTCACTGCTTTTTGCAACGTCCAGGCGATGCAGAAACGCGGTGTCTTCGGAGGCAAGATGCTGTTTTGAGTGAGCAACCCGACGCCACCAGCTTATAATGGAGCTTTCCGAAACTGAAACTACAATTGCAATGAGCGCAAAAATAATTTGTGCTGCAAAGCCGCCAGGGAGAACCACTCCGAACCTTGGTCCCCAATTCAGCAATGCAAGATCAACCAACGCCGCAATGAGCACGCATCCCCTCAACGGCCATGTGGCAAGAAATGATGCAATACCTGTGCAAAGCAGGAAAAGACCATAGCGAAGAAGATACATGGTGTTCCAAAAAATGATCGCTCCAATGAACATTTTGACGTTGTCACCGAGCAGGTATTTCTCAGTAAACCAGAGCGGGAACATCTCCTGACAAAGGAAAACCCCGACGGTAAAGAACAACGCTGTTAAGCCAAAATAGAAAAGAGTCGCCTGCACCAAAGGCCAGAACCCTCCAGTCGGTGCCGAAGGTTGAGTATGATATTTAATGGAAAGCCATAATGTTGAAGCTGGTTTTGTCGCGGTAATATTCAGACTATTCAGAAATCGGATCGCTCTCGGGACTGAATCTCCAGTGGTCACCCTGTCCTGCGCTGATTTGCTGATCCACTCGGCAAGGAGCGGAAAAATAATACCCAAAAGCTCAGCCAAAACGACGATTGAAAGAAGCCCCTTAATTAACAAAAAAGTCGTGAAACTGGCTGTTTCAATACTCATCAATCCCGCAAATAAAACTGCGAGGCCAATCACTCGAAAGGCCAGCCCGGCAGGTTCATACCACTCTGCATTCCACCATTTTCCTTCCTTGCGTCCTGACGATGTGGATTGTGGTTTCGAAAAAAATGTCGTCACCGTCAAATCCAGGAGCATCGCTTCCCTGGGTCGGGATGCCATTCGGGAATCGTACCGGTAAATTCTCGTAAATTGAGCGATGTAAGAAAATCCGATTCCAATGGCAATAGGCACAGCCCAGAGCAGGGAAGCGGGAGAGAGAGCGGCCTGTGAAATAAGTCCCCACAAATATTGGACCATCGACCCCTCTCCAAGTGTGGCATTGTAGATAACAGTCGCTCCCAGTCCCATCAGGAAGAAATGCGGCATGACCTTGGCGTACTCAATCAGATAGGGATGCACAGGATAAGGGCGTTCCCTTTTTTTGAAGGCCTTGTATTTGGAAATAAAGCCTTCGGAAACCCGGCGTGGGATTTTTAGCTTCTTATCCATTTCCTCGATGACTGAGGTCAGGGTCGCGCCCGGCTTCTGGATGACCATTAAATCCATTGCATCGGGATTTGCAGGAAAATTGAAAAGCTTCCTGGCATCAAAAGGTTGGAATCGTTGACGCATTCCCATGGCATTCAGCAAGGTCCCGATCTGCTCGTTCAACCTGGTCATTGCCCTCTCTGATTCACTGGCACCATCATCTTCATTAAAGCCAGGAATTGGCTGGAGAGTTGCGCGAACCGTCTGTTCCGATTGCTGTTTTGCTTTTTCCTCCTGCACCTGCCGCATGAGTTCAAGCAGGCTCCAATAATATTCGGAAAAATAAATCAGAAGCCGGGACCAGATGTGATTGCTGTCCTCATTTTCCTTTAAGACATCAGTTTTGCTGAAGCCATCCTTGGTCCCGGTTTTAATCACCGAGCGCATGTAAATACCGACGATTACGGCGAACTCATCGGCCCCATTCAGCCAGGGATCCTTTTCATCCGAAACGAGTTCCCTTCCATCAACCGGCCATTTGTTCTCACTGCGTCGCCATTCCAGAACCAGTTTATAAATGGTTCGCAGCTGCATAAGAAAATTTTGCTCAACAGGAGAGTTGGAATAACGGGTCATCTCTGCGCCTTCAGGAACGATCAGTCCCAGGACGCGATTGGCCCACCGTTCCTCAGCCAATTGCATTACGGGAAAAGTGACCACCTCATTTCCATTGAGACCGGCGCTTGAATGACGAAATCCCCTGAATCGCCACCAAAATAATGTTGAGCAAAGAATAAACCCGTAAAACGCAAATGCGATGACCAGGAAAATTCGAAAATCGCTCACATGGCCATCCACACTTTCCTCAAATCTTTGAGATTTGAAACCGTTCGTGGATAGCTTGCTCCAGTTATGGGCATCAAGCGCCGCATGAACCGCAAGCTCGCGGTCACCTTGACTGCGGGATTTATCTGGATAAAGGACTCGCCCATTTTCAAGTTGCAGCGGTTTGGCAGGTGCCTTTTTGGTTAAGGCCACCTCCCATGAATTTTCTCCTCTCATTTTCAGCAATTGCTGCCGAACAAAGCCTGCTTCCCTGTCCATGTGATTTCGATCCAGCAATCGCAGGTAGCGCGCGGTCCAGTAAGGAGTGATGATTTCCGGACGTGTTATTGCCAGACTCCAATCGAGGCCCCATACGTTGCTCATCCAAACGCCATGACCGCGAGCCAGGTTTTCAAGCCACTCACGTTGTTGAATTTTATCAACTTCAAGGACATCGCCCGCTTCGAGCAAAGTAATCCATGAGGGGGTGGAGGAAATGCGCTCCGGTGCAAGAGCAGAAGTTTCCCCTTTTACTTCCTGAATTTCAAAAAGTCCCCTTGGCGGAACTCCTGAAGCAATGGCACGAATGACAAAATTCGATTGGATCCATGGCTTTAAATTTTCAGAAATTCTCTGCATTTCCTCCCACCAACTCGAATCAATCTGCTGAATGATCGATGAATTGCTTCGAAGATTTTCCAAAAGAAGAAGGAGCCTGGCATTGCTGGTCAGGGAATATTCCGCTGCGGTCGGCCATTGGGTCATCCCATACTGGGTTCGCTTCCGGCGGGCAATTGATTCGCTCACTGCCGGGATATCAACCCCCGTTCGAAACTCACGCAGTAATGTGCTGAGCAGATTTTTTCCGAACCGAATGAATCTCGCTTCACCGGCCTGCAAACCATAAAGCAAAGCGCATTCAGCGATTGCAATTTGCGCTTCTGCCGTGTTCGGGGCGTAGATCGGACGAAGGTATTCAGGGCTGACAGCCCGCGCTGTTCCGCTGAGTCCATCATACGAGGCATGCAGCGGGACTGTTCCGCCATTTGATTTTTCCTCATAAAACTGCATCAACTCACGGGCAAGGTTTTTTTCACCCAGGTGAAGACAAAGCTGGATAATATCCGCTTCACGCACGGTATCTACAAACCGGCGCGTTGCAGGATGGTTTGCCGTGGGGATCAAACCGGTTCCGGGCGCTGGAAAGCTCTTAATATGCAACCGCAGCAGTTCCAGGGAAAGGCTCCTAGGAATCTCGATACTTTCTTCCCCCACATCGACTGCATTGGTCCAGGGAAGCTCTGCGGTTGAGATCGTTTGCTCAACCAGCATCGGCAATCGCGCAATAACTCGAGATTGGATCGCAGCATCATGTAAAGTGAAGTAATTGATGGTTTCCCGCCGTTGCTGGTCTTCTATCGGGATGACCTTTGCGATAATCTGGTCCCAGCTATGTTTAAAAAGGTTTGCGACAATATTATTGTGCGCTTCAGCAAGCAAAGCAGTCGCCCAATCCTGTCCTTTTGCATACCTGATTCTTACTGAGTAATCGTATCCATAACCGATTTCACCCGAAGTCAATTCATCCTCCAGCACCGTTGCTCGATAAAGATCGTAGCGGGGCGGTTGAAATCCATTAACGATTGTGTAAACGAGGGACTCGGCGCCCGATTCAGTCCGATAATGTTCCAAAAACCGTCCCGTTTCCGGGGACAACGCATAGAGTGGTTGCGGTTTGCCTGTGTTCCTTTGATCAAGAATGACCAGTACAGGGTAGGAAGGTGTGCCCTGACGAACATGCCTCAAACCAATGAGCTTTCCTCCCAATCGAATAAAGCTCTCATCTTCATCCGCACTGTTCTCAATCTTCAGGTTCAGATCCCTTCGTGTCAGAATTTCCAGGCCGGAAGTTCGGCTCTCCTCGATGAATTCATGAATCAACGGTTTGTGATCCTTAACAAAGGATGCACCACGAACAACCATTCTCATTGGTGAAATGATCACACTCACCAATGATTCTGGAACTGGACTCACTTCCACACTTCTGACGTCATGCACATCCAGCCCAGCAGACGCCAACTCATGAATTGAGACAATTCGGATATTTTTTTTGTCAACTCCCTTCACCTGGATCGAACACGCCTGCTCAGGGATGGACCGATCAGGCAACCAACGAACATTGGAGGGATCAGCCGCCCAGAATCTCACTTCACCTTTGCGGGATGCATCGTCGCGAACCAACACTGACCGCCCCTTTGAATCTTCAAAACGCAATCCTACCGATTGTTCGGGTTGCCCCACCTGGAAATAAACAAAATCAGCAATGCTCAAATCATTTGCCGGGAGTGGAAGCAGGCTTTTATTCGAGAATGTTAGCGACGTTGTCAGATCCTCAAGTGGCAGGGCCGTAATCGTATAAAGCGCCTTGCGCGCTTCACGCCCATCACTGGTTTGCTTTTCAGAAATCGTAACACTGTGTTTTCCTTCACCGTTGTAGATGCTGTTTCCCGTCACCAGCGCATCCCCATCCTCGCTGTATTCCGCTTCCCGCCAAAGTAACCATTCGTGGCTTTCGCCTGGCAGGAAGCTGTTAGTCCGCAAAAGAGTTGGGCGGCTCATTCGTCGGGAAACGAAAAGGTCTGAAGAGCCATTGGTTTGATAGCTGCGGAGAGATCGTTCCCGAACCTCAATGGAGGTAATAAACTGGCGTGAGGAAATATTGACCGGCACAGCCCCATTACTGGATGACGTATTCCGCTGAAACAGAAATCCCTCCTCAATCGGCATCAACGATCCAGGTTCATAGCGAAAGATGGTTCGGCCCGATACCGGAGTTAACGAGACAATATCATTCAACGCTTCAGGAGCGGAGAGAAAACTGTTTGGCAGGAGCTTTTCAGTTTGGTTCAGGAGCTTGCCAGATCGGTCATACTCGCTGATCAATGCGCTGACCTGTCCATGCTCCAATTCGATTCGAGTAAGTTGAAGGATGTTCCGATCTGTCGCATTCGTCCCCACTAAACCTTCAAGGAAAATGGCGCTGATATTTGTGTGTCGTTTTCCGTCCAGAAACAGAGTCTTGCCAGTCCCATTTAAAGAAATTGAGTAAGCGGGAAGGTTTCGGGCATCAGGATGATGAATAATTGCTTCATCGGAGGAAAATGATTGAAGAACCAGGTCCGTTCCACGAAGCATCATTCGCTTTGTCGAAAACGTTTCGTCACCCCACATGTTGAAACGTTGCTCCTTCACCTCATCCACGGACTGTTCCATGACTTTCTCTGGAAATGGCCTGCGTTTACTCCGCGCCAGGAGCCGTCCACCTGGATCGAATTGTTCAGACAAAGTGGCAATGTCAGTTCCCGGAAACCATGCACGATCGCGTAAAGTTTCCCCGTTTTCGTACTGCACCAAAATGCTTCGGCCAAAGGGATCATCAGCACGAAGGTAATTTGTTTTTACCAATCCCCAGTTCGGAACGTGCCGGAGGGAAATGACTTGATTGGTTTCAAGGCTCTGCAGTGTGCCTGTTTCCGTGGCTGAGATTAAACCGCTGGAATTGTAAGTTTCAGAGCGGATGACCCGATCAGTTGAGCCAGCGAAGAAGTTTGTGGTTCGCATTCCAATATCTTCCATTGAGTGGCCTGTGCGTCTGCCCAGGTGATCATGAAAAACACGAAGCCTCTGATAAGTTGCCCCCTCCACCAGAACTTCCTCCTCTGATGTCAAGGCACCCGAGTTCCAACGATACACGCCAAGCTTGTGGGTCAGTGTACTGTAGGCACCTTGCTGATCTTTGATAAAACGGTGGCGAGCGATTTCGACTCCATCGGAATCATAAATCGGACGGACTTCGATCTGGTCACCAATTTGGATTTTCTCCAATCTTCCACTTGCTGAATGGGTTTGAATTTCCTTCGGGCCAATTTCCAGACCATCCGCGAATTTTCTTATCACTGATTGCCATTTGCCGCTTCTCTCATCCCAATACATTTCACGCTGCTCGAGAATTTCACCAGAAGTAGTGCGCGTTTCAGAAACGATAGAATCTTCAGCCAGGGAAAGTTTACTCCGTGTAATCCGTTCAGCCGCTGCGATCGTCAGGGGCATTTCCAAACCTGCTGCCCATTCATTTTTCGAAATTGAACCTGTGACCAAATCCTCGACCATGCCTGTCATGCTGCCGGAAAGGGGATCGAGGTTGATCATACGCACTTTTTTAAGCTCGCGACCACTCGCGGAGAAAGTTCGCTGTTCCTCAGGAATAAGGCCGCTAAAGGCAGTGCCATAAGTAAAAATGGTCACATTTGTGAATGATTCCGGAGAATTCTCCACCATCACTTCAACTGCTTTTTTGCCATGGCTTTTTAGCTCGTACCCGACCCAATTCGTGAAGTGACGGACAGCATCAATTCGTTGAATCCACTTTAATTCCTTCTCCATTCCCAAAGGCTTTGGCAGCACAAAATGAGTCGTGGCGAGCAGCTGATACCGTAGTTTTCCCGTTACTGGTTCCAGGAGCGGGGAAATTCCGGTAGTTGCAGCTCTGTTTTCAAACTGGTCGCTCCGAACCAGATTTCCCTGCTCATCATGGAAATTTTTAGTTATCCAATGCCTGCTAACAATCTCCAAAGGAGAATCGTAAAGCCCATAGGTTTCGACAGTCTGCTCCCCTGTCACATAATTAAGACGGAATTTGCTTAAAACCAGGGTGTTGGTGCTGATCTCCAGCGCTGATTGAGACCATGACTGGAGAGTTTTCGTTTCTTCCAATAGCTTTCCGATTTTGGGTTCATGAACATTCCCTACATTGATGAATGTCCGGGTCCCGCTTTCGATTCCTTTGCTATCAATATTTACTACTGTGATTCGCTCATCGGTGGTGACCTGGCAAAGTTGCCCATCTTGGAAAAAAACATTCTCGATTAATCCAGACAATTGGTTGGTGCGAATCTGGTTGAAACTGCCAACAGGGAATTCAACCGTGACAAAGAACTCTCGTCTGGTTCCATCCTCAAAAAGGAAAGGCAGCCTGAATCCTGCAAAGCGGTTCAACCTTATCCTTGCCCGCTCAAGGAATGGCAAGCGTTGCACTTGTTGAACAACCTGACTAAATGCGTCTGACCCATATCCAACTCCATTTGTAAATTCGTCCAGAAAATCTAATGCAGGAGATCCGATGACCGTTGCCCCGTCCATCTGATGGATTTCATTCAAGTAAACAATCGGCTGTTTCTGCTCAAGGGCACGAGCACGAAGAATCGAAGCATTTAAATTCTTTTCGACAGCACGAACGTTTTTCTGAATTTGAAACTGTGATGGAATTAACGTCCATCTTCTGAGTTGCGAGTCGTCGTCATTGGTCTCCCTAAAAGTAAAAGCGCTGAAATATGGATCATGGCTCTTCAAGGAAGTCTGGGTGAGCCTGAATGCATCGTTTCGCGACCTGGACAGATCACCTATGATTTGCTCAAGAGAACGATCCGGTTTGATTCCGAGTTCCTCATATTTTGCGAGCCTCCGTAATTCAAACAATCCCCCTAACAAAGCCGCAAATCCCTCTGTTGCCCCGCTTCCCTTCTCGATCATTGTTTGTATGACCCGTTCGCCATTGTTTGAATCAGTGATAAGAAGTTCTTTGATGACTCCCCCCTCCAGCAGGGCACCTTCAAATTGTTTGAACTTTTCCAATTCCTCCGCCGCAAGCTCGGATTGTTCTTCATACGCTTTTAATCCATAAATGATCAGCGCTGTTTTCCCTCGATATTTTCCTTCAGAAATTACATGGGAGAACACAGCGAGATGTGTTTCACGCCAGTTTCCGATCCCGTCTGGAATTCGCACATAGCCCAGTGGTGCCATTCTCCCGCTGCGAATTTCCTTTTCCATTGAGGTTCGGGTCGGAAAGCGTTCAACGATCTTTGTTCCGACCACCCCAAACGCATAGTCATTTGTGAATGCATGGTTGTGCTCCTTCAACAGGCCGCGTTTGTAAAACATCAGCAGTGGAAACCCAAATGCACGGATTTCGTAAGCAGCGAGGTCAGTCAGTTGCAACGCATAGGGAAAAGGCTTTTCCAGTTCCTTTTTGGCATAAGTGCGCTTGCCCAATCGCACCACCGTATTGACCAATGCCCGAACATCCACACTGATGTCAAAATATTGCGCCCATGCACGACGCGGGCCATTCCCTTCAGCAAGTTGCTCAAGTGAAATCCCATTTAACGGAGTGTAAATGCGTTCGTTCAGCAAGACCGCCAAAATGGTTTTCAGATGCAGTTCTCCTGAAAGTGAAAAGTAGGGACTATTAAAAATATCCCGAAGAATGCCCGATTCGGATCGACCCGTGACTTTCCCCACGCTGGTCAGGATTCCCATGAAGTTGCTATAACGTGCATCATTCATTTGCAAACGTGCGAGGCGCAGCATTGCTTGAAGATCCTCTTCACTGACGCTTT
>JANRLX010000019.1:0-78374 GCA_033762115.1 Verrucomicrobiota bacterium
ACCTGGTGAAGCATGGGTATGTTTACATTGCGCAACCGCCACTTTACCAGGTGACGCGTAAAAAGCGGGTGGAGTACGTGGATGATGACGCGCAACTGAACAAGATTTTGATCCAGCTGGGCAGCGAAGATGTGCGGTTGAAAAACCTGGCGGATGGGAAGGAAATGACCCAGAAACAACTGGCGGAAATTCTGGAACTGCTCTCCTCGCTGGACAAGCTGGCAAATGGTGTCAAAAGAAAAGGCGCTGATTTTGAAACGTACCTTGAAGCACGGGACAAAAAGAGTGGTGAATTGCCCACCCACCTGGTGAAAATCAGGGAGGGGAATAATGAAACGGTACAGTTTTTCCATAACGAACAGGATTTGAGAAAATTCGGTGAAGCGAACAGTGATTTGAAATTGTTCGGCAGCGCGGAGGAAACGGAAGCTGCGGAAAAAAGTGATAAAAAGGGAGGGCCATCCCGTCGCGCGCGGCATGAAGAACTGCACGAGAGCAAAGCGATCAATGAACTGCTCCAGAGATTGGAGAAAAAGGGGTTGAACGTGGAACATTACTCCGCCCAGGACAAGCCGCTCTATGAAGTGATCGAGGGAGAAGGAGAGAAGGCTTCGGTCAAACCGTTGTTTTCAGTGGCAGAAATCCTTGTGAGCGTGCGTGAAGCGGGAAAGCGAGGATTGCATATCAAACGGTTCAAGGGATTGGGTGAAATGAATGCCAAGGAGTTGTTCGAGACCACGATGAATCCCGCGAACCGGAAACTTTTGAGAATTGATTTAACGGATGCGTTCGAGGCGGAGGAGATGTTTACCCGACTGATGGGAGATGAAGTTGAACCGCGACGGCAGTTTATTGAAGACAACGCGCTGAACGTTCGCAATCTGGATATATAAGTTCCTGATCCACTATGGCTGATGAACCGAAGAATCCCGGCGGAGATTTGCCGGTAGGGAGTACTCCTCTTTTTGCGGCAAGCGAAAAGATCGACAAAATCAATGTGGCGGAGGAGATCAAAGCCTCTTTCCTGGACTATTCGATGTCCGTCATCATTTCGCGCGCGCTCCCTGATGCGCGGGATGGATTGAAACCTTCCCAGCGCCGCATTTTGTATGCGATGCATGACCTGTCGCTGTACCCGAACAGGCAGCATCGTAAATGCGCGAAGATTTGCGGTGACACTTCCGGTAATTACCATCCGCACGGTGAATCGGTGATTTACCCGACGCTGGTACATATGGCGCAACCGTGGGCCATGCGGGAACGGCTGGTGGATGGCCAGGGAAATTTTGGCTCGGTGGAGGGAGACCCTCCAGCAGCGATGCGTTATACGGAAGCACGCATGACGCACCTAGGGGCGGCGTTGATGGAGGACATGGACAAGGACACGGTTGATTTTGTCCCCAATTACGATGAGACAAGCCGGGAACCGGTGGTTTTTCCGGCAGCTTTTCCGAACCTGCTGGTGAACGGCGGGACAGGCATTGCGGTGGGCATGGCGACGAATCTTCCTCCGCATAATCTCAGCGAGATTATTGATGGAATTTGTGCGCAGATCGACAAACCGGAAATCACGGTCAAGGAACTGATGAAGTTCGTCAAAGGCCCGGATTTTCCGACGGGCGCGATGATTTGTGGCAAGGAGGGAATCAAGCAGTACCTGGAGACGGGGCGTGGAAGTGTCAAGATTCGCGGAAAGGTCGGGATCGAGCAGTTAAAGGGAGGGCGTGAACAGCTGGTTATCACGGAAATTCCGTTTAACGTGAACCGCGCGACATTGGTGGAGCGGATTGCGGAACTGGTGAATGAAAAGGTGATTACTGACATTACCGCCATTCGTGATGAATCGGATGAGAACACCCGCGTGGTGATCGAGTTGAAGCGGGATGGTATTCCGAAGGTGGTGATCAATAATCTGTTCAAGCATACCGCGCTGGAAACCAGTTTCAGTGTGAACATGCTGGCGATCGATCATGGCCGCCCAAAGGTGCTGAACCTGAAGGAACTGATCAATTGTTTCATTGAGCATCGGCGTGAAGTGGTCCTGCGCAGGACACGTTTTGAACTCAGGAAAGCGGAGGAACGGGCAGAGATTCTCGAAGGCTATTTGATCGCCCTGAACAATCTGGATGAGTTCATCCGGATCATCCGCAGTTCGGCCAACCGGGAAGAGGCAAAGGTGAAATTGATGGCGTTCGATTTCACGCGGGCGGCTGTTGAAAAACTGGGAATTCTGATCCGGAGCCCTGCGAGATTGACGAATGGCCGTTACGCGTTCAGCGAAACGCAAACAAATGCGATCCTGGACCTGCGGCTGTATCAGTTGACCGGGCTGGAGCGGGACAAGATCAAGGGTGAATACACTGAATTGATCAAGACGATCGAGGATTTGCTGGACATTCTGGCCAAGGAAAGCCGCGTGCTGAGCATTATCAAGGAGGAGCTTCGCGTCATCCAGCAGAAGCATGGAAATCCGCGCATGACGGATATCGTGCCTGATGAAGGAGAAATTGCGATTGAAGACTTGATCGCGAATGAGGGGGTCATCATCACCATCACGCATGCGGGGCTGATCAAGCGCACGAACGTGAGCTCCTACCGGGCGCAACGGCGCGGCGGGAAAGGGGTGATCGGGATGACGACGCGGGAGGGAGCGGTGGAAGGGGAGCAGGGAGATTTCATCGAGCACCTTTTCACGGCGAGCACGCATGATTATCTGATGTTTTTCACGAACAGCGGGCGTGTGTATGTGGAGCGCGTGCATGAAATTCCAGACATGGGCCGTGCCGCCAAGGGACGCAGCATTGCGAACCTGCTTGAGTTGCAGAGCGGCGAAAAAATCGCAGCGCTTATCCGGGTGGTCTCGAAATATGGGGCGAACAAGGAGGACATTACATGGCAGCAGGAGAATTACCTCTTTTTCTGTACCCAGCAGGGAACAGTAAAGAAAACTGCACTGGCGGATTTTGCGAATGTGCGCCGAGGCGGGATTATTGCGATCAGCATTGATGCTGGGGATGAACTGATGGATGTGAAATTCACTTCAGGACATGACGAAGTGGTGTTGATCACGAAGGATGGCATGAGCATTCGATTCAGCGAAGAGGATGTCCGTTCGATGGGCAGGCCCGCCGCCGGTGTCCGGGGCATTTCGCTGGAAAAGGGTGATGCGGTGGTGGCCCAGGCTGTGGTGGTGGCTGATTCGACGCTGCTGGTGGCCGGGGAGAACGGGATTGGAAAACGAACTGATTTCGGCGAGTATCGTCTGCAATCACGCGGTGGCAAAGGCATCATCACGATGAAAACGAATGAGAAAACCGGCGCAGTGGTCGGCGCTCTCACGGTCAGGGATGAGGATGAGATCATGCTTATTACAGTGGGTGGACAGATGGTTCGCACCGCTGTGAAGGACATCCGTGAAGCGGGACGAAACACGCAGGGAGTTAAGTTGATCAATCTGGGCAGCGGAGACAAGCTACAGGCAATCGCATCTGTGATCAGCGAAAATGATGAGGGTAGCGCCGAAGGCACTCCCCCTCTGCCGGAAGGAAAATAGCGCAACGTTTTTGATTAAACCGCATGGGGAAACTCATGCGGTTTTTTATTGCAGCGACCGAATTCATCCCAGGTATGATCATTCCGGTTAGGATTGACTTTATCGGGGACCGTGATTAAAGACGGACTGAGCATCTATGAATTGCCCCCGATTTCTTTGGGTGGTGTCCGTGCTTCTGATCGCACAGATTTTTCTACTCGATTTTTTGACAATCCCTGTCCGGGGGCAACCAGCTGTTTTTGAAGCAGTGGAAGCGGATGCGAGCGGGACAGTAAGCCTCTCATTGATTGCTCCTTCATCCAAGTATCACCGGGTCGAGCGGTCATTTGATCTGGAAAGGTGGACCCCGATAGCAGTTCTGGGGAACACGAACGGGCCTAAAAGAATCAGTGACCCACTCACTTCCACGAATGATGAAGCGCGCTTTTATCGGGCGGTGGAAACTGATGGAGGCAATGAGATCCTGGGGTTTCATCCGCGCAATGGAATTTCCGGAACTGAAGTCACATTGGAGGGGCAGTTCCTGGAACCGGGGGAAATTCTTGTGGAAGTGGGAGGTGCGGAAGCCGAGGTCGTTTCCTCATCGCGAATAAGTTTGCGGATCAGAGTGCCGGAGGCGGCAGGCTCAGGTCCGATCATTGTGCGGACGGAAAATGGCAGGATTGCGAGTGGAGTACCGTTCAGTGCGACAGGATTATTGGAGGTGGAATTCGACCCTCCGGCGGGTGTGGCAGTCAATGATTACCTGCTCGTAAACATGTTTGGAGGTGTCAGCACGAACCTGGACAAGCGTTACCTGGAAGTGCGGAAGGATTCGTTGATGGTGAGCATGGCTGTGGACACAAACCGAAACAGTTCCTTTTACGGCGTGAGCTTTTCCACCAATGGGACGTTGAGACTGGGAGTGGAATCGACTGCGCATGCGTTCGTCATGCTGTCACCTGCATTGGCGCGGCCGGAACCGCTCATTGCGGAAAAAATCCTGTCGATTATCAGGACGAATATCGCAGTGGGGGAATTGGTTGAGGCTTTGGAAATGGCCTGGTCGTTACCGGGTGATCCGTTGACGAATGACCTGGTGTTGCAACGTTACACAAATGCGGTGCTGTCAGTCATGGGGAATGCGGACGCGCTCGCGCTGGCCGCCGGCATCGGGGAGCAAGGTGCGCTTTTTCGACAGGCGGAATTTGAAAGCACTGATTATTCATTGGATCTGGAATTCACAACGATCGAAACGGAAGATGACGGGCAGGCATTGAGCGTTTTCCAAAGAAAAATTGACAAGGGGATTTCTTCGCGACCGCCTGTTTATAACCCTGTGGACTGGCTGTATGTAATCCAGGAGGTGGACACGGACGCAGCATTTGTGGATGGACGGATTGATTTCGACCATGCCTGGCAGGAAGGAGTCACGCTGCGGAACTATCCACTGAAAGGTGATTTTAGACGATCCGGGGATGTTGAAGCGGAATTGATCGGCGAGCAGTTAAACCCGGTGAAATATTGGGTGGGGCAAGGATTGGAAAAACTGTTTTCACTGCTGTTTCCGAAGGATGAAACGGTGCATTTTCCGGAGCAGGATGGATTATATCTGTTCAGATCGATCGGGCCTGGTTTTTTCCCGGGGGATGAACTGGAGTTTGCCAGGGCGCATTATTCGAGTGAACGCAATCGCGCCATGGCGCTGAACCTGATCGCGGCTGTGATGGATTCAATCAGTGTTTTGATTGACCTTGAAGCGTTTGAAGTGCCTGGCCAAAGGGAACTGCTGGCGAAGTTCACGCTTGAAGTCATCAAGGCGGCGCCAGGAATCAATGACAGTGATGATTTTAAAAAATCAGCGGAGGATTTGTTCAGTTTCCTGGTTCAGGAGGTGATCGATAGCTTCCGGGATGACACGTTGAAAGCGCAGGCAAAAGCATTGAGTGAGGAGGCGAAAAAATTGATTGGGAAGCGCGCCCAGGTGGTGGCAGCGCACCAGAGCGCAAAAAAATTATCGGCCGCATTGAGCACCGCCAACAAGACTTTGAAGGTCCTGGATATCGCAGGTGGCATCGGACAGGTGGCACAACGAGTTTATGGCTTGGGGGCGACAACTCCGATGGAGACAGGATTTATCCTGGTGGGTGACCCATTTAAACTTTCAAACGTGGAAGCGAACCCGGCGGTGGCGGAGCAGGGAGAGGAAGTTCTTGTGCATTTCACAGGAAGAGGGCTTCACCGAATGTTCAATCCGGCGTTGGGAATTGATAAAATCAGTTTCCAGGGAGCGCAGTTGTTCAATGGGGAGGTCATCGATGTTTCAGGGACCATTTCGAACCAGGTGGTAAAGGTCAGGATTCCCACAAACCTCGGGTCATCAGCAAACGGAAATTATGACTTGTTTGTGCACACTCAGGGAAGGAAAGGTTCAACTCCATTTCGATTGACGTCGGTTCCATACATTTCTCAAGTGACGCCCATGGCTGGGTTCGCAGCGGTGGAATCCTTTCAAGGAGTGCCATTTGCCGGAACTCAAATCAGAGTGCGGGGCGGTGTGTTCACGCTCCAGGATACGTTCATGATCGGGACGGGGGATGAGGCCATTACAATTTCCAACAAAAGCGGCAGCGCGGGGAATATTACATTCAATTTGCCTGCGAATGCCATTTCGGGCCCGCTACGAATTATTCACCGCGATTTGTTCGGAGAGGAAACTGAAGTGGTGGGACCGGAAATTACAATCTGGCGAGACCCATTAATAGAGTCGATCAATCCAGGCCAGGGAGCGGTGGGCACACCGATCATCATCAGCGCAGCGAATATTGGAAGAGACCCCGGATTGATTCGTGTGCAATTTTCAGGAACGACCCCGGGAAGCGTTTCGGTCCTGCCGAGTGGATTGTTGACAACAGTGGTTCCAAACGGGGCAATAAGCGGGACGATCACGGTGATCACACCTGGTGGAAGCGCTGGCGGAAGTTTCCTGGTGTTGACGAATGTGAACCAGACGAATGAGTTGGGAGGGTTCATTCAGGTGGGGGGATCATCAGTCATTGATCTGCCATTGGCGGTGCGGTTTGCAGCGGGCGATGCTTACCCGGGAGATGACCCGGATATTTCGTCTCCGCCGGGCGGGCCGACTGAGGTGTTGGACCCACCTTATGAACAGGGTGATTTTGTCTCACCGGAAGATCGAGAGCATGCACCGCGGTGGCCAATTGGAGTTGGTCGCCTGGATACGATCGTAATGAACGGGGTGGTGGGAGGGGATGCTGATTTTTATGGCAGGGACGATTCCATCAGTGGCGGTTCCTTGACTGGAGCAATCACGGTTTCAGGAACAAACCTTAAATTTTCTCAAGTTGCTTTCAAGGGGCCGGTCACGATCACGGGCAACAGCAATTTTTTTAGCTGCACATTCGAAGGTCCGGTTACCGTTGCGGGAAAAGGAAATGTTTTCGGACTCAGTACGATTGTCACAGGTCAAATGATCGTGACTGGCACTCACAACAATATTAATGGAACTTTCAGAAACACACCAGGCCATGCATTGATCCTGCAAGGAAACTGGAACGACCTGCTGGCGGATTTTGAAACGAATTCGGGTGATTGCGTGAGGATCGAAGGAGGTCGATTCAATGAAGTCAGTGTCAACAAATCGCGAGGCAATCAGGGAAATGGAGTGACCTTGACCGGTGGCGCCGCGGATAACCAGATCAAACTGACATCGGGCGGTTTTGGGCAGGCAGGATTCGAATTAAATTCTGGAAACCTGCACGGAGTGGCCTTCCTCGGCGAAGCGCGAGATAATATCGTGACCAGCATTGCGGAAGGGATGTCCGGGAACCGCCTGGATGGTGTTTATCTGGATGGCGCAGGGGTGATCAATAATCGTTTTCCGAACCTGGTCGCAAGATTCAATGGCAGGAATGGAGTTACGATCACAAACAACGCTGCCAATAATATTATTGGCGAACCGAACGCAGACGGCGCTTCCACAGTAATCAAGCTCGAAAGCAACCTGAAAAATGGATTCGCCAATTTCGGCGGAAAGTTCAACAACGCCGCCGTGAGCGCACGGTTCAACGGGGAGAATGGCGCGTTGATTTCCGGCGTGAAAGATCCGCCATCGGGATCGTTGATTGTGATTCAAACCGGAAGCAGCAGCAACCCGGGCAATGGCAAGGCAGCGCTCCGGGTGGAAGGTGGAACCACCGGATTACGCGCGATCCTTTCGAGCGTTCGTCGGGACGGGACCGGACTTGAACTGGACGGGACGGAGGTGGAAGCCAATATTTTTGAAGGCACAGTGCGGCAGGCGATCGGAAACGGTGTTGTGGTCAAGGGCGCTCGAAAAAATTCCTTTTCGTTGAGAGTGGAGGATTGCGGTGGAACAGGGTTGATCTTTGAGCAGGCGACGGGCAATTCAATCGGACTGCTGGCAATCGAGGATAATGGCGGGGATGGAATCCAGTTGATTGCTTCGCATGAAAATCATTTGTTTTATGCACAGGGTGAGCCGTTCACCGCTTCAATCATTGGAAACCGCAACGGGCTGGTGCTTGAACAGGGTTCACGCCAAAACCGGGTCCGCAGCATGCGCATCACACGCAACCGAGAGAACGGGGTAATCATTGATGGAACCGGGACGAGTGCCAACCTTCTGCAAAAAGTTTCGATTTTGGAGTCGGGCCTGGATGGTTTGCTGGTGCGAAATGGCGCGACAATCAATTCGTTTGGCGATGCCGTGGATAATCCCAACTTCCCCGTCCGCACCAGTTCGATCCAGGACAATGGGGGTGCCGGGGTTCATGTGGCAGGACCTGGCACCCGGGATTTCACGCTGGCTGGTTGCATGATCAACTCGGGCAGCAAAACCCAGGCGATTGGAATTTTAATCGAAGATGATGCGCAGGAGATCAAGCTCACTCACAACACCCTGAATAAAAATATTCATGGAGTGGTGATTCGGGATGGGGCGAACGGCGTGGTTCTGACAGATTCGATTTTTTCGAACAACCAGGAGACAGGTTTACTTGTTGCTGATGCGCAGGATGTGATCATCGGAGAGGGTGGCAGCGGTTTTTCCAATACAATCTACACGAATGGAGTGGGGGTGAAGATCACCGGAGGCAATGCCAGCGCGGTAAGAATCCAGAACAGTGCGCTTTATGGAAACGGGCTTGGAATCGTTATCGATGAGGAGGGGCATGGCAATCTGGTGGGACCGAATAACCAGATTAATGCAAATGGGATTGGCATTTCATTGGAGTCGGGAAACAACAATTCCATTTTCGAAAACACAATTTTTGAAAATGTCGGCGCAGGAATTTTCATAACGGGGAATTCGACGGAAAACCGGGTGATCAAGAATGAAATCAAGCGAAATGATATTGGAATTTCGATCAGGGGAGAGGGAAGCCTGCGAAACCGGGTCATGAATAATTCCATTACCCTGAATGTCGGAAAAGGAATTCAACTTTCAGATGGGGGAAACGGCGGAATTCAGCCGCCCGAATTTGCCGAATTGCAGGCGGCAGCTGTGCTTGGAACAAGTGACGCGCCGGATGAGAGTTATGTCCAGCTTTTCAAGGATAGCGAAGATGAAGGCAGGGTCTTGCTTGGAAGCGGGCAGGTGTTCTTTGGGCGATTCAGAATTCCATTTGAATTCAGCCGCCCTGAAGTGGGTTTGCTTTATCAATTAACAGCCACAGTCACTGATCCTGAGGGGAACAGTTCTGAATTCAACAGCGGGATTGATGAGGATGGTGAACTGGAGAAACTGGCGTTTACATCCACTCGTGATGGCAACGCGGAAATTTATCTTTTCGATCCCAGTTCCGGGACTCCAATCAACCTGACGCAAAACAGTGGCAATGATCACTCTCCCGCGCTGGTCACTGCTGGCGTGACGCCCTGCAACAAATTGCTTTTTGTTTCTGATCGCAGCGGCAATGCAGATATCTGGGTTATAAATGCCGAGTCAGGCGCCAGTGCGTTCCAGGTCACCACGAATCCTGCGCCGGATTTAAGCCCGGAATGGCTGGTACCTTGTGAGCGAATCGTTTTTGTTTCAGAGCAGGATGGAAATCCTGAAATTTACAGTGTGAACATCGACGGAACAGGCCTTCAGCGGTTGACTACTCATCCCGGGCTCGATCTAACCCCAAAAGTTACCGCGAATGGTGCAACGATAATTTTTGTTTCCGACAGGGGCGGCAAGCTTGCCCTTTGGAAAATGAACGCGGCTGGAGGAGAACAGGAGCCATTGATTTCTGATGAAAATTTGAATTTTAACCCAGCGGTTTCGCCTGATGGCCAATGGGTTGCGTTCATTTCTGAACGGGCAGGAAATCGGGATCTTTTTGTAAGCACCTTATCTGGAGGGAGCGTTCGGCAGTTGACGTTCAGCAGCGCAATCGAAGGGGATCCGGCCTGGAGCGGCGATTCTCAACGTCTTTATTTTGTCACCAGATTTGCTTCGGGTGATGAAATCATGACTATTTCACGCCTCGGAGGAGCCGCAGAGCATCTGACTTTGAGCAATGGGGAAAATCGGCAGCCGACCATCGGTCGCTGATTCTTGAACCCTGTAACCGAAGAGTTGACGCAAACGTCAGAAAGAGGGAATCCTCTTGCAAGGGATGAAAAAAGCATTGCGCATCGGATCGATCCTGCTGGCGATTATTGTGGTGGCGGTCTGGGCAGGGATGGGAGCAAACCGTGGTTGGACGAAGCATTCGGTTGAAGTCAGGACATTGGATGAAGTGACCGGGATCGAGGCGATTGAGCATAAGAAACAGTTTGTTCCCGGAATTGAAATGCTGGGGGCGGGGCTGCTTTTTTCCCTGCTCCTGTTCGGGGGCTCTTTTTTGATTCGAACAAAAATTTCGAAAAACAATCCAACATAACAATGAAAAACCAACTCAATTATATTCTGGCACTCGGGCTGGCGGTCTCGGCGTTCGCCGCCCCTCAAACATTCGATTTCAAGGATCCGAAGGGAGTCAATAATGTGGTGTTCAACCTGGATGCTCCCCTGGAAGCAATCACAGGAAGCGCCAGCGGTGTGTCCGGTACGGTCCAGTTTGACGTGGCGAACCCCGGCGCAACCAAGGGAAAAATCGTGGTGGCGAGTTCATCAATGCATGTGGGGAATTCAATGATGAAAGAACATCTCCACAGTGATAAGTGGATTGATGTGGCCAAATATCCTGAAATCACTTTTGAGGCAAAAGAGTTGAAGAACGTGAAAACGGAAAAGGATGTAACCAGTGCAGATGCGGTGGGGACATTCACCTTGAAAGGTGTTTCGAAGGAGATGACCATCCCGGTGAAGATCACTTATCTCAAGGACAAGCTTGGCGCGCGCATGCCGAACATGAAGGGGGACCTGCTGGTGATCCGCTCCAATTTCAAGATCAAGCGGAGTGACTTCAATATCATGCCGGGACAGGCAGAAGATAAAGTTTCAAATGAAATTGACCTGACTCTTAGCCTCGCGGGTTACGCGCTGGCGGGGAAATAAATTAAAACCTTTGTGATTATGAGGCGCTGGCTTTGCCAGCGCCTTTTTTATATCAGATATATTCCTGCACAGTCTTGACGCTGTAACCACTTTTCCTGAGTGCAGCGATCCCGAGGGCCGCTGCGCGCGCGCCGCTCAGCGTCGTCATGATCGGGGTATTGGTATAAACAGCGGTGGTGCGGATCTTGATTTCATCCGCGCGCGGGGTCTGACCCGAAGGGGTGTTGATGACAAGCTGGATTTCGCGATTTTTAAGGAGATCGATACTGTTGGGGCGACCTTCAGAAATTTTGAACACGCGCGCTACTTTAAGACCGGCTTTTTCCAGGACATTTGCGGTGCCATTGGTGGAAACAATTTCGAACCCGAGATCAGCATAAAGTTTTGCCACCTCGGCGACGTGCTTTTTGTGAGCTTCGCTGACACTGATGAAAACACGGCCTTTCATTGGCAGCGAAGCATTAGCGGCCATTTGTGATTTTGCGTAAGCGATGCCCAGATCTGCATCGAGCCCCATGACTTCACCAGTGGAACGCATTTCGGGGGAGAGGAGAATGTCCTGCCCATGGAAGCGGTTGAAGGGAAAAACAGATTCTTTCACGGCCCAATACTCGGGCCATACCTCCTGGGTAAATCCAAGTTGTTTGAGGGTCATGCCCGCCATGACTTTGGCAGCGACCTTTGCAAGTGGAACGCCGATGGCCTTGCTGACAAATGGAACGGTGCGTGAAGCGCGCGGATTGACTTCAAGAACGTAGACGACTTCATCCTTGACCGCGTACTGCACGTTCATCAACCCAATGACTTTCAATTCCCTGGCCATCGCATGGGTGTATTCCCGGATCGTGCGGATGACGTTGTCGGTCAAGGTATGCGGGGGTAGAACCATGGCAGCATCCCCGGAATGGACCCCGGCAAATTCGATATGCTCGAGAATCCCGCCAATGACAATCGTCCCTTCGGCGGGATTGCTGAACTGGCCCACGTCGGTAATGCAATCCACATCCACCTCAGTCGCATCCTCCAGGAATTTATCCACCAGCACAGGGCGTTCAGGAGAGGCTTCGACAGCAAAACGCATGTAGTGGGAAAGCTCCGAGTCAGAATAAACAATCTGCATCGCACGACCGCCAAGAACAAATGAGGGGCGAACCAGGACGGGATAACCAAGACGCCTGCTGGCAGTGAGGGCTTCCGCTTCATTGGTTGCCAGTCCGTTGGGAGGTTGGGGAATGTTCAGCTTGTTGAGCATCGCCGCGAAAAGCTTTCGATCCTCCGCGACCTCGATGCTTTGAGGGGAGGTACCGATAATGTTGACACCGTTTTTCTGAAGTGCGAGGGCGAGATTCAACGGGGTTTGGCCACCGAACTGGGCGATGGCCCCCCAGCATTGCTCCCGTTCATAAATGTGGAGTACATCCTCAAGCGTGAGCGGTTCGAAATAAAGCTTGTCGCTGGTGTCATAATCGGTGGAGACAGTCTCCGGGTTGGAGTTCACCATCAACGTTTCGTACCCCTCCTCTTTCAAGGCAAAGGCTGCATGGACGCAGCAGTAATCAAATTCGATTCCCTGGCCGATGCGGTTGGGACCACCGCCGAGGATCATGACCTTTTTTTTGTCCGTCTTTTTTCCTTCATCATCCCCCCGATCGTAGGTGGAATAAAAGTAGGGGGTGTAAGCCTCGAATTCAGCAGCGCAGGTATCCACGAGACGATAACTGGGGACCAGCCCCAGTTTTTTCCGCTCAGCACGGACGGCATCTTCTGTTCGACCGGTCAAATGCGCGATCTGGCGGTCGGAAAATCCGTAGGATTTGGCTTTGGCTAACAACTCCGCATTCATCGGATGGGAAATTAACAGCCCGCCGGGAAGTTCAAAGGGTAAAATGAAATGGAGGATTTCCGGTTGAAGTTCAGGGTTGCAAGCGGGCGATTTTTTGCGTGGAGTGGGGAGATGAAATCACGCCTGCTTTGTTGCCTTGCCATCCTGTTTTTTGCCGCCCGAACAACATTGGCACATTCTGCAGCAGAGGAGATGGCGGAATCCGCCAATCATTTTCTGGCAGCATTAACCACTGAGCAGAGGGAGAAGGCGGTCTTCCCGCTGGCCTCTGATGAACGGTTGAACTGGCATTTCATTCCGAAGGAGCGGAAAGGTCTTTCGTTTGCGGAAATGAATCCCGCGCAATCGAGCCTCGGTTACGCGATGCTGAGTTCGGCCATGAGTCATCGCGGTTTCATGAAAGCCACAGCAATCATGAGCCTTGAGCAAATCCTGTTCGAGATCGAACAGAATCGCGGCCCAAAGCGGGACGCGGAACGCTATTTCATCAGCATCTTTGGAACACCAGGTGAAAAAAACTGGGGCTGGCGATTCGAGGGGCATCATTTGTCACTGAATTTCACCATTGTGAATGGCGAGGCGGTGGCCTCGACCCCTTCATTCATGGGATCCAACCCCGGTGAGGTGCGCTCCGGTCCGCGCAAAGGATTGCGGGTACTGGGAAATGAGGAGGAACTCGCACGAAAGCTGGTGAAATCACTTTCAGAAAAGCAGCTGAAAGTGGCCTTGTTCACGAACACAGCCCCGGCAGATATCATTACCGCCGCCGATCGAAAAGCGCGGCCGTTGGAGCCCAAAGGGATTGCGTTAAAGGCATTGAATAAAGAGCAAAAAACCCTTTTTTGGGCAACCCTCGAGGAGTATGTCCGGCGGACACGGGCAGAGATTGCTGACGAGGATCTGGCGACGATTCGGAAAGCGGGAGCAGACCAGTTGTTTTTCGGATGGGCTGGATCGACTGAACCGGGACAGCCACATTATTATCGTATCCAGGGCCCCACTTTCCTGCTCGAGTATGACAACACCCAAAATGATGCGAATCATGTCCATGCGGTTTACCGGGATTTGAAAAATGACTTTGGTCTGGATTTGTTGGGAGAACATTACAAAACCTCGCATCAATAACAGTCCGGAATGTCGTCGCAGGAAAGGTTCCAGGCAGGCAGCCGCATCACGCTCAAGATTCATGACCTCGCTTTTGGCGGGGAGGGAGTTGGACGTTTTGGGGAGTTCGTTGTTTTTGTTCCATTCACCGCCCCTGGAGATGAAGCGGAGATCGAGCTGACAGAGGTAAAAAAGCGATTTGCCCGTGGCAAAGTTTTGCAACTGATCCATCCGGCGGCAAGTCGTGTCGAGCCGCTCTGCCCCTATTTTGGAGATTGTGGCGGGTGCCAGTACCAGCACATCGCTTATCCTGTTCAATTGGAGTTTAAACAGAAACAGATCCAGGATCTGTTTGATAGGGTGGGAGGTTTCAATGGCAGTGTCAGCGTTGCGCCGGTGACCCCCTGCCCTATGGAGTACCATTATCGCAACCGGATCATGATCCGGAGCCAGTGGGACAAGTTCAAACAGGGTTTGAACATTGGGTTTATCAAAGCTGACAATCGATTGGTCTGCGATATTGAGGAGTGCAAAATTTCAGACCCGCTGTTGAATGAGCAAATCCAGCAGGTCCGGAAAAATCCTCCACCCAAAGGTGGGATCAAAATTGTTTTGCGCGTAACTGATCCTGCCTGGGAAATCCCCCGCGATTCTTTTTTTCAAAATAATTTTCATCTGCTGCCGGCATTGGTGGAGGGAGTGAGGAGTTGCGTTCGATCCAGCCAGGTTCGTTATCTGGTGGATGTGTATTGTGGGGTGGGATTTTTTGCACTGGAGCTGGCTTCGCTGGTGGAACGGTTTGTGGGGGTGGAACTGGATGCGCTGGCCATTCGCGCCGCACGAAAAAATCAGGAAAATCGTGGAATCACGAATGGAGAATTTCTGGATGGACGCGCTGAGTTGCTGCTGCCGGAGTTGCTACAGCGTTTTCCCGCCCGGGAAACTGTGGTGGTGCTTGATCCCCCAAGGACTGGCTGTCCGCCTGAAAGCATTGAACAACTTCGCCAGGTGAGACCTGCGCAGATTATTTATATTTCCTGTCATCCTGCGACGCTGGCTCGGGACCTGGCGCTGTTATGCGCCGACGCGGTTTACCAGTTACAACAGGTGCAGCCATTTGATATGTTTCCGCAAACGCAGCATGTGGAGTGCGTTGCTGACCTGAGGTTGATACGGAAGGATTAACCGGGCGGCCAGGCCAGGGATCGGCCGCCCAGGATGTGGCAATGCAGATGGGGAACCGTTTCGCCAGCATCCCGCCCGTTATTGATGACCAACCGATAGCCGCTTTCGGCGAGGCCTGCTTTCCTGGCAATCTCCGCTGCCTTGAGGAAGAGATGCCCAAGAAGTTCCCGGTCTGAAAGCGCAGCTTCGCCGATTCGCGGAATGACCTGTTTGGGAATTATCAGGATGTGGACCGGGGCAACGGGCTTGATATCATGAAAGGCAAACACCAGTTCATCCTCATAAACAATTTGAGCGGGGATTTCCCGGGCAATCAACCGTTCAAAAAGAGTTTTGCTCATTGTCCCCCTTTGTCACAAAACCAAAAGGCCGCATTCCTGAGTGGTGGCTTCCGCTGTAAAGCATTCACGAAGATACTCCACAATTTGATCGTTTAAAGTCTGACAGCGATCATTCCAGCGTTGAGCGCCGATCAGTTGTTTGACGCAGCTGCGAAGCCCCTCGAAACGAACAATGCGGGGAGATTGGGAAAGTTGCAGCTTCACCTCTGCGCGCAATCTGGGAAAGAACAGGAGTTCAAAGGCCTTGTCGCAGGAGGTGGCAAGGGTACGCAGGTCAGAACGGGCGATCCGTTGTTCCTGGCCGGGATTATCTTCGGTGGAGATCACTTCAAACCCCAAGTGGTTTAACACTTTTTCAAGCGCCTGGGCGAATTCCTGAACGGAGACGGAATCCCGCTTGAGTTCGGTTTTGAAATAGTGGACGACAGCGGCGGCGGCTTCGCGCACCAGATGGGGATCAATGAACTGTGCGGCGTCTCCCATCAATTCAATGGTGACCTGCTCCGCGGAACAGGGCAGCTGTTCTCCTTTAGAAGTTTGAAAGATCAGACAGTCGGGATGCAATTGGATCATTGTGGTTCCTCCAGTTTTTTGACTTCCTGAACAAATTGTGTGGGTTCTTCGAAACGGCGGTAGACACTGGCAAATCGGACATAAGCAATCTGGTCCAGCGAGCGGAGCCCTTCCATGACCCGCTCTCCAATCGCCATCGAGGGGACTTCCCGGTCGTAACGGTCCTCAATTTCCTGGATAATGCGGTCCACCATATCGTCAATATCCTTCGGAGTGACGGGACGTTTCTGGCAGGCGATACGGATGCTGGCGTGAAGTTTTTCTCGGGAAAAGGGTTCGCGTCGATCATCGCGCTTGGCCACGGTCATGGCCTCATGCTCGATTTCCTCGTAGGTGGTATAGCGGTGGCTGCAACCGAGACATTCACGGCGTCGGCGAATGGTTGCTCCTTCTCGGGAAGTGCGGGAATCGATGACCTTATCTTCCTGGCAACCGCATTTACTGCAACGCATAATGTTGGGTTTGAACCCACTCTGCTGTGGCAAGAGTTATGTAGCATACAACTAATTGTGGTGTCAATGAATTTTCGAAAAGTGCACTCATTTTGTCCCGCTGGACAGCAGAGCGTAAGGAACTTACGTTTTTTCGATGAAAAGTGTCGCTGTCGTGGGGGCGTCGAATGCCGTAATAAATTCGGAAACAAAGCCTTTCGAGGGTTCTTGCAGAAAGGTTATAAAGCCTTCCCGGTTCACCCGATTGAAACGGAAGTTGAAGGGCATCCCGCATTCAGGTCGATCAGAGAATTGCCGGAGCGCCCGGATATCGTCACGATTTATGTAGCGCCGCCGGTGTTGTTGAAGTTGTTACCGGAAATTGCGGAAAAAGGGTGCGATGAATTGTGGCTGAACCCAGGCACGGTGACCCAGGAAGTTTTGTCAAAAGCAACTGAACTGGGGCTTAAACCGGTGCAATTGTGCAGTATCATTGCAATTGGCCTTTCTCCTTCCAGTTTGTAGGCAATGTAACCATCAGGTCACGATTGAGGGGGCGGGTTGCCAATCTGCAACTCTCAGGGATAATCGCGGCATGGAAGTTGTGCCAGTCGATAAAATGGTAATGACGGAGAAGCCACCGATTGATCCTGAACTGAAGAGGCGGATTCAGGATTTAATCAATTACAAAGGTGGAGGTTATAACCCGGACCTTGTCGAAGACATCATCATTAATGCTTTGAAGATGCTGCATGATGTGCAGCATCGAGGTGACGTTCGGGTCATTCAAACTGCGGTGCGGGAATTGCGTTACGCCTTCAAGCTTTTTGCTCCTTACATCGAGAAGAGAAAGGTGACGATTTTTGGCAGCGCACGAACCATGCCCACGCGAGTGGAATATCAGCAATGCGTGGAGTTTGCCCGAAAAATTTCAGAAGCAGGCTACATGGTGATCACGGGGGCAGGGCCGGGAATCATGCAGGCGGGACATGAAGGAGCGGGTTCCGAAATGAGTTTCGGCGCGAACATCCGCCTTCCATGGGAGCAGTCAGCCAATGCGGTGATGATCAAGGACAAGAAACTGATCACGTTCAAATATTTCTTTACCCGCAAACTGACGTTTATTCGCCATTCAGATGCGATTGTGCTCTTTCCTGGAGGATTCGGAACGATGGATGAAGGGTATGAAGCGCTGACATTGATGCAGACTGGCAAAGCCCAGTTGATGCCGCTGGTGTTGATGGATCGGCCCGGAGGGACTTACTGGAAAACCTGGGACAAGAATGTCAAAGAGCATCTGTTGCGAAACCAATTGATTTCCCCGGACGATCTGAATCTGTATCAGTTTACGGACAGCGCAGAACAGGCGGTGAAATGGATCACCCGTTTTTATCGGAATTTCCATTCATTCCGCTGGGTGAAGGAAATCCTTGTGATTCGACTGAAATATGCGCCATCGGAATCGGCGATTGAAGGTTTGAACGAGGATTTTGCAGACATTATCTCGGGGGAAAAAATTCATCAGATAGAGCCCACGAAAGAGGAGATTGAAGATCATGATTTTGTGGCTTTGCCCCGTATCGCTTTTGGGTTTGACCGAAGGCATTATGGGCGGTTGCGTCAACTGATCGATGTGCTGAACTCGTTCTGAATTCAATCAGTGAAGCAATAGCCCAATGGATCCAGAGAAGATGTCAGCGGAGGAAATTGAGGAGGCGAACCGGATCATTCGTTCGCTGGAAGCGCCGGAGCCATGGACAGCGTGTCCGATCTTTCAGGCAGCTTGATGAGACGGCTTGCAGCCCGCGCGTTTTGATTGTTCGACGAAAAGAGAGCGATGTAGAGTGGGCGGATGTTGGCGAAACGAGTCATACCATGCCTGGATGTGCATGATGGTCAGGTCACGCGCGGGGTGCAGTTCGGCAAAGCGGAAGCGGGAGAATTGCGGAATGTGGGGGACCCGGTGGAACTGGCCTTGCGTTATAATGAGCAGGGGGCGGATGAGATGGTGTTTTTTGACATTACTGCCAGCGCTCATGGACGCCACACAATGATCGATGTGATTGAGCGGGTTGCCGAGCGTTGTTTCATGCCACTGACAGTTGGAGGAGGAATCCGGACAGTGGAAGACATGGGCGCGCTATTGAAGGCGGGAGCGGACAAAACGAGCATCAATTCTTCGGCGCTGGATAATCCGGATTTGATCCGGCAGGGTGCGGAGAAATTCGGAAGTCAATGCATCGTTGTTTCGATTGACGCACGGAAAACCGGGCCTGACCGGTGGGAGGTTTTTTCGCATGGAGGACGAAAAGCGACCGGTCTGGACGCGCTTGAATGGGCGGAAAAGGCAGTCCGGCTGGGGGCGGGAGAGATCGTGCTCAACAGCATTGATGCGGATGGAACAAAGAAAGGTTTCGACCTGGTGATCACGCGCCGTGTGAGTGAAACGGTAAATGTGCCGGTGGTGGCCAGCGGGGGGGCGGGAAATGTGGAGCACATGGCGGAGGTGTTGCTGGCGGGAAAAGCGGATGCTGTGCTGGCGGCGAGTATTTTCCATTTCGGTGAGGTGACAGTGGCGGATGTGAAAGGGCATCTTGCCTCGAAAGGGATTGCTGTCCGTTTAATTCAGGATTGATGATGAAAAACTGGTTACTACCCATTTTGCTTCTGGTGCTTTCGAACATTTTCATGACGTTTGCCTGGTACGGACATTTGAAGCACAAAAATTCACCGCTCTGGATGGCTATTTTGGCGAGTTGGGGAATCGCCTTTTTTGAGTATCTATTGATGGTTCCGGCGAACCGCTGGGGAAGCGCGACTTATTCGACAGCGGAACTGAAAATCATCCAGGAGGTGGTGACGCTGGGGGTGTTCGGCGGTTTTCTGCTGTTTTATATGGGTGAAAAACTGCGATGGAACCACTTCGCCGCGTTTTGTTGCATTTTGGCAGCAGTCGCTTTTACATTTCTGCCGCGGCGGTAACCCAGCCCAAATTGCATGAGTTTTATCGATTCTTTAAAGTTCAATTCGGACGGCTTGATCCCGGCAATTGTGCAGGAGCAGTCGAGTGGCCGTGTGTTGATGATGGCCTGGATGAACCGGGCGAGCCTGGAAAAAACTGTGGAGACCGGGAAGACGGTATTCTGGAGCCGTTCACGGCAGAAGTTCTGGATCAAAGGCGAAACAAGCGGCCACTTCCAGATTGTGAAAGACCTGGCGTTCGATTGTGATGGAGACACCCTGCTGGTCCAGGTGGAGCAGACTGGCGCAGCCTGTCATGAGGGGTACAAATCCTGTTTTTTCCGGTCAGTGACTGAAGCGGGCAAAACGGTGCGGGTGACCGAGCCACGGTTGGCGAATCCCGACGACGTTTACAAAAAGAGCTGATGGAAGAGCTCGTCCCATTTGGGAGCTTCACCTATTTTCTCATGCTTGGAATGCTGCTGTTTTCGCGCAGCATGGATTTTATCAGCACCTGGATCGCCACACCAAATCTTGTGCTGGAGGCAAACCCATTGGCCAAACGGTTGGGATGGAAATGGGGGATTCTGCTCAACCTGCTTTTTTGCGGGGCGGTGCCGGTCTGGCCGTTGCCCGCAATCATGATTGCCACGACCTCTCTGCTGGTCGCGGCGCGAAATTTTCAATCCGCCTGGCTGATGCGAAGCATGGGAGAGCAGGCGTATCGAGCCTGGATGGCGCAGCAATTATCACAAATATCAAGGAACCTGTTTTTGACCTGCCTGTTTGCGCAAACGGCCCTTTACGGCCTGATCGGGGTGGCGTTGCTCTATTTCAGCCACATGCACCTGGTGCCATTTGCGGTGGGGATGGGAATGATTACTTATGCTGTGGCGGTGACTCTTTACACACTGCTTTCAGTGTGGCGGATTGGGCGGTTGTAGAACCTCCGGGAGTTTACAAGGAGGGTCGGCAGGTTTGGGCAAATGCCAAATCCCTTGCAAGGCGGGCTGGCGACAATTATGAGATGTGTCTATGTGCACGCCGACATTGGAAGAATTCCTGGAATTGAGCAAAAAGGGGAACCTGATTCCTGTGACGAGGCGGTTGCTGGCGGATTTTGAAACGCCTGTCTCAGCATATTCCAAGATTCGAGGCCAGGGCGAATCGTTCTTGTTTGAATCGGTGGAAGGGGGGGAGCATCTGGGGCGTTATTCGTTTGTGGGATGCAATCCACGAGGAATTATTCGGCAAACGGAAGGGGTGGTGGAATATCTTGAGAACGGAAAAGTAGTCGAGAGTTACCCAATCCGGCCAGGGAGTGGGCAGGGTGAAAGCTCATTGGGTGATGGGTTGTTCCTGGTGGAAAAAATGTTGAGCCGTTACAAGCCGGTGGTGGTTCCAGGATTGCCCAGATTTACCGGTGGTGCGGTGGGGTTCATCGGTTATGAATTTATTCATGATGTGGAACCGGTGGTGCCACGCCCGGAGCGAAATGATCTCGAGACGCCAACGCTTTATTTCCTGCTCGCGGATGAGTTGCTGATTTTTGACCGGGTGGCACAAACGTTGACCGTGCTGGTGAATGCGATTGTGGAGGATGGGGTTCAACCGGCGGAAGCTTATGAGAATGCAGTTTCGGAAATCGAGCGGTTGATCTCGTTGCTGGAGCAGCCGCTGGAGCATAAGCCAATGACGGTCCCGGTTGAGCCGCCACATTGTCCTTTTGAATCGAACATCAGCAAGGAGGAGTTTCTCGCGAACGTGCAGCGCTCGAAGAAGTACATTACGAGCGGGGACATCATCCAGGTGGTGGGATCGCAACGGTTTTCAACAGAGGTGAAGGCAGCGCCGTTGGATATTTATCGGGCAGCGCGTTCGATCAATCCTTCACCATATATGTTTCTGCTGGAGTTGGAGGGGTTTTCATTGGTGGGAGCTTCGCCGGAAATCCATGTGCGTTGCGAGGAGAGGAAAGTGGAAATACGCCCAATCGCGGGGACACGGCCGCGTGGAAAAAGTGAGGAGGAGGATTTGCGGAATGAGAAGGAGTTGCTGGCCGACCCGAAGGAACGGGCGGAGCATGTGATGCTGGTGGATTTGGCGAGGAATGACCTGGGGCGCGTGTGTGACTTTGGTTCGGTGCATGTCAAAGACCTGATGACCATTGAGCGTTACAGCCATGTAATGCATATTGTTTCACAGGTGGAAGGGAAACTTTCGCGGGAGCGAACCCCTTATGATTTGATGCGGGCAACCTTCCCTGCGGGAACGTTGTCCGGCGCGCCAAAAATCAGGGCCATGCAGATTATTGCAGAACTGGAGCAGAGCCAGCGTGGGCCTTACGGCGGGTGCGTGGGATATTTTTCATTCAACGGGAACCTGGATTGCTGCATTACCATCCGCACGGCGTTGTTAAAGGATGGAAAGGCTTATGTGCAAAGTGGCGGCGGCTGGGTGAATGATTCGGAGCCTGAAGCCGAGTTCCAGGAAACAGTAAACAAATCGAAAGCGATGTTGAAGGCAGTGGCGATGGCGGAAAGTTTTATGCGCGAATAGAGAAGTAATTTAACAGGAGAAAAACAAAAGCGGCCTTTCGGCCGCTTTTGTTTTGATGCGAAACAACCATTAACCTCTGAATCACTGCAAAAGTCGAAGCACGCTTTGGGGCATCTGGTTGGCCTGAGCGAGCATGGCGGTGCCGGATTGAACAAGGATGTTCTGCCTGGCAAATTGGGTGGATTCCTCGGCGACATCCACATCCTTGATGCGGGAGCTGGCGGCGGTGAGGTTTTCCCTTGTGATGGTCAATTGTTCAACCGTGAAATTCAAACGGGATTGATAGGCCCCGATGGTGGCACGATCCTGTGAAAGCTGGTCAATGGCCAATTTGACGTTGGTCAACGCAGTGGTGGCATCCGTGAGGGTGCCGATGCTGGAGCCAGTGGCGTCGGTGTAAGCAGCCACGCCGAGGTCGATCCCGTCCATCGTGAAAGTATTTCCTTCCGCATCCGCGGTGACGGGAAGGGGAGTTGCGGAAAAAAGTGGGACGCCATTGAAATCGCGTGTCGAGGCGTTGGAGATATAGGCGCTGAGTTGCTGGAACTCGGTGTCGTAGAGACCGCGGTCAGCATCGGTTTTGGTCGTGTCCTGAGCGAGAATGGCCAGTTCGCTCATGCGGTCGAGGGCCTTGCCGATTTTCTTGAGAAAACCATCCTGAGTCTGGGTAAAGGAAATGGCGTTGCCGACGTTGGAGTTGGCGGCGGAAAGCCGTTGGATCTGGGCGTCGAGCCGTGAAGCGACGGCGAGGCCTGCGGCGTCATCAGCGGGGCTGACGATTTTTGAGCCGGAGCTGAGTCGGGCGAGGCTTTTGCCAAGGGCGGTGGAGCTGGCCTGCAGGTTGTTCGCTGCGGCCTGTGCGGATGTGTTTGTATTGATGACCATATGTTTTCCTGGTTAAGGGTTAGACGAGCGCAGCAACTGCATTGACGCCGCTTGTGGCGGCGGAAAGTTTTGGAACGGAGGAGCGGCCTTTGCGACGGGCTTCCTGGTTGTTCTGTTGGATTTCGATATAAATTTCCTGACGGTGAATGGGAATTTCGGAGGGGGCTTCGATGCCGAGCTTGACCACATCGCCATCAACCCGGACGACTTTGACAGTGATCCGACCATCGATCACCACACTTTCTCCGGACTTTCTGGAAAGAACTAACATAGGTTTGGCAGGTTCAGGTTTTCAGGCGACTGGCAAAGGGTGTTGCAGGGAGTAATCTGCGGCATTCACCAGGACGACTTGCTTGCCGATCAAGGTATGGCGATTGATCACGACCGGGCCTTTGAGGTTCATGGTGGCACCACCAGTGCGGAGAGTGACAATATTAAAGATCCAGGCATCCAAAGGAGAGGTGAGGCCAAGGAACTGGACATCTTCATCACTGATTTCAGGCTGGTATTCAGGAACAAAATCGAATGGGGGGATGACAAGGAAAGCCAGGTTCACATCGTCGCTCGCCTGGAGCCAGCTGAAAGGCGCTTCCTCCATCTCGCTCGAGAGCAGGTAAAATTTAATCGATTCGAACCCAAGCAAACCTGCCGGGAGGTGAATTTGTTCCTGCCGGGAAAGTTCCGGTGTTGTCATCAGCTCAGTTTTTTCGAGCGTTGTCATACGATGGGCGGTTAAGCAAAGGGTATGCCAGCACGATCAAAGCTTAAGGGTGTCTTGTGTATCATGTTTGGAATCAGCGTGTTGTGAATTCTGGATTGGAAGGTGTTTTAAAAACGGGAGAATTTTTCCGGCTGTTTGAACGGTTCAAGGAGGTAACCCGGCAAAATTCTCCCAGCCCAATTAAGGCTTCATCTTAAGAACTGCCTCTGCTTTTCCGATAGAAAGAGAGAGCGAGAAACCATGCCAAGCCTGTTAAGCCAACAACCTGCCCGAAGCAGGGACGAAAAGGATTTTCAGTATATTATTGACCTGGTGTATCAACGTTCCCGGATAAGGCTCCACGATGGGAAGAAACCGTTGATCATGGCGCGCCTGGGAAAACGGATCAGGCATCATAAAATGGATTCGCTGGGAGAATATTGCCGATTTCTTCAGACCTCAGGGGAGGAGGAGATCACGCATGCAATCGATGCCCTGACAACCAATTTTACGCAATTCCTGAGGGAGGAGAAACATTTCAAGTTTTTGATTGAAACCGCATTGCCGGAGTTGTTGAAAGGCGGGCGAAAAAAATTTCATCTCTGGAGCGCCGCCTGTGCCACCGGGGAGGAGCCGTACAGCATGGCGCTGTACCTGGCGCATTATTTTCCGCTCGAGCAGGGTTGGGACTGGCGAATCACAGCGACGGACATCTCGACCAAAGCTCTGGCAACCGCGAAGGAGGGAATCTATCCCGAGGAGCGGCTCCGGCAGGTGCCGACGGAATGGGTGCGAAAAAATTTCCAGAAGGGACAAAAAAGTTTCGAAGGATTATGCCGGGTGAAAAAGGGTTTGCGGGAAAGAATCCATTTTTCACAGGTGAACCTGCTGGGGGATTACCATTTCAAGGAGCAGTACGAAGTGATCTTTTGCCGAAACGTGATGATCTATTTCGACCGCTCGACACAGGTGCAACTGGTGAGGCGACTTTCGAATTTTCTGGCGCCCAAAGGATATCTTGTCGTGGGGCATTCAGAAAGCCTGACCGGCCTGAACATTCCATTTCAGACGGTCAAACCAAGCATTTACCAAAAACCGTAACTATGAGTTTCTCAAACAAGAGCGGTTTTGAAAATCGAGTGGTGATCGGGCTGGCGGAGTTCACAGCGACGAAACGGCTGGATGTGGTGCTGGCCACGTATTCACTCGGTTCCTGCCTCGGGGTGGCGATTTATGATCCAGTGGCTCGAGTGGGAGGTTTGTTGCATGCGATGTTGCCGGACAGCAACCTCGATCCTGTGAAGGCTGCGCGACAGCCGGGAATGTTCCTGGACACAGGGCTTGAGGGGTTGTTGGCCGCCGCGGTGAAGCTGGGAGCGAGTCCGATGCGTTTGCAGGTGTATATCGCTGGCGGTGCGCAGATCATGGACAATTCCGGTTTTTTCAGCATTGGGAAACGGAATTACTCCGCGTGTCAGGAACTGCTGCCGAAACTTGGGCTGACGGTCAAGGCGGAGCATGTGGGAGGGCTGGTGAATCGGACCATGTATTTGCAGATGTTTTCGGGTGAAGTTTTTCTCAAGGTTTCAGGCCAATCAAAGGAGTCCTCGTTATGAAAGAACTGGATGATTACATCAATAAGGTTCAGCACCTGCCGCCTGCGCCAAAAGTGTTGCCGGAATTGATGTCGCTGTTGGGCAAGGAGGATGTGGACAGCAGCCGGGTGGTGGATCTGATTACATACGATCCTTCCCTGACAGCGAGTGTGATCCAGCTTTGCAACAGCGCCTATTTTGGTGCGGCGACCCCGGCGACGGATTTGCAGGAAGCGATCACCCGGCTGGGATTCCAGCAGATTTTCCGGATGGTGGCGGCGGTGACAGCTTCGCGTTTAATGAAGCCGAAAACCAAGGGGTACGGCATTCATGAAGGGGAATTGTGGAAGCACTCGGTAACGGCAGCAGTGGCGGCGCAATTAATGGCCCGTGAACTGGGTGATGACGAGAATGAAGTGTTTACAGCTGCGTTGCTGCATGACATCGGCAAGATCATCCTCGCGCAGGGGCTGGAGAATATTTACACGGCGCTGATTGAGGAGATTGAAAAAAACCAGCAGGCATTGATTGAGGCGGAGAAGAAATTGCTGGGGGTGCAGCATGCGGAAATCGGAGGCCGCCTGCTGGCGCGTTGGAAATTTCCATCAAACATGGTGGCTGCGATCTGGTTTCATCATCAACCTTCCATGGCAGCACCTCATGAGCGGCTGGCGAGTTACATTTATCTAGGCAACATGGTGGCCTATTTTATCGGGCATGGTTTCGGGCATCAGGCATTTGCGCTCCGAGGGCGTAGCGAGGCGTTGGAGGTGCTGGAATTGACCGGGGATCACCTCCCACATTTCATGATTCAGACTTATGAAAATTATGAAGCGGTCGAAGCGCTCTTTCATCTGGGCAAATGAAACCGCCCCGTTTGATTCGAACATTGGTGGTGGATGATTCAGCGCTGGCGCGAAAGATGATTACGGACAGCCTGGCGAACCGGCCGGGAATCGAGATTGTCGGGACAGCGGTTGATCCGTATGTGGCGAGGGACAAAATCCTGGCCTTGAAACCGGACGTGATCACGCTGGATATCGAAATGCCAAGGATGGATGGAATCACGTTCCTGAAGATTTTGATGAAGCATAAGCCGCTACCGGTGATCGTCATGAGTTCGTTGACGCCGGAAGGTTCGGACCGGGCTTTGGAAGCTTTGGAGGCAGGAGCGGTGGATGTGATGCACAAGCCGCGGGGGTCTTTTTCAGCCTCTGCTGATGGAACCGTTCTTGCGGAAAAAATCGTTGCCGCAGCAATGTCACGACCGCGTTGGATTGCTGAAAATTTAGTCGGTAACAATGGAATCGGTGCGTCACGCAACGCAGGTATTTCTCCAGGGAATCCGCGGGACCTGATCCTGATTGGTGCAAGCACCGGAGGAACGGAAGCATTGAAGGAAGTGTTGATGCAACTTCCGGCGACTCTGCCCGGCATCTGTATTGTTCAGCATATTCCCGCCCATTTTTCAAAGGCGTTTGCCAATAGACTTAACCAGCTTTCCGCATTGGAAGTGAAAGAGGCGCGTTCAGGAGAGGAAGTCACGCGCGGGAAGGTGCTGATTGCGCCGGGTGGCCAGCACATGGTGTTGCGCTGGACGGGGAGCAATCATGTGGTGCAGTTGAACGAAGGGCCGACTGTGCATCACCAGCGTCCGGCAGTGGATGTGATGTTTGATTCTGCGGTCAGGGCAGGATCGGGGCCACATACCCTGGCAATTTTGCTGACGGGAATGGGGATCGATGGTGCGGCGGGGATGCTGGCCTTGCGCAAGGCGGGGGCGAGCACCGTTGCTCAAAATGAAGCGACCTGCGTGGTGTTCGGAATGCCGAAAGAGGCGATCAGAATCGGCGCAGCCCGGCATGTAGCGCCGTTGCATCAAATCCCACAGTTGATGATAAACCACGCGCGGAGTGGAATGGCAGCGGCTGCCGCCGCGTAAAGAGGCACGATTTTTTTCTGGTTTGTAGCGTGGCGGCACGTATCTTCCCGGCACAGTTTTATGGCCACGATCAAACCGTTTCCCGCGTTGAAGCCCCGTCCTGAACTGGCAGCGAAGATTTGCGAACTGCCTTACGATGTCATGTCCAGCGAGGAGGCCCGGCGAATGGCAGAGGGAAACCCCTTGAGTTTTCTGCTTGTGAGCAAGCCGGAGATTGACCTGCCCGCCACAACGGATATTTACGATCGGGCAGTTTATGCAAAGGGGGTTGAGAATTTTCAGAAACTGATCTCGAACGGAGCGTTGCAGCAGGACAGCGCACCCCATTTTTATTTATATCGGCAGATCATGGGGGCTCATGCACAGATCGGCCTGGTGGCAGCCGCAAGTTGCGAGGATTACCTTGCGGGGACGATCAAGAAGCATGAGTTAACCCGTCCGGACAAAGAGGATGATCGTGTCCGGCATATTGAGTCGTTGAATGCCCAGACCGGTCCGGTGTTCCTGACCTACCGTGCGGAAGTGGCGCTGGACAGCCTGTTTCAAAAAATCATCCAGGGAATGCCGGAGGTGGATTTCACCGCAAGTGACGGGGTGCGGCATAGTTCCTGGACCATCGCGGATCGTGAGTTGATTTCCACTATTGAAGAAGCTTTCAGGCGAATCCCGTTTCTTTACATTGCGGATGGGCATCACCGGAGCGCGGCAGCAGGAAGGGTTTACCAGGCGCGCAAGGGGGCTGGGAACAGCGGCGCGTTTTTGGCGGTGATTTTTCCGCACAACCAGATGCAGATCCTTCCCTATAACCGGGTGTTGAAGGATTTAAACGGGTTGAACGCAGCGAAGCTGATGGAGAAACTGGATGCAGTGTTTGTTGTCAAGGAGCCTGGGATCGCAAAGCCTGCGCGAAAACATGAATTGGGATTTTATTTAGAGGGAAAATGGCGGAGCTTGTTCTTCCGCCCGCAGTTTGCCAGCGCCAATGATCCGATCGAGAAGCTGGATGTGACGTTGTTGCAGAAATATGTGCTGGACCCGGTTTTCGGGATTGAAGATCCGCGCACGAGCAAACGAATCAATTTCGTGGGAGGGATTCGGGGGACGGGAGAATTGGAAAAGCTGGTCAATTCAGGGGAGTATGCGTGTGCGTTTTCCATGTTCCCAACGAGCATCGAGGATTTGATGAGCATTGCGGATGCAGGAGGGATCATGCCGCCAAAAAGCACCTGGTTCGAGCCGAAGCTTCGCGATGCGATGTTCTCGCATTTGATATAGAATACGACAATTTTCCTTACTGGGTCCTGCCGAATTTTTTTTCGAGTTCGCGATAATTCATTTCGATCAGCGTGGGACGCCCATGTGGGCAGGTATAAGGCATGGCGCAGGCGCGAAGATCATGAACGAGATTTTCGAGTTCTGGAACGCTGAGAAGGTCATTGGCCTTGACCGCATGGCGGCAGACGGTTTTTGCAATGGTATGTTCTCCCATGCGCCAAGAATTGATTTCCTGCCCGGCAATTTTCAATGAATCAATCACATCCAGGACAAATTTTTTTGCGTCGGTGGTTTTGACGAAGGGAGGAAGCGCATCGAGGAGAAACGTGCGTTCTCCAAATTCGCTGATCCCCAAACCGACACGAACGAGATGGGGAAGTTGTTCGCGGAGAAACTGGGCATCACGAGAGGACAGTTCAAGCGTTTCCGGAAGCAGGAGGCGTTGGGCTGGAACGTTCCCCTGCTCCAGTCGGGAGAGCATTTGTTCGAAGAGGATCCGCTCATGAGCGGCATGTTGATCGAGAAGGACGAGGCCACGGTCAGATTCCAGGAGAACGTAGAGCTTGCCAATGACCCCGACCAATCGGAGCGGCACCTGGAGGAGCGGCACCGGTTTTTCCTCAGGGAACTGCGCGGGAAGGGGTGATGGTGGAGGCGATGGCATGGCCGCGGGAAGTGCGGGCATTGCAGGACGCGGCTCACGCTCGGGCCAGCGGATCGGTTGCTGAGGCAGAACAGGTGGAGGAGCGGGAGTAAATTTTTGCAGGCCGGGAAGTTCCACCGCGTGTGCGAGGGTCGCAGGTGGTGGGTCGGTTTCCAGTGTTAAGGACGGGGGAGGGACTGTTGCGATTCTTGGAGAATTGGTTGTATGAAAATTGAGCAGCGTTTCGCGGATTGCATCAGTCAAAGCACGGCGGACTGCCTGTTCCTGGCGGAATTTGACCTCACGTTTTGCAGGGTGAATATTCACATCCACAGTGGCGGGGTCGACTTCCAGGAAAAGACAGCATACAGGGAAACGCCCTTTCATCAACGAGGTGTGGTATCCCTCAATCAGCGCGAAATTGAGCGGCCGACTTTCGATGGGGCGCTTATTCACAAACAGATGCTGATCTTCCCTCGTGGAACGGGAAACACCCGGTGCGCCAATAAATCCCCAAACGCGAAACGGTTCCGGTTCACTTTCCTGTTCGCTGGATTCAATGCCGCGGAAGATCGGGAGCTCTGCGGAAAAATCGACGGGAAGCAGTTTGAGATCGCCTGGATACACAGCACGGATTCGCTCCCGCAACGCGGCAAGGTCACGCTCCCTGGATGCCTGGGGAACAGCCGGAAATTTCCAAACCAATCGGCCATCCTGAAGAAAGGTAAATCCGATTTCCGGATGGGCGAGGGCGACGAGAGTCAGATAATGCTGAATATGGGCGCGTTCAGTTTCCTCGCTCCGGAGAAATTTTCTTCGTGCGGGAAGATTGTAAAAGATCTGGCGGACCTCAATACTGGTTCCGGGAGCGGAGCCAGCGGCTTTGACTTCAAGGATTTTTCCTCCGTTGATAACGACCTGGGTGCCTTCCTCAGAAACGGAGTCGCGCTCCCTGGTGGTGAGTGAAAGGCGGCTGATGCTTGCAATACTGGGCATCGCTTCGCCACGGAACCCCATGGTCCGGATGGAGGCCAGGTCATGGGCGGATTGGATTTTGCTTGTGGCGTGGCGTTCGAAGCAGAGCAGTGCATCATCACGACTCATTCCCACGCCGTCATCGGTCACGCGGACGAGGCTTCGACCACCTGCATGGATTTCGACAATAATATTGGTCGCCTGAGCATCAACCGCGTTTTCGACAAGTTCCTTGACGACACTTGCCGGGCGTTCGATCACTTCCCCTGCGGCAATCTGATTGGCAACCTGCTCCGGGAGAAGGCGAATGCGATTCATGTGAAAACGTTCCTGGCAACCCTGCTTATTGCTTCAAAGGAAGGGTAAAGCTGAAAACCGCGCCACGGCCGGGATAGCTGTGGGCCTGGATTGTTCCCCGGTGGTCATGGATGATTTTTTTGCAAATGGAAAGTCCAAGGCCGGTGCCTTGCGCTTTGCCGTAAGTTGCGAACGCTTCGAAAAGGCGTCCTTTGATTTCCGGGGCGAACCCCTTCCCGGTGTCCTCGATGAAGGTGGTGACGTACTCGGGGCCGACCTCGAAATTCATGAAAATCGTGCCTCCTTCAGGCATGGCATCGACTGCATTATGGATCAGGTTGTAAAAAACATGAACGAGACGATGTGTATCGATCAGCACATCAACATCCGGCAACTCATTTTGAAAGATGATTTCGACCTTCTTTTCCGCAACTTCCGCGCGGAGGTCCTCAATAATCTGGTTCACATAATGACAGTAGTTGCTTTGGGCGAGGACGCTGGAAGTTTGTGAGCCGCGAGTGAATTCGAGTAATTCGTTGATCATATTGCCAAGGCGATCCACCTGTTTGCGGATGCGTTCAGCGGCGTTCTTCCGCATTTGGGGAGTGGCGGAGTCCATCCCGGCCATTTCTGCGGAGAGACCGATCACGTTGAGAGGGTTTTTAAAATCGTGAACAATGCTGCGCGCGAATCGGCCAACCAGGGTCAGCCGTTCTGCCTGGAGGACTTCCTCGATATATTGCCGGTTGGTGTCTCGAATACGGGCGCTGATTTCGCGCATCAGGCTGACAGCCAGGCGAGGGGCGTGGTCGAGTAAATTAAGGAGAACGTCGCGCGGAATGAAGTGCACGCGTGTGGCTGTTTCGGCGGTGGCGGTGGCGGAGCGGGGTGCGCCATCGAGCAGGGCCATTTCGCCAAAGAAATCGCCCGGATTATTTCGAGTAAGAACGCGCCGTTCATTATTTCCAAGCAGGGCGGAAATTTGCACCGTTCCGCTGGCCACGACATACAATCCATCACCCGCGTCTCCCTCCTTGAAAAGCACTTCCCCGGGGGCAAAGTTTTTTTCCTGGGCCTCCCGTTTAAGAGAAGCCAGGTCAACGGCTGAGAGACTGGCAAAAAGTTTACTGGCCTCAATTTGGACCATCAGGCTTTCAATTTAGGTCAAACAGGGAACGGGTAAAGAACAGACTGAGTGTGAAGTGGAGGGCGGAGACTTTGCCGGAGGAGGAAATCAGGTTAAAGTGAACTGTTGGGATGGCCGATGATTCAGATGTAAGGAAAAACCAATTCAATGGATCTGAGTTCCACTCGAGACGAGGCCTTTGCGGCCAGACTTCCTCGTGCCATGGCACGACCGTCCTCCCTCGCATGGGTGGTTCTCTCGTTGTGTCTGCTGCTGACTCTGGTAGCCTGGCGGACTTCTCTTGATGCGCTGACAGCCAGCGATGAAATGAGATTTCAGGCGGTGGTCCAGAAGCTCAGGACCGTTTTGCAGGACAGGATGTCGGATTATCAGCAGGTATTGCGAGGTTGCGAGGGGTTGTTCGCGGGAAGTGAATCGGTCAGCCGGTCGGAATTTTCCAATTTTGTAAAACGCCTGAGAGTTGAAGAACGATACCCGGGAATCCAGGGATTGCAATTCAACCAGTTCGTAGAGCAAAAAAAACTTTCTTCATTTCTCGAGGAAGCAAAGCAGGATGGACATCCAGATTTTAACTATTTTCCCCCTGGAATTCGATCAAACTATTTCATCATCAAATATATCGAACCGGAGGGTCTCAATTCCATGGCAATTGGATATGACTCAGGAAGCGAAGAGCACAGGCGGGCCGCTGCGGAGCGGGCGCGGGACAGCGGGGAACCAACCCTGACAGGGAAATTGACTTTGATTCAATCCCCGCAAAATCAGCCTGGGTTTATATTGATGGTGCCTGTTTATAAACAGGGTTTGCCTGTTCACGATGTGGCGGCACGGCGCAAGGCGCTGCTCGGATGGGTGATGGGGGTTTTTCGCGCGGGGGTATTGATGAAGTCTGTTTCCGAAGAGGTCAGTAGTTTATTGAGTGTTGAGCTCTACGACGATCCCAGGATGGGTGTCGATTCACTGCTTTACGATGACGATTCAATCCTGCAGTCGCAACTTCCGCTGAATGATTATTCGCTCAGAAAAACGACCCGCATTCCAATTGGAGGTCGTGAGTGGACTTTGCATTGTGTGGCGAAGCCGGCATTCATGGCAGCGGTGGACCGGAGTCAGCCCAATCTGGTTTTGGCCGGAGGAATCCTGGGGAGTTTTTTAATTTTCAGTGTGATTTACGCATTGAGCCGGACGCGGGAGGATGCATTACGCCTCGCGATGCAGATGACGGGCAAGTTGAGACTTTACGAGAGCGCGATCAAATCGACCAGCAACGGCATATTGATCACCGATGCGCGGCAGCCGGATAATCCGATTATTTATGTGAATCCTGCGTTTGAAAAAATGACAGGCTATTCGCAGGAGGAAGTGATGGGGCGGAATTGCCGGTTTTTGCAGGGGGAGGATCGTGACCAGGAGGGATTGAAGGAAATCCGCAATGCGCTGCATGAAAAAAGGGAGGCGCGGGCGGTGCTGAGAAACTACCGCAAGGATGGCACCCTTTTCCATAATGAACTCACTATTTCACCAGTCCATGACAAGCTGGGAATGCTGGCCTATTTCATTGGGGTAACAGTGGATGTGACTGAGAGGAAACAATTCGAGCGAAGCCTGGCGGAAGCGCGGGACGCCGCATTGACTTCCGCGCGGTCCAAGGCGGAATTCCTTGCGAACATGAGCCATGAGATTCGCACGCCAATGAACGGGATCATCGGGATGACGAGCCTCTTGCTTGACACGGATTTGAATCCCCAGCAGCGGGATTTTGGAAACACCATTCGGAACAGCGCTGATTCGTTGCTGACTTTGATGAATGATATCCTGGATTTTTCAAAGATTGAAGCTGGCAAGCTGGAGCTGGAAATCCTGGACTTCGATTTGTTGGAGGCTGTGGAATCTTCGCTTGAATTGCTCGCGCCGCGAGCCCATGCCAAGGGGCTTGAACTGGCCAGCCTGGTGCAGGGGGGGACTCCACAAACGGTTACTGGGGATGTAGGCCGGATCAGGCAGGTATTAATCAATTTATTGAGCAATGCAGTGAAATTCACTGAGGATGGAGAAGTGGTGGTGCGGGTGCGGCATGAGGCTTTGGAAGGAGCAAAAGTCCGTTTGCATTTTGAAGTGAGCGACACAGGCATTGGAATTCCTGAATCTGCCCAGGCGCGCTTGTTCAAGGTATTTTCTCAGGCGGATGGTTCGACAACGCGAAAATATGGAGGCACCGGGCTGGGGTTGGCGATCTGCAGGCAACTGGTCGAATTAATGGGAGGAGAGATTGGGGTCCGCAGCCAGCATGGGAAAGGCTCCACTTTCTGGTTTTATGTGCAGGTGGAGGCAAAAGCGGCTCATTCCTCGACCCTCACGCCCAACCTGGACCTGGCAGGATTAAAGGTGCTGGTCGTGGATGATAATCAAACCAACCGGCTGATTCTCCAGCATCAACTTTCCACATTCCACTTATCGCCTGTGCTGGTGGCCAATGCCGTGGAGGCGACAGAAGCGCTCTTCCACAAGGAGAGTGACATCCATGCAGTGATCCTTGACATGCAAATGCCCGAAATCAACGGCATCGAACTCGCGAAGCTGATCCACCAGAATTCTGCCACGGCAGAAGTCCCGATCCTCATGTTGACTTCGCTTGGCCAGCAATTTTCAGCAAAGGAATTGAAGGAAGCTGGAATTGTGTCTTGCCTGTCCAAGCCAGTTAAACAATCCCGACTTTTGTCCGCCCTGAAGAAAGCCATCAAAGGAGAGGTGGAAACGGGTGATCACCAGGGCCGATCTTCCATGGAAGCAGCGCCCGATTATCGATTTGGGCAATTGCGTATTCTTTTGGCGGAGGACAATAGCGTGAACCAGCGGATTGCGATTGGCCTTTTGGCAAAGCTTGGGTGCAGCGCGGACGCTGTGGGAAACGGACTTGAAGCAATTGAGGCATTGCGACGCATTCCTTATGACGTGGTTTTCATGGATTGCCAGATGCCGGAGATGGATGGACTGGAGGCTTCGCGGGAAATTCGCAAACGGGAAACGAACAGTTCACTTGCCCCGAGGACTGCGCCGGTGCATATCATTGCGCTTACAGCCAACGCAATGCAGGGGGATCGGGAGCGTTGTATCGAGGCAGGAATGAATGATTACCTGAGAAAGCCGGTGCAGCGAAAAGATATGGAGCAGGCGTTGCAAAGTTACCTCTCTTCAAGCGGGAACAGGACCGCACCTGTAATGAATACATTTACCCGGGCTGAAGAGCGCAAGATGGTCGATTGGGAACGGCTGTCAGATGTCAGCGGCGGCGATTTTGAGGAAATGCGCGGCCTGGCGGAACTGTTCATCGAGCAGGCGGATGAAATCATGTGCAAGCTGGAAGCTGCGGTCGAGAATCAACAAATCCGTGAAGTGGAGCAGCACGCGCACAAACTGGCAGGCGCGAGTTCCAGCTGTGGGATGGATGGAATGGTTGAGTCCCTGAAGCGGATGGAAGAGGAAGCGCGTGGCGGTTCGTTGCATAACGCCAAAGCGCTTTTTGCCAGGGCTACCGAGGAGCTCGGATTGATTAAGAACCTGTTGGAAGAGCGGTTTCCCACCCTCCATCCTGTATGAAAAGAATCTTAATCGTGGAAGATGATCCGGTGGTCGCCCGGATTTATGAGAACCGATTGCGGAATGAAGGCTTTGGGATTGAAGTAGTGCATGATGGAGAGCATGCACTGCTTCAGATCAAAAAGGAAAGGCCCGATCTGCTCCTGCTGGACCTGATGCTTCCCAAGATGAACGGAGTGGAGGTACTGAAGGAACTGCGAAAAAATCCTTCCACCGAAAAGCTCCCTGTGATCGTCCTTTCGAATTCCTACGTGACCCATATGATCCAGGCCGCGTGGAAAGCCGGGGCAACAAAATGCCTGACTAAATCCGATTGCACCCCGAAGCAACTGGTCGAGATCATCACCTCAACCCTTGAGGCGGCAGCCTCCATGCAAATCCGGGAATCTGTACGGCAGGCTCAACCTGCTCCCCCTGTGATGACCGGTGAGCTTGGGTTGCAGGCTGATCTTCGGCTTGCATTCAGCCAGCGCGCACCGCATGTGCTGGCAACATTAAGGACTGTCCTGCAGGCAACCGTGAAAACGGAGACTGAACTCCAGAAAGCGCCCCATTTGTTCGAATTAAGCCGGATCATTCATTCCCTTGGAGGCAATGCGGCGTTGATCTCTTTTTATAAAATTGCGGAGTTGAGCAGCGCTCTCGAAGCTCTCCTGAAGGAACTTTATGAAAAGCCGCGCAATATCAACCCTTCCACTTTTCGCACGGTGGTTCAGGCAGTGGATTTGCTCGGTGCCTTGTTGAGTGAGCCACTCCATCGCCAGGCCCAGCCCCTGCCTGCATCCCTCGTGTTGATTGTGGATGATGAACCGATCTCGCGACGCACGATGAGGACGGCTCTGGAAAAAACCTGCCTAACCCCTTTGACAGTGGCATCTCCTTCTCCGGCGCTGGCGCTCTTGCAGGATAATCCCTTGAGCATTGTCTTTTCGGATGTGGACATGCCTGAAATGAGCGGCTTCGAATTTTGTGCGGAAATCCGCAAACTAGCCACCCACAAAAATACGCCGGTCATTTTTATTACAGGGCTGGGAGATTTTGAAACCAGGGCAAAATCGACCTTGAGCGGCGGCACTGACCTGATCGGCAAACCGGTCTTGCCGCTTGATGTCGCGGTCAAGGCATTGACGTATGTTTTAAAGGCCCACCTGGCTTCAGAAGAAAAAGAATCCGAATAGCCGGTTCTATCCTTCGTGCCCCTGTGGCGTTGCTTCCCTTCCCACCTTTGCATACTTTCACGGGATGCAGCAGACCTCATCAGCGCATTTTCCGGAGAGGCGCCTTCGCCGTTTGCGTTCCTCGCCCCAGCTAAGAGCGCTGGTGCGCGAGACGCGCCTGACTCGGGAACAGCTTGTATTGCCGTTGTTTGCAAGAGAGGGGACCGCAATCCGGCAACCGGTTCGATCAATGCCGGGAGTATTTCAACTTTCAATCGATGAACTGGTGAAGGAAGCGCGAGGGGCATTTGATTTGGGTGTTCCCGCAGTTCTGCTTTTCGGGATTCCGGAAACCAAGGATGAGCATGCAAGCTCCGCTTTTGATGAAAACGGGATTGTGCAAAGAAGCGTTCGCGCATTGAAGCAGGCAATTCCTGAACTGCTGGTCATTACGGATGTGTGCCTCTGCGAATACATGATCCACGGACATTGCGGGCTGGTGCATGAGTCGCGACAGGGAGCAGTGGTCGAGAATGACACCACACTGGACATTCTCGCTGGCACCGCATTGAGTCATGCCCAGGCCGGGGCAGACATCGTCGCGCCGAGCGACATGATGGATGGGCGGGTGGCGGCAATCCGTTCCTCCCTCGATGGGAACGGCTTCAGCAACCTGCCGATCATGTCCTACGCTGCGAAATTTGCTTCTGCATTTTATGGACCTTTTCGGGAAGCAGCAGAATCAGCTCCCCAATTCGGTGATCGCCGGTCTTACCAGATGGATGCAGCCAATGGAGATGAAGCGTTGCGGGAGGTGGCGCTGGATTTGCAGGAAGGAGCGGACATCGTAATGGTCAAACCGGCGCTGGCTTACCTGGACATTCTTCACCGGGTAAAAACGGAATTTCGCTGTCCCACCGCAGCCTATGCGGTCAGTGGTGAATATTCGATGGTGAAAGCGGCAGCGGCCAATGGCTGGATTGATGAACGAGCGGTGCTGCTGGAAAGCCACCTCGCGATGAAACGGGCGGGCGCGGACATCATCATTACTTACGCCGCGCGAGAATTGGCCGGCTGGATTTAGCGGATTGCAATGCCGATATTTTATGAATGTGATCGTTGCAGCGCCTGTTGCCGCTGGCCGGGAGAGGTGAGGATTTCAGCAGAAGAAATCACGCGAATTGCTTCGCACCTGAATTTGACCGAGCATGACTTCATTCAACAGCATACCCGGTTGAGCAGTAACCGGCAGGGCCTTGCGTTGGCGGACAAGGAAAATGGAGAATGTGCTTTTCTGGAAGCTGGCTCGTGTGCCATTCAAGAGGTAAAACCGCAGCAATGCCGTGAATTTCCTAATCTCTGGAATTTCCCCGGCTTTGAAAAGATCTGCAAGGCGGTGCCCCGCCAGGTGGACGAGGCGACTTATCGTGAACTAATTTTCAAGGCAACAGGGCGGCGAATCAATGGGCCGGACGCGGTTGACGCACCCCCTTGAGAAGCTCACCTGAGTCCGGATCAGAAGGCCGCTGTGGTTTTTCGGTTCCTCTTTGGTTCAGCAACTCAAAACTGCGCCAATACTTGTTTGGCACCAGGGCGAGGCCGATCAGGAGCAACTGCGAGGCATTAAACACCATGAGCCATTTGAATGCCTGGTCCATGAAACCATAGGTATGCAGCCCCACTCCGAGCATGTTCACTCCGAACCAGGAAAAACCCGTCACGATATTGCCGATCAATGCCATGATCATGATCCCCCGTTCCCGGATAATTCCACCCCAGCGCGCATGGAGAGCGATCGCCCCCCAGATGACGATCAGCAATGCGCCATTTTCCTTGGGGTCCCAGCCCCAGAACCGGCCCCATGACTGGTCCGCCCAGATTCCCCCGAGCACCGTCCCTACGAAGCTGAACAGCACCGAAAAGCAGATGATGCCGTAAACCATGCGCGTGAGCGCCTTGGAAGTGGCAGCTGACAATGTTTTGGTCAACACACCCCGCAGCACATAAATAATCGCCAGGAAGCCTGCGAGGAATGTGGAGGCATAGCCAAGCGTGATAACGACCACATGAGTCGCGAGCCAGAAATTCGTGTCGAGCACCGCCTGGAGCATGATCATGGTGTCCCCGTCAAGTGACAGGTTGTGCGCGATGACCAGAGTGGTGAAACCAACTGCTGAAGCAGTCACGGTCCCGATCCCATCCTTGTAAATGCGTTCGAGGATTAAACCCAGCGCGACCGCGCCCCAACCGACAAAAATCGCGCTGGAATAAAGGTTGGTCACCGGCGGGCGACCCTCGAGCACCATTCGGAAAATCAGTCCCGAGGTGTGAACCAGAAAAGCGAGGAAAGTCAGATAAAATGCAGAGCGGCTCATCCAGCCGGACCAGCGGAACCAATAGCCGCAGCCAAGGATGAATGCCAGAACGTAAATGGCCATGCTCTTCATGAACGGCTGAAAATAATTGAAGATCGATTCGCGATGCCCCTTTCCATTGGCTTTGGAAAAGTTTTCCGCGATCCACCGCTTATATTCCCCAACCGCTTTGTTAAAATCAGCCGGTTTTTGTTTTGAATAGGCTGTGCTCATGGCGGCAAAGGCATTTACAGCGGGATGGATCTCACCGCTGCGCATCGATTCGAGCAGGCTGCCGCCAATCGTCACCCAGCCGTCCGGGTTCGTTTTGAGGTCACGAGGAGGCACAGCCAGTGGATAGGCAATTTGGGACATCATCTGGTAACGCCGAAAAAAACGGGTCATCAGGGCCAGGTCCTCTTCATTGTACTCTTCGTTTGATTGATGCTTTTGAAGGGCGACCAGGCCATTTTTGATGTTGTCACGGTAAACAGAAATTTCCTCCTGAAAATCACCGGAGCTTTCCGGCTGCAAGGAATTTTTCAGCCGAAAATAAAGACCAAGGCTGAAGTTCAGCTTCATGATTCCTTTTTCGAAAGGAGTGCGAACCTCCGGCTCGATTTTAAGGTCGGTGATGCGCCTGGCCTGTTTTTCAATTTCACCCCAGCCTTCCTTGATCTGGTTGAAGGTGAATTGTTTTTCCTGTTCATCCAGTTTCAGCAACCCCTTGATTTCAGGATGGTCGATGCGAAAAATGGGGCGTGTATCGGCAATTTCCGGGCGTGTGGTCACTTCCAGGAGCCATTCGATTGCGGGAAGTTTGACTTTATCACCCTGCGCATTGGTAATGGCCACGCTTTGTTTCCCCTGGAACACCAGCAACGCATTTCGGGCGACCGAGTCGATTGGTTGAATTCGGCCATTGAGGAGGACGGGGATTTCTGCAAATTCACGGATGTTGTATTCACCTTTGGATTTGCGGGGAAAAATCGTCGAGAGGACCCAAAGTGAAAAAATGGCCACAAGTGCCCAGGGGACCCAGCGTTGCCATCTGTTAGACTCTTTTTTCATACGCTTCTCTTTTTAGCGAACGCAACCAAATGCGATAGGAACTGAACCAGCAACCCAACACCCACCAGGACACAGGAAATATAAGGGGTCAGCCAGCTCGGGTTCCGCACCACCTGCAGGATTGAAACGGTATCCCCCGGTTCGAAGCCACCCTGGTAATAGGTTTCTCCCCAATAACGTAGCGGATTGTTCATATAAATGAGTATCTCGCGATCTTCGTTGGTTTCAGGGCGTACCAACCGCACACGGCTGGAAAAATTCTTTGGCGTGTCCGTGCCTGCATAGCGCTCGTGGGTGAAATCAAGCAAATGCAACTGGAACGGCTTGTAATAACGCTCCGGTCGCATGGACATTTCGTAGCGTCTCCCTTTGTGCTCAAACTGCACCGGCTCTGAAAAACCTTGCGGCAGGCGGCTGCTGTAATTGGTCAGGAGCAATCCCACCAGCCGGTCCTCGGCAAGCCAGTTGGAAATTTTCCAGGTTCCCTTGCTACCATCCTCAGCCTTGATTTCGACCGTGGCGGCGGGAATGTTGCGATCATTCATCTTGACGGCCTGGTTTGTGGAAATAAAACGCAATTCACTGCCGTAAAGTCGCGGTTCGGTGTTCAGGGCGTATTCATGAATTTTTACTGTGAAGGGAAGTTGCGGATGGCGGATTTCCCTCCCCGGTTCGAGCATCGATTCAGGAATGGCCACGACATGGTCCGTTTGCGGATCGGTGACATCAATGATCGCCACCTCACTCCGGCGTCCGTTCTCCGAATAATTTTTGCTGGAGCCCTCCTCCAGTGCCATGAAGCTTTCGACCTGGTACACCTCGGTTAAAAATTGCCCGATCAAAAGAAAAATCAAACCGCCATGAACCATGATAATCCCGATTTTCTTTTTGGTAAATTTAAACCGAATCACATGGGCAGTGATCAGGTTGACGAGGAGCAATCCGCCCAGGAGATAACCGCCCGGCCAGATCGGGATTTTCCAATTCGCTCCCTGCGGGCCCCACATGACAAAGAGGCTTTGAAAATAATTTTCCTGGACGATATACAAACCCAGCTTCACCTGCGCCATGGTCCCCATGAAGACCAGGACCCCCGCAAGTGTCAGGAGAATGACCGTCAGCCAAAGTGATGAAAGCGCCTTCCAGATTTTGCCCATTAGCGTGCCTTGTCGATGAAACCGAGTAAGTTCTCCTTTTGCTGGCCGACCAGTTCACTGTCACCCGTCATTTTAAAAAACCAGGTGTTTTCGCCGCGTGGAACAATCGCACCAAGCATCCGGGTTTCCTTCCCGGCGCGGGTACCCAAGAGGTCCACGATCTGTGCCTTGTCCCGTGGGAGTTGCTGCTCAGAAACAAGGTTTGCAAGTTCTCCTTCCTGAATGGGCGGAAGGTTGATCTGGCCGCGCCAACGATTTACATTGGCCAGCAGACCACCGGTGGCGCCGGGAAAGACACTGACTGTAACATCCGCGCTTTGCCCTGAACCCCCGGAAATTTTATAGCTCGCCTTGACCATCTGCCCCGGTTCCGTGGCCTGCCACCCCTGGGGTATCGGCCAGTCACCTTGCGTGGTGGAAGCCGGTTCTCTTGCAGTAACGGCTGGTTTTTGTTCCCCGTGGGCGTCTGGACCGTGAAAAGTCACTGACTTGAGGAATGTGAGAAATTTAGGTTTCTGCTCGGCAACAAGTGCATCCTCCCCGGTCATCTTAAAAAACCAAAGAGCCCCTTCCTGCTCCAGGAAAACGCCAATCGTGCGCAATTTGAATTTCCCCTCCACCCTGGCCTCGGTACTGGCCATCTCCACGAGTGTTCCCGTGGCTGGCCCAACCTGGACTTTGCTGGTCATCCCGGCGAATTCTTCTCGCCCGACCTCCTTTAGCCCCAGGCTCTGCCGCCACATGTTGACACTTTCCAATTCCACCCCGGTCACACCCTGAAGCGGGACAATCGAGACTTCTGCCAGACGACCATCGCCTGCGCTGATCCGGAACGACCCCGCCCGCATCGTATCACCAGATGTTTCACTCCACCCGGTTGGCAGTTCCCAATGGAGATGAGGCCTTTCCGGGGCAGGGGCTTCATGATTGTGGCCATCGCCTGGCCCATGCGCATGCCGAGGCAGGCTCTTTTTCTGCTCTTTGGGAACCCGATAACTTGAAATCTCTTCCCTTGAGCATCCGGCCAGCCCTCCTGAAATCAGGAGGAGCAGGCAAATCCGTGGCAAATATCCATGCCTGTGAGTTCCGCGAACCATTGAACTTAAATAATAATGCAGTTTGACGCCGTGGCGAAGTATTTATTCTGCCCAATCGAGAGGCTTTCGGGTAGATCAATTTGAAGATGCTGATAACAGCTGTTTGGGTAGGCAATCATTTTCCAACCATGGCGTCCAGGTCTGTTTGCAGTTTTTCAGCCGCTTTGAGCAAACCGAGAAATTTTTTCCCAAACGGTGACAATCGATACTCAACGCGCGGGGGGATTTCCGGATACTGCACCCGCTCAAAAATTCCAGCGCGGGTGAAGTGGCGCAATCGATCACTTAAAACCTTGGCGCTGATCCCATTAATATGCCGTTCGAGGGCACCCGGTCGGCGCACTCCGCCCGCGACTGCGCGAAGGACAGTGATTGTCCAACGACATCCAAGAATATCCTCAAGCAATCGATCCACCCGCCCTGAGTTCATTTTCGGCAGTTTTGCCAACAATTTTTTCTCGTTGGTTTTCATAAACTTACACCAATTTATGGGTATCCCACCGATTTCTGCCCGGTTTTCAAACAAATAAAATTCCGTGATCCTGGCCGCAGAAGTTAAACCAACAATTTTATATGAAAATAGCGATTATTATCCTGTCCGATGCAAAAGGGGGAGATGAAGCATTAGGCCGTGTCTTCAACGGATTGGCAACAGCGCACGAGGCGCTCAAGGCCGGTGACGAGGTGGCCGTGGTTTTCAACGGGGCAGGCACCCGCTGGCCCGAGCAGCTAACAAAAATCTCTCATCCCGCCAACGCACTCTACAATTCAGTACGTGAATCAATCAGAGGAGCCTCCTGTGGTTGCGCCTCGGTTTTTGGAGCGACGGAAAGCGTGGAGGCGTGTGGTCTTCCATTGATCAAGGACATGGCCCTGGCCGGGACCCCCGGACTCGGCAGCATACGAAACTACCTGGCCAATGGCTGGCAAACATTACTGTTCTAAAAAACAAAGGAATTTTATGGCTGGCCGGTTCATGGAAATTGCGCTGACTGATTCAGTTCGTGCCGCCCAGGAACAATACTACGGGAAACCGCAACGGATTCCCGCCGCGGAAGCATCAGATCCCCTGACCGAGGATGAAATCCAGTTCATCAGACAAAGAGACAGTTTCTATATGGCTACAGTGAATGAAGAGGGATGGCCTTTTATTCAACATCGCGGAGGACAGGCCGGGTTCCTGAAAGTTATTTCACCAGGCTCACTGGCCTTTGCCGATTACAAAGGCAATCGACAGATGCTTTCGACCGGGAACATTTCCAAGAATCCTAAAGTGTCCCTCTTTCTCATGGACTATCCCGGACGCACACGCTTGAAAATTATTGGAAAAGCCCGAGTCGTTGACATTCGAGACGAGCCGGACCTGACAGTTCAATTAGCCGAACCGGAGATGCGCTCGTTGGTGGAACGGGCATTTTTTATTGAGGTGGTTTCCTATGACTGGAATTGTCCCAAGTATATCACTCCACGTTATACAAGTTCAGAAATTGAAGAATTGATCTTGCCATTAAAACGCCGTATCACCGAGCTGGAAAACCTGTTGAGCAGGAAAAAATCATGAGGAACCCCCGACCTCCATTGCCCCCTTTCAACGAAGAAACCGCCCGGCAAAAGGTCCAGGCAGCGGAAGATGCCTGGAACTCGCGCGATCCTGAGCGAGTGGCCCTTGCCTACACGGAGGATACGCATTGGCGAAATCGCTCGGAGTTCATCAATGGGCGCGCGGAAGTGGTGGAATTCCTTCGCCGGAAGTGGGCCAAAGAACTTGACTACCGCTTGAAAAAGGAACTGTGGGCCTTCAACGCGACCCGGATTGCAGTGCGATTTGAGTATGAATGGCACGATCACTCGGGACAATGGTTTCGGTCCTACGGAAATGAAAATTGGGAGTTCGATGAACTGGGTTATATGAAATTCCGTTTCGCCAGCATTAACGATCTGGCAATTCAGGAGATGGACCGGAAGCTTCGCTGGGAACGGAAGTAGCCTGACAGGTGGATTGCGCCTTCGACTCAGGCGCGTCCTCAAACTCGCTTTTAAATTTCATTGGTTCCACTGATCTGGGAAGTTCCCCGTTGACGCTGGAGGCGGGGTGTTTGAAATTGGCACCCGGAAGAACTTTATCCGTTTGCTGGTTTACTACTCCTTGAGTCTGTATGGCCCAATTTTCTTACAAAGCGCGTCGCCGGTCTGGTGAAGTGGTTCAGGGGCTGCTGGAAGTGCCGGATCGTTCGGCGGCATTGCTGCAAATTGAGCGGCTTGGCCTCCTTCCTGTCGCCCTCGAAGCAGCCAAGGGGAGTGCCCTTGCAAAGGCGGAGAAAGCCGCCGCTCGTTCGGAGACTGCCGCAGGAGTCCTCCCACCTGCCCTGCGGGAATTGCTGACCCGTAAACGAAAGCCCAAATTACAGGAACTGGCGACCTTCACCCAACAGCTTTCCAATTTGCTCAAGGCCGGGATGCCCTTGACCGTGGCGCTCAACAGCATGACCCATCTTGGCAGCAAGGGGATTCCCATCGAGGTCAGCAAAAATTTAAAACAGGATGTCATGGAAGGCCGGAGCCTTTCCGATGCCATGGCCAAGCAGCCAATCATATTTTCAGACCTTTACGTGAACATGGTGCGCGCCGGGGAGCAAAGCGGCGCCCTCGTTGAGGTGCTGCAACGACTTTCCAGCCATTTCGAGCGGTTTGCGGAGGTGCAGTCCAAGTTCATGTCCGCCTTAATTTATCCCGCTGTCGTGGCTTGCGTGGGAGTGGTCATTATTTTCTTTTTCATGACCGTGATGATGCCGAAATTCATGTCCATCTTTGAAGGAATGAAAGTCGGTTTGCCTGCCTCGACCCAGATGCTGATGGATGCCAGCAACTTCTTCAAAAATTACTGGTGGGCAATGATCATCGTCGTCCTGACAATCATTGTCATGATGAAGCGGTATGCCAGCACCCCCGCCGGAAAGAGGAACATCGATAGTTGGAAAATGCGGGCACCGGTGATTGGAAAAGTGATGAAACTGAACCTTTACGGCCAGTTCGCCCGAACCCTCGGGGTGCTCCTCCAGAATGGGGTCCCGGTGCTCACCGCCTTGAAAATCACCGAGCAGATCATCCCCAACATCATCATCAAGGAAGCGATTGCGACCACCCGTGACGCGGTGACGGACGGAAAAACCCTGGCGCAACCATTGGCCCGGAGCGGGGTGTTCCCTCAATTGATGATCGACCTCATCCGCATCGGTGAGGAAACCGGCGATGTTCCCGGTGCCTTGAACAACGTGGCTTCCACTTACGAAAACGAACTGAACATCGGCCTGCGGGTGCTCACAAACCTGATCGAGCCAGCCATGATCATCGTGATGGCAATTGGAGTCGGCTTTCTCCTCTTCAGCGTGCTTTCAGCGATGTTTGCCATCACTTCGAACATTGGCGTTTAATTTCTGTGAACCTGGAATCACCATCCGTCATTCGCTGCCCGGCCTGGGGATTTACCCTGGTGGAAGTAATGATCGTGGTTGCGTTGCTTGGAATCGTCCTGGCCACTGGCCTGCCAGGCATCGGCCGGATGTTGAGCAAGGATCAATTGACCACCGCCGTGCGGGACACGGTGGAAGGTTGCAAGCTTGCCCGTGACCGCGCCATTCTCCAGGGGAAACGCTACCAGTTTGTTGTCCGCCAATCCGGCGAACTTTTTATCCAGGAAGCTCCTGAGGTCACTGTCGCCTTGTCCGAAGGACAAAGCCTCGAATCAATGGAAGAAAAACCGGTGGCCGAGACCTCTTCCGGCACATTGATGAGCGGCTTTCCACGAAAACTTGGGGAGGATGTCGCGATCCAGTTGATTGATGTCAATTTTATCGACCACATGGAACGGCCCGAAGCCAGGGTTACATTTTATCCGAACGGCACCAGCGACGAGTTTACTGTTGTTTATGCAGGTAAAGGGGGGCAGCGGCAAGTCACTGTGGATATCATCACCGGCATCGCGGATGAGGTGACACAATGATTTTCCAGCTACAGAATCGGAAACAGCAAAGCGCCTTCACCCTGTTGGAAGTGGCGATTGCCATGGGAATTTTTTTTACCGCCATCTTCGCCATCCTCGACCTCACCTCGCAAAGCATCCGGGCGGCAAGGAATCTTCAGCCCACGGTGATTGACGCCACCACGCTCGCTGCTGAATTGTCGATTACCAACCGCCTGACAGAAGGGCCGATCCCAATCGAGATCGTCCGCAATTTCGAGCTCATGCACCCTGGCTTCACCTGTTCAGGAAATATCACGGAACGCGCCACCAATGGATTGTTCCAGGTCGACTTCCTGATTACAGGGGTTAACGCAAATCAAAAAGCAATCGAGTCCCAGGCCAGCATTTTGCTTTTTCGGCCCTTGTCCCAGCCATCGCAAATGGGAGGGCTTCGACGATGAAAATCAGCCGTGCCCGTTCCTGTGCTGCCTTCACTATTATCGAGATCATGGTGGCGATCGGGATTTTCAGCATGGTCATCGCCGCGATCTATTCCAGCTGGACCGCCATTTTACGTGGCTCCCGCAGCGGGTTGAGTGCAGCGGCTGACGTGCAACGCACGCGGGTAGCCCTTCGCGCATTGGAGGAGGCGCTTGGGTCCGCCATTCTCTATGCCGACAATTCAAAATATTACAGCTTCTTTGCGGATACTTCCGGCGAAACCGCCGCCTTGAGTTTTGTGGCGCGCCTCCCGGCTTCCTTTCCCGGCAGCGGATTGTTTCAGGGACAATCGTTGCGGAGGGTTTCATTTTACGTGGAGAATGGGCAGTTCATGCTCGCGCAATCACCAGTGCTGGAAGCGACCGAACTTTTGGGAAAACCGTACACGATTGTGCTAAGCACAAACACGCGGGTGTTTGCCGCGGAATTTTACGACATTCGCACCAATGATTGGTCTGCCGAATGGCTCTACACCAATCAGGTTCCCAAACTGATGCGGGTGGCAGTGGGATTTGGGTCGGCCCAGGCCACGGCACAACAAGTCGCCAGCCAGACAACCATGCGAACAATTGAGATCGCCGGGACCGCCATCAGCCGCGCAGGAGCAGGACAGGCACAACGAACAGCGGGCGGAACACGCGGGGGCGCACGCAACCGCCGCAGCAATATGCAGGGGCAGGATTACCAGCCGGGTGGGTTGGATGATCCCGGTGCCATCGGTTCAGGCCAGGGCTGGAACACTCCCATGCCTTCCGGACTACAGCAGGGTTTCGGGAGAAATCGCGAACGCGGAAATGCTCCGCGTTCCCGCAATTCCGTTTTCCCAGGGGGCAATCGATGAAAATCCTCCACCGCTCAGGCAGGGATGGCATTGCCTTGATCATCGTCATGATCGTGATCGTGGTACTGGGCATTCTCGCCGGTGGATTTGCCTATTCCATGAAGGTGGAAACCAAGCTTGCCCGCAACAGCACATATGAAGCGGACCTGGAATTGTTGGGCCGTTCTGGAGTGGAGTTTGCAAAATACATTCTTGGCCAGCAACTCGCCATCCCACAGGAAGGCGCTTACACCGCCCTGAACCAGGTCTGGGCAGGTGGCTACAGCACCAACGAGCTGCTCTCATGGATCACCCTGGAAGATAATGAACTCGGGATAGGCAAATTCTCTCTCAAGATGATCGATATGGAGCGCAGATACAACCTCGTTGCCGTCAGCGAGGCCAATATCTATCCACTGCAACAGGCGCTGGACTTGATCGGTGTGGAGCAGGCGGACATTTCGACAATTGTCGATTCCTACCTCGATTGGATTGATCCCGATGAGAATCCGCGCGTCATGGGTGCGGAAAGTTCGGATTACCTCGCCCTGGACCCCCGCACTCCCTACTATTCCAAAAATGGCGCGATCGATGATTTGAGCGAACTGCTCCTGATTCGCGGCATCACCCCGGAAATTTATTATGGCTCGGCCCGGACCGGTTTGGCCAATGCCGAGGAGCAGCCGCGCCGAGGCACTTCCGCATTCCTGCAAGGGAGTTTGCAGAGCGGGCCCATTTCAGTGGGATTGGTCGATCTGTTCACCCCCATTTCCGGCGCAGGCACAGGTATCAACATCAACACCGCCACCCTCGAGGCATTGCAACTGGTGCCGGGAATCGACGCCGGCCTCGCTCAGGGGATCATCGACACGCGTAACGGCACGGACAACGTGGATGGCACAGAGGATGACACTCCATTCCTGAATGTGGGAGAGCTGATCAATGTGCCGGGCATGGCTCCTGAAATTATCAGCTCCGTCCAGGGGGCATTTGTTGTCCAGAGCGTGATTTTTGAAGTGACCGTCCGCGCCCAGATCGGTGATGTGGTGCGGGAATTCACTGCCCTCGTGCAACGCCGGAACAGGCAGGACATCACCACCCTTTATTTCCATTGGAAATAAGTCGGCACCCGCTGTGAATAAGTTTCGTTGAATCGACCGGCTCTCTCCTTGCCTTGCCTTCTTCTGGATCGCACCATTTCACCAAAATGATGTCGCATGCCGAGTTTGTTCATCTCCATCTCCATACGGAATATTCCCTGCTCGATGGGGCCTGCCGTCTGGACAAGCTGATGGATCGTGCTCATGCCTTGAAATTTCCTTCACTGGCCATTACCGACCACGGGGTCCTTTACGGCGCCATTGATTTTTACCAGGCCGCGCGCAACAAAGGAATCAAGCCCATTATCGGCTGCGAAGTTTATGTCGCTCCCGGAAGCCGCCTGGAAAAAAAGAGCAGCAGCGGCGGCAAGGACGTTTATAATCACCTCGTGCTCCTGGCAAAGGATGAGCAGGGTTATCGCAACCTGACCAAGCTCGTTTCTGACGCCCATTTGCGCGGCTATTATTACAAGCCGCGCATCGACAAGGAAATCCTCACCCGGCACAAGGAAGGATTGATCGCGCTCTCCGGTTGTCTTGCCAGCGAAATTCCAGACGCGATCCAGCGGGACGATCTGCAAAAAGCCCGTGATTCAATCGATTGGTTCAAGCAGACCTTCGGTCCTGAAAATTTTTACCTGGAGTTGCAGAACCATACGATTGCGGAGCAGGCCAAGGTGAACCGCCATCTGATCCCCTGGGCACGGGAGTTCGGTTTGAAACTGGTTGCCACCAACGATGTTCATTACGTGGAACGGCAGCATTCCCATGCCCATGACTGCCTCATCTGCATCGGGACACAGACCCAGTTGAGCGACCCGAAACGCATGCGATATGTGCCGGAACAATTTTATTTGCGTTCGGCGGAGGAAATGAAATCTCTCTTTGCAGAGATTCCGGAAGCAATTCAGAACACGCTTGAAGTCGCCGAAAAATGCAATGTCGAGGTCGAGTTCGGCAAGTTGCATTACCCGGTTTTTTCTCCTCCCGAAACTTTCACTCGCGAAGGCTACCTTCGCCTGCTTCTGGCTGAAGGATTACGCAAGCGGTTCGGCCTTTCAGTCACGGCTTCCGGGGATGAGTTCCTGATTGAGTCGATTGAGAATGCCTGGAGGTTGCCCACCTACAGGCTTGCGGAGCAGGAACGCAATCCCGGCGCGGCACGCGAGCCGGTTGCCGATCTCAGCAATCCAGAAGTGGCGGATGCAATCAAGGTCGTGCTGGACCGGTTGCAGATGGAACTCAAGGTCATCGAAAAAACCGGTTTTATCAGCTATTTCCTGATCGTCGGCGATTTTGTCCGCTACGGGCGTGAAAAAGGAATTTCCTGTGTGGCCCGTGGCTCAGCCGCTGGTTCGCTCGTGACTTATCTGCTTGAAATTTCAAACGTTGACCCGATCCGTTACGGCCTGCTTTTCGAACGTTTCCTCAATCCCGAACGTGTCAATCCTCCGGATATTGATATCGACTTTGCCGATGACCGCCGTGCTGACGTGATCGAGTACGTGCGTGAAAAGTACGGGCGTGATTCCGTCGCCCAGATCATCACCTTCGGCACCATGGGCGCAAAGTCGGTCATTCGCGACGTAGGCCGTGTCATGGGGCTCAGTTTCGGGGAGGTGGACCGCCTCGCAAAAATGGTCCCCAACGATCTCAAGATGGACCTGAAAAGGGCCCTTCAGCAATCACCCGACCTCAAGGCCGCTTACGAAACCGAGGAAGTCACCCGCGAGTTGATGGATACCGCCTTTGTCCTCGAGGACATCACCCGCAATGCCTCCGTCCATGCGGCTGGCGTGGTGATTGGTGATCAACCGCTTGATAATCTTCTCCCACTGAAGCAGGACGATGACGGCGTGATCGTGACGCAGTATGCGATGAATCCAGTCGGTGAATTGGGCCTCCTCAAAATGGATTTTCTCGGGCTCAAAACATTGACCGTCATCCGAAACACCTGCGAAATGGTCAAACGCACCAAGGGGATCGAAATCCCTATTGATGACCTGCCGCTCGATGACCCGAAAAGTTACGATCTGCTCAACAAGGCCAATACCATCGGGGTCTTCCAGTTGGAATCTGGCGGGATGCGTGATCTTTGCCGCAAGTTCCAGATCAGTTCAGTCGAGCATATCACCGCGTTGATTGCGCTCTATCGTCCCGGCCCGATGGATCTCATTCCCGAATTCATCAAACGCCGCCATGGCGAGGTGAAAATTGAATATCCTCACCCCCTCCTCGAGCCCATTTGTCGCGAAACCTACGGCATCATGGTTTATCAGGAACAGGTCATGCAGGCTGCACAGGCCCTTGCTGGCTACACCCTTGGCGGCGCGGACCTCCTTCGCCGTGCCATGGGAAAAAAGAAGGTCGAGGAGATGCAAAAACAGCGGGAAAAATTTGTCTCCGGTGCGGCCAAAGTCAACCAGATCCCTCCAGCCCAGGCGAACCAGATATTCGACCTCCTCGAAAAATTTGCCGGTTACGGCTTCAATAAGTCCCACGCTGCTGCCTATGCCATCGTTGCCTATCAAACTGCCTACCTGAAAGCCAACTACCCCGTCGAGTTCCTCTCCGCCATGTTGACCAACGACATGAACGATACCGGGAAAATGGCCGTTCTGATTGAGGAAGCCCGGGTCTTTGGCGTGGAAGTGCTTGCTCCCGACATTAATGAGTCCGAAGTAGTGTTTGCTCCCGCCCGCGAGGGAACAGTCATCCGGTTTGGTCTGGCCGCGATCAAAGGGGTTGGTGAAATTGCCGTTGCCAGTATCCTCAAGGCCCGGACTGAAGGAGGAAAATTCAAATCCCTCGCCGAATTATGCGAGCGGGTCGATGGCCGCACGGTTAATCGCAAAGTCCTGGAGGCCTTGATCAAGAGCGGTGCCTGCGATTGCCTGGGGGAAACCCGTGCCACACTCTTTGCGCAGATTGACCGCGCGCTTTCTCGTGCCGCTTCCCTTGCCCTGGACCGTGAACGGGGGCAACCTTCCCTTTTTGGCGCTGCCGACCCCTCTTCACCCACCGGGCCAGAAGCGCTGGTACGTCTCCCGGAATGGCCCCAAAGCGAACTGCTTGCTGCGGAAAAGGAACTGCTCGGTTTTTATGTCACGGGACATCCCCTCACTCCTCACCTTCCCATTCTGAAAAAATATGCCCTGGCCACCACGGCCACTGCCGCGCAGTTGCCGAATCGCACCATTACCCGGATTGGTGGGCTTGTGGCCGCTGTCCAGCAGGGGATTTCCAAAAAATCCAACAAACCATACGCCATGCTGACGCTGGAGGATTTGGAAGGCACCGTCCAAATCCTTTGCATGAATGAAAATTTCGATAAATACCGGGAACTGTTTGTTCCCGGCACCCCCATCCTTGTCATTGGCGAAGTCCTGAACGGGGAAGAAAAGCCAAAAATTTTTCCCCAGGAACTCATGTTGCTGGATGAAGCGCCCAAAAAATTTACCAGGCAGGTCCACTTTCGCCTCCACACCGCACACCTGACCCCTGACTCACTCGAGGCCGTTCGGGATGTCGCCCTGGCAAATCCCGGCAAATGCCCTCTTTTCCTTTGCTTCCGCACCCCCACCGGCCCGGTCATTTTTGTTGAGACCCATGAACGTTATTCCGTGACACCTACCCGGCAACTGGCTGAAACAATCGATCAACTCTTTGGCGAGGAAACCTATTACGCCAAGGTGGACACCTCCCTGCCGGAACGAGCCATGAAACCGTGGGAAAGAAAGAGTAATAATGGCTCTGCCAGCGAGGATTAGCCAGATGAGCTAATTTGTCTCTCACAAAACCGGGCTTTGACTTCCCAAATTTTTTTGGACAAGTTCTGGCTCTTGAACGACAGATTGGCGATTACAGGACAACTGTCCTTATCGCGGGTGAACGCCTCACCCGCCTTGCATTCGCTGACTTAAAATGATTGATCATGGGAAAAGCGCTGATTATTGCTGAAAAACCGTCCGTGGCCAGTGACATTGCCAAAGCGCTCGGCGGCTTCACCAAACACGATGAATATTTTGAGAGTGATCGTTACGTCCTTTCCTCCGCCGTCGGTCATTTGCTCGAAATTTGTGCCCCGGAGAATTATGAGGTCAAACGAGGTAAGTGGAGTTTTGCCAATCTCCCGGTCATCCCTCCTGAATTTGCCCTTCGCCCCATCGAAAAATCGGAACCGCGCCTCAAAGTTCTTCTCAAACTTTTGAAGCGCAAAGACATCGATAGCCTGATCAATGCCTGCGACGCTGGCCGCGAAGGGGAACTGATCTTTCGCTACATTGTTCAGCACGCCAAAACGGACAAACCGATCCAGCGGCTCTGGCTTCAATCCATGACCCCGGCAGCCATTCGTGAAGGCTTTGCCTCGTTACGCGACGGCAAATCGCTCCAGCCGCTGGCCGATGCTGCCGTTTGCAGGTCTGAATCCGACTGGCTTGTCGGGATCAATGGCACCCGCGCCATGACCGCCTTCAATTCCAAATCCGGCGGTTTCCAGTTAACCACCGTTGGCCGTGTACAAACCCCCACTCTCGCAATCATGGTCGAGCGGGAGGAAAAAATTAAGGGGTTCGTCTCAAAAGACTACTGGGAAGTGCATGGGACGTTCCTGGTTGGCGCCGGCAATTATATCGGGCGCTGGTTCGATGAAAAATTTGTCCGCAAGGAGGGTGAAAGCGATCTGAAGGCGGAACGGATCTGGTCCCGCGAGCAGGCGGAAGGGATTCGCGCCAAATGCCTTGGCAAACCAGGCATTGTCACCGAGGAAAGCAAACCTTCCACCCAGCTTTCCCCGCTCTTGTTTGATCTTACCAGCCTCCAGCGCGAGGCGAACTCACGTTTCGGTTACCCCGCCCGCCGCACTCTGCAGATCGCCCAGGCCCTTTATGAACGGCATAAAGTCCTCACCTATCCCCGTACCGACTCGCGGGCCTTGCCTGAGGATTATGTGCAGACTGCCAAAGATGTCCTCGGCAGCCTCCAGCAGGCTGGCACGGGATTGGGTCAATTCGCAGGGCAGGTCCTCAGTGAAGGTTGGGTGCGCCCCAACAAACGTATTTTCAACAACGCCAAGGTCAGCGACCACTTTGCCATCATCCCCACAACCCTCGCGCCAAAAAATTTGGAAGGGGATGAAGCCAAACTGTATGATTTCGTTGCCCGCCGTTTTTTGGCTGTGTTCTACCCCGCTGCGGAATTTCAAATCACCTCCCGCATCACCCGCGTCGAAAACGAACCGTTCAAAAGCGAAGGCAAAATTTTGGTGAACCCCGGCTGGATGGTCGTTTACGGTCGTGAAACCGAAACCGAGGACAGTCCGAACCTCGCCCCGGTCCAGCCGAACGAAAACGCCACGACCGAGTCCGTCGATGTCCACTCCCTCCAGACCAAACCTCCAGCCCGTTTCTCTGAAGCGACGCTCCTCAGCGCGATGGAAGGTGCAGGCAAATTGGTGGAAGATGAGGAATTGCGCGAAGCCATGAGCGCCAAGGGCCTCGGCACCCCCGCCACCCGTGCTGCCATTATCGAAGGACTGATCCACGAACAGTACATCCAGCGAAATGGCCGCGAACTTCAGGCCACCGCCAAAGGTATTTCCCTCATCACCTTGTTGCGGGGACTTGGAATTCCGGAACTCTGCTCACCGGAGCTGACCGGGAACTGGGAATTCAAACTCAAGCAGATGGAACGGGGCGAACTGCCTCGGCCTGAGTTCATGAAGCAAATCGCCGAAATGACCCGGCAGATCGTCGACAAAACCAAACAGTACGAAAGTGATACTGTCCCGGGAAATTTTGCCACCCTGCAAAGTCGCTGCCCCAAATGCGGCGCCGTCATGAAGGAGACTTACAAAAAATATCAATGCACCACCTGCGATTTCTCCCTTTGGAAAATCGTCGCCGGCCGCCAGTTCGAAGTCCCGGAAATCGAGCAGCTTCTCACCGAACGCAAGCTCGGCCCCCTGCAAGGTTTTAAAAGCAAGCTCGGTCGTCCCTTCGCCGCCATTGTCAAACTGACACCGGAATTGAAAGCCGAATTCGATTTTGGCCAAAACGAAAACAACGCGGACGGCACCGCTCAGGAAGTTGATTTCTCCGGCCAGGAACCGCTCGGGCCATGCCCCAAATGCGGCGGCAATGTTTATGAAAGCGGGATGAATTACATCTGCGAGAAAGCTGTCGGCAAGGGGAAAAAATGCGACTTCCGCACCGGTAAAATCATTCTCCAGCGGAACATCGAGCCGGAACAGGTTCGCAAACTCCTCGCCAATAAACGGACTGACCTCCTGCAAAAATTTATTTCCAAAAAAGGCCGTCCATTCTCCGCTTTTCTGGTCGTCGGTGACGGCGGAAAAATCGGCTTTGAGTTTGCCCCCCGCGTGGCCAGGGACACTAAAACTGCTGCTGGCAAACGAAAAGCAAAACCGGCCGAACCTGTTGCTGAGTCACCAGCTGAACAAGAACAGCCCTGATGACCCAATCCCCCCAGGCAGAAATCCTGGACCGCGCTGCTCTCGACTTTTTGCTTCATTTGCAAACGGACCGTGCCGCTTCCCTTTACACCCTTCGCAATTATCGGCAGGCCCTTTCTGAATTTGTCCGCTGGCACCTGGCCGAACGCCACTCCAGCCCCTCCTGGGCTACCCTCGGCCGCGATGATTTTCGCGCCTACCTCCGTTTTCTGGGTCGTGGCAACCTTGGTCGCGCCGCTGTCCGCCTTCGCTTTTCCGCCCTCCGCACATTTTATAAATTCCTGGTGGTTCGGGGAATGGTCGAGAGTTCCCCCATCAAAAACATTCTATTGCCCAAACTGGAAAAAAGGCTCCCCCGTTTTTTAAGCCCGGAGCAAATGATCGAGCTGCTTCGCGCACCGTTGCGGGAGCACGCTGCCCAATCTGCCGCACAGGAACAACCGGTCCCGATCTTCCCTTTTTTGCGCGACACCGCCGTGCTCGAAACCATCTATTCCTGCGGGTTGCGAATCAGTGAATTATGCGGGATGCGCTTGGAGGACATCCAGGCTGATGAACAAACAATTCGCGTTCGTGGCAAAGGAAAAAAGGAGCGGCTTGTTCCCATTGGCGCACCAGCCCTCGAAGCGATCCGGCTGTTTCGCAGCAGGACCGACCTTCCTTCGGAGGGAACCACTCCGGTTTTTCCAGCCCACCCCAGCGGAACGAATCCGCTTCAACCCCGTACGCTTCAGGCCAATCTCAAAAAATATCTCCAGGCTGCCGGTCTTGATCCTGAATTGACTCCGCACAAACTCCGCCACAGTTACGCAACCCACCTGCTTGATTCCGGCGCGGACCTGCGAAGTGTGCAGGAATTGCTCGGGCATGCTCATCTCGCCACAACCCAGGTTTATACCCACGTCAGCACGGAACGTCTCAGGCAGGCCTACGAAAAAGCCCACCCCCGCGCCTGATCATCCCCCCGCCACGATCTTCACGATTTCCAGTTTATCTCCCGGCGAAAGCTCCCGTTCTGAGAATTCCGAGGGGGCCACTGCCTCGCCATTATGTTCCACCACCACGCTGCGGGGGAGAAGCTTTTGTCCAAGCAGAAATGTTTCAAGGCTGCACGGAAATTCCACAGCCACTCGCTGGCCATTGGCTACGATGAAACCGGAATTCATCTTCAACGTTTGAAATGCCTGTCCGCAAAGGCGAGATACTGCTCCCAATCATACTCCGTCACGTCATGCTTGCCGCTGCGGTTGTGATATCCCATCCGCCTTTGGACCGATTGATTCACCGCTGGCATTTCCGTGATTCCCAACCCATCCGTTCCCAGCAGTTTATAGGCAGGTTCCGCGTGCAACAGGCCGAGAAATTCCCCTTTTGGATCCGCCCAAAGGTCCTCCGCTGCGCTCGCCACATACACAGGCCGTGGTGCAATCAGCGCAATCAACTGATGCTGGTCAATCGGCAACTCCGCTTCACGGTCATTGTATTTTTTGAAATTTTCGCAAAACCAATGCGGAAATGAGCTGTTGATTCGCCGAACAGTCTCCCCGAAATTCCTTCGGTTCAACGCCGCTCCTCCGCAGCCGGACTCATTCGAAATCGTCATCGCAAAGCGGCTGTCCTGGGCGCCTGCCCAAAGCGCCGTTTTCCCCAGCCGCGAGTGGCCGAACACCGCCACCCGTTTCGCATCAATCAGTTTGTCCGTTTCCAGGTAATCGAGCGCCCGACTCAACCCCCAGGCCCATGCGCTGATCGCTCCCCACCGCTCACCTTGCGACGGCTCAAAAACTCCCTCCTCGAATTCCAGTTGAGCCCCGCGGACTCCCTGCTTCCAGCCGTCCGCCATGTCCGGCTCGATATCGCCGTAAAAAATCGTTGCGAGTGCGTAACCCCGTTCAATGATCCGTTCCACATTCCATTGCTGCTGCTGCGCTCCCCGTTCAAAATCTTTGCTCATTTTCACCGGCACCGCATTACTCTGGATGGTGATCCCTGGGTCGGGATGAATCGTATGATTCCCTCTGAAGCTCATCCCGAGAAAGGCAGGCACCGCTCCCGTCGCGTTTTTCGGAGAATGAATCAGCAGGTGCATCTCAGGTGCTCTGGGATTTTTCCCGAACCGGATCGTCACCTCCTGCCGAATCGCTTTTCCTCCCAGCGCATCCTCCTCCCGTTTGGTCACAATTGCTGTTGTCCCGACCACCCGCCCTGGCGATCTCCCATAAACCTCGCTGCGGAACAGCTCCAGCAATTCCGGCCTCCGTTTTTCCATCCACATCTCCGGTGAACTCACCTCTGTCCCGTTCTGCATTTTTAACAGCGCGGGCAGCGCGTACGGGTTCACCTTCGCCTCATCATGATTAAATTGCTCCGGCTGGGCTTCCGCATCCATACACATAAGAGCAACAAAAAAAGCGAAAATCGTTCCTGTCAGCTTCATTTTGAATTCAGGCGTAACGGTGTGTTGTCAAAATGCCTCCCGGGCAATTCACACCACTTCACTCACGCCATGCTCTCGTAATCGTAAGGCTTCCGCATCTCACGTGCGACATGTCCCTGCGCTTCCGCATCCCCTTCAAACTGTTCCTTCTCAGGATTCCACTGCAACTTCCGGCCAAGCCGCATCGCAATCACCCCCAGGTGGCAGACACTCACGGAACGATGCCCGATCTCCGCTTCGCAAATCGGTTGCTTCCGTGATTTCACACACTCCATGAAATTTTTCATGTGATCATCGCTCGTGTAAAGCTTCGTTGCATCACTTCCCAGCGGCGTCGAAAGCAGTTCCGGCTTGCTTGCCTCGATCTTTCCACGCGTCACAAAAATCCATCCCTCCGGCCCGATAAATCGCACTCCATGCCCGAATTTCCCCTGCTCAACCGGGGTGGCCAGTGATCCATCCGGACGATTATTCGCCACGCTCCGGCAAATCTGTTTCACCCCGTTGGCATACGTGTAAACCACTTCATACTCACTTGATGCAGTGAAACCGCCGGGAATCATCTCCACCAGCGGGCGACCCTCCACTGTGATCGGTCCGCTTCGTTCCAGCCCCATTCCCCACAAGGCAATATCATTATGGTGCGCGCCCCAATCCGTCATCGTCCCCCCGGAATACTCCCACCAATATCGAAAACTGCTGTGGCATTTCTCACGCACATACTCTGTTTTCGCCGTTTGCCCCTGCCAGAATTCCCAATCAAGCTGCGGTGGCACCGGCGCGGCATTGAATGGACCACGGCGCGGTCCCGCAGGCAGGTAACTCTCCACCTCCGTTAATTTCCCCAGCCGCCCGTTCCTCACCAGTTCACACGCCAGCCGAAATCGTGCGTCGCTCCGTTGCTGGCTTCCCGTTTGCAAAATTCTTCCCGTCTTTCTCGCCGCTGCCACCACCCGGCGCCCCTCATCAATCGTCAATGTCAGCGGCTTCTCGCTGTACACATCCTTGCCCCGGTTCATCGCCGCGAGATTGATCAGCGTATGCCAATGATCCGGCGTTCCATTGACGATCACATCCACCTCCTTGGAATCCACCACCTTCCGGAAATCCTTGAACACTTTCGCGCCCGCAAACATCTCCAGCGCCTTCGCAGCATTGGATTCATCCACATCACACACCGCCACGACTTTCCCGAAATTGGATGCCCATTTTGCCACACCTCGCCCCTGCCCCCCGCACCCGATCAGTGCGATCCGTACATCCTTGCCCCCATTCTCCGCCGCCTGCAGAGGGTTCGATTCCAGATACCACGCCGGCAACCCGCTCAAGGCTGCGGCCGAGGTAATTGCTTTGAGAAAATGACGGCGCTTCACGCCACCCTTGTTAAAATGCGAAAGGTTCATGGCAATACGTTCCTTGGGATTCCCCTAACCGTTGCCAAACCCTCAACAAAAACGCAAGCCCGATCAATGCCCCTCCCACATTTTCACTTACCGCCTGAGCCGTCGCTTCAATTCAAATGCCGGGTAGATCAGCGTCACTTCACTTCGATCCACTTCAATCGGGCTGTAGGCCGGATTTTCACTCACCAGTTTGATCCGCGACCCCTCCGGCCCGGTCCGGTAAAAATATTTAAAAAATACCCGTCCATCCGTCATCTTCACCAGCACAGGATCACTGTTGCGCGGTTCCTGGTTCGGGGTGAATACAATCCGGTCACCCGCATTGAACTTCGGCTCCATGCTGTCCCCTTCAATAATGATTGCAAAGGCATTCGGATCTTTCGTCTCCGTCGTCACCACTTCATCCAGTTGATTGCACAAATCCTCATAATCCTTCGCCGCCCCCGCCGTCGCCCAGCTCACCACCGGCACCTGCCTTGCCATCGGCCCCGCAGGTCGAAACCCTCCAGAGATGAAACCTGGATCACTCATTGTAAACGGACGCCGCCCTGCTGTTTCCTGCGCCGCCTTGCGAATGAATTCCTCGATATTTTTTTGTAGTCTCGGTGATGGAATTTTTACTCCAGTCTCGATTAGCACCAAATATGTCCGGTGGATGTCCAACATCTTCGCCAGTTCCAACTGCGTTAACCTCAATGCCTTACGTGCCCTTCTCAAAGGTGTGGCATCATATTTGTACTCTGGCTCACCAAAATCTACTTTTTCTGTTGACGTATTCGGCGTTTCCATATTTAATTGTCTCCTGAATGGTTAATGCTGCAATCGTAAATACTAAACAAAGATGAAGATATATAATAACCTCGCATGTAGAAGTCAATCACACTTTCATAGTGTGCATTCAATCGTCAACATCCCTCCTGCTGCCTCAAATGTGTCACCGCAACCAATGATATAAACTCCAACCGGGCGCGTTCGAGGTATGCGCCCTGAGGCTGTTTCCGGCTTCAGGGCATATCCCTCCCAAAGGTTCCCCTTCGCTCCCTTCATACCATGAATCGATTCTCATTCCTCTCTCCCGACCGTATTCGTCGCGCCCTTCGCTGGCGTTTCAATGTCATCGAACGCATGTCCCCGGAACTCCTCACCCAGCAGTTGGACGCTTTCGAAGCAGGCCATCTCCGCGAAGCAGTCAACACCTGGGAACAAATCGAAATGCGGGATGACCTCCTCAAGGCTGTCATCACCAAGCGCAAAAAAGCCATCGCCCGCCACGGCTGGGTGATCCTGCCTTACCCAGGGCTGAACGAAAACGACCGCGCCGAATCCGAGCGTCATGCCGCTGCTCTCGAATTCTTCTACACTCACCTCGAATGCTCCCACGCTGTTGATGGCAACGAACGGGGCGGCATCCAGCTGCTCCTCCGCCAGATGATGGATGCCATCGGCAAACGCTACGCCGTCCATGAAATCGTCTGGAAACTCGGCCCTTCTCGGTCGGACACACTGCTTCCACGGCAGCTCACCGCTGAGTTCCGTTTCGTCCCCTTGACCTTCTTTGAAAAAACCACCGGCCAGTTGCGTTTCTTGGAATCGGAAAATGCCTTTGAAGGCCTCCCTCTCGAACCCGGCTCATGGATGGTCACCACAGGTGAAGGCTTGATGATGGCCAGTTCGGTCGCCTGGATGTTCAAACATCTTTCCGTCAATGACTGGAGCTTGTACTCCCAGCGAAACGGAATCCCCGGTGTTCGCGGCATCTCCAGCGCCGTTCGTGACAGCGCCGAGTGGAACGCCCTCGGCGCAGCCGTCGAGGAACTCATCGGCGGCGGCTCCGTCGTCACCAGTGTTGAAGAAGATGTCAAAGTCCTCGACTTCGCCGTCGGCGGCAACATCCCCTTTCCAGCCCTCGTCGAACGCATGGACCGCATGATGGCTGCCCTCTGGCGTGGCGCCGATTTGAGCACCATCAGCCGTGATCGCGGTTACGGCGCAAGCCTCCAGGAAAAGGAAAGCTGCATCCTCGAGGAAGATGACGCCGCCCTGCTCAATGAAACTCTCCATCGCCAGGTAGACCACTGGGTCATCCGCTATCTCTTTGGAGATCATGTCAAACCCCTAGCTCGCATCCGCGTTCTCGTGTCGCCCCGCGAATGCACCGCCGATGATTTGAAAATCGACGAATTCCTCATTCGCCACGGCGTCCCCTTGCCACTCCTCGCCACAGCCGAACGTTACGGTCGCCGCGTCGCCGTCGAAGGTGAAATCACCTTGAAAACAGAAACTGCAAAACCGGAAAACCTTCCTTCCGCCCAAATCCCAACCCAACCTTGATCACTCACATGAACCTTTCCAACTCCTCCTTTGACCTCCTCCAGTCTGACTGGTTGCAACTCAGTCCCTATGGCGATTTCCCCCATGCCCTGGGCCTGCAACGCATCACCCAACCCGCCATGGAACAGCTCGTCGCCCGCTTCGATGCCCTGCTCAGTCGCCTCGCCCGCCGTTTCTCCGGCGCTCCCATTTACATTGGGCATCCTGATTTACCCGCCCTCGCCGGTAACTATCCAGACCGCAGGGCCTACGGCTGGATCATGAAATTGCAGGCCCGCGCTGATGGCCTCTACGGCCAGGTCAAATGGAGTGACCCAGGCGCACAACTCCTCCGCAACGGCCATTACAAATTTGTTTCCCCCTGCTGGGAAGCAGAAGAAATTGCCCGGGAGAACGGCAAACCGGTGTATCGGCCAGTCTCACTCATTTCAGTGGGCTTGACCAATGCACCGAATCTCCCGGTGCTCCCTCTCAGCAACGAACAATCCCCCGCCCCCGATTCCCATTCACGCCGTGCCCTCATCGAGAATGCCACCCGGGAAGGCAGGCTCACTCCTGCCCAGGAACTCCTCGCCCTGCAAAACACCGCCGCGCCTCTCTCCCTGCCACCGCTCCCGGTCATCAACCTCCAGTCCCGCACCCGTCAACTCGGCGCGCGCTACTGCCAGCAGCTCAATCGCCTGGGCCGCCATGCCCGCATACAGGAACTCATTCACCAGCGCATGCAGTCAGGCTCCAGTTATGATCAGGCCTGGCAATCCCTTAAAACCACCCACCCCGAACTTTTTCGCTGACCCGCCACCTCCTTTCCCGCCACACGCGTGGCGGGAGTTCCAACAAACAAAACAAAAACATAAATAAAATAAAAACTATGATTAAAATAAATCGCGCATTCGCTGCGCTCCTTGCCTCCGCCCGTGACCGCTGGCTCCTCAAGCTCAAGCTTCGCCGTAAGCGCCACATCGTTCGCCTCGCCAACATTGCCGAAGGCACACACGATGGGAACATCACCAAAGCCGTGGACGCCATCATCACCGAGCGCCACCTCCTCGCGAAAATCGGCAGCGCCTCTGACCGCATCGCCGTCTGCGGCTCCGCTGACACTCCCATCGGCGTCATCACTGATGAAGCCCCCGCCATTGGCGATTGGGTCAACCTCGCCCTCCTCGGCAGTTCCCGCAGCACCCTTCGCATGGTCGCCGCTGCTGCCATCACCCAGGGTGCCCTGCTCGAACCCGCTGCCAGCGGTCGTGTCCAAACCCTCGGCGCCGGTGCCGGGACCCATCACGTCGTCGGGCGCGCGCTCGATTCTGCAACCGCAGCCGGAGAGGTCATCGAAGTCGATCCTCTCTATTTCCTCCGTGTCATCTGATAACCAGCAAACTCAAACCTATCCTTCCTATTAATAATATTATTATGAACATCTCCCTACAATCCGTTTCACAACTGGCCGGGATCACCCTCGCCAATGACCGATCACCTCTCGATAACGGCCTTCAATTGCCGGGGCAGGTCTGCCTCGCCAATGAATCCCGTTTCATGAGCAGCTACTTCTCAGACCCGCTCACCGCCTACGCCACCGGCTGGCGCGACCCCAACGGCATCGAGGCCACCCTCGATTTCATCGCCCCTCCCGTCCAGGTTGGCCGCAGGTTCGAATACAAAAAATCCGAACACACCGAGGCTTTCCTCTCCGATGGTGACGATGGACGCCAGATCGGTGCCGACTTCAAACATATCGAATTCCGCGGCTCCACCGTGAATGAGAAAACCAACAACCGCGGACTGACCATTCGTGTGGACCTCGACCAGGTCGGCAACATGCCGAACTGGCGCGAGGTTTACACCAGTCGTTTGCTCCAGCGCCTCCTCCGCAACGAACTCCGCCGCGCGGTCAACACCATCTCCGCTGCCGCCTCCTCCACCGCCAAAACCTGGGACACCACAGCGGGCAAGGACCCGGACAACGACATCCTTGCTGACCTCCTCGCCGCCGCGGATGACAGCGGCCTTCGACCCAATCGCATCCTCTTCGGCGACCTCGCCTGGCACAAACGCATCATGTCCCATCGCGCCCAGGCCACTGCCGGTGGCTACGCCTCTGCCGCCCTCACCCCTGTCGAACTCGCAGGGTTCCTCGGCGTTGATGGCGTCATGATCTCCCGCGAACGTTACCAGGCCGGCCCCGCCACAAAGGGCAAAATCGTCCCTGACATCGTTCTCGGCTTCTACGGCGAGGATGGCTTGACCCCGGAAGATCCCAGCAACTGCAAACGCTTCTGGAGCGCCGTCGAGGGTGGCGGCAAATACCGCGTCTATGAACAACCCATCAGCGCCAAACTCATCGACCTCACCGTCGAGCATTACAGCAACGTCATCATCACCTCCACCATCGGCCTCCGCAAGCTGACCATCACCTGATCAACCCATCATCACCGGGCCGGGGGGCTTCCTGTTCCCCGGCCCATTTATAAAATTTATGAACCTGCTCACCTCTCTTAATTATATCCCTGTCAAACGCTACCAGCCGGAAACACTCGATTATAAAAATCGCATCCTTGCCAATGGTGGTGCCATCTCCTCGCGCTCCCTCGATGCCATTGAAAAATTCATCCAGGATTGCAAGGAGGATTCCATCTGGAACCTCCTCATCGAAGTCGCCCCCTTCGCCGGGGACAACCTCAACGCTGCCCTTGTCAAACTCCGTCACGCAGGCGCCTCCACCCTCCTCAACTTCAACTTCGTTTCCGGCGATTACATCGAACGCGGCCCCACTGCCGGCCTCCTCGGCGACGGTGCCACCAAATACCTCAGCAGCGGTTTCAGCGCCCAGTCACTTCCCGATAATTCACACCTCTCCTTCTACCTTCGGGACGACCTCCTCGCCACCGGCAATCGGGCCATGGCAGGCGCTCTGGCCGGGTCTGATCAATACTGGCTCGGCTCCCTCACACCTGCCTCCAGTGTCGATGTCCGCCTCGGGCAGTCACTCACCGCCAACGCCTCACAACCGCTCACCAAAGGTTTCTACATCGGCAATCGCGCCGCCAGCAACAACCTCCGCCTCCATCGCAATGCCGCTCTCATCGGCACAAACCTCAACCTCGTCACTCACACCAAACCTGCACAGAATATTTCTCTCTGGGCCTTTAATTCCAACGGCACACCCGCCGCCTTTCTCCCCGCTCGCGGCTCCTTCTTCAGCATCGGGTATGCACTGACTGACTCACAAGCGGCCCTTCTCCACGCCGCTGTTCAAACCCTCCAAACCAACCTCGAACGCCCTGTCTGAACATTCTTATGAACATGTTTCTCCTTGCCCTCGAACAACTCCCCGCATTGCAGGCCCTCAACCAATCCGGCCCTCCCACCCATCAACTCCAGCCCCTTCCCCTGGCTGATGGCCGCTTCGCTCTCAACCCGGACCTCCTCACCGATTGCGCCCCCGGACAAACCTGGGCCCATTACCAAAACCTCCTCCAAACACTCCCCATCGAGCAAATTCCAACCCAGCTCATCCCCCTCACTCAAATCGAGTAGATCCATGAAATAGCAGTAACCCGTCACCCACCCGCCAACGCCCCCGCGTTGGCGGGAACGCCCAAAAGACCGTCTTTATTGGATCTTATTCAAAGTATTCGTAAATATTAATTGACTTTTGATAATTTAATTATCAGACCCTGGCAATGCCTTCATTAACGAATCTGGAATCGTAAATATCTTCTTGAGGCTTGTGTCCCATTTCAGGTATTGTCACCGGTTAATGGGTAACTTGAAGCAGTTTGTGATCGCCTCTGCTTTGCTGGGCTCTGGTGCCTGGCCGCTTCTTCGTGCCCAATCCACTTGGGACGGCGGCGCGGGGTCAAGTAACTACGGAGCCAGTGGCAATTGGAATCCCAACGGCGTCCCCGGCAACGTTTTGATCAGCTTTGACGGGGCGGATGCCAACGGCCAGTTCCTCATCGATCTCTCCGGAAACCGCACCGTCACCGGCATCCAGTTCATCTCCGCCGTCGGCCCGAACGCCTTCACTTTTAAGGATAACCGTTTCACAATTGGTTCCAACGGAATCCTCAATTCGGACGACGACACCCAAACGTTTCAAGCCTCCCTCGATTTTCGGTTAAGCTCCCCGCAAAGCTGGACCGCCACCACTGGCGGCCTCGATTTCTTTGGTCTGGTGGATAACCAGGGAAACCTGCTCACCATTTCCGGCGCCGGTGAAGTGCTGATCGATGGCAGGATTGACGGCACAGGAGGACTCACCAAAAATGGGACCGGCGATCTGCTCCTTGGCGATTCAGGAAATCGTTTCTCCGGCGGCTTCATCCAAAATGCTGGCCGTACCTTGATCAACCCCTCCGGAAATGTCGGGATCGCCTCACTCGGCGCTGACAGCTACCTCGGCCGCCAGGCCATTACCCTCAATGGCGGTACCCTGGAATTTTCCCCCACCGGAGACTTTAACGGTTTTAATCGCTCGATCACCATCGATGGAGGAACACTCCTGCTCAATCCCGGCGGATCAGTCGCAGGATTGATGAATGCCGGGACGCTTGATTTTGCCATCAACGGCGGGCTTCTTGACATTGCCCGGCAATTAAATCCAGGCGTCCTCCTCGGTTCCGTCAATGTCGGCTCTGCCGCCTTGACCCCCGGCGTCATCCGCTACTCCACCATCGCTGCCAACGTGGGCGCGGGCGGTTGGAATTCCGGCGGGCGCGACCTCAATATTGTCGAGGGAAATCTCACCGGCAGCGGCACGCTGAAATTCGAACTGCACGATGGCGCTTTACTCCATTACAGCGACTCCGCTTTCAGTGGCTCCTTGATTTTCAACGGCGTCTCCGGCGGCAATGCCCAATCCGGCGTCCTCGGCACTGCGGTCGGCAGGCTGGCTCTTGATGGCGCGGCGAATTTTGATGTCACCGGCGGGCTCACCTTCGAGGAAGCCATGCAGGTCACAGCCATCAACGGCAACCGCACCATCCGCAGCGGCATCACCATTGCCAGCGGCGAAACCGCCTTTCAAGGTCGCAGCGCCGCAGCCGTCGCCAGTGATGATTTGATCCTCGGTGAAACTCCCGGAAGCAGCCTCCTCACGGTAAAAAACGGTGCCATCGCCACCTTGGATGCCCGCTTCCGCGATGACGCCGCAAACAACAACGTCGGCGGCGTCAAGCTCAACGCCAACACCATTCTTGAAGCGGGAGCCACTCTCAATTTCCGCAAGTCAGCCACTGTCGTTGGCGAAACCGTCGAGGGAATTTCCGTTGCCGGGGACATCACCGGGCAGGGGACCACTGCCAGCGAATCCACCGTTAAACTCGGGTTGGCAGGCGGCGCGGGCGGCGTGAATTTCGCCACCGGCAGCGGCTCCGCTGGCACCGACCTCATCGTCAACGGCTCCGGGCTCGGCGGCCTCCGCATTGAAGGCTCCAAGGCCGCTGTGGACAATTTGCTCATTCCCCAGGTCTTCCAGGACCTCACAGGCACCGGTGGCACCCTCACCGTCGCTTACAACGACAACGGCGTGGGCACCTTTTACACCGCTCCATCCGTCGCAAGCCATGTCAAACTCGGCTTCGATGACGTGAGCGGCAACAGCCCCGTTTACAACCTCGGCGTCAGCGCCAATGACCTCGCAAAATTCAACGGCCTCGTCGTTCAGGGCGGCACCGTCAACCTCATGGTCAACCAGGCCTTCACCGGCGCAGGCACCACCACCCTCGATCTCGCGGGCGGCTCACTCGTCCTCCGTGGCGGCGGATTGCCACGCCAACTCACTATTGAAGGCGACGCCAATCTCACCGGCGGTAATTTGAATGGCGGCGTCCTCGTCGGCACGGAAGGAACCCTCGTCGTTGGGGGCTCGATTATTTCCAGCGGAACACTCCTCGTCAATAAGCCGAACATCACCATGAACGGCAACGACGCTGAAGCAGTCACCGGCGCGACACCGCTCACTGGCATTGGCCGATTCACCAAGAACGGAACCGGCAGCGTCACCCTCGATAACCAGATCGGCGCCGTCAATGTGGACATCAATAACGGCACGCTCCTCCTCGGTGCCGATCAACGCATCAATGACACCGCCGCAGTCCGTCTCGCTGGCGGCACACTCGCCACCGGCGGGTTTGATGAAACAGTCGGCGCGTTGACCCTCGCAAATAATTCCGTCATCGATCTCGGCGCCGGCTCCAGCATCCTCCAATTCGCCGACAGTTCCGCCAATGCCTGGACAGCCGGTCGCACCCTCACTGTTGCCAACTGGAATGGCGACACCGCAGGCGGCGGCAACGATCAATTGCGCTTCGGCAACAGTTTCTCCGCCCTCACCGCCGGGCAGGTCGCCCAGATTCGTTTCCAGAATCCCAATGGCGTCCTCGGGTTGTACGCCGCCCAGATTTTATCCTCAGGCGAAGTCGTTCCCGTCGCTGTTCCCGAACCGGCCACCGTCGCAACCGTCGCCCTTCTCCTCGGTTCCCTCGGTTGGCGCGAGAGAAAATTCCTCGGCCGCTTCTTCAGCAAACGATAATCGCTATCCGGTTCCTTGATTTTTCCTCGGTCCCGCTTTGAACTCTTTCAACGCGTGCTTGATCACCCACCCATTTTTCTCCAATGCCCCGATCGCTTCCTCACGACTCCGCCCGCTCAATTCCATCAGGATCCGGGTGGCGCGCTCCCGCAATTTGCTGTTCGAGGCATTAAGATCGATCATCAGGTTGCTCGCCACCTTTCCCAGGCGCACCATGCTCAGCGTGCTGAAAAGATTCAGCGCCAGTTTCGTCGCCGTTCCCGCCTTCAACCGGGTGGAGCCGGTCAGGACTTCCGGGCCGACCGGAATTGCCAGCAGCAAATCCGGTCTCCCATTCCGGGCAAATTTCAGGTGCGGATTAAAACTCAGCAGGATGGTCGCGGCCCCAAGCTCCTTCGCCTGTCCCAGCGCACCCCACACAAATGGGGTCCTGCCGCTCGCCGCGATTCCCACCACCACATCTCCTCTGCTCACGCCCCGCTCGATGACCGCACGTGCCCCGGCCTCCACATTGTCCTCCGCCCCTTCCACCGCACGCCACAACGCCGTTTGCCCACCGGCGATGATCCCCTGGACCTGCTCCGGGTCAGACCGGAACGTCGGCGGACATTCACTCGCATCCAGCACTCCCAGCCGTCCGCTCGTTCCCGCCCCCACATAAAATAATCGCCCCTTTGCCAAAAGCCGTTTGCTGATCATGCGGGTTGCTTTTGCCAGGCCAGCTTTATGCTCAAGCAATCGCCGAGGAGTTTCCAGCTCCTCCTCCAGCATCAACCTCACAGCAGCTTCGATTGAAAGCTGGTCAAGGTTCATGCTTCGCGGATTCCGCTCCTCCGTCGGCGACATGCCCGTTGCCACCGGCATCGGCCACTGCGGCCCACGCTTCTCAACTCGTCTGGATGAGGAGAAAGGTCGCGCCACCTTCCGCGCCAGCCGGACCGCGCCCCACGCCGACTCACGCGTCAGCAGTTCAATCGTTGAGCCCGGTCGCTTTTCTTCGAGCAAACGGCGCACTTGTGCGGAAAAGGAATCATTCTTCAACAGCACGCTGCCGGAAAAAAGAAACCGTAGCGGCACCCCATCCCGAACAAGCTTCCCCGCGCAGGCAAGGGCATCCTTGCACAGGCTGGACGCTGCCCCATCCAGAATGTCGCAGGCGATTTTTTCCTTCTTCTCCGCCGCCGAAAAAACCAGTTTCGCCAGGCTGGCGATCTCCTGCTTCGGCGCGTGCAATGCCCATTGGATCAATTCATTCGGCTCATTCAGCAGCAGTTCCCGCAGGATGCGCCGCCCCAATGGTGGCAGCTTTCCATCACGGTCGAGGGAATGAAGTGACGCTTTCACACCCCGCAGGCCAATTTCATATCCGCTCCCCTTGTCCCCCAAAATGTGTCCCCAGCCACCGATCTTGGAAATCCTCCCCTTTCTGTTCCGCCCATAACAGCAGGAGCCTGTGCCGCTTAACACCAGCACCGTCCCCGCGCAATCCGCGGCTTCAGGCTCCGCCGCGTGCAGCGCCGTCTCAAGGTCGTTGCTGATGGCGCGCGGGATTCCCGGCCAGACCGTTTCAAGCAGTTTCCCCACCCGCTCCTCATCCGCCCTGGTTCTAAGCCCGGGAAATCCGCAACCGATCCCCTGCGGCGTTCCCAGCCGTTCTCTGATGCTTCCAAACAACTTCAGCAGCGCCTCATCCGAACTCAATTGCAAATTCGCCGGGCCCAGTTCCAACCGCTCTCCCAGCCGCAAATGTTCATCAGCGAGCAGGGCAATGGTTTGGGTGCCGCCTGCCTCAATCCCAAGAAAAACGGCTGAAGAGGTCGGCGCTGGCAATTTGGAAAGCTCGGGCGGAATGCTCATTTCGGCTGCGTTACAGCCACCGGTTTCGGCGACCGCTTCTCCGCTGATTCGACCAGCACCACCCTGGCCTGATCAAGCTCTGTTTTCCTGCGTGGATGGCAGCGCTTCCAGAAGGTCCTTCGCATCCACCAAACCTTTTTCCAGCGCAAGCCGCGCGTAACGCCGCATGGAAATGTAATTCTCCGGGCGCGCGGTTTGAATCATTTCAGAAAGGGTCGCCTCCCGCTCGATTGCATCACGCAATTCAGGCGTGACAACCAACGCCTCATAAAGGCTGAGCCGTCCCCGCCTCCCGGTCATCCGGCAATGCGTGCACCCTTTGCCATGCCACAGCTGGCAGATCTGCCCCGCCTCGATGATCCCGGTCTGCCGCAATTGCGCCAATCTTTGCGGATCGGCCTCAGCGGGTTCCGCGCACGCCCCGCAAAGCCGCGGGACCAGCCGTTGCGTGATCACTCCGCGCAGCGCCGAGGCAATCGCGAACGGCTCAAAACCGCGCTGCCGCAAACGAACCACCGTTTCAAACGCATCATTCGTGTGAATGCTCGAAAGCACCAGGTGCCCTGTCAACGCCGCTTCCAGCGCAATTTCCATTGAGGCCTTGTCCCGGATTTCACCAATCAAAATAATATCCGGGTCCTGCCTCAGCGTGCTCCGCAGGATACGTTCAAAAGTCAGCCCGATCGCCGGGTTCACCTGGATTTGAGTCGCCCCCGGCAATTCATACTCGATCGGGTCCTCCGCTGTCACCAGCTTGCTGGTCGGGTTCTGACGCTGCCGTTCCTGGATGCCCGCATACAAAGTCGTCGTTTTTCCCGAACCGGTCGGCCCAGTCACCAGCACCAGCCCCGATTGCAGGAGAAAAAGCTTCCGAATAATTTCCGCAACCGGTTCTGAAATGACCAGGTTTTTCAGATCCAGTTTCCGTTGTTGCGGATCGAACAGGCGGCACGCCACCGATTCACCCCGCGGCGATGGCACCGTCGAAATGCGCACATCGATGTTCCGCGAGCCATAACGCAGCCGCATGACAGCATCCTGCGGCAGCCGTGTTTCAGTAATATCCATTTCCGCCAGCACCTTCAGCCGGGAAACCAGCGGTTTGTAATTCTGCAATGTCAGCGGCGGCACCAGCTCCACCAGGCGCCCATCAATCCTCGCCCGCACCGCCACTCCCGTCACCGCTGGTTCGAAATGCAGGTCGCTCGCCGAGGCGTCGAACGCCTTCACCAAAATCTCGTCGAGCAATTGCGCCACTGCGGAACTCGCCTCCGGCGCGGCGGGATTCTGGTTGCTGGAAAGGTAAACCAGCTCCGCCGGTTCCTCGATCGGCGACGTGGCATTCTCATTCAGCATGTCGAACAATTTGCGATCCCTGAAATGTTCGAAGTCCGGCTGCGAAACACACACCCACAGCAGATGCTGCTTCGCGAGAAATTCAGACACAGTGTTCCGCGCCACATGGTCCGAAGGATCGACAATCGCAATCGTGATATGCCCCTCCTCCTTCGCCACCGGCAGCACCTTGTGCCGCAAAATCACCTGGAGCGGGAGCAGTTGCAACAGTTCACGGTTGATCTTGAAATTCGAAATCTGCTCCAGCTTGACACCCCGCGCCTTATTTGCCGCGTTCAACCGGTGCGCCAGCATTTTGGCAAGCTGAAGCACCATCTGCGGTTCCTTCTCCAGCATTTCCAGAAACGCCTCCTTCGGAACACAGACCGTTTCCGCATCCTGCCGGGCGCGCACAAACGCCGAGCGGCTCTCATTCGTCAGCAGCCCCATTTCCCCAAAAATATCACCCCGCTTGAAGATCGTCAGCGGACGCTCGATTTTCAGGATGTCATCCCACAGGTAACACTCGAAAGTGCCATTGGAAACCACGAGAAAATTTTCGCTCGGATCACCCTGCCTGAACACGACTTTTCCCGCCTTGTGCGATTCCGTCCGGGCAATTTTGGCAAGCGCGGCAAGGTCTTTTTGGTCCAGCCGCGAAAAAATATCGATGTTGCTCAGCAACTCAAGGGACTTGCCATTTTCAGCCATAAATCTCCGGAAATCGACAACAGGGTTGTCACCATTTAACCGGAGGCTGTCCGAATGGTCAACGGTGCGCTGTCACGGAAGAAGGAGTATTGAAAACCATTTCCCGTTTTTGAAGATACTGCTGGGTGTCTCTCTCGGCCCACTTCTTTAAGGCTTCGGCCACGCTCCTGACAGTCTCATCATGAGAGGAACCGGGTTTGATCAATTCATTAAAAATTTTCAAGGCTTCCGATTCCATGGGAGGCTTGAACTCTTTAAAGGCATCCGGATTGCGTGCAACCATCGCCAGCATTGATGCGTCTCCACCCGAAATTCTCATACTCAATTCACCACAGGTTTAACCATTTAAGTCAAGATATTACAAGATATCGGAATTTCATGCTTTTTGGGAACTGGTCAGCACTCAGGCAGTTCCGAAAAAACTCAGGAAGAAGCTGCAGCCGGCCGAAATCCCGGCAAGACGCTGCTGGACATTTATGAGAGGGCTTCTAATGATTTTCCACCCATGTTCCTCCAGTTCCAGAACATCGTGAAACGCTTCCCCGGCGTCCTCGCCTTGAACGAGGTCTCCCTCTCCGTTCATCGCGGTGAATGTCATGCCTTGATAGGGGAAAATGGCGCGGGAAAAAGCACCCTCGGAAAAATCCTCGCTGGCATCTATACACCGGACTCGGGCGATATCCTGCTCGATGGAAAAGTCATTCATCCCACCAACCCCCTTGTCGCCCGCAGCCTTGGCATTGCCATGGTCCATCAGGAACTGGCCTTCTGTCCGAATCTCTCCGTCGCAGAAAACCTCTGCCTCGGGGAGATGCCCCAGCGCGCCGGTTGGGTGCAACAGCGCCGGATGCGTGAACTTGCCCGGGCAATGCTCGAGGCAATCCATGCCGACATTCCCGTGGACCTTCCCATCGGCCAGCTTTCCACCGCCCAGGAACAGATGGTCCAAATCGCCGGGGCGGTCGGCACCCACGCCCGGGTCATCGTCATGGATGAACCCACCAGTTCACTTTCCACCCGTGAAAGCGAACAGCTTTTCCAGTTGCTGGCCCACCTCAGGGAGCGTGGCATCACCGTCATCTACGTCTCCCATCGAATGGAGGAAATTTTCCGCTTGTGCGACCGCATCTCCATCCTCAGGGATGGACAACATGTCGCGACTGAACTGATCCGCGAGACCAATCCTGATCGCGTCGTCCAGCAAATGGTCGGCAGGGAAGTGACCTCCAGCACCCAGCGCCATCTCACCCTTCAACCCGGCACGGAATTGTTGCGCGTCGAGAACCTCGCCTCTCCCGGTAAATTCCGTGATCTCTCCTTTCGCCTGCGAGCGGGAGAAATCCTCGGTTTTTCCGGCCTCGTCGGCGCCGGGCGAAGTGAAGCCGCCCAGGCGATCTTCGGCCTCGATCCAAATGTGAGCGGTTCAATTTTTGTCGAAGGAAAACCACTTCCACCCGGCTCCGTGCAAATGGCCATGCAGGCGGGAATCGGTTTTCTCCCGGAAGACCGGAAACGGCAGGGACTGGTCCTGGCCATGAACTGCCGGGAAAACGGATCACTCGCGGCCCTCCCCAGCCTCACCCGCGCCGGTTTCGTCGAAAAGCGCAGGGAACAGCAGGTCGTCTCAGACTTTGCAAAGCGCCTCCGCGTCAAGGCGCCGAGCCTCGAAACCGCCATTGCCGGGTTGAGCGGCGGCAACCAGCAGAAAATCGCCCTCGCCAAATGGCTCGCCTGCCATTGCAAAATCCTCATCGTCGATGAACCCACACGTGGCGTTGATGTCGGCGCAAAAGCCGAAATTCACGCCCTGCTCGATGAACTCGCCTGCGAAGGCGTCGCGATCCTCCTGATCTCCTCCGAACTCCCCGAACTCATGCTTCTGGCCCGCCGCGCCATTGTCCTGCGTGAAGGCGCTTTCATGGGAATCCTTGAGCGGGAGGAATTCAGCGAACAACGCTTTGCCCGCTTGATGTCCGGGATGACTGGCGAAACGCAACAAGGCCATCCTCTGCAGGATGGCCTTTGAGCAAGCCTCTGAATTCGCGAAGTTTGTTAATTATTAATTAATCAGCGGTGGATCCGAGCCCGGTGGGATTTGGGCTGTGGCGGATCACGCGAATGGCGCGGGCCTCACCGTCATTATCGGCGCCGGCCGCTTCCTGGAAAACATCACCTGGTTGCAGATCGTCGCTATAGGCCAATGGCAGGTCCCCGGTCACTTCGACGTTTGGTTCAGGCACAAGGAATGTGTAAGTTTCGATGGATTGGATATTCCATTCCATGGGAAACATTCCCAGTTGGCGTGGATTCGTCAATGGAGTGATGGAGAGGGCTGTCACCGTGGTCTGATACCCGGAGGCATCATCGTTACGGGCCATGTTCGAGCTCGCGCACCCCACTGAAAGCATGGCTACACCCGCAGCCATCAGTGTCAGTTTTCCAAAGTTAGTTTGTTTTTTCATACAAGGAAAGTTCCACGCCCCTCCGCTTCTTCTCAATGCGGAGTGAACATGGTTTCCCACTGAAACAAATCCAGACTTCGGGATTACAAGAACTCTTATCAACCTCCTAAGTTCCCCCCTGAGCAGGGGTCGGAGGAGCAATGAAAACAATCAACTTTGCGGCGACAATCCCCGCGCCACTTCAGAAGAATAAGCCCGCCAACCCGGTACCAGCCCCGCCAGCGCACCCATCAATCCATACGCCGCCGGGATGATCCATAACGCCGGATGCAAACTGAACCCATCCAGCGTCAATCCCACCGTCGCGGAGAGAATGCCCGAAATCATCTCGATCAGCAGCACCGAAAGCAGCCAGCCGGTCACCACGCCAATCATCGTGATCGCCATCGATTCCAGGAGGACCATCCCCAGCAATGTGCTTCGGTGCGCACCCAATGCCCTGAAAATCGCGATCTCACGCTGTCGTGACGCAAGCGCGTTATACAACGAGGCGCTGATCCCGCTCGCGGCCACAATCGACACAATCACCGCGAACGCCGTCAGCACCCGGTCAAACCAGTTTATCCTTTCAAAGAGCTGCGCCATGATCCGGCCCGTGGGATATGCAAACGTTAAGCGACTCTCCTTCCGATTATACTGTTGATCCAGTAAAAATCCAGCGCTCGCGCTCCGCAATTTCACCAGCACCGCGCTCACTTCCCCTGCCGATTCCGCGCTGTGCCCGCCCATGTGCTGCACTCCCGCCAGCGAAATCCAGAGCACCCGGTCTGCCGGGCTGTTCGAAGCCGCAAGGATTCCCACCACGATATAATCCTCATCATGCTGATGCTCCTCCTGGAATGTTAATCCGTGGTACGGGTGAATCTCATCCCCGATCTGCAACCCCAGTTTTTTTGCCGCAAAATGTCCCACCACCACCTCCCGGGCCTCCGGGTCGAACATCCTCCCCGCAGCCATTTTCAACCCCGCCGAATGCTGAAAATAATTAGTCGTCGTCCCGACAATCCTGAACCCGCGAAAATTGTCCCCGAACGCCAGCGGCACCGCCGCCGCCACCTGCGGGTTTTGCGCCAGCTCCTCCCAATCCGTCACCCGCACATTCCCCACCGGTTCCTCAAGGTGAAAAATGCTGTTCAGCACCAGTTGCAACTTCGAGCCTCGCGCACCCAGCACCGCATCATAACCCGAATCCAGGTTGATGAACGCACTTCGCGTCTGGTCACGCACACTCCACGCAGTCAGCGCCAGCGCTGCCGCCAGCGCCACGGAAAACGCCGTCAACGCCGAGGAAAAGGCATTCTGCCGCAAATTTCTGATAATGATTTGTAATAACGTCATGCAGCCGCCACCTGCCCGGAAGCCCGGTTCAATGTCCCCAGCGCCACCTGCCGGGAAAAACGTCCCAGCACCGCCGGATCATGGCTCACCAGCAGCAGCCCCGCCCGCTCCTCCGCGCAAATCGAACGGATCAACTCCAGCGCTCTTCCTCCCGTCCCCGCATCAAGGTTGCCCGTCGGTTCATCCGCCAGCACCAGTTTCGGCCGGTTCGCCACCGCCCTCGCGATGGCCACACGCTGCTGCTGCCCCACCGAAAGCTGCCGTGGCAGGTCATGCAATCGTTCCTTCAACCCCACCCGCGCCAGCAGCTCCAGCGCCCGTCCACGATCCGTTTTTCCCGCGAAACGCATCCCCAGCAGCACATTCTCCAGCGCGCTGTAACCTTGCAGCAGGTTGAACGTTTGGAACACATACCCCATGTTCTCAGCCCGGAAACGGTCCCGCGCCAGCTCCGATAAACTGCTGATCTCCCTTCCGTTGATCTCGATTGTTCCGCTGTCCGGCAGGATGATCCCCGCGATCAGGTTCAGCAGGGTCGTTTTTCCAGACCCGCTGCTTCCCGCCAGCGCCACCTGCTCCTCGCTCCCAAGGTTGAACTCCGGAATATCAATCACCTGCCGCGCTTCACTCCCGGCGGCATAGCTTTTTTTCAAATTCGTGATTCGGAGCAGGCTCACTTTATTTCATTCGCTGGATGGATATTCCCCCGCGAACCTCATACTTTATCAATCCATGGGTCTGGTCAACATTGACGAGGAACTCGAGCAACTCCTTCAACAAAGTCCCGAACTGGCGCACGCCTTTCTCGTCGGCGGCTGCGTCCGGGATGCCTTGCTCTCCCTCCCCGTCAAGGACATCGACATTGAAGTTTACGGCATCAACTACGAAAAACTCGTCGCCGCCCTCTCCCGCTCGGGAAAAACCGACCTCGTTGGAAAATCGTTCGGCGTGGTCAAATTGAAAACCCCCTCCGGACGCGTTTACGATTTCAGCATTCCACGCCGCGATTCCAAGGTCGCCCCCGGCCATAAAGGTTTTCAGATCGAGTTTGACCCCGCCATCACCACCAGCGAAGCCGCCGCCCGCCGCGACTTCACCATCAATTCCATTCTTTACGATCCCCGAAAAAATCTTTTGATCGATCACTTTGGCGGCGCGGACGATTTGAAGAACGGCATCCTCCGCCACACCAGCAATGCCTTTGCCGAGGACCCCCTCCGCGTCCTCCGTGGAATGCAACTGGCCGCCCGCTTCAACCTCACCGCCGCCCCCGAAACACTCCGCCTCTGCCGCACAATCGTCGAGAGTTACCCGCAGCTTGCTCTCGAACGCGTCTGGGAGGAATGGGCCAAATGGGCTGCCAAAAGCCGCTTCCCCTCCCGCGGCCTTCAATTCCTCCTCGCCTCCGGCTGGATCACCCATTACCCGGAATTACAGGCCCTCATCGGCACCCCCCAGGACCCCGAGTGGCATCCCGAAGGAGATGTCTTCATCCACACCTGTCACTGCTGCGATGCAATGGCTGCCCTTCCTGAATGGCAGGCCTTGGAGGAACACTCCCGGATTTACTATATGTTCGCCACCCTTTGCCATGACCTCGGTAAACCCCGCACAACCTTCGTTGCGGAAAAAGGGGGACATGACCGGATCATCTCGCCCGGCCATGAAAAGGCAGGCGGGCCCATTGCAGAATCATTCCTCTCACGCATCAACGCCCCTCGCGAACTCGTCGAGCATGTCCTCCCGCTCGTCCTGAACCACATGGCCCATTTCCAGGACCCTTCCGACCGCGCCATTCGCAGGCTTTCCAAACGTCTCGCCCCGGAAAACATCGAAGGATTGACCCTTCTCATGACTGCCGATTCCTTTGGTCGTCCGCCCCTCCCGCCACTCCTTCCCTCAAGCATCGTGAAATTGAAGGAGAAAGCCCGCGAACTGAATGTCTCCACCGCTGCGCCTGCCCCCCTCCTTTTGGGCAGGCACCTCATCGAGCGGGGAATCCCCCCGGGGCCGCGCATCGGGCAAATCCTTGATGCCGCTTATGAAGAACAGTTGGAAGGGCAGATCGCCAGCCTTGAGCAGGCCCTCGCCTGGCTCGACAAAAAATTAAAAAATTAAAAATTTTCCCGCCGCAAACTCGGACCGCCTCGAACCTTGACTCACCCCGCCGCTCCGATGAACACCTCATGCACCGCACGCATCGCGGATTCAGCCTTCCCCAAATCGATCACCACCGAAATCTTGATTTCGCTCGTTGAAATCATGTCGATGTTCACTCCCTCCCGCGCCAGCGTTTCAAACATTTTCGCCGCCACTCCCGAATGACTCCGCATCCCAACACCCACAATCGAAAGCTTCCCGATCTTTTCATCAGACATCACTTCACGGAATGCCACCTCCTGCCGCAGCCGCTCAATCACTTTTGTCGCCTTCAGCAACTCCGGTTTGTCCACCGTGAATGAAAGGTCCGTCGATGGCGTCCCCGAACCGTGGCTCACGTTCTGCACGATCATGTCCACATTGATCGTCGCATCCGCCAGCGCCTTGAAAATCCTCGCCGCCACTCCCGGCTGGTCCGGCACTCCCACAAGCGTCACCTTCGCCTGGTTTTTATCAAGCGAGACGCCGCGAATCACAACGTCCTCCATGCTGCGTGTTTCTTCTTTCACAATCGTTCCTGGATTATCATTCAAACTCGAGCGCACTTCAAAAACCACCCCAAACTTCTTCGCAAATTCCACCGAGCGGGATTGCATCACCTTCGCCCCCAGGCTCGCCAGCTCCAGCATCTCGTCATACGCCACCTCAGACAACTTCCGCGCCGTCGGCACGATCCGCGGATCAGCCGTGTAAACCCCATCCACATCCGTATAAATCTGGCATAAATCCGCTTTCAACGCCGCCGCCAGCGCAATCGCCGTCAGGTCCGAACCGCCCCGCCCCAGCGTTGTGATCTGCCCCTCCGGCGTCTGCCCCTGGAACCCCGCCACAATCACAACCTTTCCCGAATCCAGCAGGTCATGCACCTGCTTCGGCGTGATGTTCTGGATCTTGGCTTTGGTATGGACCCCGTCTGTGACGATGCCGGCCTGCGCGCCCGTCAGGGATACGGCGTTGATCCCGAGCGCATGCAGCGCCATGGCCGTGAGCGCA
>JANRLX010000020.1:0-51334 GCA_033762115.1 Verrucomicrobiota bacterium
GTGCGTATCGCCATTGGTGGCTTTGACTTCAAAGACCCCATCGCCAATTTCCAAAACTGAAATATCAAAGGTTCCACCACCCAGATCGTAAACGGCGATCTGTTCATCCTTCTTTTTATCAAGGCCGTAGGCAAGCGAAGCAGCGGTTGGCTCGTTGATGATGCGCAGCACTTCCAGACCGGCGATTCGCCCGGCATCCTTTGTGGCCTGGCGTTGAGAATCATTGAAATAGGCGGGAACGGTAATGACAGCCTGGCTGATTTTTTCACCGAGACGCATTTCCGCATCTGCTTTCAGCTTGGCCAGGATCATGGCGGAAATTTCAGGGGGGCTGAATTGTTTGTTTTGCCCTTCAACCTCGACTTCAACAGCGGCATCTCCGTTTGCCGCCCGAACCACCTTGTAAGGAACTCGTTTAATTTCTTCCTGCACTTCATCAAATTTGCGGCCCATGAACCGCTTGATCGAATAAACAGTATTACGAGGGTTCGTGACAGCCTGGCGCTTGGCCGCATCTCCAACGAGACGTTCACCATTTTTGCTAAAGGCAACAACAGATGGGGTGGTGCGTTTGCCTTCAGAATTTTCCAACACCACCGGCTCTCCTCCTTCCATCACGGACATACAGGAGTTGGTGGTCCCCAGGTCGATGCCTAATACTTTTGCCATAAAATCTGTGCGTTGTTTGGTTGTATCGCTAACCGATTAAATTTCTAAGAACCTCTCAGCAACAGGAGTGCCATGGATGGAAAAAGTTTTTTCTCCTTAATTATCAGCCATTTGCGGCATTTTTTGAAGGAGAGATTGAAGTTTCAAAACTTCTCCTGAGGCAGGATGGCACAGATGTCACACTGAATTGGGCAAAGGTGTCACACCGAAAAGAAGTTAACCGAACACTGTAATCTAACTGGAAGTTTCAGAGCGGAGTCTGCTTAAGGCAACAAAGGCGGCTTTACTCTCTGCTTCTTTTTTATTCTTACCAGTTCCTCGCCCCAATTCCCGACCGCCATAATGCACGGTGCATTCAAAAATTCGGTCATGATCCGGGCCGGTGGTGGATTCAAGGCGATACACTGGCGACTCAGGGGATTGTGATTGAAGCAGTTCCTGCAATTCCCCCTTGGGGTTATCCAATGTGGGTATGACTTTCAATTCCCCAAGAATATTTTTATACAGACGAAGAACGATTTGCTGCGCAACTTCGTAGTTTGAATCGAGAAAAATCGCACCGATCAAAGCTTCGAAAGCATCAGCCAATGCTGATGGGCGAGAGCGTCCGCCGCTCAATTCCTCGCCTCTGCTCACCACGAGGTAATCGCCCAGGTTGAGAGAGCTTGCCTGAATGGCCAGGCTTTTGGCGTTGACCAGCTGGGCACGGGCTTTGGTCAGCGGCCCTTCTCCGAAATTTGAAAATTTCGAGAATAGTTCCTTGGTTAAGGCCAACTGCAGGACGGCGTCCCCCAAAAATTCAAGCCGCTGATTATGCTGCACAGGGCCAAGGCTTTCGTGGGCGACAGAGGGATGTGTCAGGGCAAGACGAAGTAATCCCGGATCTTTAAAGTGGTAGCCCAATCGGCGTTGCAGCAATTCAAGGTCAGCCACGGCTCAGAAAATTTAAGGATTTTTCGGTTCAGGAGTGGCTTCAGGCATGGAAGTCGTGGCAGGCAACTCGGCGGAGGCGAGTGGTTGAGGCTCCTCCAACCCATGCTCCAGCAAATGGGCTACATCCCGTTGCACCTGTTCCAATTCGTTCAGTTGAAGGTTTGGGTCAGTAATGGCAAACACGTCCCCTTCCCTGGCATGTTCGTACAGGAACACTCGCCCCCCACCTTCGTTGATCTGCGCTTTGACTTTCAGGATTCTTTTCCGCTCAAGCATGACAGCAAGGATATAACGAGCCGCCAGATATCTTTCTTCTGCTCGTTCCAGAAGTTTACGCAACAAAGTTTCGGCAGTGTCCTTTTGAATTGCCTCAGGAGGAGCTGGAGGAGGAACGTGATACGTGGTCTGCCATTGGGAAATGAAACCTTCCCGGTTGGCTGCATTGTCTTTGTAATCCCTCAGCCAGCAGGCATCACAAATGTCCATTCGCTGATAAGCCCGTTTTTCGTCCAGGAGTATTGTATGAAAACCTTGCTTATCAGTGAACGGCGTATGGCACACCGCGCATTGGTGTGCACGAGACTGAATATTCCAATCCATCATGATTTACAGAGAGCAAGCGAACCGTGTGTTGTAAAGAGTACTGTTGAGTGCGGTGGCACCGCAATCTCGATTTGGCCTATCGCTGTGGAAAAATTTGGTAAAGCAGAAAATAAATCAAAACACCTGTGACTGACACATACATCCAGATGGGCCAGGTCCATCGGGCAATCTTGCGGTGAGATTCGAATCGGCCTTTAAATGCCCGGAAAAATGTCATCAAGATCAGGGGAAGGACCGCAACAGCGAGAATGGTGTGGGTGAGAAGAATTGCAAGGTAATAGGGCCTGAACCATGCGGGATTCTGGAAAGTCGTCGTTCTCGCATGATAATGGTAATACAGGTAGCATACCAGAAAGAGGGCAGATGTGATGAATGCCCCCACCATGCACTTTTTGTGCAGGTCCTGCTTTTTCTGCCGAATAAATATATATCCCGCCAAAAGGAGGATCGCGCTTAACGAGTTCAGGCAGGCGTTAACTGCAGGCAGTGATGTCAGTGGGATCATATCATTCCTTCAACAGAGCTTCCACTGCTGGCTTAATCTGTGCCTTTAAGTTCGGATCAGTGGAATCAAACCCGGCGTGAATGACATTATGCTGGTCACGCCATCCCCTCACCTGTCCCTGCTTGTCCACCAGAACGAACGAGGTGCTATGAATGAAAAGATCGAAATCATTGGTCTGATCCGGTTCCGGTTTTTCAACAGCGGTCAGTTTCAAGCCCTCAATTGCAACCTTCGCAATTTCCCGTTTCGGGCCGGTTAAAAAAAGCCAGTTTTGTGACACAGCACCGAATTGTTCCCCGAATTTCTTTAAGACATCACTTGTATCAAATTCGGGATCCGTTGTCAGGGTTACAAATGAAACGGGTTGATCACCCCAAAGGCCTTGAAGCCCACTCATGGTTTGCGTCATTTTGGGGCAAGGTCCGGCGCAACGAGAAAAAACGATATCAGCAATCCAAACGCGCCCCTTCAAATCCGCAAGCGTTATTGGAACCCCATGCTGGTTGGTCAGGGTAAACTCCGGAACCTGGGATAGAACCGGCAAGGAAGAGGAAGCAACTGTGGTTTTTCGTTCCTTCAGGAAAAGAACAAATATGAGAACTACCGTTAAAAGAACTCCGCCCCAGACTGATACTTGAACAGTTTTTGAAATGGGCTTCACTTAAAAAAGAAAGCCGCCCCGAATGAGGCGGCCTCGCAATAAAGAATTATCTATTCAAACCCGCCAGCACTATTGGCAGTGCTGGCAGTCTTCTCGGTGACCCATTGATCGTAACCAGCCTGATCCCGGACTTCGACATAAGCTTTCATGAAAGCATGAGAATTCCCGCACAGCTGGGCGCAATTAATCAGGTAACGCCCAACTTCTGTTGGTTTGAACCAGGTAGGAATGCTCAACCCAGGAATGGCATCCTGGGTGATGCGAAATGGAGCAACTTTGAAAGAGTGAATCACATCTTTGGAGCTGATATACACGATGACGGGCTTGTTTACCGGCACGACCATTTCATTCAAAGGCGGGACAATGTCATCCTTGCCTGCTTCATCGGCGGGGTCGTATCCCAGCGGATTGCTGCTGCCCACCAGTTTAATATCCTGTTTACCGAAAACCCCATCTTTTCCCGGATAACGAAAATTCCAGGCAAACTGTTCAGCAACCACTCGAACTTGAGTGGATTCAGCCTCGGGCGGAAAGCGATCAACCACCTTGGCCCAAAGCGGGACAGCAAAGCCGATCAGGAGGATTGCCTCAACCACAACCACTGCACCTTCCACATAAGTTGAAGCATGTGAGCTGACACCATAATAATTGGCCTTGGGATTACTCTTTTTCCGAAAACGGATAAGAGTATAAATAAAGTAGGACAACCAGCCAACAAACAACGCCCCCATCAAATAATGGACATAAAGAATCAGCTTATCAACATCTGCTCCATGTTCTGATGCCAGGATCGGCAATCCGAGATACTTCATCATTGGTTAAGCCTTGGTTGGGGAAGAGGTCATTTCAGGGTTGGAAAGGCGCGGAAAGCGTTCGCTGCGGCGCGCAATGTAATAAAAAAAGCAGGAAATCAGTGCCAATACGCTGGTAATCACGATCAACAGAACGAAAATTCCCATGTTCATTCCCTTGGCGAGGTTCGAATCAGATTTGCCAAAACAGGTGGCACATCCAAACGCCTCTGGCAAAACAGAGATGATTAAAATGAAAATGGCAATCCAACTGCCCTGCTTCATAAATAACTGATGTGTTTAAGTTTCTTCAGGAAATATTGGCCATAAATCCAGAGCGCAACGAGGGAAACGATCGAAGCGATGACAAAGATCAGATCCAGCATGGCCCGGTCAGCCAGATAATTCCGCAATGAACAACCACCGAAAAACAAGGTCACGAGGCTGGATGCGATGATAAAAATGATATGAAAAGCTTTAAGTGACATGTCAGCGTTTAATGTGAATGAGGCTCGATGGTTCCATCGACCAGACCGTAAGATACATCAATCCGATCACGAAGAAAACCGTGGCCACCAACATGGCGTAAATCATCTTCCGTTCACTCAAGAGATGCATGAAGTAACCAGCGACCAGGAAGGCCTTAACGGAAGCAATAATCAGTGCAACGATGATATTCATCCTTGGTGAACCAAAATTCACATAGGAAGCCAGAACAGTAATGACTGTTCCAATGAGCAAAGCTCCAAAAATAATCAGGTAACGACGAACCTCTTTTGAGACGTCATGCGCATGAACTTGAGTTTGAGAGTGTGACTGACCCATAAAATTATAATAGATAAAGAACTGGAAAGAGGAAAATCCAAACAAGGTCCACAAAATGCCAGAACAATCCCGAAACCTCGATGCGGTTCGTGAATCGTTCCGGGTCTGTTTTCCACATCTTTGCCCCAGGCAACCATAAATAGGCTATCACCAATGCCCCGCCGATAACGTGGAGACCATGCAACCCGGTCAGCGTGAAATAAATGGCCATGTAGGTATTATGCTTCGGCCCATAATTTCCCATTTTTTTCACATCGGACATCATTACTGTGACCTCCTCATGATGGTCAGCGGCGGCAGGGCTTGCTGAAGCTTCAGCCGCATTGGTCCCCGAAACAGGCTGGACCTTGTGGTCATGCTTCTCTTTCCCGTGAGTACCATGTGAAACATGCAATGTGATGGAATCGGCGCTCTTCTTCACAAGATGGCCATCCACGATGGTTCCATCATTTTTGATCACCTCGTAGTGAAGAAATTTATCTTGGTACTCAAATGTTTTGATGACCAAAAAGATCAACGCACAGAGCACTGTGATCCCCTGATATATTCGGAATTTGTTAAACTGGTTCATCTTGAGTGATGCCCAGGCCATCACCACCGTGACAGAAGAACAAATAAGTACCAGGGTGTTGATCGTTCCGAGGGGAACGTTCAGCAGTCCATGCGGCCATGTGCCAGGCTCAGCCCCAACTCTTAACAGGATATAGGCAGAGAAAAGCGCTCCGAACAGCATGACTTCTGATGCGAGAAAGAGCCAAATGCCGAGCTTGGCATTGTATAACCCTGTATCTTCCCGCTCATGCGTTGTGTATGGAATATCCATGTGAAATTCTCAAAAAAAAATCAGTTAGGCTTTCTGTGTTTTCAGTGGTTCGTTTTGAGGCGAGAAATCAGTGGCTGCCCCGGGAACGCTATATTCATAAGGCCCACGATAAACCGCAGGCGTTGTTGTAAAATTGCCATGAGGAGGCGGTGTCGGTGTTTGCCACTCCAGCGTGGTGGCCTGCCAGGGGTTGTCCGAAGTCACCTTTTTCCCGAATTTCCAACTGGTCAGGAAATTGTAGATGAAAGGAATTTGAGCCAAGCCCAGACACCAGGCCGCAATCGAGACAAGCACATTGGAATACAAGACGCTTTCGGAAAGTGCGCCTGCCACTCCGGGATTTTGTGCGACTGAATAATTGGCTCCACCATCCGACATGCGGCGAAGCATCCCAGCCATTCCCTGTGCAAACATCGGCTGGAAGATCAGGTTCATGAAAATGAACGAAGTCACAAAATGGATTTTCCCAAGGGACTCGCTCATGAACCGGCCGGTTACCTTTGGATACCAGTAGTAAATCCCGCCGAACAACGCAAAAATCGTTCCCGGCGCAACAACATAATGGAAATGAGCGATGACGTAGTAAGTGTCATGCAAGTGCAGATCAACAAAGTTAAAACCGAGGGGCAATCCTGTTAATCCACCAATTCCGAACATTGGCAGGAACGCCAGCACGAACAGCATCGGAGTGTTAAACCGCATCGAACCACCCCAAAGTGAGATAAAAAAGACAGTGAGAATGATCACTGAGGGGATTGAAATGATCATGGTCGTGGTCTGGAAGAAAGTGCTGATCGCTGTCCCCATCCCTGTCAAATACATGTGGTGTGCCCAAACGATGAAGGAGATAAATCCCACGGCCAGAGCTGAGTAAACAAGTGATTTATAACCCCAGATCGGCTTTCGAATGTTGTTGCACAATATTTCACAGACAATCCCCATCGCCGGAAGAATCAGAACGTACACTTCGGGATGCCCGAGGAACCAAAACAGATGCTGCCAAAGCAGCGGGCTGCCGCCACCGCTGATATCTGCTGGATTTCCCGAGATCATCAAGCCGGTTGGCATGAAAAAGCTCGTTCCAAAAACCTTGTCCATCAGCTGCATGATTCCAGCCGCTTCCAATGGAGGAAATGCAAGGAGAAGAATGAAACCGGTGACAAACTGGGCCCAAACGAAAAAAGGCAAGCGCATCCAGGTCATGCCGGGAGCGCGCAACTGAATAATCGTTGCAAGAAAGTTTACTGCACCCAAAAGAGAGGAAGTAATCAGGAACACCATCCCGATCAGCCAGTAGGTTTGGCCGTCAGTCGGGATGATCACAGCCAGCGGTGAGTAGGACGTCCAGCCAGCCTGTGCCGGTCCGCCCGGAATAAAGAAGCTCACCAGCATGATAACGCCACCCAGGAAGAACACCCAGTAACTGGCCATGTTGATCCGTGGGAAGCACATGTCAGGGGCGCCGATCTGCAAGGGCACGACGTAATTTCCGAATGCGGCAAATGCCAGCGGCACAATCGCAAGGAACACCATGATCGTTCCATGCATCGCTCCGAAAGCGTTGTATAAATCACCGGACATAACTCCCCCGCTCGCCATCCCCTTGAACAGGGAATCCAGCAGCCCACCAACGATTGGAATGGGCTGTCCGGGATAAGCCAGTTGATACCGCATTAATGCGATCAGTGTGAAACCAATAAAGAGAAAAACCAGCGAGGTTAAGGCGTACTGGATGCCGATGACTTTATGGTCAGTGGAGAAAATATATTTCCGCCAGAAACCAAGCTCTTCATGATGATGAGCATCGTGATGAGCTCCAGCGTGATGTGTGTCAGTGGTTGAATGCTGCATGACTAATTTTCTCTTCTATCGGTGCATCGCGACCTTATCAAGCGGGCAAGTAAAAGATGATCAACCGCCCCTGTCAAGATTCGCAATACTGATCATTTAATTTTATCGAACACCATCAATCCCAATAACAAGGGAAGGTAAATGATGGAATACAAGAACAGCGTGCGGGCAGATGAAACGGTCAACCGCCGCGCAAATTGAATTGCAAAGAAGCAAAAAAGCCCACCCAACACCAGGGCACCCAGGAAATAAATCACACCACTTACGCCAAACAGCGCGGGGCAAAGGCTCACAGGCAATAAACCCAGCGTGTGACTGACGCTCTGGTTCGCAGTTTTCCGTCCATCCCTGTCAAACACAGGCAACATCGCGAACCCAGCCCGGGCATACTCATCCTTGTAAATCCATGCGATGGCGAGAAAGTGCGGTAATTGCCAGAAAAACAAAATCGCGAAAAGCGACCATCCCGCCCCGGTGATTTCATTGCGGGCAGCCGTCCACCCCATTAAAGGAGGAAGCGCACCAGGGACTGCCCCAATGATCGTGTTTAGTGCCGTAACACGCTTCAGCGGGGTGTAAACCAGCAGATAACTGATCAACGTCAGCGCCCCCAGTAATGCCGTTAATGGATTAACGGCAAAGGTCAGGTAAATCAGCCCGGCAATGGAAATTCCACCACCAAAAATCAACACCGTTTCAGGTTCCAGTTCGCCGGAGGGCAAGGGGCGGGATTCAGTGCGCTTCATGCGGGCATCATGCTCCCGCTCCATAAACTGATTGAGCGCCGCAGCGCCGCAGGCAACCAGCGCTGTCCCGGCAAGCAGATGAAGCATTAGCCCGATATCCACAGGCGCGCGTGAGCCAGCATAATAACCCACCAAGGTGGTCAGCAGCACCAGTGCTGTGAGGCGGGCTTTGACCAGATCCGCAAATATTGCCAGATACCCTCGGGTGGTTATCGCTTGCGGCACTGGTTCAGGAATCGCTGGTGCTGTGGCTTTCATTTACGCGGCAAACGCCTGCCCTCCTCTTTCATTCAGGAGTTGGTCCTGGCGTTGTAATTCGACCGGAACATCACGCCAGATAACACGCTTGAGAGCAATCACTATTAGAACTCCCCAGGCCAAACTCAAGGCACCGATCACCACATGGGCCGTGGCGATATCCGCGGCTTTCTTGCTGAGCACCGTGGCAATTCCCAGCGTTGCCTGCGTCAAGATAAGAAGAGCCCAACTGGTCACCAGTCGGCGAACCATCAATGGCAGTTCCAGACCCCTGCTCTTCCAAAAGCAGAAAGCGGTTAATGCCAAAATAATTACGGCGATAAAGCGGTGTGTCATATGCAGGATAATTTGCGGGGCAGTCACGTTCCCGTAGTCGCGCACATCCAAACGCATCTGGTTATATCGCTCAAGGGATGCTGGATCCAGATCGGGCCACCATTTTCCGTAAGCCAGTGGGAAGTCCGGGACGGCCAATCCAGAATGCTGGTGCCGCATGGAAGCTCCAATAATCAATTGCAAAAGAATGATCGAAGTGGTGACGATGAACCAGGGCATGGCAGATTTAATCGCCTCTTCATCACTCCTGAAACTCACGTTTCGCCACCAATTGGAACTGAAAAAGGTGATTGCGCATATCAGGCAAAAAAACAGCTGGGCAAGTGTGCCATGAAAGATTCCAATTTCATCTTTCATTGCGGTCACGCGCAATCCACCAAGAACCCCTTGAAAAACGACGAGAAAAAAAGCAATCACTCCCAGGAGCCGCATCCATTTCCGATTGTCAGCGAAAAATAACCAGGCGGCCAGGATGGTCGTCAGCAATCCCACGAAGGAAGCGACAAGACGATGGGTATGCTCATAAAAAATTCCTCCCACCCATTGTGAAACCGGAAACAAAAACATGTTGTAACCATACGTGGTGGGCCAGTCCGGCACTGCCATCCCCACTCCTTTGCTGGTCACCACCCCGCCAATCCCAATCAGGCACAATGTGGCTGCTGCAGAGAACCATGCGAAGCGCTGCAACCATTGTTGAGATCGGGATAACATCAATTTTAACAGAGTACCGCTGCGGCTCTTTCAAACCGCAGCGGTATCACACACACAACACAACCCAACGAACTAACAAGAAACTACTTCGATTCAGCCACCTCAACGGTGAAATCAGCAGTTTTGGTCGCATTCTCAACCTTTACCTGCTGAGTCACTTTGCCACCTTTTCGATGATAGGCTTCCACGGTGTAATCACCGGGTGGAACATTCGCGATTTTGAAATTTCCATCCTTGTCGCTCACAGCGTAGAATGGATGCTCCAGCACACCGACATAAGCGAACATCCAGGGATGAACATCGCATTTGTACCGAACAAATATTTCAGGACTGGGGAAGGTAAATTCCAAATCCTTGCTCTTGGGCATCTGTGCCAGATTTTTTTCCTTATTTCCCGCAACTGTTGGGGTTGGATGCACGTTATGCAGCAAAGGGTCCGAATTCCGGACCAGCAATTTCTGGTTCGTTTGAAGCCCCATTACATAAGGCAGGTATTCGCAATTTTTTTGGTCAAGCAACGCGGCTTCTGTTGGAACTTCAAAGGTTTTGCCTGTCAGGCCATCCTTGATGTAAACAAAAACATCCGCCAGGCCGTTGTTTTCGCCCGTCACATAAAACCGGGTTTTTGGCTTGGTGGTGTGCAATTTACCGCAATTCGGATCCAGAGGCAGTTCTTTTTCGGGAGGTGGGGTTCCTTTAAGAGTCACTTTTCCGATAATGTCAGCAGCGGAAGCCAACTGCACCGTAGCTGCCAGAGCAGCCATTATTCCCAGAGAGCGTTTCAGGTTCATAAATAGGACTTCAAGTTCACAATCTCAGTAGGTTCGAAAAACTATCACCCGATAATTTTGGCCGCAAGATCAATTGTGAAATATTTCACAAGCTATCTATTGGACGCCCCGGACACGAACTTATTCGCAGAATAAAAACAAAAAAAAGGAGAGTCGTCTGAACGCTCTCCCTGCAACAACAGCCTGCCTTGGCTGTGTTCGTCAGATATTAAATCCGATTCCTACGGTGAAAACGAAATTTCCATCCTTGAACTGGTTATCAATGTCCCTGGCTTCCTCAAAGAAGAATTGATACTCAGCACCGGTGAAAATGAAGGTTTTCTCCAGTACGTACCATTTGACACCTGCTTCCGGGCCTGCTGCAAAACGGTCTTCAAAGTCATCTCCATAAAGATAGCCGATATTCGCTCCAAGGTAAGGAACGATGTTGCCGAGCTGGAAATTATAATCCACAGCGCCACGGGTGTTCCCACTCCATCGGTCTCCCTGGCTGCTGAATCCAATTCCTTGACGCAAAGAGACTTCCCAATTGTCAGTTAGATAATAACCGAGACTTCCATCCAATGAAAAAGCACCTCGATCAAAATCATTGTCTGAGTTGCCAGACCCGCCGAGAGTGACTTCCCACTCTCCGGCTGCGGGTTGAGCCCATGCTGAAGCGGTTAAAAAACTCACTCCAAGCAAGCAAACTGTTTTTTTTGCAATAGTCATATTCCTCCTGTGTTTGAATTGCGATGCAACCTAGTCCAAGGAGTCAAAACAACCATATCAGGGCAAACCCGAAATATACCTTCAGGGAAGAATCAGATATTATCGGCAATGACCGGGGGCAAATCGTATTTGACTGGCATTTCCTGCCCCATCGGCATCCCCTCTCGGGCCAGAAGTCGATACTGTTTGATTTGAAATGAAACCTGCCTGCCATCTTCCAGTCCAAGACGGGAGTAATCCTCTTTTGTGATTCGAGCTCGAACGGTTAACCCTGACGGCAACTCCAGTTCAAGCCGCAGCATGACTCCCAGGAAATAGGTGCGCCGGAGCATGGCATTATATCGGTATTGCTGCAGATCATTGGAAACCTGCACCGCATATGGACGAAACCCAATGCGGGCCGGACCATCTGGAACATTGCTCATCGGGAACTCAAGTCCTCCCGTTCGCCCTGTTCCATTCTGGACCTCCAGTTCAAGAACATTCATTACACCGATAAAGCGGGCCACAAATTCATTGTTCGGGTGCTCGTAAACTTCCTGAGGCGATCCGATCTGCTCCAATTTACCCCGCCCAATAATCACGATTCGATCTGCCACCTCCATCGCTTCCTCCTGGTCGTGGGTGACGAAAAGAGTGGTGACATTCAGATCGTGGTGCAACCGCACCAGCCATTCGCGCAATTCCTGGCGGATTTTCGCATCAACAGCCCCGAAAGGTTCATCCAATAGCAAGACGCCTGGTTTGGGAGCAAGGGCCCGGGCAATGGCCACCCGTTGCCGTTGCCCCCCTGAGAGCTGGTGTGGGTAACGTTTTTCCAATCCTTTAAGTTCCAATAGTTCTACCAGTTCGGAAACCCGTTGCTCAATTTCATGCCGGGGCCACTTTTTGATTTTCAACCCAAAAGCGATGTTCTTATAAACGCTCATGGTTTTGAACAACGCATAGTTTTGAAAAACAAAGCCGATGTTTCGTTGCTGAACAGAAAGGTCATTGACCCTTTTGCCCTGGATTCGAATCTCGCCACTCGTCGGCATCTCGAGCCCGGCAATCATTCGCAACACGGTTGTTTTTCCCCCACCGCTCGGCCCCAATAAAGCAATCAATTCTCCTTCCTTGACGCTGAAGGAAACATTGTCCACAGCTTTCACGTCCCCGAAGAGCTTTCCAATATTTGAGAGTTCTATGCTCATCTAATCGAGTGAAGAATCAGGTGGTGCTTGATTGAGCGGCTGCATGGGCACGTTCAGTCCTCCATTCCATCCATGTTTTAATCAGCAATGTCAGCAATGCGAGAATCGCCAGCAAACTTGCCACGGCGAAAGCTGCCACTCCTGAGGCCGTGCTCGCCCCATGATAAAGTTTTTCAACACGCAGAGGAATCGTGTCGGTCATTCCTGTAATATGACCGGAGACAACGGAAACCGCTCCGAATTCTCCCATGGCTCGTGCATTGCAGAGAATCACGCCATAGAGCAACCCCCATTTGACGGAAGGAAGGGTGACATACCAGAAAGTTTGCCAGCCGGAAGCCCCAAGTGTAAGGGCCGCCTGTTCCTGCTCTGTCCCGGTGGCCTGCATGACCGGGATCAGTTCGCGCGCTACAAAAGGAAACGTCACAAAAAGTGTGGCGAGTACAATCCCCGGAACGGCAAAGATGATGGTGATATCGCGTTGATCAAGCCATTCACCGAAATAGCCACTTCTTCCAAATAACACGACAAACATCAATCCTGCGACCACCGGCGAAACGGCAAATGGAAGATCGATCAAGGTAATCAGGAATGGCTTGCCGGGAAAATTGAATTTGGCAATTGCCCAGGAAGCTGCCACCCCAAAGACCAGGTTTAACGGAACTGTGATCACTGCCACCAGCAAGGTTAACTTAATCGCCGCAAGAGTGTCAGGATCAGAAAGGGATTCGATATAAAACTTAAATCCATTTCTGAATGCCTGGGCAAAAACATTGATTAACGGCAGCAGCAGAAAAAGAGTGACGAAAGTAAGCGCGATTCCCGTAAGGATCCACTTGGTCAGGGTTCCCTCCTCGCTGCCACGTTGCGATTTTTTTCGATTCTGCTTTTTTCCGGTCATATCAGCTATGGAATCGGCTGGCCCATCGTTCAAGCAGGTTGATAGTGATTAAAAGGCAGAACGAAATCACCAGCAGAACGACTGCAATAGCCATTGCCGAACTATACTCATATTGCTCAAGCAATGTGATGATCACTAGCGGCGTGATCTCGGTCTGATACTGGATGTTGCTCGAAATAAAAATGACCGAGCCGTACTCTCCCACCGCTCGGGCAAAGGACAGGGCAAATCCAGTAATGATTGTCGGAAATAGCATGGGAATGATAATACTGATTACAGTTCTTAACCTTCCTGCTCCCAAAGTCGCGGCTGCCTCCTCAATCTCCCGTTCCAAACCCTCCATCACAGGTTGCAATGTGCGCACAACGAATGGGAGACTGATGAATGTCAGTGCAATAATAACCCCCAGTTTGCTGTAGGCGCCCTTGATTCCCATCGGTGCCAGCCATGAGCCCAGCCAACCGTTCGGCACAAAGAGATTTGACAAGGTCAATCCTGCAACGGCAGTGGGAAGGGCGAAGGGGATATCCACCAGGGCATCCACCAGCCGTTTCCCTGGAAAATCGTACCGCACCAACACCCAGCAAAGCAAGCTGCCGAACAATGCATTGATGCAGGCGGCGCAAAACGAGGCTCCAAAAGTCAGGCGATAAGCCGCCACCGCCCTGGGGCTGCTTGCGCTCTTCCAGAATTCATCCCAGCTCAAATCAAACGTTTTTAACGTGAGCGCCCCGATCGGCAAGAGCACAATTAACGTCAGATAAAGCAGCGTAAATCCCAATGTGAGATTGAAACCGGGCAGTGCGTTGTAACGTTTTCCGATCACGGTTTTAAAGATCAGCCGCAAATGAAAGGAATTTACGGTATTCGGTTAAAACCGTTTCCATCGCAATAACCATGGCTTCTGCCTGCAGTTGTAAAGCTGAAGTCTGTGGTGTTTCGAAAATAATTTCAAAAGGCGACGGCTCAATTTTGGGTGGTGCAGTCAGGATACCATTGAAGCATTGTGTGATAATCCCTTCGTGAGCCTCGAAACCATCAATCACCGGGCGTACGTCCCGCTTCAGTACCTGCTCTGCTGCCGCTAATGCGGGCTCAAGCAGGGAACGTGTTAATACCGCTCCCCGGACGTAACCATAAATACCCTCGCAATCGATATCAGCGTGAAGCGAGATGAGGCCATGGAATTGACGGGTTGTAATTTCATTCTCCAGCGCCTGAATCACCGGTTCAGTGGAGTTATTCCAGAACTCACGGTTCAGATCGCTTCCGCTTTTGGAATAGCGACTGGTGTTATCCACACCCCAGGGGTTGCACACGGGGTAGAGAAACAGTTCATACCCGGTAAGCAGCAAAGGCTTTTTGATTAGGCGCTGGACTAATTGGTGGATCGCCAGGGGTCCCGCTGTTTCATCGCCATGAATTCCGGCAAATATGCCGATTCGAATCCGATCTCCCCCTCCAGCTGCACCTTTCATCCGAAAGCGCAACAATTGCTCATCGCTTCCAAATTCTGTCAGGCTGATGGAATGTTTGGTTAGAATCTTCTGGCCGAGCAACTGTTGCTGCTCAATCAGCTGATCGAATGTCTCGGTAAATTTTTCAGTATTGCTCATCTGCTGCCAGTGCGGAAGCACCTGAAGATTTTGCTGGTTGGATCCCTTTCTTGAAAGCGAAGATGACATTCTAGTTTTTGTAGATTTAATCCAATGCTCCACCTGTGGCAAAATGGAGTTTCTGCGCCTTAGACCAGCTGCCAAACTGCTCTTCTGTCTTCAGCAGTTTCGACTTTCCAAATTTTGAGGAATGTTTCTGCGCAATCACTTCACAGGAAACGCCAAAAGAAACATTCAAAATTTTGAATTCAGCGGCGGCGGCGGCAATGACCAACCAATTAAAACCAAGGAAAAGGAAAGAGGAGAGAAGCGCTCGATATCGAGACACTGCTCCGAAGCAATTATTAAATGATAGGTTTTTGTCGATCATCAATCACATCAGGCACATACCTGATTAACTCTAGGATAGTTATAGACTTTAAACGACCAGGGTTCTTGTCAAGGCAAATCTTGACTGAACAACTGGAGTTTGTACCTTGCTGTCATGAAACTCTCCCTTAGAGGTGAGTATGCGCTGCGGGCGCTCATTGTTCTTGGACTTAATTATGAGCAGGATGTGGTTCGTATTCAGACTATTTCAGAGCAGCAGAATATTCCCAAGCGATTTCTGGAACAGATTCTGAATGATTTACGCTCCGCTGGAATTCTGGAGAGTAAGCGGGGTATCGCTGGTGGTTATCGATTAAAACAATCCCCTGATCAAATAACCCTCGCATCTGTCATTCGATATATTGAAGGCCCACTCGCTCCGGTGAGTTGCGTCAGTGAAAATTTTTATGAACGGTGCAGCTGTCCGGATGAGGAGCGGTGCGCTATCCGAAGTATTATGAAGGAAGTGCGTGAGGCGATTGTGCGTATTCTGGAAGGAGTTACCTTGTCGGTTCTTTGCGATCGGGTCCGCACATTGCAGGGTGTTCATTCAAACCCTCTGGACTACGTCATTTGATCCAAAAACTGCTAAATTCCTTGCCTATTCCAATGAATTGCCCTTAAAGATGGGGTTCATTAGCCGGAACACACGGGAGCCTCTTGTCTGCTGACTGAATTTCCTCGAATGAAGAACAAAGTGAATCGTAAAGGATTGCTGGCGGGTGGCAATTGGATCATCGATCAGGTTAAAATGGTCGATGTTTATCCAAAAATGGAGCAACTCGCCAATATTCGCAGCCAGGCCCAGGGGACAGGCGGAGCGCCTTACAACGTGGCGATTGATCTGGCGAAACTGGGTGCCACCTTTCCAATATTCGCAGCAGGGTTCGTTGGAAAGGACGCTTTAGGTCAGGCCATTCTTGATGATTGCGAGGCACATAAGATTGATACCAAATATCTTACTGCTTCAAAGGCGGCGCCAACCTCTTACACCGACGTCATGACGGAGATTGGAAATGGTCGTCGCACTTTTTTCCATAATCGAGGTGCCAACGCTCTTTGGTCAGGTGAAGATTTAAATTTCGAGCGCATTAAGGCGAAAATTTTCCATCTCGGTTATTTGCTGCTTCTCGATGCGCTTGATGCTCCGGATAAATTATTCGGAACCCGCGCCGCACGTCTCCTGGCGCAAGCCCAGGATGCGGGAATGAAAACAAGTGTGGATGTGGTGAGCGAGGATAGTGATCGATTTTCGAAGGTTGTCACTCCTGCCCTGAAGTATGTTGATTACTGTATTCTCAACGAAATCGAGGCTGGAAAAACTGCCGGATTCAAAATCCGCCAGGCGGATAATAAACTTGATACGGTTTCATTAAAGCATGCCGCGGGGGCTTTGCTCCAAAGTGGGGTGAGGGACCTGGTGGTGATTCATTTTCCTGAGGGCGCATTTGCCCGCACCCGCAAGGGGGAGGATTTTTGGCAGTCCTCCTTGAATCTTCCGGCAAAATATGTGGCAGGCACGGCAGGCGCAGGGGATGCATTTTGCGCGGGAGTTCTTTATGGATTGCATGAAGAGTGGGAGATTCAAAAATGTCTGCTGACAGGTGTGTGCGTTGCTGCCGCATCGCTTTCACATCCAACCTGCAGCGGGGGCGTGAGGTCCTTGACCGAAGCCCTGGCACTTTCGAAAAAGTATCGCCCAAGACCGAACCCGGAAGTGTGATCCAGCGCGCTAACGCCATCGTATCCTGTAAAAGCGCTCGGGTAAGGTGACGGCATTTTTATCCTCAAACTCTGCCTGTCCCTGAGAATCTGAACTGCCTTCGCCTATTTTAACCCAGGCACCCAATCCACTTTTGGCTTCAACTTCAAAAACACGGTTCCTAAATCCGTCAATTTCCAATCTGCAGATTCCGTTCGCCCCTCGCTGAAGCGAGATAATTTTCGAAAATTGCCCAATTTCAATTTTTACCGCGGCCCGGCTTTGAGCTTTATCGGGATCCTCCACAGTGTAATAAAAAATATCCTCTCCGGTAAATCCGACAGGAGGATTATAAATGAGCGTTCCATCCTGCAACACGATCTTTCCTTCTTCTCCGCTTGTAGTATCCACCTCGATCAATTGCAATTCATTCGTGCTGTCAGGGTCGTAGTCATTGGCAAGCAACTGGTCAGCGCTGAGTTCCAATGCCACACCCGGATCAGTTGTGAACAAATCATCAATTGCCACTGGTGGCTGGTTGACCCGACGGATCGTCACTATTATAGAGTTCGTGGCGGTCGCCATTCCGTCTGAGACAATCAGTTGAACACTTCCTGTTCCATGTACGTTGGTGAGAGGGGTGATCGTAAGCGTATTTTCCGCGAGCAAAAAACTTCCCGCAGGAAACATGATGTGATTGGTAGTGGTTGCTGTCACGCTGAAGTCTGCCTCCAGGTTATCAGGATCAAAAATGGTCAACGGAATGAGGCCGCTACTCTGTCCCTGAACAATTTCAACGTTGGGAATTGCAGCAATGGCTGGAGGGTCGTTGACTGCCGCAATATTGATAAAAACAGTAGCTTGAGCAGAGAACAGAGAACCATCACCTACCCGGTAAGTAAGGGCATCCGTCCCTGAAAAATTCGTGCTGGGCAAATAAGACACATTGGGTGGAATGCCGATTAGAGAACCTTTTGAAGGAGTGGTAACTATTTCAAAAAACAGGGGTGCTCCCTCAGGGTCTTGTCCATGCAAAGAAATCTGGGTGGCTTGATCTTCAGTTGTTTCAACGGCAAAGGAATCCGCAGTCGGTGAATCGTTGACCGGCTGGACTGTCAGGATAAAGGAGCTTTGACTGTTTAGCGTTCCATCTGTTGCCACCACTGTAATCTCTGTGCTACCGGAAGCGTTTGGCATCGGAGTGATGGTCAAGGTACGATTTGCCCCCGATCCACCCAGGATAATATTCGATTGTGGAACCAGCGTGTCGACACTGGAAGAGACATTGACCTGAATTAAATTAGCGGGGGTTTGAGTATCAGTAACGGTGAACTGAAGAACCCCGGAATTCTGATCTTCTTGAATAGTGCGATTGATCAAACCTGAAATCACCGGGGCCGTGTTCACCAGGTGGTCACGCAACAGGACTGAAGCGGTAGCAGGACCTGACAACGAATAACCATTCCCTGGATTCAGTTTCATGACAATGGTTTCATCTCCTTCCTCCAGAGTGTCCGTGAGTGGATGGACAGTCACATCCAGCAATGCGTTGCCAGCCTGAAAAACCACTGATTGCAAATTACTGTAATCAATACCTGGTGTTGCTGTCCCTTGCATTTCAAATGAAACATTCAGCGAGGACGCCAATGATCCGGAACGCTGGAGACGAAAGACACCCACATCATTATTGGCCTCCGATGCAGATCCATCCAAAGCTGTAATCGATAACACGGATGGGTTGGGATCACCTCCTCCAGTGATCTTTAGAAAAACGCCAGGGCTGCCGTTCCAGAAGGAACCGCTTGCAGTCAGTTCCAATCGGACAGCACGCACCATGTAAGTGCCGGGGAGAAGGTTTGCCTGAGAATATGTCGTGGTGGAAATCGGTGCTGCTGTCAGCCTGGTGAATGGTCCGGCAGCGCTCGCTGCATGATAAACGTGATACATCGCTCCTCTTTCGGGAGAAGAGTCCCATGCGAGTTGCAACCCTGATCCACCCGTTTGCCTCAGTGATCGTGGCGGTGAGGCAGTATGCATTCGCAAAGTAGGATCACCCATCAGCGCGATGTGGACCTCGCCTGGTGACAGGTTGACATGGTTTTTGTAAAGGGTTCGATTGTTCTGCGCTATGCGTGTACTAAAACCGATTGTTTCCCCTAATCCCATATGGTGAAAGTACCAGTGCGGTAATCCCGCCCAGGCGACAGCTATTCCGTAGTTTGAGGAGGCAAGGGGCGCCCTTAAAAAATTGTTTTTGCTATTCCAATCACCGAAATAACTTCCGTGCAGCATATAGAAAAACGACTTGGCAGCTCGCGTCGCAAAGTCATGTGTTGTTCCCACGCCGTCAGCTTTGGTGTAATCCCCTCCTCCGCAACCATAGGCCCAAAGAAAACTTTCCGCTCCCAAAGTGTCAAAAAAGCTGTCCGGGCCGATCTCCAGAATTTCTCCTGTCCCGAAAAAGACCGGAAAGGCCCGCCAGGCATCCACCGCTGGCGCATCGCCGTTCAAATCTCCAAAATTATCCCGAATCAATCCCCGGGGAACAGCAGTTACGATCCGATGTCGATAATTGCGGACCTTCATCAGGTAGGCGCGCAGCAACTCAATTTCGCTCTGCGCGAATTCAGGCATATTGGAAAGATCGACCCGGCCAACCTGAAGTTCGATTTCAGAGGGGAAAACAGATTGATCAAACTTTCCATCCCCGGGTACATTGTCATTAATTTCAGCTTCTGAATCGGTCTTGTTAACGAGATAATCCGTCCATTCTGAATTCATTTCACCGTAATAGGCGTCAGCAGGCCATGCACCCTGATGTCCAATATGCAAATCAGGATAAATCAGTCCGGAATAGGGAACTGGAATTCGACCAAGCAAATAAACCGCCTTAACTCCGGCTGGATCGGCTGTATACTCGTTTTGAATCAGCGCACGTACATTTCTTGGATTGTCCTGGCTCGAAACAGTTCGCCTGATCACCACCCAGCCTTCCGAAATCAAATCTTCCTCCAATAAGTGGATCTCAGTCGAAAGAGGGCCTGCCACACTCGATTCCACCAACAGGATCAACTTGCCTCGATAATCGGGCAAAGGAACAGCTTGTCCTGCATAAATATATCCATATGCCGTTACAGATCGCCCACTCGAAACATGAGTCGTTTCCGCTTCGATTTCATACTCAAAAGCTGAGCCGAGAGGAACAGAATCAACAAATCCAACAGAGCCTTGCCCCAATGTTGCCAACGGGCGGCTCCATGCATTATCCATCAGTGCCTTCCGCCGAATCGTATATTTGCGGACGGCAGAGTTGGCAGGCCACTTTAAATGAATTTGCGGCGGCGAAGCCACGACTGTTGCAGAAACAGTTACCGCATACTCGAGAGGGTTGATTGCCCACACCACAGGACCTACTTGTAAAAGAACAGCCACTCCCAAAATCTGCATTACCCATCTCATTTTAATTATGATCCAGATCAATGAGTAGGCATTGTTATCGCAGAAACCGACGAGGTGCTATCAGCACAGACCTGAAAGGAATGGGGAAATTTCCATTATCATGTTATCCGACTGGCAGAAATTGAAGTTCACAAGCTTTTGGTCATCGTTTCACCGGCGGGACAATGGGAAATCCATACTAATTTCAAAGCGAGGTTAGCTCAGGAATATTGAACAAGGAGCTGCTATGGAAGAAACTAGAGTGAATTTTACGCACGGAGTGGAACAGGCATGGGCGAATTTCATGACCTTCATGCCAAAATTATTGCTGTTCGCAGGGATACTGTTGCTCGGCTATTGGGGGTGTAAAATCATTGCACGTCTCTTTGATCGTGTTCTTGAACGGGTTGGTTTTGATCGTCTCGTGGAACGAGGAGGGATTAAAAGTGCGCTCGCAAAAACTCGTTACGACGCAAGTGATCTTTTAAGCAAGTTGCTGTTCTACACTGCCTTCCTCTTTGTATTGCAGCTGGCTTTTGGCGTCTTTGGGCCGAATCCAGTCAGCGATCTTTTGACCCGCGTGATTGCGTTCTTGCCAAGCATCTTCGTCGCAATCGTGATTGTGGTTATCGCGTCCGCTATTGCCAAGGGAGTTAAGGATATCCTCAGCGCTACTCTTGGCGGCCTCAGCTACGGTCGAATTGTTGCCAATATTGCCTCACTCACCATTTTAATTATTGGCATTTTCGCAGCCTTAAATCAGGTGGGAATCGCTCCCGCAATCGTGAATGGCCTGTTTTACGCCATGCTTGCAATCGTTGTGGGTTCTTCAGTTATCGCCATCGGGGGAGGTGGAATCCAACCGATGCGCGCGCAATGGGAAAAAGCAATCAGCAGGATGCATGCTGAAGCGCCTCGTATCCGGGAACAGATGGAGCAAGCCCCGCAACGCGCCCAGGAAACCGCGGAACAGTACAGAAGCAGGTTGCAAACTGCAGGTAACGGACAGTCAGCGCCTGAACCGCGGCCTTACGCTCAGCAGAACTAAACAAATTGATTCTCAGGTCCCCGCTTCGGCGGGGATTTCTTATTCTTCAACAGAGGCATCCAGCAGACGAAAGAATTCCCCGGCTGCCTGTTGAGAAATCGGGATTGACAAATTCAGTGATGCACCGCTGTTGGTTGAAACAGGCAGCCACTGACTTAAATTCGTAGAGCGCTCCAGAATATAATTGCGATCTGGCAGACCTTCAGCGGTAAAGAGAAACATTCCATTACTGCGTTGCACGCTGGCAGTATCGATCCGGGGTGGGCGAAAAAAGCGAAGATCAAATCTAATCACACCAGCCGGTGAAGCTGTCCTTCCGTCGATTTGAATCTGGTATTGCTGACCTGAGTCAACATCGAAATTTACTTCACTTTCCAAAATTTGCCCTCTCAGGATATCATCATGCGCCGTTAGATAAACAAGGTTGGTGAGGCGATCGCCCGTGTAGATACCGACCGAGGTGTCGAACGAACTCCCTCTCGTTGAGATTTTAACTCGACCATTCGTTGGGGCGGTCCATGAGAACCAAACGGTGTTATCCGCAAAATCCGTTTCGATCTGATTCACGCCATTGGTAAAAATAAGCTGCGGCTCTCCGGTTTCATGAGTGGCACCCACATTGGAAGAAGTGAAATTAGTGCTATAACCATTAAGGATGGTTCGATTCGCAAACTCATCGTTTGGCGGTGGGTCTCCAGGAAATAAACTTAACTGAACTTTGCCTGTTTCACCGAAAATTGCATCGACAGCGATCATGTATTCAGTCCCGGCAACGGCTTCAAAAGTCAGTTCACTGTAGTTCACACCGGCCAGCGCATTGTCATTGCTTTTGATTTCGAGAAGGTTTGCAGGATCGGGGCCGGTATAAATTCCCAATAATGTATTGATCGCAGAACCCGCTGTGCTGACTGTTACTTTCGAAGTTGAAGGCGCCACCCATCGCCACCAAAGACTTCTTCCACCATTATTTCCAGCATGGGCAGGTTCGCGAAGTTCATGGGTGGCATTCTCGTTTGTCGTTGTTATTGATACCGGAAAAGAAGCAATGAGTTGGGCGTTGGCAAAGAAATCATTAACCGGCTCCGAAAATGTTAACGAAAGATTCAGGTCGCTGCTTGCCCCATTGATCCCATCGACTGAAATGAAATAGGTGAGGCCTGAAGTCACTGCTGTGAACACCTGGGTTCCCTCCTGCTCATCTCCGGTAAAACTTGCGGACGCCAGCAGATTGGATGAAGCAAAAAAAGTCCCTGAAAAAATTGACACGGCACTGTTTCGGAGTCCATGCACCGAGGCTTTTAACATTCCGTTGGCCGGGGCAACCCACCTGAACCAGACAGTTTTGCCAGAGCCATTTTGCGCCAGAAACTCATCCGGCTGGGCGGTTGCATTGCTGTTATTGGCAAAGTACCCGGCGCGAGGCCCAACTAAAAGCGGAGCCTCGTTGTAATTATCCGGTGCAGGCGTTTTGTTTTTTGGAAAACGTGCAAAAAATGCATCAGAAACATTGCCTGCAAATTCATGCTGCCAGGCATTCGTCGTGGTTGGGAGCCAGGGAGCAAAGAATGAATTTCCAGAACTACCGGTTAAATAAATGTTCTCCTCATCGTCCAGGGCAATGCCTCGAACTGAATCATAATTGGAGGCACCGAACACTCTTGATTCAAGCAATTGACCGGAAGCGGGATCGATTCTCGCATAGAAAGCGTCGGTCTGTCCGTATCGCGGCGTTAAAAAATTGCCAAATTGGATTCCTTCTCCGCTCGTGGTTCCGGCGACATGGATCTCGCCATTCAGGCCGACTGCAAGCGCTCCATCAATCCAGGCAATGTAAGTTGGTTCCTGTGGTTCGCCATCAAGCAGGTATTGGCCGACATAGTATGAATAATCAAGAATGGTGCTCTCCGGACCTCCAATAAACGTGCTATATTCCAGGTTCAGCCAATTGGAACTTAACCTCATAACAAAAAAATCATTTTCTCCACGCAGGTCTTGCTGCAATGCATTGGTGGACAGGGGAAATTGAGCTGATGAAGTTTCGCCAAAAAGGTAAAGACGATCTTCACTGTCCAATGCGAGCGCTGCCACCATCTCACGATCAGTCCCTCCCAAAAACAACAAACGTTCGATCTCAGTGCCTAGATCGTTCAGCCTCACAACAAACCCATCTCTGTTTCCCCCTGCCCCTTGTCGGATTGGTGAAGAAGAATTCGCCCAATCACCAGCTGAAGTGCTCCCGGCGATGACAGGTCTGCCGAGGGAATCCAGGGCGAGGCCGTTCGCCAATTCGCTTCCGCTACCGCCAATGTAAGTCGAAAAAATGAGAGAACCACCAGATGGAGCAATCCTTGCGAGGAAAGCATCGAAACGGCCCGCCAGTGCGGGTTGAAAGGCACCGGCTGTGGTGGGGAAATTCGTGGAAGTTGTCATTCCGGTCACATAAACTGAGCCGTCAGGCGCCACTTTTATCCCGCGACCCAACTCCAGATCGTTTCCCCCAAGGAACAGAGCCCAGAGCACATTGGTGCCTTCCGGGTTAATCTTTGCAACTACCAGATCGTTTTCGCCACCTGCGCGTGCGTTGTCTGGCAAGGTTGGAAAACTGCCAGCTTCACCCAGAATGTAGGCATGACCGCTGTCATCCACATCCAGGGCGCGAGCCGCGAATGAATTGATAAAAAGACTGTAGACCAAATCTCCACTCGAAGAAAATTTTGCCACAAATGAGCCGAAACCGGGTGATCCCAGCGAAGCTGTCACGGGCAAATCTTCTGCCGAACTTCCACCGAGCAAATAAATATTTCCGTTGTTATCAGTCGCGATGTCCACGGCTGATTCATCAGTGTAGCCGCTTCCATTGCCTCCAAAATATGAAATAAGCGTTGGCAGCGGAGCGGGCATGATCACTGTTTGAAAAGTGAAAGTGTTGTTTGCGAGCAGCACCTCCGGTTCGGATGAGGACACTCCTGAATGATTTGCAAACGATCCGGAATTCAGCGCCCGGGCCTGTATTGTCATGGTCATCTTCTGCCCTGGGAAAATGACAGGCATGGTTGTAACGAGCGTCTGCCCATTCCGGGTAACCGGCCCGACACTTGAACTGGCGCTTACGAACTCGAACTCATTCGCCAGCCTGTTGGAAATAACAATATCACTGCCTTCACCCGTGCCTATGTTAGTGACCGAGATACTGAAAGTGACCAGTTCACCTACTGAAACTGTGGAGGGTGATGAGGTGGCACCAATGGCTAAATTCAATCCTGCATGGCCAAATGAGTGACGGGAGCTCACCACCAAAATCAACAACACAAAAGAAATGGCGAGGAATCGAAATTGTTTGTTCATGCGGGAACTTATTCAGTCCAGCATCAACTCTCATCATTGGCGCTTAATTTGGCGAGAACATTCAAATCCTCCAGAGTTGTGGTGTCTCCCTTGATCTCTCCGCCTGCGGCAACCTGCTTCAGCAATCGTCGCATGATCTTGCCTGACCTGGTTTTTGGCAAAGCTTCCGCAAACCGAATATCGTCCGGCTTGGCCACAGGGCCGATTTCCTTGGCCACATGCCTCCTTAATTCCTCCCGCAGGGCATCCATGGCCAACACGCCGCTTTTGAGCGTCACGAAAGCAACCAGCGCCTGTCCCTTTAATTCATCCGGTCGCCCCACAACCGCAGCTTCAGCGACTTTCGGATGACTGACCAGTGCGCTTTCCACTTCCGCTGTTCCGATTCGATGACCCGCCACGTTCAAGACATCATCTATCCGTCCCACGATCCAGAAATAGCCATCCTTATCCTGGCGACAACCGTCTCCTGTAAAATAACTTCCCGGCACCTCGCTCCAGTAGACTTCCTTGAAACGGGCCGGATCGCCCCAGATTCCTCGCAACATCCCTGGCCAGGGCTTCCGGATGACCAGCTTTCCACCCGAATTTTTTGGGACAGCATCTCCCTTGTCGTCGACCACCTCCGGGACAATCCCGAAAAACGGGAGCGTGGCGGAACCCGGTTTGGTCGGTGTTGCTCCCGGCAAGGGGGTGATCATGATTCCTCCGGTTTCTGTCTGCCACCAGGTGTCCACGATTGGGCAACGTTTTCCGCCGATCACTTCGTGATACCAGATCCACGCCTCAGGATTGATCGGTTCGCCTACTGAGCCCAACAGCCGCAGGCTGGTGAGGTTATGCTTCCGAGGCCATTCCACCCCCCATTTCATAAATGCCCGGATGGCAGTGGGCGCGGTGTAAAGCACTGAAACCTGGTATTTGGAAACAATTTTCCAGAACCGGTCCGGTTCTGGAAAATTTGGGGCGCCTTCATACATCAAGGTGGTGGCCCCATTGGCCAATGGGCCATAAACCACATAACTGTGGCCGGTGACCCACCCAACATCAGCGGTGCACCAATAGACGTCACTATCGCGAAGATCAAAGACATATTTCGAGGTCATCTTCGCTCCAAGAAGGTAGCCTCCGGTGGTATGAAAAATCCCTTTCGGTTTCCCGGTGGAACCACTGGTGTAAAGAATGAACAAGGGCGCTTCGCTGTCCATCTTTTCAGCGGGACAAACTGCGTTCACATACTCAAGCTCACGGTGCCACCACACGTCCCGGCCCGCTTCGATGTGAATTTCCTGCCCGGTCCGTCGCAGAACGATCACCTTCTCGATACTTTTCGCGAGCAACATTCCCTGGGCATCCCGGATCGCCAGCGCATCATCCACATTCTTTTTTAATGGAACAACCGCTCCCCGCCGATAACCCCCATCAGCTGTGATGACCATCTTTGCCCCGCAATCCTGAATCCGATCCGCCACCGATTGCGCACTGAAACCGCCAAAAACCACCGAATGCACCGCACCGATCCTGGCGCAGGCAAGCATGGCCACAGCTGCTTCCGGGACCATTGGCAAGTAGATGATCACCCGGTCGCCCTTGCTGATTCCATTTTTCTTCAGCACGTTGGCAAATTCGCAAACTTCCCGGTGAAGCTGCTGATAGGTCAATGTCCGCTCCTCACTGGGCTTGCCCGGGCCTGCCGGTTCCCCTTCCCAGATAATTGCCGCCTTGTTTGTCGTTGGCGTGCCCAGATGACGATCCAGGCAGTTGAAGCTGACGTTTAATTGCCCACCGATAAACCATTTTGCATTGGGAGCTTTCCATTGCAACACCTTGCTCCATGGCTTGAACCAAACCAGTTCCTTCTCAGCCTGTTCAGCCCAAAACTCTTCCGGCGCTTCGACCGAACGCCGGTATAATTTCCGATACTCTCCCATCGATTTAATGTGGGCTTTGCGAGAAAACTCAGGCGAAGGTTGAAATACCCGCTCCTCCTGCAACATTGAAGTGATGTTCTGTTGCTTGACAGGCTTTGCCACTGGTTTGCGACTCATATCAATTTGTGGGCTGTTTAAGGCCATCTCATAAATTGGGTCGCACCGCATTGCAAGGGTTTTGCGCCGTTCGTGCGATGTTCAATGCTGAAACAAAGACTTCTCCTGCCAAAGATCCCCCACAAAAGAGAGAACTTGAACACTCACTTGCGAAATGGAACCGCTCTGGTGTATTTTCCGCCTCCACCCATCGCCTCGGGTCCTTTGCCGGTGTGGCGAAATGGCAGACGCACAGGACTTAAAATCCTGGGAGGATAACACCTCGTGTCGGTTCGAGTCCGACCACCGGCACCAAACCGAAAGAATTGGTGTGCAGCGAATTCCGCTCTCTTCAGGCCCGACGCCAGCAAAACTCCCAGCACTTTTGGAATCGGAGAAATTCACTGAGAAATTTGAATTACTCGGGCACGACTTGCTGAAACGCAATTGACCGTGCGTTCGGTGTAGCTGTTATCCGACAACAATCTCGGGCGGGGTGAATTCGCTGGAGGTCGGCGGCAGGTGTCGTAGCCCCCCGCGGACTTGCCGTGCACTTCCATGACGCTTGCGGACTCACCAGGGCCATGCCTTGCGTGAGCAATATTTTCAATCTCGCTTCCAACGACCTTGCCGATCGCAAGGTCGCCTTCGCCGCGTCCCGTGGAAATAAGCATTACCATCGCCAGGCTTCTTCTTTACCTGTTTCGTTGTTCAGAATGAAATAGGTGCGTCAAAATACATTCTTGGATTATTTTTGACAGCCTGCTTTCAAATCGCCACTCCGAGTAAGTCCGATGAATTGGCAGGTGTGGCGGTTTTGTTGGGCTTTTCGCGTTTTTATCCGCGGGTCGATGACTGGCATTTACTATGCTGACAGTGATCAAACCTGAAGCCAACGACGCCTTCAGGTCGGGAGATACCCGTCTTTCTGGCTTGCGCAGCTGCGATTGGCAGAGCCGGCCGAAGGAGTTGAGAGGAAGGCGTCGCGGGAAGATTCGGGTTTACTGCCCACAACAGTCGCCCTCCCTTAACCAGTCTTGCGGATACCAAATGTCCGCAGTTCGACCCAAGTACTGCCGTGATCGAACACGAGTTAAAGATTTTGGTGATCGATGAATCGACTGAGCGTATGCAGTCGATGCGCGAGGCGTTGGCTCAATGTGGTTACGTCCATGTGATTTGCGCTTTCACTTCGGAGGATGTGCTGGAGCGAGTCTATGCAACAAATCCAGATGTGATTCTGATCGATGTGGAGTCACCCACGCGGGACACGCTCGAGCAACTCACGCTGATCCAGCAATCACGGCCCAAACCGGTCGTTCTGTTTACGCAGGATCAAAAAGTGCAAACGATCCAGGCGGCGATTCAATCAGGCGTTTCAGCTTATGTGACGGCTGGTATCAGTGTGAGTGAAGTGCAGCCAGCAATCGAGGTGGCGATGGCGAGCTTTCGAAATTTTGAACGACTGCGCGAGGAACTGACGGCTGCTCGCAGCGATCTTTCTGAAGTGAAATTAGTAAACCGGGCCAAGGGGGTGATCATGGATCAGCGAGGTTTGACGGAGGACCAGGCTTATCACGTGATGCGGCGCGCGGCCATGAATCGGAAGGTGAAATTGGCTGACCTCGCGCGTGAGGTCATAGCACTGAGTAAAGGAAAGTCAGTTTAAACGCAAATGTACTTATGAACAACGGAACTTTAAATGATCCATTCAACGTAACACAGTCTCTGGTCGGGCATCGATGCACCGGAAGTGGCTGTGTTCACCCCGCGCACCAGGACAACGGCGGCATCGAATCCGAATTGGCGACTACTGATGGCATCCTGTCCCGGTTTGTCGAGAATGCGGTTGTCCGGGCGATCTTCCCCAATGACATGGAGAGACGAACCTTTCTTTCTCTCGTCGGCAAAGGGATGGCAGCGGCGGCAATCGCGTCCGCCTTTGATTTCGGCACGGCGAAGGCCATCGCTGCTGAACCAGTCAAAGGCATTGAGAAGAAAGACCTTTCGATTGGGTTTATCCCGATTACGTGCGCGACGCCCATTATCATGGCTGAACCAATGGGTTTCTACGCCAAGCACGGGTTGAGCGCCAAAGTGCGCAAGGCCGCTGGCTGGGCGGTGGTGCGCGATTGGGCGGTGAACAAGGAAGTGGATGCGGCGCACATGCTCAGCCCCATGCCTCTCGCGCTGACCCTGGGAGCGGGATCGCCGGCGACGCCCTTTCTGATGCCCGCGGTGGAGAACATCAACGGCCAGGCAATCACACTTTCGTTGAAACACAAAGGGGTGAAGGAAGCCAAAGACATGAAAGGCTTTCGCTTCTGCGTGCCGTTCACCTACTCAATGCACAACTATCTGCTGCGGTACTATCTTGCCGAAGGGGGGTTGCATCCTGACAAAGACGTGCAGATTCGCATCGTGCCGCCGCCGGAGATGGTGGCCAATTTAAAGGCGGACAATGTGGATGGTTATCTCGCGCCTGATCCGTTTAATCAGAGAGCGGTCTATGAGAATGTGGGCTTTATTTTCAAACTAACGAAAGAGATCTGGGATGGCCACCCTTGTTGCGCGTTCGCGATTTCCAAAGAGTTTACCGAAACAAATCCCAATACGTTTAAAGCCCTGTTTCGTTCCATTGTGGATGCGACGCACTTCGCGGCCGATCCCAGAAATCGGAAGGATATCGCGAAAGCCATTGCCCCGGCGAATTACTTAAATCAACCCGAGGTTGTCCTCGAGCAGGTCCTAACGGGTAAGTTCGCGGACGGTTTGGGCGGCATCAAGAATGTGCCGGATCGGATCAACTTTGATCCTTTCCCGTGGCAATCGATGGCTGTGTGGATTCTCAGCCAGATGAAGCGTTGGAAACATGTGGAAAGTGATTTTGATTACCAGAAGGTTGCTGAGCAGGTTTACCTCGCGGCCGAGTGTGACAAAGTTATGAAGGAGTTGGGCTACCCCACGCGCGGCAAAACATCGAAAACGCATGTCATCATGGGCCGTGAGTTTGACCCCGACAAGCCGGGTGAATACGTAAAGAGTTTCTCGATAAGCAATCTGTAATCGGCGCATGGCATGGCATACATTCAGTAAGTGGAAAGAGCGCGCCGGACCGTACCTTCTGTCGCTGCTAATTCTCGGCTTCTTTCTGGTTGCCTGGGAGGCTGCGACCCGTTCGCCAAAGTTTGATCCCGGCGGCAAAACAGAAGAGCAACTCACGCTGATGGAGTTCAACGGCGATATCGTGAAAAACGAAAACGGGCGGTACATCTACAACCCGGATAAAATAAAAGGCATTCCAGGTCCGCTGAAGGTCCTCAAAAAAGCGCGCACCGAACTCGGCGAAGCATTCGTCAAAAAGGGAACCAACGATCATGGGATCGGCTGGCTCGTTTATTATACGATCAAACGCTTCATGTCTGGATTCCTTGCCGGATCCGTCGTCGCGATCTTTGTGGGAGTTGTCATCGGCCTTTCGAAGCCGCTTTACGTCGCGCTCAATCCATTCATCCAGGTCCTTAAGCCAATTTCTCCGCTCGCCTGGATGCCGTTGATGTTGTACTCGGTAAAAAATCCGTTCTGGACCGCGATTCTGGTCGTTTTCATGGCGTCGTTGTGGCCGACCGTGGCAAACACCGCATTCGGGGTAAACTCGATTCGCAAGGATTACCTGTATGTCGCCGCGTTGCTCGAAATGGGCTACATGCGCCGGTTGTTCACCGTGGTGCTCCCCGCGGCGGCGCCAGCGATTATTGCCGGGCTGCGCATATCATTCGGCAGCGCCCTGGTCGCAGTGGTGCCAGCCGAGATGCTGCTCGGGGAACTGGGAGCTGGGTATCTCACCTGGATTGAATGGAACAACCTCGATATCAGCGGCGTCATTTTTGCGATCCTGGTGGTGGGTGTGGTGGGCTATGCGCTCGACTACGCATTTGGAAAACTCGCGGCGCGATTCACCTATTCGGAAGTATAGCAACGCATGTCATTCCTGAAGATCGATCACGTCTCCAAGATTTATCCCGTTGTCGGCGATTCGACGGCCAAGAATTCGACCTTTGTCGTTTTTCGCAATGTGACGTTCGAGATCCACAAAGGAGAGTATCTCACAATGATCGGGCACTCCGGTTGTGGCAAAAGCACGCTCCTCAACATCATTGCAGGCTTCGATCAACCAAGTGAGGGCGGCATCATTCTCGAAGGACGAGAGATCACACGTCCCGGCCTTGATCGCATGGTGGTCTTTCAAAGCTTTGCGCTGATGCCCTGGCTGACCGCATTCGACAATGTGCGTGTCGCTGTTCGCCAGGCACATCAGGACTGGCCAAAGGAACAGGTACGCGACTGGACGCAGAAATATATCGACATGATGAATCTCCACGGGGCGGAAAAGAAGTGCCCGGCGCTCCTCTCCGGCGGCATGCGCCAGCGCGTGGGTCTGGCGCGGGCGTTTTCGGTGGAGCCCAAAGTGCTCCTGCTTGATGAGCCTTTTGCGCAAATCGACGCCCTTACACGCGGAAGCATTCAAGAGGAACTCGTGCGCATGTGGACCGCTACCCGTAATACCGTGTTTATGGTCACTCACGATGTGGATGAAGCCATCTTGCTGTCTGATCGCATTGCGCTTATGACCAACGGTCCCGAGGCCGAATTGGCTGAGATAGTGGAAGTGGACATTCCGCGACCGCGGACGCGGGCGGCGCTGATCGATTCGCCTGAATATGTCCGCATTCGCAACCATATCCTTCACTTCCTCGTGAAAGGGGCGAAGAAGCAAAAACATACCGGAACCAAAGCGGCAGCCGAGGCGGTTGCCGCGTAAACTCAAACTATCTGTCCGAAAGAATAAACATGACAAAGAACGCAATGATTGAGGCCGTCCTGGCGGCCAAAAAGAAGAAGAAAACCACCTGGGCGGCGATTGCTAAAGCCGCGGGGGTGTCCGAAGTATATACGACATCAGCGTGTCTGGGTGAGAATGCGCTTGAACCTGATGCCGCACGGAAGGTCGCGAAGTTTCTTGGGCTTTCACCAACCATCGCGGAGGCGCTGACGGAATTCACGAATAAGGGCGAGGCAGCCATGACCATTCCTAAAGAACCGCTGCAATACCGGTTTCAGGAAATCATTTATGTTTATGGCCGCACGATGAAGGAATTGATCGAAGAGAAATTCGGAGCTGGAATCATGAGTGCCATCGATTTCACCATGGACATCGAAAAAGTTCCCGACCCAAAAGGCGATCGCGTGAAAGTCACGATGAACGGCAAGTTTCTCGCCTACAAGAAATGGTAACGTATGCCGGACGATCCGGAAATCGAGGGGTCCGACTCAGTATTTATATCTTCAAGGACGCTGAGATCGCGGATTACGCCGCGCCGTATGGTGTGTTCTCTGTGGCGCGGCGGTACGATCTATCAAAGCGATAAAATCTGGCAAAATCTGAGTTGGTTCATTAGGCTATTGTGGGCGTTAGAGATCGAACTCCAAGGTGCCAGGATGGCCTCAAATCTGTTCGAGTCCGACCACCGGCACCAATAGTTCGTCACATTTGTCTATTGATTTGGCACGCAATTCCAGAACATCAAAATATTATTGGCCCGGTGACTTATTTCATCACTGTCAGCAAGGCTGAATTTTCTTAAAATTTCCTTGCTGCGCTCTGTCGGGGGTGTTTTGCCCAGAGCTGTTCCAGTCAGAATTCCATCCAGCGCCACGCCCACCAGTCGAGGTGATTTAAACTTCTGGAGCATGGTCAATGTGTCCTCCAGATGGAATGGATTGGGACTCATTCCCGATTGCCGCGAAATCCTCAGTGTGGCCCAGCGCACCAGGGAGTTGAAATTGTCATCGACGGTTTCAAAGAAACCAAGCGCGTGTGCCGCATCAAAGTCAATGATGGGTCTGAGCGCATTCCAGTAAAGCAGATCAAACTCAGCATCCCGGAACTGCTCGGCACTAAACCACAAAGTGCTCATGATACCGCCTGTAAACACCTCCCGGATGGGAATATTTGATGGTAGAGTATCATAGCTCGTTGAGTCGGAGACAAAAGGACGCAACGATGCAATCACCGCCGCCCGGACAACCCAGTTCGTGTCCTGTGCAAGTTTTTCCAGACGACTAAATGCCGCCCCGGTTGGGATTTTGCGCTCCGCGGTTAAAAGGGCCGCCCAAAACCGGACGATTGGATGCTTATCTTTTGGGGTTTCCTCCAATTCTCCGTCATCCAGCAAGCGCATTCGATGCAGGGCCCATAAGGCGTGCACCCGATCCATTTCATTGGTGCTGTTTCGGAACGTGGTGTGCAGCGTACTAATCGGATGCAGCCCGCGTGAATTCGGCAAATCAGGTCTCCCCTCCAAAACTCGTAATGCCGTTTCACGATGCCATGTATTTTTATGTTTCAACAAATCAGGCAATTTACTGGTGGGGAGTCTTCCGAGATCGACACTCTGATCATCTGAAGAATTCTTCAGTCCCAATGCCAATAATTGCTTTCCACCATCGTTCATCCAGATCATCCCATCAGGCCCGCTCTGGAGATCAGAAATCTCTCCATTGGTGATAGTGGTCAGGATGCGTCGTTTGCTGAATCTTCCATTCGCTTCCTCAAACTCCAGCAGCGTGCTACGATTTTTATCGAACAGCAGCACTGTTTCGTTCGGTTGCTCTGACAAGTGATTGCCCTTATTGACCTCGATTCCTCCCCACATTTCTTCTGCGGCAAACCCTTTCAACGCGAGATCAGATTTGCTGTAGCCTTCCAGCCCGTTACGATAATCAATACCGGGAGCGACCCGAAAAAGCAGTCCGGATGCCTGATCGATTCCGATGATTCGCCCCATGGAATCCAGGGCGTATTGATCCATTTTTAATCCTCGGGCGATGAAATCCCATTCACCTGTTCGTGGATCAAACTTTCCGAGCCCCTGCTCGCCTGACTCGCCACTCTCCCAATAAAACCCAATCCCACCCTGCGGCAACCATTCCATTGACCGAATTGCAGATACTTGCACGAGATTGGTTGGGGGATAAAGCGGCTTGTCTTCAATCAACTCCTCCGTTTTTGTTGTGGCAAATTGTCGAATTCGACTTCCATCAGCCACCAGGGCGATCCCTCCATGGATCAATAAACTACCGGCGACCTTTCCATTCTTTTCAAAGCTCTTGAAGGGTAAACTGCCATTATCCCCTTTGTTCCAGATTTCAAATTGATTCTCTTTTTCAACCAAAAACCATAGCTGCCCATGCTCGTCCCAGGTAAATGCCTTAATCCCCATTTGCTTAATTTGGACGGTTATCTGATAGGTTTCCATGGCTCTAGCTTCAGCCGCTCGAAGTGACGGCATCCACCACTCCAGAAGGCAGGTGATCACCAGATACGCTGTTGTAATCATTCTTGAATGACAGGTGGGTAAAAGATGCATGGATGTTCTGCTTGTTCCTGCACTTGGACCTGACTCCAACCGCAATTGCTCAAATCACTAGTCCTGGGTCTGATGCAACTACCCAGAATTGGCTTTTCTTGGCAATTTCCTTTCCCTGCTGTAGGCTTTCCCTTTCGGCAAGTTCAGAAATTGCAATGTCCAAAGAGTTTATCAGGATTGGTGGCGCACGGGAGCACAATCTCAAAAATTTAACTTTGACCATCCCGCGCGACAAGCTGGTGGTCATTACCGGGTTGAGTGGTTCTGGCAAATCGTCTCTCGCCTTTGACACAATTTACGCCGAAGGGCAGCGCAAATATGTGGAGTCCCTCTCCGCTTACGCACGGCAGTTTTTGGACCAGATGCAGAAACCTGACGTCGATTACATCGAAGGCCTCTCCCCGGCCATCGCCATTGAGCAGCGCAGCTCCGGAAGCAATCCACGCTCAACAATTGCCACGACCACGGAAATTTACGATTACCTGCGGCTTCTTTATGCCAATGTGGGGCAACCGCATTGCCCTGTTTCGGGAATGCAGATTTCCCATCAAACAACCCAGGATATCGTCGAAAAACTTGCATCATTTCCAGCAAAGACCCGCCTGATGCTGCTGGCTCCAGTTGTGCGAGAAGCCAAGGGGGAATTTCGGGATGTGATCGAACGCCTCTCACGGGAAGGGTTTGTGCGGGCACGGGTTGATGGTCAAATCGTCGAGCTTAACACCACCACCCGTTTGAAGCTGGATCCCAGGCAAAAGCACACGATAGAAGTAGTCATTGACCGCATCGTGGTGGATGACAAGGTGCGTGTTCGCCTCAGTGACTCCGTTGAAACGGCGCTTAAATGGGGTGAGAGCACTCTGCTGGCGTTACACCAGCCACCGGGATCGGATTCCACTGCGGCATGGATCGAAACGCTCCATTCCACCCGGATGTTCAGCCCCGCAACCGGGTTGAGTTACGAAACGTTGACCCCAAAGCATTTTTCCTTCAATTCACCCAGCGGCGCTTGTCCGGTATGTCACGGGCTTGGGCAAAAGTTGGTATTTGATCCTTCCCTTGTGGTCCCCGATCCGAAGAAATCACTGGATGGCGGGGCCATCCTGCCGTGGCGCCGTGGCGGCAAGCGCATGATTATTTATTATAAAAGCTTGTTGAGGGGAATAGCGGAAGCATTCGGACAAAGCCTCGAACTGCCATTCGAAAAACTGCCCGAGGAGTTTCGCAAAACCCTTTTCTACGGCACGGGCGACAAGGAAGTGAGTTTCAATTTCTGGCGTGCGGGGAAGATGTCAAAAGTTTCCAAACCGTTTGAAGGCGTGATCCCCAATATGGAGCGCCTGTATCAGGAAAGTGAAAGTGAATTCACCCGCAATCGGCTAAAATCATTCATGAGCCCCCAGGACTGCGACGCCTGCGGTGGGGCACGGTTAAAGCCTGAAATTCTCGCGGTGACTTTGGGAGATCAGAAAATGGATCGTCCTTTGAATGGGCTCCAGGTTCGCCCACCGGGGTTGTCCATCATGGATCTTTGCAGCCTCACGATCGAGGAGGCTGATGACTTTCTTGCACAACTTCATCTTACTCCTTTCCAGCAAAAAATCGCTGCCGAGGTCATTAAGGAGATCCGTTCCCGATTGGGGTTTTTGAAAAATGTCGGCCTCGGTTATCTCTCGTTAAATCGTGAAAGCGGAACACTCAGCGGCGGCGAAGCTCAGCGCATTCGGTTGGCCACGCAAATCGGCGCTGGTCTTGTAGGAGTCCTCTATATCCTTGATGAACCCAGCATCGGCTTGCATCAAAGGGACAATGACAAACTGCTCGTGACCCTGGAACGGTTGCGCGACCTGGGCAATTCAGTCCTCGTGGTCGAGCATGATGAAGATACAATTCGTCGCGCGGATTATGTCATGGATCTTGGCCCCGGTGCAGGTATTCGAGGAGGTGAACTGGTGGCTGCGGGAACCGTCGAGGAAGTGATGCGGACTCCAACGAGCCTTACGGGAAAATATCTCTCAGGCGACTTAACCGTAGCCGTTCCAAAAAACAGGGTGAAACCGAGCGGCGTTAAAGGGTGGCTCGAAGTTCTTGGTGCGCAGGAAAACAATCTGAAGAATATCGATGCCCGCATTCCTCTTGGCACAATGACCTGTGTGACTGGGGTGAGCGGCTCCGGTAAAAGCACGCTTGTAGATGATATCATTCGTCGCGCCCTGTTTCGGCGCTGGTACGGCTCGAAGGAAACCCCGGGAAAGCACCGGGAAATGAACGGTTTTGAAAATATCGACAAGGCAATTGTGATTGATCAAACACCGATTGGACGCACCCCGCGCAGCAATCCAGCCACTTATACCGGAATCTTTAATCATATCCGCGACCTTTTTGCGAAACTCCCAGCCGCCAAAGTTCGCGGCTATGGTGCAGGCCGTTTCAGTTTCAACGTTCGGGGTGGGCGTTGTGAAAAATGCCAGGGCGACGGCCTTATCAAAATTGAAATGCACTTTCTCCCACCGGTTTATGTTACCTGTGAAGCCTGCAATGGCCGCAGGTACAATCGAGCCACCCTGGAAATCACCTATAAAGGGATGAACATTGCAGACGTCCTCGCAATGACCGTTGATGAAGCAGTAAATTTCTTCCGTGCCATTCCCCAAATTTATGATCTTTGCCTCACCCTCGCTGAAGTTGGTCTGGGTTATATTACCCTTGGTCAATCCGGCACCACCCTTTCAGGCGGCGAAGCTCAGCGGATCAAGCTTGCCTCAGAGCTTTCTCGTAAAACCACAGGGCACAGCCTCTACATCCTTGATGAACCCACCACAGGTCTCCATTTTCATGATGTGGCAAAATTGATTGAGGTTTTTTATAAATTACGCGCCCCCGGCAACACGCTCCTGATTATTGAGCATAACCTCGATGTGATTAAAACAGCGGACTGGATCATCGATCTGGGACCCGAAGGTGGAACCCGTGGGGGACGGATCGTGGCGGAAGGGACTCCCGAAATGATTGCACAATCCACCGAAAGCTTTACCGGGCAATATTTGCGCAAAATTCTGAGATGATCCTGTTATCGGTCTTTAACTTCGCTGATAAATAAAAAAATTCGTGGCATCATTTTAAAGCAATTATTTTATGTTGAAGCATTTCACCGGCGTATTTCTGGGGGCACTTGTGCTTTACGTTTTGCTCTTTTCCTGCGATGCCCATCTCCGCAGCCGGAAAGGCCCATGGGAAGTTACGTTCCAGACAAATAATTTTGGCAATCCTGCCCTGCTGGTCAATCAACACAGCCTGGGAGTGACAAATCTCCAAATCATCCTGGAAGGCGAAACAGCAACCAATCAGCTGCCGCAAACAATTCAATTTACCAACCCGCGTCTCCAGCCACCATTCGGGCGGGTGCGATTTCATGACCTGACTTACCTTCCTGGAACGCTAACTTTCGATCTTTACGGGCATGAGGTCGAACTGCTTCCTCGCGCACTTTTCCTCAATCTGAAGGAGTTCCAATGGGGCAACAGTAATTTCTACGTTCTAAAACAAACGGATAAAATTCCCGGATTAAAGGACCGTGACCGTAAAGGGCGCCGATGATTAGCTTCGATTGCTTTTCCACTGGGCATCATTGTCCAGAGTAATCTGCTCCAGTGAACGTTTGGTTAAAACAGAACGATCATCTTCCCTGGGTGTCAGCGGAGTCATTGATTCTCCCGCCTTGATCAGGAACCAACTTTGCTTTTCCGAGTCCTGTTTCCAGCCGCGAACCAAAATCCATTCACCTTTCAGCTTTTTTCCTTTCAGGATCATGTGCAGCTTTCCTTTGGAATAATCACCATCAGTAATCTGGTAAGTTCCAATATCCCAAACCATCACCGTCCCTGCACCATAATTTCCTTTCGGAATTGTCCCCTCAAAGCGCGCGTAACTCATGGGATGATCCTCGACATGCATTGCCAGGCGCTTTTCTCCCTTTGCATATGGAGGCCCCTTGGGGACTGCCCAGGATTTCAAAACCCCCTCCATCTCCAATCGAAAATCATAATGCAAATGACTTGCACGATGCTTCTGAATCACAAACATCGGTTTGCTTGCGGATCTCTTTGTTTGAACGGTGGCTGAAGGTTCGGCTGTCTGGGTGAAATCACGTTTCGCTTGATATGCCTTTAAGCTGCGATCCCCCACCCCTTTCATTCGAGAGGTCGAAGCTTGACTAAAAATTGGCTTAACTGCCGGCATTTTATCCAGAGACTTTGGCAGTTGTTGCTTTTCCTTCAACACTGGAGCAAACAGGTCTCCCTTTTCCTCAACTCTTTTGATTGCTTCCTCCGGCTCATAATAAAAGCAATTCGTGTCTTTGCCGTTCAGCGCAGATTCCACTTCCTCCCAGGTCAACGGAATCGACACATAAGGTGTTTCCTGTTTTGCCCGCAGGGAATACACAGCAACGGTGGTTTTAAATTCTGAGTTCTGGCTCCAATCAATGAACACTTTTCCTGTCCGAAGTTCTTTCGCCATTTTCGACACGATCAGTTCTGGTCGTGCATTTTCAAGATGTTGCGCCAACGCCAGCGCAAACGGTTGTGTCTGCTCATAACTCGTTTTGCGATTAATCGGCACATAAAGCTGCAGTCCTTTTGATCCGGATGATTTGACCCATGATTGGAGATCAAATGTGGCGAGAAGGTCGCGGAGGAGTAGAGCCACTTCAGCGCATTGGATCACATTCGCTGGCGGACCTGGGTCAAGATCGAAAACAATTGCGGAGGGTTGCTGAATTTTTGGGGCCTTTGCCAGGAACACATGCATCTCAAGACTCGCAAGGTTGGCTGCCCACACCAGTGATGGAAGGTCATTCACCAAAACATAATGAATATCCTCGCCGCCATTTTTTCGCGGAACAGCGGCTGTTTTTACCCAGGAAGGTTTATGATCAGGCGCGTCCTTTTCATAAAAATGCTGCCCTGAAACCCCATTCGGATATCTTTTCAAGGTTAATGGCCTTTTTTGGAGGTGAGGCAGAATGAATTGCGACATTCGGATGTAATAGTCGATGACCTGTCCCTTCGTAAACTGGTTATCCTGGTATAGAACCTTTTCGAGATTGCTTACTTTGACTCTCCTTCCAGCGATTTCCAATGTGCTGCTTTGTGCCATTAGTTTTTGGCAAGTTTTGCCAGGTTCAACTTGGTGGAAGGAGAAATATCTGCCTTGAGAACAGTCGCCATTTGTTTAAGTGCGGAATCATTCTCCTCCTGACTATTGGAAACCACACAATCTTTTGGGACAATCAGTCGGAAATCACGCATATAAGCGTCATTGGCCGTAAACAAGACGCAATTATTTCCCGCTATTCCTGTAAGAACGAGGGTCTTCACCCCCAAATGTTCCAGCAACAGGTCCAATGTGGTGGAATAGAACCCGGAATGCTTCGGCTTGAGAACGAAATAATCCTTCTCGCTGTCTGGTCGCAGCTTGCGGACAAGAAAGCGACCTCGGGATCTTTTTCCCAGGCAATGCTGGATCAGTTTTCGAAAATCAGACTGCCATCGCCCAAAGTTATCATTCACATAGATCACCGGAACCCCTGAGTTTCGCGCCTGCGTCCTTAGCCCGACGATTCGATCAGCCATTACTTTTGCACGTTCAGCCATTTTCGCCCCCTGATCAAAATCCAAATCATTAATCACATCAATCAGGAGCAGGGCAACAGATGAATGTTGCGGGTTCTCCCCGGAGACATTTTTAGGATTAGTTGGCATGAACCTCTCGTGCCAGCATAGCTGAGAGGAAACATGGGAATATCGGGGAAAGCCCCGAAATGGAAACTTACTTCTTCATCGCAGGTGATGTGGGCGACCAGGCTTTCATGCTGATTCCTTCCTGGTTTCCGGAAACGGCATAGACAGAGAAGTTGAAGTATTTGGAAATCTGGCCAAACGGTGGAAGCAACGAAAAATCAAACCATTCTTTGATGACTTTTTGCTGCTCCTCAGGCGATTTTTTGCTGCCTGCAGACATAAACCAGAGTGAGACCCCGTTTGGATCCTGCCGGAACGTCTCAATGGTTGCTCGAGCCATTTCGAAATCATTTTCATATCCAAACCACCCTGTTTGCAAACCGCCGACTTTTTGCGCAGCATCCGCAAAACCTTCCTTTTCACGTAATGATTTCACCGGCGTTTCACCAGCACGCAACGATTCTTCCAAAACCGCAGAATCAGTTGAGAACAGCAGGTAACCTCCACTTGAAACGACTTCAAAAGCTCCTGGTTTCATCTCTCCCGTCGTGGTCATGCTCATTGTCGGAATTGAAATCACTTTTTTGCCTAGCAGTTCACGATCCTTGGCAGGACCATTGACGATTGGCTCGGGCAGCAGACTGGACACCACCTTGACAGCATTTAGGAGTTGGTCTGCATTGGGAGACCCCACCATTCCGAGGGATGGTGCATTTTGCAATGCCTCGGCAGTGAGTTGGCGAGGCGCTTTTTCATAGCTGATAAAATCATCTCCAAGATTGCCGATCAAATTCTTCTTCAGGTCGAATTCAGGATCTTTGTCCTTGCCTGCTGAAGAAAGCATCAGTTGCAACATTCCGCTATAAGTCGGATTCATCTTGCTGAGAATATTCTCCAGGTTTGCCCAGGCCGCCTGAAAATCGAAGCGCACCCGTTTAAAGGTTACTGCTTCCACCGGAATGATCGGCAGCGGTCCCGCTTCTTTTGGAGCGGGTGTTAACATCTTCAAAAGCCCTTCCCGTTTTGCTTCAGGTGCATTGATAATACCCTCTACAAATGTTCCATTGCCATCCATTGCTGCTTTAAAAGCTATTGAGTTTAAGCTTTTAATGCCGAGGGCGGTCAGGATTTTATCAGGGCTCATTCCCTGTTCGACCGCACCCGGTGGTAATTCTGCGGAAGAAACGAGAGAAATGAGCGGCGCCAGATTAACCCAGCCATAGTAAATCGCATCTTTGAACAAATTCGCATTGGCCTGGTATGGGGCCTGGTCACCCAGTGTGGTAACCACTCCGCCGCCATGCTTGGCGACAACTTTCTCCAAGTCGCGGGTATTATTCGCAATCAACAGCAGGCTATCAACCTGACCCACTGTGAGCTGGTGCTTCTTCGGTTCAGCTTTCTCCTCCTCTTCTTCCTTCGAGGTCGGCCCAGGAAACGCTTTCTTCACGAGCGCATCGATTTGCTCGCCCGTAAATGTGATGGTGCTGAACTCAATATCGCGAATTTTGTCTGTTCGAACCTGGTATCCTCCTTCGTTCCATTGTTTCCGAAGCGCGGTTAAATTCGTGCGCAACATCTCTTTTTTGTCCCGGGAATCAAGCAGAAGGATAAAACCAAACGAGCTTTTGTCTTCACCTGCGGGGGGAGTCGCGGCGATTGCGAATTCCCCTTGAAGCAATTCAAGGTAATCGGAATAGCGAATCCCCAGTTGTTGCTGCAGCGGGTCAAGCATATCAGCCTGCAATTTTTTCAAAAACTTTTCCTTGAACGGTTTGATTGCCGGATCAGCCCAAAGCTGTCCCGCAGGGGATTGGTCAAAATTGCTTTTCGCCGTGGAAAAATCACGGGTTCCGATGATGGCCCAGGTGTCGGCAGGGAAAAGTTGTTCTGCCGTGGCTGCCGCCACAAGCGTGATCGGCAAGGTTACCAGGCAGGCCAGAAAAGAAAAAAATCGTTTCATCGGAAAATTTTGGAATAGTGTATAAATTACCTGTCTTTCCTCATAATTCAATCACGCCCTTTCACGGGTGTGACTGTACTTGCCGTTGCGCCTTTGGCGGTTCTGCTGCAGTTCTGACGTGTAACCGTCCTTGCTATTGGTTTGCGAAAGATACATGCCAACAAGCCTGGATTTATTCAAATCCTGCTGGCCGGAGGAGAAAATCCGCCCCCATATTTTGCCCAAACCAGAAAATAATTTCATGATTTGGGGCATTTCGCCAGAGTGTTCCCCAATAAACAAGCCCATTTACTCAGTTTTCATCTGCAAACAGGCTGCACTCTGTTAATTCATGTACGATTTAAGTTGTATCTTTTTTAATCAATTTCAAAATCACACCACGATTCAAAAGAGCAAAGAATCACTGAAATGGGACATGATGTCGTAACACCCACCCCCTGGATGATTTTGCCATTCATCGCTCTCCTTGCGATGATAGCACTGGGTCCGCTCGCTTTTCCCAAATGGTGGCATCACCATTATCCAAAAGTCGCGATCGGATTGGGCCTGATCACAATCAGTTATTATCTTTTTGGCCTACATGCGACCACCCGTGTGTTCCACGTTGCCCATGAATATGTCAGCTTCATTGCCATCATAGGATCTCTCTATGTCATCGCGGGAGGCATCCACATCAATGTAAAAGGGGAAGCCACCCCAGGCGCCAACGTTGTGTTTTTATTCCTGGGAGCCGCGCTTGCAAACGTGATTGGAACCACTGGCGCTTCAATGCTGTTGATTCGTCCCTGGATTCGGATGAACAAGTATCGAATCACAGCATATCACATAGTGTTCTTTATTTTCCTGATCTCGAATCTCGGCGGCTGCCTCACTCCGATTGGTGACCCCCCCTTGTTTATCGGTTACCTTAAAGGAGTTCCATTCTGGTGGGTCGCCCAAAGTTGCTGGCCCATGTGGCTGACAGCAATCGGTAGTTTATTGGTTATTTTCTTTGCTCTCGATTATCGGAATTACCTGAAGGCCCCTAAAGCGGTTCGACGCGCATTGGCTGAGCCGGAGGACACCTGGCAGTTCCAGGGCATGCGAAACGTTTTTTTCCTCGCCTTGGTCCTGATGGCGGTTTTTATCCAGAACCCCATTTTCCTGCGTGAAGGCATAATGATCGGTGCAGCGATTGCATCATATTTTTTGACAAAAAAGGAAGTGCATCACGCGAACGATTTTAATTTTGCGCCCCTTAAGGAAGTCGTTCTGCTCTTTATCGGGATTTTCGCCACCATGATCCCTGCCCTGGATTGGCTTGAAAAAAATTCTTCGCATCTCACCAATGCCACACCCGGCTTGTTTTATTGGGCCTGCGGCCTGCTTTCCGCATTCCTGGATAATGCGCCCACATATTACAGTTTTCTCACTGCCATTTTCGGTTTGTTCGTTAGCGATGCCACCATTCAGCAGGTGCAGGCATTGATCGCCAGTTCCGGAGACCTTGCCACGGTTACGGGGCCACAGGCCGAGCAGATCAAAGGAACTTACATGGCTCTGAAACTTTTTCATCCCGATAGCCTGGCAGGAGGGAAAGTCTCGATGGAACAAATTCAAGTGGCTTATCTTCTTGGCAACACCCAGGCCGCCCGCTACCTCCTTGCCATCAGCCTCGGAGCTGTCTTTTTTGGCGCGATGACTTATATTGGAAACGGACCGAACTTCATGGTTAAATCCATTGCGGAATCGAACAAGGTGCATGTCCCCACTTTTTTTGGGTATCTGTTTAAGTTCGCAGTCCCTTACCTCCTTCCCGTTCTGGTGCTTGTCTGGTTGCTGTTTCTCAGATGAGTATTTCAGCTTTCTTCAAAATTTAGCTCGTCAAACCGTGCTTTTGAGGGCACAAACACACCTTTTATCTGATGAACGAACAGATCGTCATCCTTGATTTCGGATCGCAATACACACAGGTCATTGCCCGGCGGATTCGTGAGTGCAACGTCTATTCGACGATCCTTCGCTACGACACTCCTGCAGCCGAAATTGCCGAGCTAAAACCCAGTGGAATCATTCTTTCCGGCGGCCCTTCCAGTGTTTATTCCTCGACAGCGCCACTTCCGGACAAGGCCATTTTCAGTTTGAAGGTGCCTATTTTGGGGATTTGTTACGGAATTCAAATCATGGCCCAGTTTCTCGGCGGAAGCGTTGAACCAGGCCAAAAACGGGAATATGGCAAAGGGACTTTATCCATTCAGGACAAAAGCTGCCAACTTTTCGCCAGTCTCCCGGCAGAACTGCAAATCTGGAATTCGCATGCAGATAAATTGACCAAAATGCCCAAAGGGTTCGAAGTCGTTGCTGTCTCAGATAATTCAGCCTACGCAGCGATTGAGCATCGTGCCCGCAGATTGTTTGGCATTCAATTTCATCCTGAGGTGGTTCATACCCCTCGCGGCAAGGAGATCATCAGCAACTTCGTTCATCGTATCTGCGGGTGTGGCAAAGACTGGACAATGCGGCATTACGCTGACCAGGCCGTGGAGGAAATTCGGGCCCAGGTTGGAAACGAGCATGTCATCCTGGGATTGAGCGGTGGGGTGGATTCCAGTGTCGCAGCGGCGCTGATTCATAAGGCCATTGGAGACCAGCTGACTTGTATTTTTGTGAACAATGGACTGCTTCGCGCTCGCGAGGAAAATATTGTCCAGGAAGTTTTTGGCAAGCATTTCAAAATCAAGCTTCAGTACGAGGATGCTGCGAAAGTTTTCCTCGGGAAATTAAAGGGAGTTACAGATCCCGAGCGAAAAAGAAAAATCATTGGCAAAACTTTTATTGAAGTTTTTCAAGCCGCCACGAAACGGGCTGGCAAAGCGAGGTTCCTTGCACAGGGCACACTTTACCCGGACGTAATCGAATCAGTGCCGATTGCAGGAAATCCCGCTGCGCTGATTAAAAGTCATCACAATGTCGGCGGTTTGCCCAAAAATATGAAGTTCAAGTTGATTGAACCTCTAAAACATCTTTTTAAGGATGAGGTTCGCCAACTGGGATTGGAACTTGGGCTTCCTCAGGAGATTGTATACCGACAGCCGTTTCCCGGCCCTGGACTTGCCGTCCGCATTCTTGGGGAAGTCACCCCGGCTCGCTGCTCGATCCTGCGCAATGCTGACACAATCGTTGTCGAAGAAATGAAAACCAGCGGTTGGTATTACAAAATCTGGCAAAGTTTTGCTGTGCTGCTTCCGGTACGAAGCGTGGGAGTCATGGGAGATGAACGTACTTACGATTATACGATTGCCATTCGTGCTGTCGAATCGCAGGACGGAATGACAGCAGACTGGGTCAAGCTGCCTTACGAAATTCTCGAACGGCTCTCCTCGCGGATCATTAACGAGGTCAAGGGAGTAAACCGCGTGTGCTTCGATATTTCCAGCAAGCCTCCCGCCACGATTGAGTGGGAGTAGAACCTTCCCACATTACTCAGCTTTAAAGCCTGCGGAGGTGAAAGCCTCCGTCAACATTGATCACTTCCCCTGTGCTGAAGGGAAACCGCTCCTCGGCGATTGCAGCCACCGCCTGACCTACATCTTTTGGCGTGCCCCAGCGCGCCAGTGGGGTCAATCCTTCCTTGATCAGGCGATCATATTTATCCTGCACGCCCGCTGTCATATCGGTGGCAACAATTCCAGGTCGCACTTCAAACACCTGGATACCCAATTCCGCCAGGCGTGTGGCAAATAACGGAGTGAGCATGCTCAACGCCGCTTTGGAAATGCAATAATCCCCGCGATTGATTGAAGCCGTATACGCGCTTACCGAACTGATGGTGACAATTTTCGGTTTCCTGGTTCCAGGTTCTTCCTGCGCTTGCCGGATCATCCACTTGGCAGCTTCCTGCGTCAAAAAATAGGGCGCCTTGACATTAATATTTATTAAACGATCAAAACTCTCTTCACTGCTTTCCAGTAAATCCGTACGAATTTGCGGTGCAACACCCGCATTATTCACGAGAATGTCCAGTCGATTGAATTTTTCACGCGTGAATTGCAGCAGGGCCATGCGCTCAGCTCGATTGGAAATATCGGCGCGAAATGGTAACGCGACACAGGCCGAATCGACCTCGTTTGCCATCCGGATCGTTTCCTCGGCAGCGGCGGCGTTCGCTTGAAAATTGATGATCAGGTTGAAACCAGCCCGGGCAAGCTCAATTGCAATTCCTCGCCCGATGCCCCGGGATGCGCCCGTGATAAGAGCGGCTTGCCGCATGGATCAAACTTCGAGAAGCATCCGGGTTGGATTTTCCACCGCCTCCTTGACTCGCTTGAGGAAAGTCACAGCTTCCCGCCCATCCACAATGCGATGGTCGTAGGTCAACGCAATGTACATCATCGGCCTGATCACCACCTGTCCGTGTAATGCGATGGGCCGTTCCTGGATATTGTGCATTCCAAGAATCCCGCTTTGGGGAGGGTTGATAATCGGCGTGGATAAAAGAGAACCGTAAACCCCACCATTGCTGATGGTAAATGTGCCGCCCTGAAGCTCCTCAAGCTTGATCTTGTTTTCCTTGGCCCGCTTGCCGAGATCGGCAATAGCCAGTTCGATCTCAGAGAAACTGAGCCGCTCTGCATTGCGAATCACGGGAACGACCAAACCCTTCCCTCCACCAACCGCCACTCCGATATCAAAATAACGGTGGTATACAATATCTGTTCCGCGTATTTCCGCATTTACCTGGGGCACCTGCTTCAAGGCATCCACCACCGCTTTGACGAAGAAGGACATGAAACCAAGTTTGACTCCATATCGTGCCACAAACGCCTCTTGAAATTCCTTTCGCAGGGCCATGCAGGCGGACATATCCACTTCGTTGAAGGTGGTTAATAATGCGGCGGTCTGCTGCGCCTCCACCAATCGTTGCGCCAATGTTCGCCGCAGGCGGCTCATCGGCACCACTTCATCGTTGCGGGCGGCTGCGCCATTGGACTGGAAAGTTGACTCTTGCGGTGCAGGTTGCGGAGTTGCTTGTGGGGCGGGTTTTGACTCAGTTCTGGCTTCCGCAGCCTTTAAAACATCCTCTTTTAAGACGCGTCCTCCAGGACCGGTGGGGGTGACCTGCTCGACCTTGACCCCCTGCTCCGCCATTACCCGCTCTGCTGCCGGCATGATCTTTGCCGGGGCAGCTGCCGCTTGGGCAGGCGCAGGCTTTTCCTTTTTGGGAGCAGGCCCGGAAACCTTTGCTTCGGTATCAATTTGGCCGATTAATTCACCAATCGTTGCAGTGGCTCCTTTGGTTTTGAGGATTTTTCCCAGGACTCCTGCAGCGGGCGCAGGCAATTCCATCGTCGCCTTTTCAGTTTCGATGATGACAATGTTCTCATCTTTTGCCACTGAATCACCTTCGTTCTTCAGCCATTGGCCAATCTCCACTTCAGTAATGGATTCGCCAACCGCCGGGACTTTGATTTCCACTTGCATCTGTTTTTTGTATTAGTCTGCGAACACTCTGGCAATGACCTCTTCCTGTTCCGCTTTATGGGTTGCTGCCGAACCTGCCGCCGGACTGGCCGATTCCGCGCGGGTCACACCGCGGAAAGGGAAACGATTTGCAAGCGTTTCTCCAATCTTCACACGCATGTATCTCCATGCCCCCATGTTCTCCGGTTCTTCCTGCGCCCAGATAACCGGGGTGCCGGAGTGATAAGCGGTCAATGCAGCGCTGATCTCTTCCACACTTAATGGATAAAGCTGCTCGATTCGTAGAATGGCGATATCGTGGCGTTGCTGAATTTCGCGGGCCTTGGCCAGTTCGTAATACAACTTCCCGGAACAGAGCACAATTTTGCGGATATCCGCAGGTGCAACGTTCGACTTGTCCGGAAGAATTTTATGAAACTGACCATTCGCAAGTTCATCAAATGAACAAACGACTTCCGGATGTCGCAACAAACTTTTCGGGGTCATCACCACCAGCGGCTTTCGCCAGGGACGGACGATTTGCCTCCGCAATAAATGAAAATATTGCGCCGGGGTGGAAGGATAAGTCACCTGGATATTGTCTTCTGCCGCAAGCATGACAAACCGTTCCAGGCGAGCACTGGAATGCTCAGGACCCTGCCCTTCAAATCCATGCGGCAGCAACAAAACCAATCCACTTAACCGACGCCATTTGTCCTCGGCGCTGGCAATAAATTGATCGACGATTACCTGGGCAACATTCCAAAAATCCCCAAACTGAGCCTCCCACAACGTCAATGTCCGTGGAGAATCAAGGCTGTAACCATACTCAAACCCAAGCACCCCCACTTCCGAAAGAGGACTGTTCAGGATTTCCACTGTTCCTTGTTTGGGCGAGAGGTTCTGGAGTGGGATATAACGTTGCCCGTTCTCATAATCATGCAAAATAGCATGGCGATGGCTAAAGGTGCCCCTGCCCGAATCCTGGCCTGAAAGGCGGATTTTTGTTCCCTCCACCGCCAGCGAAGCAAAAGCCAGAGCCTCAGCAGCGCTCCAATCAAGCGGCTGTTCGCCCAGTGCCATTTTGACTCGCCCGGCAATTAACTTTTCAATTTTCGGATGCGGACGAAAATCAGCCGGCAGCTTTGTCTGGCTTTCCAATAAGCTGATCAGTTTCTCTTTTGGATATGCGGTCGGCACGCTGGGAGCATTGCTTTCCGGCCCCCCTACGAACCCTTTCCACGTGCCACGCTGTTCAGGTGTTGGAGGCGCATAATCCTTTGTTTTGGAAATCGACAATTCCCGCTCGAAATGTTCCTGGCGGCTTTCCATGATCCGATCAGCATCCTTGCGGGTCACGCCTTCCAATTTCAATAGATGCTCCAGATACCCTTCCCGGACAGGTTTCCGTTTTTCGACCGCTTTGTAGAGCAGCGGTTGTGTAAAGGATGGCTCGTCGGCTTCGTTATGGCCAAGTCGCCGATACCCATACATATCAATCACCACGTCTCGTTTAAAAGTTTGGCGGAAATCCAGCGCCAATCGAACCACCTGGGCGACCGCCTCAGGATCTTCACCGTTCACGTGGAAAATCGGGACCGGCAACATCTTCGCCACATCTGTCGCATAAGCACAGGAGCGCGCTTCGTTTGGACTGGTGGTAAAACCGATCTGATTATTGACAATAATGTGCAAGGTTCCGCCGACCGTGTAACCAGGAAGCTGGCTCAGGTTTAAGGTTTCCTGCACCACTCCCTGTCCTGCAAATGCCGCATCCCCATGAATCAGGATCGTGAGCCCTTTGGTCCGTTCAATATCACCAATACGGTCCTGTTTTGCCCGCACACGCCCCAAAGCCACGGGGTTGACGAATTCCAGGTGGCTTGGGTTGAACGATAATGAAATATGGACGGTTTTCTTCGAGGAAGTTTTCCAGTCATTGCTGTATCCCTTGTGATATTTCACATCTCCCCCGCCCTTGGCAGCCTCGGGATCAGCATCTGCAAATTCCCTGAAAATTTCCCCTGGGCTTTTTCCCATGATGTTAGAAAGAACGTTCAAACGCCCTCGATGGGCCATTCCAATCACCAATTCAGTGACCCCCTGGTCGCCAGCCTTTTCAATTGCCAGATCCAGCAACGGAATCAGGCTTTCAGACCCTTCCAGGGAGAAACTCTTTGCGCCAATGAACTTTTTCCTGATGAATTCTTCGAATGTCACCGCATCGGTCAGGCGCGTTAAAATCCGAAGTTGCTCCTTTCGTGTGATCTGCATTCGGTTCTCCGACCACTCCATGCGTTGGGCAAGCCACCTCCGAATCGGCAACTCCGGGATATGCATGTACTCCACCCCAATGTTGCGACAATACGTATTCCTCAGAATATCGAGAATTCCGCGCAGCGTCAGGGGAGCTTCCCGATGCATCGTTTCACATGAAAACCGACGATCCATATCCGACTCGGTAAACCCGTAAAAGGCTGGATCCAATTCCGGTGGGACAGGGCGAGGAAGGCCCAAAGGATCAATCTGGGCAATCAGATGACCGCTGAAACGAAAAGCGCGTATCATCTGGTCAACCCGGTCTTGCTTGCTGGTGGTTTCCGCTTCATCTACCAAAGGGGCATTTGCAGCAAACTCCGGCGGCTGCATTCCCCTGGCCGGAACAGGAGGATTAAAAATACTGTAAGCCCGCGCCGTGGGAGCAAAACTGGGATTGGCAGGTGGTTGGTCCCCATTAACCATCCGTTGAAAATACGCCTGCCATTCTGGCGATACTGAAGAAGGATCGCGCAAAAAGTCGGAATACAGGCCTTCAACAAAGGCCAGATTCAAATTACCAGGCATTGGTAACGAGTCGTTCATACAAAATAATAAAGAACTCCTGGAACCGTTTCCATGAGTCCATCCGCTTCCTTGACGCCTAACAAATCGTAGCCGCCATCAATCATCTATCGGAAGAGTGCGAGTGTCGCCTTTCCAGCATACAAGCCTTGCCCTCAGTGTCAAAGCCAGCTGTGTAAATCCATCCTAATTGATGTCAGGCCAAAGCTTTAAATTTACAGCTTAAAACCAACAGATTCAAAAACTTACATCAAGAGATGATGCAAGTTTTGTTTACCTTTAAAAAGGTGCAATATCGTGCCTTTATTACTTAGACCATTTCCACTACCCCACTGCCTTTGCTTACCTCTCCGATGATCCAGGCGGCATGTCCACTCATTTTAATTTGCTTCAGCACTGCTTCAGCTTTTGATTCCTGGACGATCGCGGTCATTCCAATTCCCATATTAAATACTTGATACAGTTCAGGTTCTGGAACCCCACCTTTCCGCAGGATCAGGTCAAAAATCGGCAACATCTCCCAAGAATTCTTTCGTATGACCGCATTTACATTCCTGGGAAGGACTCTCGGGATGTTATCAACGAAACCGCCGCCTGTGATGTGAGCCAAACCGCGAATCACCCGCTCTGTTCCTACATTGAATTTTTTCAACAAACCCTGCACCAGGGGACCGTAAGTTACATGCACCTTCAACAGTTCCGCCCCGATGCTGTTTTTTAATTCGGGCACGCGGTCAGTCGGTTTCATTTTCAATTTCTCGAAGAAAATTTGTCGTCCCAGTGAATAGCCGTTGGTGTGCAAACCGCTCGAAGCAATTCCGATAATCGCATCTCCTCGCCGGATTTTCTTCCCATCCAGCATGCGTGACTTTTCAACAACCCCCACAATAGTACCGCTCACATCATATTCCCCAGGCTGGTAAAATCCTGGCATCTGGGCGGTCTCTCCCCCAATCAAGGCGCAACCATTTTCCGCGCAGCCTTTGACGAACCCCTTGATGATCTGCTTAAAAACGTGTGGCTCAAGCTTGCCTGTCCCTAGGTAATCGAGAAAAAAAAGCGGC